>CAZQGX010000049.1:0-24761 GCA_964593255.1 uncultured Flavobacteriaceae bacterium | reverse complement strand
ACACCAAATCACGAATTTAAATGGGGAGCTTTGAATAAAGATTTTAATGAATTAATTAAAATTGTTCAAATAATTAAAAACAGTCATGTATGACAAAGAGAATAAAGCGCTTCGCTGTTGGAATATAGGTTATCTAAATAGTCTCAAACTTATTATTTCTTAACCGCTGCAACTTCTTCTTCTGTTACCATATCGCCTTTATTCCAGGTTTGAATGGTGTAGTTCATTACATCTGCCACTTCTTTGTCATCTAGACCTAGCGGCATCATGACGTTGTTATATGTCATCCCGTTTACAACAATTTCACCTTTTAAACCATATTTTACTGCGTGTATGCTCTCGGTACGTTTATTAGTCAACCAGTCTGATGGGTTTAACGGGGGGAATGCACCTGCAACACCTTTACCACTTGATAAATGACAGGTGATACAAAGCTCTTTATAGATTTCTTTTCCCCTAGAGACACTTTCTTCAAGCGGTGTTTTTTGAACGGTTGTTGCGGCAACCACTGCTGGAGTTTCTTTTTTAGTCTCGCCACAACTGATCAAGAATAATACGATAATAATGCTGTATAAATATTTCATGATATAAATTTCAATTTTGATGATGATTTGATGTTGTACTAAGATAAGGTATTTAAAGGGATTTGAGATGTGATCTAACATATTTCAATAGTAAAGTCGTTCTATTTCTCTAGTCTTTCAACTTTCAAAATTATCCTTCAATTCTTTTTATCGCACAATCTTAAAAATTCCTTTTCCTTCTACAGATATATAAATCCACCCATCGGGACCTATTTTTACATCTCGCAATCGGCCTATTTTATCTACTAGTTTTTCTCTTTTGGTCACTCCTGTTTTGTTTACATAAAGCATTTCTAGATATTGAAATTTAAGCGATCCTACAAGGTAATTACCATTCCAGTCGCCATATTTAGAATTATTAATAACTGCAAAACCACTAGGCGCAATGCTAGGTACCCAATAATAAAAGGGTTGTTCCATACCTTCTTTTGCAGTGCTTTCTGCAAATTGACCACCGCCATAATTCTCGCCATAGCTTATTACTGGCCAGCCATAATTACGACCAGATTTTATAAAATTGATCTCGTCTCCTCCTTGAGGGCCATGCTCGTGCGCAATGATTTCGCCAGTTATAGGATGTGTGGTCATTCCTTGCGGATTCCTATTTCCATAAGTAAAAGCTGCTTTTTTTGCACCATCTATCTCAACAAAAGGATTATCTGTGGGAATACGGCCGTCGTCATGAATCCTATAGATTTTACCGCCATCGCGTGTTACATCTTGCGGATTCACATCGCGCTCACCTCGCTCGCCAATAGAAAAGTATAAAAAACCATCGCGATCCCAAGCAAAACGACTACCAAAATGCTGTCCTTTTTTTGTATTAGGGGTGGCTTTATATAGAACTTGTAAATCTGTTAATTCATCATTTTTTAATACCGCACTTGCAATGGCAGTATGCCCGCCAGGCGCCTCACCTTGCGGGCTGGCATAAGAGATATAAATTTTGTTATTTGCTTTATAATCAGGATGAATAGTAACGTCTAAAAGACCACCCTGACCTCTAGTATAAACCTCTGGTACGCCCGCAATTGAATGTGATGTAGTTCCATCAAATCTAAATAGTTTCCCACTTTTTTCTGTGTAAATTAAATCACCATTTGGCAACCAGGTCATGCCCCATGCAATTGTAAGACCCCCCAGAACTGGGATTACCTTATATTGTTTTTGATCTTCTATTAATGGTATCTGTTGATCGGTTAAAATTACTGAGTCACTGCCATCTGGTGGATTTGTGTTATTTATATTTTCACTAACAATTAAATTTAAAGATGTTTTTGATTCATTTTTGCAGCTTAATGTTAAGATAAAAATAAATAAATATAGAATTGAGTGCTTCATAAGGTGGTGCTTTCAGTGTTATTTTTAAGATTAATCAATAAACCAGTAAGTGTTTGTATTCTAGATTCATGTGCAAGTAAATTAACACTTTTATTGTTGTTAAACCGGCCAATTATACAGTGTTTAAAAATAACTCTTTTAAAAGTGTTTTAAATAAAAAATCTCTAAGAGTTTACTTAGAGATTATTGATCTTAATAAAACATGAACTTATCAATACTTTTTAATGGAATAGTTAAGAAGGCTAATTCAAATACTATTTTAATTAAAAAAGTAGATCATCGATTACATATAAAATGCAATGCTAGCGTCTTCGGCTTCATTAAAAGGCAGATTTTCATCGATGGATCGATTTCTAGAAAGAATAGGAAAATCTGAATGTAAGGTTAAAGTTTTAAAAGTTGTTTTCATGATCATTTCATTTAATAGTTAGTGATGGCGACGTTTTGAATTCCAAGTGTCAGAAAATGTAGCCACATTGCTAGTTCTATTTGAAGTAGGTTGACTACCGTTTAAAAATCCTTTAGAAGTTTTCATAGTTTTTACGTTTTTAAGTTATACTATATAGACGACTCTTTTTTAATTTTGTTACGGTAATAAATAAAAATATTTATAAAGAAATATTAACTAATTCATATTGAGACATATAAACTACTAATATTTTTAGCACAAAATCAAAAAAAGCGATTATTATTAGTAATAATCGCTTTTGGTGTATCTATCTGGAATTTGCCGAATGTGGGTGATTAAAAGTTAATGCCACAATTAATGAAGTTATAGGGCATTTCAAAAACATATATTCCTTTACCACTTTCAGTGCCCTTAGTCATTATAAGTAATGACTCCGTCACTAGCTGGTCTTTTTTTTTAACTGTTGTAGTTTTACCACAGCAACCACTTCTTTTACCTATCTATTTTTGACAATAAAATCAGACACTGATTTTTTCTTTTTATCTAGTGTTTTTATCACCGCTATATAAAAGTTATTGCTTAGCATATCTTTTACATAGCGGTGCTAGATGCTATAGACACTAGCAGTAAATAAATAAGACGGCGATCATACCTGCTTTAACATACAAATCCGTTGATTTCTTCAAGCCTGATGATGGTAGATACCGTTTTGTAAGCAGTTTTGGGTTCGGGCATTTGTAGTATTATACTCGCAACCATTGCTTTATGAAATTTAAATAGGTGCTGCATATGTACTTTTTTACAGCGGTGAGTGGCTTAATGTTTTAACAAATAGAATAGTTAAAGAACAAAGTAAGTATTTATTTAATTTTTTTTTTAAATGCCACATCGTTAAAATGTGGCTATAAAATAAGGGCTTGAATTCTTTTATTCTGCATCAATTTCTTCCCACAATTTTTCTGAAGATAGGCGGTAGGTGCCTAAAAAGTCCCAAGAACACTCGGCAGGGGAAATAACAGATAAAAATGGTGATCCATCTTTGCGACCTTTGTATAAATGGTAACGCTCGCCCACTATAGGTTCAAAAGAAAATTTTGCGCCATAAACCAGTTGGTTATCATCGTACTTTTTGACCATCGCATCATACTGTGCTTTCAGCTGGTCAAATTGAGATTTGATCTCGTGATTAACCTTATTGATATTGGTTTGTTTCCACGAGGTAATGTCTGGTGTAGTAATTTTAGGTGCCGAAACACCGCTAGAATAAGGAAGAAGCGCGGCATTATAAGTACCCGTCTCTTCATCATAAACTATGGAATCTGGCTTTTTTTCTTTGCTCATGATGCAAAATTACAAATTGCATTGTTGTTTTGTAGAAGATTAACAGGATTTTCATAAACTAAAAATCAGAAAGCCCGCTACAACAAATTTTGAATTAATTATTGACAATAAAATGATGGTTATGTGTAGTTTAGAGCAGTTCTATACATTAAGCTAAATTTTAATATTTATAGCGTTGTGCGTTAGGGATAGAAGTGGAAATCCTTTTTTAAGGCTTTTTCTGCCTTAAAAAAGATTGTAACGTATAGCCCGCCCCGCAGGGGAACGCCCTAAATAACTTGTATTTACTTTACGGTTTTACTTGAATCTATAACTATTACATCATTTAAATTTAAGCACGATATTTAATATAATTCCGCTTTGGCGAAAGCGTAACAAAAATCATCATCATACTACTTATAAATCATGACAAACAAGATATTTTACAAAGACTTTGAGCCAGATGTGCTAGAAAAGAAATTCTGGTCGGGCAGCGTTTATGAATCTCTAGAGCAAGTGATGGAGAAAGTAAATGAATGGGTGCGAAAAAATTACAATCAAAAAATCATCAATGTAGAAACGGTGATCATACCTAGAAATCACTATAGCAAGAAAAACCAGGATCACAATTCTATAAACATGCATGGTGGTAATGTGTTGATGATACAAGTAGTGCGGGTGTGGTATCAATAGATAGGTCTTATATTTGCTAAAAATTGAAACCATGTCTATAGATTGGAAAACAGCCATAGAATTTAAGGATATTACCTATAAGAAGTGTAACGGTATTGCGCGCATCGCTTTTAATAGGCCCGAGGTGCGCAATGCATTTAGACCACAAACCGTAAGCGAATTGATCAAGGCATTTTATGATGCGCAAGAAGACCTGTCTATTGGGGTGGTTATTCTTACTGGCGAGGGGCCATCAAAAAAAGATGGTGGTTGGGCTTTTTGTAGTGGTGGTGATCAAAATGCTCGTGGTAGCGATGGTTATAAAGACGATAGCGGCACTGGTAGGTTAAATATTCTAGAGGTGCAACGCATGATACGTTTTATGCCCAAGGTAGTTATTTGCGCTGTTCCTGGTTGGGCAGTAGGTGGTGGTCACAGTTTGCATGTGGTTTGTGATATGACCATAGCAAGCAAAGAACACGGTGTTTTTAAACAAACAGATACAGACGTTGCGAGTGTCGACGCTGGTTATGGTAGTGCCTATCTGGCAAAAATGGTAGGACAAAAAAAGGCGAGAGAAATATTTTTTCTAGGTCGCACTTATACTGCACATGAAGCCATGGAAATGGGAATGGTAAATGCTGTCGTGCCGCATGAAGAACTTGATGAAACGGCGTATAATTGGGGTCAAGAAATACTTAAAAAGTCACCTATCGCGATTAAAATGGCCAAATTTGCATTAAATGCTACCGACGATGGTATGGTGGGGCAGCAGGTTTTTGCAGGAGAAATGACCCGACTTATTTACATGACCGACGAGGCAAAAGAAGGAAGAGAGGCTTTTCTAGAAAAACGACCACCTAACTGGGGAACTGACCGGTATTTACCTTAAAAAGTTTGGGTTTATTTAGGATTATATAGTCGTGAAAATATCAAAAATTTTAAGTGGTATTTATTTGATTGGATTGGCTTTTGCCACCTTAATTATTTGGTCATTGCTTTATAATGCTCAATTTTTAGAATATGACGAGAATTACGGAAACATTTTATCAGCATTTTTTATGTCGTTATTGTTTTCTATGTTATTAGCAGTTTTATGGTTTAAAAGGCGAGATATCCTAATTTCACACAAATGGCAGACGATCTTATTTTTGATAATTTCTTCTCCTATTACAATAACATTTGTCATAATTAAATACCAAGTAATCTTTGATACCGTCTTAAAAAACTAATTAACTATTCATTTTAACTATTCATTTTCAAATTGTTATAGGAACCGATAAAAACTTAAAAAAATGATTCTTGAAATACTTAAAGTGATCACTTCATTCATGTTAAGTTTTGGTTTAACCATGATGATTCAACTAGCTGTAAGTGTTTATGTTAAATCTGAAATAATTCTTATTGTTCTACAAGTGCTTTTTACAATCGTCGGCTTCTTGATTATTTATCAAGGTTTGAACGGAAAGATGTATAGAAAAAAAGATGAAAACAGGAATAGTGATGATCCTGTAGCAATAGATAAAGTTGATAATTGATTCTAATTTTAAAAAACAACACTGTTTTTTACTACTTCTTCAACACGCAATTGCAAGTGTTTGGGCAACATATTATCGCGCGGTAACACAGCGAGATGCCTATCTTCATTAGAATCATAGACTTGTTTTAATAAGGGATCTTCATGCCCCAGGCGCTCGCATATGTCTTTTACTAGGTCCATGTGGTGAATCAAGTTGTTACTGCCTAAATGAAAAATACCACGACGTCTTCTATTGATAATGTAATGCAATTGCTGTACAAGTTTTGCTATATGTGTTGCGTTGATCACCACATTTGGAAAAACCTCTATTGCTTCGTTTTTTTTAAGTTGTGTTTTGATTTCATTGATGCGTGGCGACCCAGCGCCATAAATCATGGGGATGCGGCATATCACATATTTTGAGCTGTGCTTGCGCAACAGTTCGTTTTCTATTTTTATTTTAAAGCGTCCATAAATACTTTCAGACAGTGTTTTGTCATATTCATAACTGGGGTAATTGGTGAATCTATCAAAAACATTGGCACTAGATAAAAACATCAACTTGCAGTCATTTACTTCTAGATAATCACTCAGATTAAAATAGAGCCTTACCAGACTAGTAAGGTTACCTCTCAATGCACTTATTATGTATTTTGGCTTTAAATGATGTAGTAGAATATCCAATTCTTCTAATTCATAATCAAATTGATGAAAATGTTTGTTTTTTTCAAAAGTCTTGTTATCGGTTTTAAAAGTAGCATGCACATCATAAAAAGGCGATAGTTCTTTATAAAGTGCATTGCCTATAAAGCCACTGCCGCCTAAAATTAAAATACGATTCAAGGTTGGTGTTATTTTTAAATTATCTTAAAAACTGTGGATAGACTATAGATTTTGATCAACTTTATTTTTTGTAAAACGGTAGCATAACAACTGTCGCGGGAACGGCTTTTTTTCTTATTTGTATAAAAATTTGTGTTCCAGGTGTTGCAAATATGGGCGGTACATAACCCATTCCTATTCCTTTGCCTGTAGATGGTGACATGGTACCACTAGTTACAATTCCAAGATCTTTTTGATCAGCATCTTTAATTTCATAACCGCCTCTAGGTATGGCTCGTTCATCCATTTCAAAGGCAATTAGTTTTCTATTAACTCCTTTTTCTTTATGCTCTTTTAATTGTTCATAATTAACAAAAGGTTTGGTAAATTTAGTTACCCAGCCCAGACCTGCCTCAAATGGCGAGGTGGTCTCGTCTATATCATTACCATATAGACAGTAACCCATCTCTAGTCTCAAGGTATCTCTCGCTGCTAGTCCTATAGGCTTGATATTAAAAGAGTCGCCTGCTTCAAAAACTTTCTTCCATATTTCTTTTACATCGCTATTCTTACAATAAATTTCAAATCCGCCAGAACCTGTATAACCTGTTGCGCTTATAATCACGTCTTGGATTCCAGCAAATTCGGCTATTTCAAAATGATAGAATTTTATAGCGCTTAAATCTATTGGGGTAAGAGATTGCATGGCTTCAACTGCCTTAGGTCCTTGTATGGCAAGTAATGAATAATCGTCAGATAGATTTTTAATCTGTGCATTCATTATATTGTGTTTAGAAATATGTTCCCAATCTTTATCAATATTTGAGGCGTTTACCACTAGTAGGTATTCGTCTTCTTTTAATTTATAAACGATCATATCATCTACAATACCACCAGTTTCATTAGGTAAATAGGCATATTGTGCTTTACCTACAGTTAGTTTTAAAGCATCGTTAGAAGATACTCTTTGTACCAATTCTAGGGCCTTATCACCACTTATTAAAAATTCTCCCATATGAGAAACATCAAACACACCACAATGCTCTCTTACAGTAAGGTGTTCTATATTAACTCCCTCATATTGCACAGGCATATTAAAGCCAGCGAAAGGAACCATTTTTGCCCCAAGAGATTCATGTATTTTAGTTAGTGCAGTGTTTTTCATAGGTGTTTTTTAAAAATTCAAAAATAGCGGTTTCTATTTAGAATAAATGTGTTTTTAATAATTACAATAGGGTAAAAAACCATCTTTTTTATCGCTATGATAAATATTAAAACTAAAAAGAATGAGTTTGCATATCATCAAACTATTTTATAAATTACCATGAACAAATAGCTACATCCATATTTTTAGGATATATCTTCAAAACAATCCTTAACTTGCTGATTAAAATAAATTTATATTGAAAATTTTAAGTGCACAACAACTCGCCACAGCAGATCAAGCAACCATATTAAAGCAAGAGACATCTAGCTATGATTTAATGGAACGTGCGGCAAGTCTCGTTTTTCAAAGAATCCATGAACAGTTAAAAGGTACCACTGTCGCAATAAACATATTTTGTGGTATAGGAAACAATGGTGGTGATGGTCTAGTGATTGCAAGAAAGCTTATAGAACACGGTTATCATGTAAATGTGTATGTAACTAATTGCAGTAAAAAGCGTTCACCTAATTTTTTAAAAAGCTATCAACTTTTAAAGACAGTTGCAAATGACTGGCCAGTACTCTTAAGTTGTAAAGAGGATTTTCCATCGCTTGATCCACAAGTAATCATTATAGACGCCATATTTGGAACTGGTCTTAACCGGCCTATCACAGGATGGATGGCAAATTTAATAATGTATTTAAATGATATACCAGCGTTAAAGATTGCCATAGATTTACCTAGTGGCATGTTTGCAAATACCGCACATCATTCTACAGATGTTATTTTAAAAGCCTATTATACCTTTACATTTCAAACGCCCAAAATTTGCTTTTTCTTTCCAGAAACCGCTATTTATGTAGGTGGCTATGAAACAATTGATATAGGTCTAGATACTGCCTATTTAGAAAGCGTTATTCCCATTGCACAACTTGTTACTAAACAGTTAGCAAAAAGCAAATACACGGGTCGTAAAAGATTTACACATAAAGGTGATTATGGTCATGTCATGACCTTTGCAGGTAGTAAAGGTAAAATCGGCGCAGCAGTACTATGCGCTGGTGCAGCTGTCAATGCAGGAGCTGGAAAAGTTACTGCCTATATTCCACAATCTGGAAATACCATTTTGCAATCTTCGATTCCAGAGGTAATGACTTTGCAAAGCGATGGTGTCGATTATATTACAGACTTTAACCATGATTTAAAAAATATTACCTTGTGTGCAGGATCAGGTATAGGTGTAGAGGGGGGGACATATCTCGCTTTCGCGAAAGCGATACAACAACAATCTAAACCCATAGTAATAGATGCAGACGCTATCAATATACTTGCCCAGCACACAGAACTCTTAAAAGAAATACCTGAAAACTCTATTCTAACACCACATGATGGTGAATTACAATGCTTGCTAGGATCTTGGGAAAATAGTTATGAAAGATTAGAAAAAGCCAAACAGTTTGTTATAAAACATAAATTGATTTTAGTTTTAAAAGGAGCACACACCATAACAGTTACAGCATCTAGTGTTTATATAAATGATACTGGTAATCCAGGAATGGCAACTGCCGGTAGTGGTGATGTTTTAAGCGGTATTATTGCTTCTTTTCTTGCACAAGGTTATGAACCTACAGCTGCTGCCGTGCTTGCGGTGCATCTACATGGTGCAAGTGGCGATATTGCCGCTAGTATTCATGCCTATGAAGGTGTAACTGCATCTAGGATTTCAAAATTAATAGGTCGCAGTATCTTGCATCTTTTGCAAGATAAAAGTTATGAATCCATTTAAAAAAATCTAAATATTTACTGCTATCAAATACATTAAATCATAACTATTATTCATAAAATTTAAAAATGTAAAGTTATGATTTAATGAATGTTATTCATTTTTTAGAACTTACCAAAAAATTTATTAGAATAATATTTTGCTTAGTTAACGCTTTGGTAAAACCGTAATATTAACACTGTCAACAGTATAAAACATTTAGTTTTAAAAGTTGACGTAACTCATGAATGCTGTTCCTTAATATCCACTTTGCATAAAAGTTATTTGGTAGGTTCAATAAATATTCTATATTTAGAAATTATAAAAATTGCAGTGCCTGTGCATTGATATAAAACAATAGTCCTTACAATTACCTTTTCAAATTTTAAAATATAAAACATATGTACATACGCGAGATAAATGCTATGAGAGGTCCAAATTACTGGTCGGTTAGAAGACACAAATTAATTGTGATGGTTTTAGATCTTGAAGAAATGGAAGAGCTGCCTACAAATAAAATACCAGGTTTTTCAGATCGTTTAAAATCCATGTTTCCTTCTATGTTATTACACCGTTGTTCTAAAGGATGTGAAGGCGGTTTTTTTATGCGCGTTGATGAAGGTACGTGGATGGGTCACGTGATTGAACATATTGCACTAGAGATACAAACACTTGCCGGTATGGATACCGGTTTTGGAAGAACTCGAGGTTATGGAGAAAAAGGAGTGTATAACGTGGTGTTTTCATACATAGAAGAAAGTGTAGGTCGATATGCAGCAAATGCAGCTGTAAGAATATGTGAGGCATTAATCAGTGGTGAAACTTATGATCTTGCAGATGATATACAACAAATGCGAGAATTGCGCGAGGCTGAGCGTCTAGGGCCTAGTACAGGATCAATTGTAGAAGAAGCAGCATCTCGTGGTATACCATGGATTAGACTTAATAAGTACTCTTTAGTACAACTGGGTTATGGGGCAAATCAAAAACGTATTCAAGCTACAGTTACTAGTCAAACCAGTAGTATAGGAGTAGAACTGGCTTGTGATAAAGAAGATACAAAATACTTATTAGAACAGGCACAAGTAGAAGTGCCACGTGGCGATATTATTAGAAAAGAGCGCAGTCTAGAAGCAGCATGCAAATATGTAGGTTACCCTTTAGTAATCAAACCAGTAGATGGTAATCATGGCCGCGGGATTACTGTAAACATTCAAAATTATGAAGCTGCATTAGAAGCTTTTAATCATGCCAAAGAAAGTTCTCGCAGCGGGGCAATAATTGTTGAAAAATATGTAAAAGGTGATGATTATAGATTGCTGGTTATAAATAATAAACTAGTTGCAGGAGCCATAAGAACACCTGCACATGTAATAGGTGATGGTAAATCTTCCATACAAGAATTGATCAATGCTGTAAATAGTGATCCACGACGTGGTTTTGGACATGAAAATGTGCTTACACAAATAACAGTAAACGAGTTAACAGAGACCATTATTAAAGATGCTGGTTATACAATAGATACTGTTATCGCTCCAGGCGAAAGGTTAATTTTAAAAGACACGGCAAACCTAAGTACAGGAGGAACTGCCGAAGATATTACTGATATCGTGCACCCGTCTAATGTAAGTATGGCAGAGCGTATTTCTAAAATAATTGATCTAGATATATGTGGTATAGACGTGATTACGACAGATATTACTAAACCTTTATCAGAAACTGGTGGCGCTGTACTTGAGGTAAATGCCGGTCCTGGTTTTAGAATGCATCTTGCTCCTACCAAAGGTTTACCTCGCAATGTTGCAGCACCTGTTATTGATGCTTTGTTTCCTAATAAAGGTGATACGGGTCGCATCCCTATTATAGCTGTAACAGGTACCAATGGTAAAACCACTACCACAAGACTGATTGCTCATATTGCAAAAATGAATGGTTATAGAGTTGGTTATACCACTAGCGATGGGGTTTACATACAAAATAGGTTATTAATGACTGGTGATTGTACCGGTCCCGCTAGTGCAGAATTTGTACTTAAAGATCCCACTGTAAACATGGCAGTATTAGAGTCGGCACGAGGCGGTCTATTGCGGGCTGGTCTAGGATTTAAAAAATGTGATGTAGGTATTGTAACAAATGTAGCCGCCGACCATTTAGGATTAAAAGGAATTCATACCATAGAACAACTCGCAAGAGTTAAAGGTGTAATTCCTGAAACTGTATTACCTGACGGGTATGCAGTTCTTAATGCAGATGATGACCTGGTCTATGAAATGCGACGATCTGTTTCTTGTAACATAGCATTGTTTTCTATGGATGAAAATAATCCTAGAATAAAAGCATTACAACGTTTAAATGGCATCACAGCCATATATGAAGAAGGGTATGTTACCATTTGCCGTGGAGAATGGAAAATGCGTTTGATTAAGGCCGAACATATACCGCTTACCTATGGCGGTAAGGCAAGGTTCATGATTCAAAATGTTTTAGCAGCCGTATTGGCAGCTCATTTACAGGGAATAAGTAATGAAGATATTAAAGCAGCTCTTGAAACCTTTATACCGTCATCATCGCAAACACCTGGTCGATTAAACTTATTTAAATTCAAAAAGTTTTCGATTTTACTAGATTATGCACACAATCCAGCTGGTATGCGAGCATTGCAAAACTTTACAAACGAGCTAGATGCAACTGTTAAAGTGGGAATCATTGCAGGAATAGGTGATAGAAGAGAGACAGATAATAACGAGATGGGAGGTATTGCCGCTGAAATGTTTGACGAGATCATTATCAGACAAGACAAAAGATTGCGTGGTAAAACCGAGCAAGAATTAATTAAAATGCTAGATGATGGTATAAAAATGAAAGATCCCAACAAAAAAATTACCATCATACCATCTGAAAAAGAAGCTATCAAGTTTGCAGTTAAAAATGCTGTCGACGGTTCACTAATCATTATGTGTAGTGACGTGGTGCCAGACGCGTTAGAACTTGTAAAAGAACTGAAAGAGCTAGACAATCGAGGAGACTTGCATAGACTTGATTAACAGTTTTAAACCCTAAATATAGTTGTTTATGCATATATCCTAAGCTTTTTAAGCAAACTGAAATAAGTTTAAAAAATTATTAGCAAACAAAAGTTCTATAAATCTTAAATATTGTAAATGTAATACCTATTTGTTTTTGATAGTATGAATGATACGCATTGTAAAAAGGTTTCATTAAACAAATTCTCTTTTAATTGACTTTATGACCGGTTCAAAATAAAATGAAGTAAACAGCATCATCTGATCTTATTACTTTTGTTTACTTTTTTAGGTATAATGGTGTTTATTAAAAAGTGTTGCATACCATCGGTAAATATTAGATCTCTAATTATCGATAAATTTATTCTTGATTTTTTATCCATCAATGATTTTTAATATTTAAACCATAAGATTAATCAAAACATTTATATCATCACATAGTTTTAAAGGATTTAATATTAGTTACTTTAAATACAAATTAATAACATGAAAAAAAAAATTGGTATAGCTATTCATGGCGGCGCTGGCACCCTAGTAAAAGGAATGATGACTGCAAGTCTAGAAAAAAAATATAAAGAAGACTTAAATAAATCGATACATGTAGGTTATGAAATCCTTAATTCAGGTGGTACTGCGATAAATGCAGTAGAAGCAGCTGTGATCGTCTTAGAAAATTCACCCTTATTCAATGCTGGTAAAGGTGCTGTTTTTACAGCAAATGAAACACATGAAATGGATGCAAGCATTATGGATGGTCTTACTTTAAAGGCAGGTGCAGTTTCTTTAATCACTGGAATAAAAAATCCAATAAATCTCGCTAGAGACGTGATGGAAAAAAGTGAGCATGTTTTTCTTGCGGGACAAGGTGCACACGAATTTGCTAAACAATTAAACTATCAATTTGAAGATGCTTCTTATTTCTTTGATCAATTAAGGCATCAACAATGGCTGGATATTAAAGACACTGACAATTTTCAGCTAGATCACTCTGTTAAAAAAGACTCTAAATTTGGTACTGTTGGTGCAGTTGCATGCGATCGTGATGGTAACATTGCGGCAGCAACTTCTACAGGTGGGATGACCAATAAAAAGTGGGGACGAGTAGGGGACAGCCCCATGATAGGCGCTGGCAATTATGCCAATAATAAAACCTGCGCCATAAGTTGTACAGGCAGTGGTGAATTTTTTATAAGAGGGGTAGTTGCCTATGACGTTGCTTGTTTAATAGAGCATAAAGGAATGTCTCTGGACGAGGCTGCCCACGAGGTAATTCACAAACGTATTCTAGAGCTAGGCGGCGATGGTGGATTAATTGCAATAGATGCGCAAGGAAATATTTCTATGCCATTTAATACAGAAGGAATGTACAGGGCCAGTAAAACGGCACAAGGCAAAGAGATGGTTGCTATATATAGTTGATATATAATCAATTACAAAAAAAAAGCATTTTTTATAATGCCAAACCTTATGAATTAACTTTTTGAACTGATCAATCATATTATTTAAAAACTTACCTTGTGGTGAGAATGTCATTTTTAACTCAAATAATAATTAAAGGTTGAGAACAAGAGATAGGCACGAATACTAAATCATTTCACACCTTTTTAATCACACAATAACCTATGAGACAATTATTTTCACTATTTATATTTTTTGCTAGTATGTCATCACAATCGCAAAATGACATTATATATAGCAGGTTACAGGCAATAAATAATAACGGTGTTAGCTTCTACAATATTGACGGTTATTCTATAACCAGCCAGTCATTTAATTACCCATTTAATGAAAAAGGTCTTAAAAAAGCATATCGCAAATATTCCATTAAAAAAAATGAAGAAAAAAAAGCCGATAATCATTTGCCTTACAGTAATACACGGGTAACAAACAATGATGAAATCACCGAGAATATATTGCAAAATAACACTTACTATTTTATAGAAAACAAAGAAAAACGAATTACCGTCATACAGTTTACAGCGATAAATAAAAGGGATCAAGAATTTGAAAGGACTATTTTAAATTTAATTGTAGAAAATAAGATTCCAAAGGAAAATTACAATTCTATAGCTATTGATAGCATTAATTTTGCTGGTAGAAAGATTCAATTAGGTGCTGCATGCCAGTGGATGGATGTTAATAACGTGCAATGCCCATATTACGGCCAGATGAATTGGTCTGTACACAAGGATTTTGAAGATGCAAAAAATACTACAAACCACCAGTTTGCCATTACAAAATCAAAAAAGAACGGAAAAGTAATTTCAGAAGAAGCAGTTGAAATAGAATTTGAAGGTGCGATTACAACAGCAACCAAAGTTGTTTATGATTTCACTGGCGTCACCTCCCTTCTAGCTAGCATGTCAGGTGGTAAAACCTTAACCATTTACTACGTTGCTGCACCTGTAAGGGGAAATTATGTGAGCTGTGTATTAAGTTTTTGGAATAATGACACTATTACAGAAAATGGTATTGCGCCCTTACTAGAAGAAGTAATGAAACCTGAAAAATAACTGGATATTTTTAAATCAAATTTTAAATATTGTAAAATATTGATTTTAAATTTAATAAGTATAAACAGGTAAAGTAAATATTTGATAAAATAACTTTTTAAGTTTACACATATTAAAAAAATGTAAAATGCTATGCTTGCATAAAATAGTTTATGAGACTTGGTTTGTATCATTTTAACTAGATGTTTTATTGTGTTTTTTTACTTTTTAGATTTGAATAAATATTATTATTTTGAATATTTTTTATTCTCGCTTTCGCGAAAGCGAAACAAAAATACTTATCGAGAAAATATAAAATAATTGCCTATCAACCTAAAGTAGCTTAAATTTACTTGGTATGACTGAAATTGAAATCACAGAAGAAAATAAGCGGATAGCAAAGGGTTATAAGGACCTTTTAAAAATAAGCTATCAAATGCTAAATGACGAGGACAAAAAGCTGATTAGAAAGGCTTTTGACATCGCTGTTGAAGCACATGCCCCACAGCGTCGCAAATCTGGAGAGGCTTATATCTTTCATCCTATTGCTGTTGCAAAAATAGTTGCAAAACAAATAGGACTAGACGCCACTGCTATTGCCGCTGCTCTTTTACACGATGTTGTAGAAGATACTCAATATACTTTAGTAGATATAGAACAGCTTTTTGGTGAGACTATTGCCCGCATAGTAGATGGTTTAACAAAAATTGCACACCTTAAAAAAGATGCAAATATCTCACAACAGGCAGAAAATTTCAGAAAAATGTTATTAACCCTTAATGACGATATAAGGGTAATCATTATAAAAATTGCCGATCGCCTGCACAACATGCAAACAATGGAGAGCATGCCTGATTATAAACAGGTTAAAATAGCAAGTGAAACGCTATACATTTATGCGCCTATCGCACATAGATTGGGTCTTTATAACATCAAGACAGAGCTAGAAGATCTAGGATTAAAATATACCGAACCCGAAGTTTTTGACGATATACAACGATCTATAGTAGAAAGTAAGGACGAGCAAAAAAAGTACATAAAAGACTTTAGTAATGTTATTGATGAAAGTTTAAAACGTGAGGGACTAAATTACCTCATTTCTGGTAGACCAAAATCTGTTTTTTCTATACGACGTAAAATGTTAAAGCAAGGTGTTACCTTTGACGAGGTATATGACAAATTTGCTGTGCGCATTATTTTTAGAAGCGATCGGTCAAATGAAAAATTCCTAGCTTGGAAAATATACTCAATTGTAACAGATCACTTTACCCCAAATCCTGTGCGATTGAGGGACTGGATAAGCTCACCAAAGTCAACAGGTTATGAAGCTTTACACATCACTGTCATGGGGCCAGATGGTAGGTGGGTAGAGGTGCAAATAAGATCAGAACGCATGCATGAAATAGCCGAAAAAGGCTATGCAGCGCATTATAAGTATAAACAAGGTGGTGGTAAAGAAGATGGTCTCGAGGAGTGGCTCAATAGACTGCAAGAAGCGCTAGAAAATCAAGATGGTACTGCCATAGATTTTGTAGAAGAATTTAAACTTAATTTATACAGTAAGGAGATTTTTGTTTTTACACCCAATGGTGAACTTAAGTCTTTACCAAAAGGTGCCACACCTCTAGATTTTGCTTTTTCTATCCACACTGAGGTAGGTTTGCACACCAGGGGCGCAAGAGTAAATGGTAAACTTGTACCGCTATCACACGATTTAAAAAGCGGTGACCAGGTAGAAATAATCACCTCTGAAAATCAAAAACCTACTAAAAATTGGCTAGATTATGCCACTACTGCTAGAGCACGAGCTAAAATTAAAAGTGCTTTAAAAGACGATCAAAAAGTTGTTGCTCTAGATGGTAAAGAAATATTAATTAGAAAGTTAAAGTCTCAAAAAATAAGCCTAGACGAGACCAGTGTTAACCAGATGGTAACCTTTTTTAAACTCAAAACAAGTCACGATCTTTTTTACAGAGTAGGTAATGGTACAATAGATAATAAGGCCATAAAAGATTATGCAAATAGTCGTAGCAATGCGCTCTACACTTTTATTAAAAGTAAAATACGTAAGCCGCAGGAAAATCCTGATTTGCATAAAGAAGAGGTCACTGAAAATTTTGACGAGTTAGTGTTTGGTAAGGAAGGTGCCACCCTAGATTATACATTGTCAAAATGTTGTAACCCAATTGCTGGCGATGCTGTTTTTGGTTTTACAACGGTAAGCGAGGGAATCAAGGTGCACAAAAACAATTGTCCTAACGCCATAAGCCTGCAAAGCAAATTTGCTTATCGCATTATAAGTGCAAAATGGATCGATTCTACACAAAGAGAATATAAAGCCGAGATTAAACTTACAGGAATAGACAGAATGGGGCTAGTACAAGAAGTAACCAAACTTATTTCTGAAAGTATGCATGTAAACATTAGAAACATATCCTTTAATAGCCACCACGGGATTTTTACAGGAGAGATTACCGTTGTGGTACCTAATAAAAATTTATTAACATCGTTAATGCAAAATTTAAATAAAATTAACGGTATAGATAAAGTTACAAGATTTTAAACTATGAGTGAACTTATTAACACCCTTGAAAAGGAACAGGAAATAGTTAGAAATGTATTTACAGCTTTTCTCAACGAGAAAAAGCATCGTAAAACTCCAGAACGTTATGCTATTCTTGACGAGATATATGCTAGTGAAGAGCATTTTGATGTAGAGTTTTTATACACCAAAATGAAGCTTAAAAATTATCGTGTAAGCCGTGCAACCCTATACAATACAATAGATTTGTTAATCGAGTGCAAGCTGGTAAGAAGACATCAATTTGGGCAAAACCAGTCGCACTATGAAAAATCATACTTTGATAGGCAACACGATCATTTAATACTTACCGATACCCAAGAGGTGATAGAATTTTGTGACCCGAGAATAGAGTCAATAAAAAAGACAATTGAAGAGGTTTTTGATGTAAAGATTACCAATCATTCTTTATACTTTTACGGCGTTAAAAATACAACTGAAAAACAGTAATAATGGCAGTAGATTTATTGCTCGGTTTGCAATGGGGCGACGAGGGAAAAGGAAAAATAGTAGATGTATTAACCTCTAACTATGATATTATAGCGAGATTTCAAGGTGGTCCTAATGCTGGACACACACTAGAATTTGATGGTATCAAACATGTTTTAAGAACTATTCCTTCTGGAATATTTCATGAAAAGTCTATTAATATCATCGGTAATGGTGTTGTTATCGATCCAGTAGTTTTTGTCCAAGAGCTAGAGGGGTTAAAAAAATTCAACATTGATTTTAAAAGTAAATTGTTGATCTCTAGAAAGGCACATGTAATCCTACCTACTCACAGACTGCTAGATGCAGCGTCAGAAACCTCTAAAGGCAAGGCAAAAATAGGCTCTACTCTTAAAGGTATAGGCCCTACTTATATGGATAAAACTGGTCGCAATGGTATAAGAATAGGTGATCTAGAACTAGATAGCTGGAAAGAAAAATATCGTGCACTAGCAAATAAACATGAAGAACTGATAACTTTTCATAATGTTGATATTCAATATAATTTACAAGAAATGGAAGAAGAATTTTTTAAAGCTGTTGAAGTTTTAAAAGAATTGACTTTTATAGACTCTGAAGAATACTTGCAACTAGCTCAAAAAGATGGTAAAACCATACTTGCCGAGGGTGCACAAGGATCTTTACTCGATATAGATTTTGGAACTTATCCTTTTGTAACATCTTCAAACACTACAGCTGCAGGTGCATGCACTGGTCTAGGGGTTGCACCGGGAAATATAGGCGAGGTATATGGAATATTTAAAGCATACACTACACGTGTGGGAAGTGGTCCTTTTCCTACAGAACTTTTTGATGATGTAGGTGCCGAAATGGCAAGTATTGGTCATGAATTTGGTGCTGTTACAGGCCGTGCGCGTCGTTGTGGATGGTTAGACCTTGTTGCATTAAAATATACTTGTCAAATTAATGGTGTTACTCAATTAATGATGATGAAGGGCGACGTTCTTTCTGGTTTTGACAAATTAAAAGTTTGCACATCTTATAATTATAAAGGGGATCAAATCAAACACCTGCCCTATAATATAGAACCAGAAAATGTGACTCCTGTTTATTCTGAATTTGATTGCTGGAAAGAGGATCTTACAAAAATGACTAAAACCTCTCAGTTTCCAAAGGAATTAGATGCCTACATAGACTTTTTAGAAAAAGAATTAGAAATTCCTATTAAAGTAATAAGTGTTGGGCCAGATCGCACACAAACTATACATAGGTAAATAAAATAATTACTATCAAATCCCAAGGTATTACTCTTGGGATTTGATTTGAATACCGACTATATGCTGTTAAAAAAACACTTTACTGTAGTAATAAAAGGAATGTTTATGGGCGCGGCAGATGTTGTTCCTGGCGTTTCTGGTGGGACCATTGCATTTATTACAGGTATTTATGAAGAGCTTATAAAAACTATAGACGTTTTAAACCCAGCACTCTTTAAAGACTTTTTTAAAAATGGATTTAAAAATACTTTTGTAAAGTATAACCTAGGCTTTCTACTCGCGCTAGTAACAGGAATTGCAATAAGTATTTTAAGCTTATCAAAGCTACTTACTTATCTTTTACATACCTATCCAGTGCTACTTTGGGCATTCTTTTTTGGCCTGGTGCTAGCAAGTATTTTATACATTATTAAGCAAATTACTAGTTGGAATATTTTAGTAATTATTGCCATTATGATAGGAAGCATCATTTCCTATTACATTACAATAGCCCAGCCTTTAGGATCTCCAGATAGCTGGTGGTATATTATATTTTCTGGCTTTATAGCGATTATAGCGATGATTTTACCAGGTATTTCTGGTGCATTTTTATTGTTGCTATTAGGTAGTTATCAAGTAATTCTAGGATCAATCTCTGGACTTATAGAAGAAATTTTAAATGCAAAATGGTCTAAAGCATGGGAATACTTATCTAATTTACTTTTGTTTGGCATAGGTTGTATAATGGGGCTTAAGGTTTTTTCTAGAATACTTACCTGGCTGTTTGAACATCAAAAAAATGTAACACTCGCATTGCTTACCGGTTTTATGATTGGGTCACTTAACAAACTATGGCCTTGGAAAAAAGTACTTAAATACAGGATCGATAGCCATGGTAACGAGGTAGCCTTTTTAGAGAAAAGTATATTGCCACAGGATTTTGCTGGCGATAAACAAATCACATTTGTAGTTTTACTAGTTATAACAGGTTTTTTATTAATTCTTACCCTTGAAAAATGGGCAAATAAAAAACAGATATAATTGCAGCAGCCTACTAGAAATCTTTCTGATAAACTTTTCCTTATTCTTAAAGGAATAGCTATGGGTACTGCAAACAAGGTTCCCGGTATCAGCGGTGGGGTGGTTGCTTATGTAGGTGGGTTTTATGAAGAGTTTATTTATTCCCTACAAAAATTAAATCTCAAAGCTTTCAAACTTTTAGTTTCTGGCAGATTCGGTAGTTTTTTTGATTATATAAATGGCAGGTTTTTATCGCTACTTATTTTGGGTGAAGCATTAAGTTATTTTACTGTAAGTAAGGGGTTTGACGTGTTGATACAATATTATCCTATTTTGGTATGGGCTGCTTTTTTTGGGATGATACTAGGTTCTGTATATTATATTTCAAGAAATTATGGAGAGTGGACTAAAAAAAATGCGCTTATACTTTTTGTAGGGATTCTTATAGGTGTGGGTACTTCATTACTAGATCCAGCAAAACAAAATACGAATCTATTATTTGTATTTTTTTGTGGTATGGTGAGTATATCAGGGATGACGTTGCCAGGTTTAAGCGGTAGTTTTATTCTTATACTTTTGGGCAATTATGTCCTATTATTAGTAGACAGTATCAACGTTTTTTTTGATACAATGGTAGCAATTATCCTAGGTGACCTTTCTTGGTGGCACGACCCTGTGCATATGAATATGCTGGCAATTTTATTTGTTTTTGTATTAGGTTCTATCGTGGGACTCGTAAGTTTATCACATCTATTGGGTTGGACCATGAAATACTACCGCAATCAAACTGATGCGATGATTTTGGGTTTTATAACTGGGTCGTTAGGAGTAGTCTGGCCATGGAAAAAAGAAGTTTATCAAACATTACAAACAGGTGAATGGGCAATAGACAAAAACGGCAATAAAATACTAGAAAATTACAGCCGTTACTGGCCAGATATTTATGATTCACATACCTGGATCGCTATTGTCATGATTATAATCGGCTTTTTAATTGTTTATATGTTAGATCGTTATGGAAAAAGCACAAATACCAACTAGCATTTTTGGACTGGTAGGTGAGCGCCTAGATTATAGTTTTTCACGTGCTTATTTTTCGCAAAAGTTTGAGCATTTAAAACTAGATGACCACTACTATAAAAATTTTGAAATGAGTAGGGAGTTTTTGTTATCTCGCTTTCGCGAAAGCGTAACTTACAACAAGCAATCTCTCACAACAAACGGCAAAAACGAAATATTAAGAGGTTTAAATGTCACAATTCCTTACAAAGTAGACATGATGCAACTAGTTGATAAACTAAGTGAAGAGGCTAAAGTGATAGGGGCGATTAATACCGTGGTTATTGAAGATAATATATGGACTGGGCATAATACAGATTGCTATGGTTTTGGAAAAAGCCTTGAACCTTTTTTACCTATTAAGAAAAATGCTCTTATTTTAGGTACAGGTGGTGCCTCTAAAGCTATTGCTTATACCCTAGAAGCCCTGCAAATCCCGTATCTATTTGTAAGTAGAAATCCGCAAGATGAATATTCTATAGATTATAAATCTGTCAATAAAGAAGTGATGGAAATGGTGAGTCTTATTATCAATACTACACCTCTAGGTGTCACACCAGATGTTCATTTAAAACCCGCTATTCCTTATGAATATGTGAGTAAAACCCATATTTTATATGACCTTGTTTACAATCCATCGCAAACTTTATTTATGAAATTAGGTCTACAAAACGGCGCACAAGTTTGCAATGGATATCAAATGCTGGTGCATCAAGCAGAAAAAGCATGGGAACTTTGGAATAACTAAATAGCTATAGAATTGTGGATCAACCAGAAACTAATTATATTGCCACCCTATTAAAGAATAGAAAATGAAAAAGAATGACAACCTGCATGATGCAGATGGAACATTACCAGAAATGAACCAGAAAGAACAAGAATCAAAGGATTCACTAGAAAATGCGATGCTAGAAGAAGCTACAACACCCAAAAATAACCTAGAAGGTCAAGAAACTACAGATATTGACCAAAGTAGTGAAGAGCCAGTAAAAGCGGGTTCTAACAAGGCAGTTGAGAAAGTAGAAGATGAATTTACCACGCACGAAGATGCTATGGTTGAGGAAAATGAAACAATTGCCACAAAAACCGATCCTATTGTTGACGAGGATGAAGATGATAATGAGCCAGAGGATGATAGTGTTAAGGAAATTGTAGAAAAAGATTACAATTCTATGGAAATGCCCGCTCTTATTGAAGAGTTAAGATTTTTAATGCAAGAATTTCCTATCAATAGTTTCAGGACACAAGCCGAGGATATTAAAAAAGCATTTGAAACTGCAGATGCAGATGCTAAAAAAGAGGCTCAAGAAAAGTTTACAGAAGATAATCCTGTAAGTGATGACCCGCTTGCACCACAATTTGAGTATAAAAATGACCTTGCCAAAGAGTTTTATGATTTACATTCTTTATATAGAAAACAAAAAGGGCAGTTTCAAAGAGATAAGCGCAAAAAGCAAGAGGAAAACCTAACAAAGCGCAGAGAAATTATAGAAGGTATCAAGCAATTAATTGATCAAGAAGAAAACATAGGAACTACTTTTAAAAAGTTTAATGCACTTCAAGATCAATGGAAAGCAACTGGAAATATACCTCATGACGCCTATAATATCACTTGGGAAGATTACCGTCTGGCAACTCAGAATTTCTATGATTATATAGACTTAAGTAAAGAGTTAAGAGACAAAGATTTTGAACGTAATCTAGATTTTAGAAAAAAGATCATAGCACGTGCGGTAGAATTAGGTAATGAAGAAAATATACACAAAGCCTTAAGAGAACTACAGGAGCTGCACCGCATGTGGAAAGAAGATGCAGGACCCGTTGCAAAAGAAGAACGTGATCCTATTTGGGATGAATTTAGCGCTGCTACCAAGGTCATTCATGACAAGCGACAAGCTTATTATGACGAGCGGGATAGAATGAGTGCACACAATCAACTGGTAAAAGAAAATATAGTTGCCGAAATTGACAAGATCACCGCACAAGGGGCAAAAAACCATAAACAATGGCAAGAAAGGCTTGAGGAAATAAAAGTGTTAAGAGAATTGTTTACTACAACAGGCCCCGCACCCAAGGCTATAAATAATGAGCTATGGAATCAATTTAGAAATGGAACGAGAGAGTTTAATAAAGCTAAAAACAATTTTTACAAAGGTCTTAAAAAAGAGCAGCAAGATAATCTTGATGCAAAAATGAAACTAATTGCTATTGCCGAAGAGCATCAAGAAAATGAAAACTTTGAAGAAGGTCTTCAAATAATGAAACATATACAGGCAGAATGGAAACAAATAGGTCATGTGCCTAGAAAAGATAGCGACAGAATATGGAAACGATTTCAAAAGGCTTGTAATGCGTTTTTTGAAAAGAAAACAGCACAGAAAAAAGAAGATAGTAAGGAAGAGATAGATCATCTAGAAGAAAAAATGAAGATCTATGACGAGCTTAAAAAAATGTTACCACAAGACAATAAAAAAGCAATGCTGGCTGCTGTTGAAGAGCTTATGGAAAAATGGAATGCTGTAGGAAGAGTTCCCTATAATAAACGCATGATTCAAGAAAAATTTGAAAGACTGCTGCAAGCCAAATTAAAAGCCGCTGGTTTAAATGCGGTAGATGCAGAGATGATGAAGTATCAAAATAAATTGTCTAGCTTGCAAGATGGTGACGATCAAGATTTTAAAAATGAACGTTTTTATTTAAGAAAACGTCGTGATGAAATTCAAGACGAGGTGAGACAGCTGGATAATAATTTACAATTTATCAATGCAAAAGATGATAAAAATCCTTTTTTAGTTCAAACCAAAAACAATATTGCCGCATTAGTTAAAGAACTAGACGTTATCAAAGAAAAACAAAAACAGTTGAACATATTGCAAAGGCAAATGCAAAAAGAAGACGAGTAATGCTCTTAAATTAAAATAAATAACTTCTATTTTTAATAGTTTTTCCTTTTATATTATTCGATTAAAAAGCGCTGTTTTTATTCAGCGCTTTTTTTATCTATAAATCAAAAATAAATGCATAAATTCCTAGTAAAACTTTTAGGAAAACCTATAAAATACTACGATATATTAATGTCTAGTAAGACCGAAAAGGTATCCATAACAGAAGCTCAAGTTAATACGGTGGCAAGTGCCTTGCAGGTCAATGTTATAACTGCAATAGCTTATGATGCTAAGGATTTAGCAAAAGATTTAAGAGCTATAAAAAACATAAAAGAACTACCTAAAAACAAGAAAAAAGAGCCATTTGGCTACTCCGTTTCGATTTGTGCCAGTAATTTCGGTATAATAGTGCCAGTAAT
>CAZQGX010000048.1:0-25880 GCA_964593255.1 uncultured Flavobacteriaceae bacterium | reverse complement strand
CTAATTTATTAGTGTAAATATAACACATCTGTCCTAGAACTTAGCCTTTTTTATTTAATGCTTTATAGTTAAGCCTTTTTTAAAACTAGCTTTCTTATAATATCGCTTTCGCGAAAGCGAGATAAAAGAAGTTTATGCAGCACTTGTTGCTTTATCATTGCGAGATAATGAGGTTGTTACCGTTGCAGAAATACATCATGAGACCAAGCAAATTTGATATTAGATTTGTAACAGTACCAAAGCGATATTATGAAATAAACCTTATTCTATAGCGATACTAAAAGATGTTGCCGCCGCTCTAATTTAATTAGTAAAACTAGCGGTAAAAGCGGTTATAAAAGCCGATATTCAGGTGATAACAATGGGCTAACTAGCACCGATAGCTGTAAAATAAACTGTAAATTTGCATTCTTAAAATTC
Organism: uncultured Flavobacteriaceae bacterium; assembly: GCA_964593255.1. Taxonomy (GTDB): domain Bacteria; phylum Bacteroidota; class Bacteroidia; order Flavobacteriales; family Flavobacteriaceae; genus Nonlabens. Next base: position 25,460 of record CAZQGX010000048.1, on the reverse strand, counting down.
TACCCCATGAATGCTGAAAATAAGCCCACTAATTTTATAGAAGAGATTATAGAAGACGATTTAAAAAACGGCCTTTCTAAGGAGGATCTGCGATTTAGATTTCCGCCAGAGCCTAATGGTTTTTTACATATTGGGCATGCTAGCGCGATATGTTTAAATTTTGGACTAGGAGAGAAGTACGGGCAGCCGGTTAATTTGCGTTTTGATGATACTAATCCAGCAAAAGAAGAAGCTAAATATGTAGATGCGATAAAGGAAGATGTAAAATGGCTGGGGTATCAATGGGACGAATTGCGATTTGCATCTGATTATTTTCAGGAATTATACGACTGGGCAGTGCAAATGATTAAAGATAATAAAGCCTATGTAGATTCACAGTCTAGTGAAGAAATTGCACAACAAAAAGGTTCTCCTACACAACCAGGGGTCGATGGACCCTATCGCAATAGAAGTGTGGCAGAAAATCTAGCCCTTTTTGAAGGCATGAAGAATGGTAAATATGGAGCATCTGAACACGTATTACGCGCTAAAATCAACATGCAGTCCACAAACATGTTAATGCGTGACCCTATTATGTACCGGGTTGTTAATCGATCACACCACAGGACTGGTGACACCTGGAAAATTTATCCTATGTATGACTGGACGCATGGAGAAAGTGATTATATAGAACAAATTTCACATTCCTTTTGTACCCTAGAATTTTTACCACATAGAGAGCTTTATGACTGGTTTCTAGATCAGGTGGTCGACCCTAAAAAAATACGGCCTAAACAACGCGAGTTTGCACGTAGAAATGTCTCCCATACAGTTACCAGCAAGCGTAAACTTCAAAAACTGGTAGAACAAGGCGTGGTTAACGGTTGGGATGACCCGCGCATGACCACCATTTCTGGTTTGAGACGTCGTGGTTATACCGCCGCAGCTATTAAAAACTTTGCAGCCTCTATAGGTATCGCAAAACGCGATAATCTAATTGATATGAATCACTTAGAATTTCATTTGCGAGATGATCTTAATAAAGCGGCAAATCGTGTGATGTGTGTTTTAGACCCTGTTAAACTTGTGATCACTAACTATCCCGAGGGAAAAGAAGAATTACTAGACGCTGAAAATAATCAAGAAGATGAAACTAGAGGATATAGAAAAGTTCCTTTTTCACGAGAAATTTATATAGAGCGAGAGGATTATAAAGAACAGGCAAACAAAAAGTTTTTTAGATTGTCAAATGGTAGAGAGGTGCGTTTAAAAAACGCCTATATCATAAAAGCAGAGGGTTGTATTAAAGATGATCAAGGTAATATTAAAGAAATTCATGCTACTTATGATATCGACTCAAAAAGCGGTAGCGGTACAGAAGCAAGTATGCGTCGTGTAAAAGGAACCTTGCACTGGGTGAGCGCCTCACACGCTCTGCCAGTAGAGGTGCGCCTTTATGATCGTTTATTTACAGTGCCATCACCAGATACCGATAAAGAAAAGGACTTTATGGAGTTTGTAAACCCACAATCCCTTGAGGTAGTAACTGCAATGGCAGAGCCAGCTATGAAAGATTTAAAAATAGGTGAAACCGTTCAATTTCAACGTATGGGCTATTTTTGTGTAGATTCAGATACTACCGAAAACCTTATGGTTTTTAATCGTACAGTAACCTTAAGAGATACTTGGGCAAAGGTAGATGTGTAGGTAATTAATGCTCACACAAAATTTTTATTTTATCGTTTATTGATCCTAAAGTGTTCAGGTTACATTCATGACACCTTTAACTTTTGTCAGACTTCAAAACTAACTTTTTTATGTAACGGGAATAATTAATATCTAGATTTCGTGCTTTATCTAATGGTATAAAAATGCAAGATTGTAAGAAAGCGTAAATCAAAAACAATAATGCCCTAATTAACCTTATAATCGCCTTTATAAATATGCTGCAATACTAATTTTAAGCAGTATTGCTTTATGGTATATTATCAGGTAGTTGTGAGTAGTTTTTAACCCTAGTTACAAATTTCTCCCCCAATACTCTCAGAAAAGCCGCTAATTGTTATTGATGCAGGGCTAAGTACAGATGAAGATCTAAATATTGTTCGTGGTAAATATGACTATGTTTGCGCTAGTAGAAGCATCACTAAAAGCTGCACTAAATTAAATGAGAAAGCTACTACTTTAAAAGATAACAAAGGAAATCAAATACAAGTTACCAAAGCTGAAACAGATTAGGGAGAAAACTTACTACTAGTGAAAAGCCAGCAAAAAAGAAATAAGAAGACTTCATCAAGAAAAATCAGTCAGCGCGTTTTGAAGAACGCTTATGCTACATTAAGTAAGGTCTTGGTAAGCCTAGAAGATTAAAAACCTCTACAAAAGTAAAAGAACATGTTGAAAAGCTAAGAAATCAATTTTAAAGAACAACAAAACACTATTCTATTACTTTTAAAAAAGATAAGAAAAAAGGTGTCATTACCGATGCATCCTGAGAGGTAAAACAAGATATCTATACTACAATTGGACAATATTTTTTGAAATACTCAAAGAAAATCCTAACAGATCAAGAAATATGGGACGCCTATAACTTAACCAGAGAAGTTGAAGCAAACTTTTTATGTTTTAAATCAGATCTCAGTGTAAAACTAATCTTTGATCAAAAAGACCAGTTCATAATAGCTTAATGTAGCTAGCTATTATAGCTTATTAGGTAGTCAATTACAACACTGTATTGCTCCAAACACCTATCACAAAAGAATTTATTAAGCTTTAAAATCTAATGAAAGACCCTATATAAGAAAAACAAAAGTAGTGACCCAATTTTAAAAATTAAAATGTATAATAATTTAAATCAATTACTTATGATAGATATTTTGCAAGTTGGGTTAAGACAAAAAAGTAGGCTAGAGATGGTTTTCCCTTTTAAAAAGAATATCATTAAATCAAATCCACATAAAAAAAAACCACAATAACTACCCACCAAAATCCATTTTGCAGGAGGTCAAAAAATCAATTACATTAATGTCGCTGCAGTCATAAAACTGAAAAAAAGAGTGCACAGCGCCACCATTATCAAGAGTTATCAGTTAGATTTTGCTACATAGTCGCACAATTGCCTGTTATAATTAATATCCTACTTAAAACAAGCAAAAAACTCCAGTTTTCTACTGGGACTAACAGGCAGTTCTACGGTTCCTATCACCACGCTACCACCTTTTCCTTTTTTATATGCGGTAACATGTGCCACATTGATCAGGTGGGACTTGTGTATACGTGCAAAACCTTGATCTGCTAGTAGATCGTCAAAATATTTTAAGGTTTTAGAAACAAGTTTTTTGTCATTTTTTAGAAAAATGTGGGTATAATTGTCATCTGCTGTGCAGTATAAAATATCTTTAACCAGCAACACTTCAAATCCCTCTTGTGTAGGGATGGTAATTTTATCTGTAAATGATGTGTTTTTTTGTTCTTTAAATGTCAAACTTGCATGAATGTCATTTTCACGTTGTTTAATGGCTAGCACTATTTCTACAGCTTTAATCAGTTCATCAATCTCAATAGGTTTAGTTAGATAATAAGCCGCCTGCTGGTTAAGTGCGTCTTTTGCATATTGGTCATAAGCGGTCACAAAAACAGTTTCAAACTCGCGATTGGGCAACTGGTCTAATAAATCAAAGGCAGTTCCATAGGGCATTTCTACATCTAGAAAAACGAGGTCAACTGTTGTATTTTGTAATAATTTTATTGCATCACTTACATTTGTCGCGTGGTCAATTACCTGTACTTGTGGGCAATATTTAGCGAGGTAATTTTGTAAAATCACTCTAGAAATATGCTCGTCTTCTACAATAATTGCAGTCAGTTCCATAATTGGTTGATGTTGTTGAATAGCTATTTACTTTTACTTTATTTACTAGTAATTATGCGTTAAATCAAGAGGTTATTTAAACTTTTTTGGATATCGTTACTATTACTTTTGTACCTATATCGGGTTCTAATCCTGCGTCATTAACGGCTATACTTATGTGGCAATCGTGTAATTCATTTAACAATGACACTCGGTTTTTGATGTTTCCTAGTCCTTTTGAATCGCGTTTTTTTTGGTGTTCGGTTTTGATTTGTTTGGACTTATCGCGGCCTATACCATTGTCTATTATCGTGACATTTATGCTTTGTTCTGCTTTCGCGAAAGCGATATTTAAATAACCTTTTTCTTCTTTATACCTCAATCCATGCCAAACAGCATTTTCAATAATAGGTTGCAACAACATGGGTGGAACCTGTAAAACAGTATGGTCTAGCGCGGGGTCTACCGTAAGGGTAAAATCAAATTTATCTTTAAAACGCTCGTGCTCTAACTTTAAATACAGGTTTAATAATTCTATTTCCTGATTTAATGGTATAAAATCTAGCTCGCTATTTTCTAGCACACTGCGCATTAACTTTGAAAAATCTGCTAGGTATTTATTTGCTGCCCGCTCATCATTTTGAGCGATATAGTTGTTGACAGAGTTTAAAGCATTAAAAATAAAATGCGGATTCATCTGGCTGCGCAATGATTTTAGGGCGAGTAAATGGTTGTTGATTTTTTGTTGCTTGTTATTGCGGTACATAAAATAGGCAAGAACCAGCAATAGCAAACTTAAGGCTATAAGGGAATAAATAACCCAGCGCTGGCGCTGGTTCATTTCTTGTGTAAGTTCTTTCTCGGTATTGATCAGTGCGATTTTATTCTCGGTAAGCTCGCGGTCTTTTTCTAGGGTAAGGATCCTAGTTTGTTGTGCAATTAGCTCTTTTGCTTTTCTGGTAGTTTCTTGTAATTCTTCTTCCTTTTTTAAATACTGTGCGTCTATTGCATTGATATAAATATCGTTATAAGTTAAAGCCGTGGTGATTTCACCAGATTTTTTATAGAGTTCGTAAAGACTTTTTGCTGCATCTTTTTTAACGTTCAGGTCATTTTTTTCTGTTGCTTCGTCCAGGCTGTAGTTGTAGTAGGCAATGGCCTCGTTAATTTTATTTTGGGCTTGTAGAGCTTGGGCAATGCTAAATTGTTCTTTTTGTTTAGAAAGCTGGTTGATGTCATTTACATGATACCCAGTGTTTTCGTTTTCTAGTGGTGCCACAACTTCCATATCTTCTTCACTTATGGCGATGTCATTTATAACTACAGGCTTGTCTAGGATAATGGCTTCTTGCTTGTTGTTTTTTAGATTTGTTCTTGCATTGTTGTTATTTTCTATTTTGTTAAGAATATCAATATTGCTCTTGCGCAGCAGGATTTCTTTTTCATATTGTGCATTGCTGCGATAAAAATCGGCTGTTGCTGCCTGTGTAATTACATTCAGTACCGGACTTTCAGTCTTAGATTCTTCAATAGCCGTATTATAAAAAGACTCGGCATCTTTTATCCTTCCTGTATTGTTGTAAAGTGCCGCAATGCTAGTGTTTATAGCACTGATATGTGTATTGATCTGGTTGGTTTTAGAAATTTCTAGGGCTTTTTTATAAGCGTTTAATGCTAATGTTGTCTCGTTTGTTTTTTCATAAGCAGCGGCAAGACCCATGTATTTTTTTAATTCTATTACTGCTGTAGGATCATTATTTATTCTAGATTTTGAGGCAGTTTTAGCAAATGGATCAACACTTAAATATCCTGCAATCGCCTCTTGATAATTACCGTTATACCGCAACACATCGGCTTTTTTTAGGATAAGGCTAGGAGTCTTTTTTAATTGCAAGGCTTGTGAGTAATAATCTATAGCCAGGTCATACTGTTTGTTAAAACTATATAGATCACCTAGTTTTTCATAGGCATCACTTTCTTGGCTTTTGTTAAGCGATTTGGGTGTATTAGAAAGTGCTGCGATCAGAAAATCTGCTGTTTTTTGCGCGTCTTTCTTTAGGTAAATTTGCGCACTATCCATAGCTACTTGATAAGAGATATCTTGATAATTCTTCTTATTTGCTAGGTTGCTTTTTACCTTTATTTCTACAGGCGCTACATTTTTAATGCGGTAATAAACCGTTTCAAAATCTACTCCTTTTACGATAATTTCTTCACCTATGTTTGCGGGTAATACAAATTTTCCTTGTCGGTCGGTAGTGGCATAACGGCCAGTTTTCCCTTCTATATTGACCCCTGCAACGGGTATTCCTTTTTCATTAACCACACGCCCTTCTAGCACCATAGCGGTGGCATCGGCTTTTTTAACAGTCTCATAACTGTTGTTTTGTGCAACCGTGATTTGGGCGCAAAACATCAATAGCGTTAAAAGTATTACTTGTTTCATCAGGCTGTAAACTTAGTGATTAAAAAAGATATGAAAAATGATAAAATGCTACTTTAAAGGTATTTAATGGATAATTATTCCGCTTTCGCGAAAGCAAACTCACCCACAACCATCACACACTCATTCAAACACCCGCTACACTCATTCTAGTTATTTATATCTTTTTTATAGAAATAGATTTGGATCAAAATAAGCACAAAATGAACAAAAAAAACAAACCCAAAACTCACCTTAAACTTATTACAATTTAAAATCATGAAAAAATTTAAAATCATGAAAAAATTTAAAATCACATTACTCACCCTATTTATTTTAGGGCAAGTCAATGCCCAGCACATGGGCAATTTTAACAATCAAGTAGCATCTAAACAAATTTCTAGGGCAAACATAGCAGCAGAAACGGATAATAGTATGATTTATGGCACACCGCAAAAACCACGCTATGCCCTGTTGCAACCCAGCAGCGTGTTGCGCATAGATCTAAGATCCTTGTACAATGTAGAGGCTACCGACTATACTGCGGTTTTTAACATGGTACAAGTAGGAAAAACTGCCGAGGAAACTACCCAACTAGTAAATGATAAAGTCGCACTTATTAAAGCCAGCCTAGTTAAAGAAGGTTTTCAAGGAAATTTTGCACTAGATATGATTTCATTTGTGCCGCAATACGAAATAGAAGTGACTAAAAAGCTCTTTTCAAAAACCTATACCGAGGTTCCTGTGGGTTTTGAATTGCAACAAAATTTATTGATTAGTTATAAAAAAGACAGCGATTTTCAAAAAATCCTAAATGCTTGCGGTAAAGCCGAGGTGTACAACCTAGTCAAAGTAGATTATTATGTTAAAAACCTAGAAGCAGTATACGACGACCTTCAAAACAAATTACTGATCGAGGTCGCCAAAAAGAAAGAATACTACAGCCAGCTGGGTTTTGACATGAAGGATTATACAGTAACCATGGCCGATAAAAAATACTACCACACGCCAAAAGATTTTTATAAAAGCTACCTCGCTGCCGAAAACATAAGTATGGAATCCTTACAAGACAAAAAAACAGTTACCACGGTAAGAAAGCCCGTCTCTTATTATTATGACCCCATACCTTATGACGGTTATGACATTGTGGTAAATGCTGCGATTACAAAACCTGTCATACAATTAGGAATGGATTTAAGCCTGCAATATGTTCTAAAACCAGTAGAGAAAACACCAGAGCCAAAACAAGAACCAGTTAAAACTCCCCAACCTAAGGTATATGTAGTAAGCCCTAACGGCAATATTGATATCAAGCAATTACCAAATAATTGATGTTGATACAGTCGTGCCTGACAAAGAAAATAGACCGCCTCGCTTTTTGAATATAGAACATAAACATAAACTCGAATTATACCAGAAAGATAAGAGAGAGGTCACAAAATCTAAACTTAAACTTATTCTTAAACTTACATCACCCATGAAAAATTTAAAAACAACAATAGCATCTCTGTTGATAGCCGCTTGTATCGCCTGCAAAGGCAACAACAACAATTCAGACACTGCAATTAATAATGACTCGGCAAGCATTCAACAAGCACAAAATACTGCGCCTGCTACCATTCAAATTGCCCTATTGCTAGATACAAGTAATAGTATGGACGGACTTATTGATCAAGTAAAAACCCAACTTTGGGATATTGTAAACCGCATGTCTAGTGCGCATTGCAATATGCAGCGGGCGTCTTTAGAAATCGCTTTGTACGAGTACGGGAACAGCCGCCTGCCTGACCAGAACGGTTTTGTGAGAAAAGTTTTGGACTTTTCTACCGATCTAGATGCAATTAGTAAAGAGCTTTTTGCATTACGTACAAAAGGTGGCGACGAGTATTGCGGTACTGTGATCAGCAAATCATTACAACAACTAGAATGGAGAAACGGCCCTAATGATCTAAAAATAATTTTTATAGCGGGTAATGAAAGTTTTAATCAGGGTAATATACCTTTCTCGGCCAGTATTGCACAGGCGGTAGAAAAAGATGTGGTGGTCAATACAATATTTTGTGGCGAGTGGCAAACAGGCACACAACTGCAATGGAAAGAGGGCGCCACAATAGGTAAAGGTGTTTATAGCACCATAAACCACAATGAAAAGTCCAGGTATGTAAGCACCCCTTATGACGATGAGATTTTAAGGTATAACACTCAATTAAACGATACTTATATCGCCTATGGAAGTAATGGATATGTAAATAAAAATACTCAATATCAAATGGATCAAGAGGTTGAAGAAATATCTGCACAAGCAAATGTAAAACGCACCCTTGCCAAAGCTAGTAGCAATTACCGCAATTCTAATTGGGATCTAGTCGACGCTATAGAGGATACAACTACTAGAGAAAAAGCCTTAAAACTAGAAAATAGAGCCTCTTTACCTAATTATTTACAAGATAAAAATAAGGAAGAGATTCTCGCTTTCGCGAAAGCGAAAAAACAAGAACGCACCTCTATACAAAATAGCATTATTGCATTAAACAAAAAAAGAGATCAATACATAGCGGCACAATCACTTACTGAAACAAATGAACTAGAAACGCAATTATTTAACGCTATAAAAAAGCAAGCTGTTTCTAAAAATTATACTTGGGATAAATAAAATTTAGGTACAATTAAAGCTTACACTCTTTAACCCTAAAATGTGCTATAGGAATACTATTACCGCTACAATCACCTGCAAAATCAATCGTGAGGGGCTTGATTTTATAGGTTATTTAATCCTTATTACATAAGTCTCGGAATACAGGTTTAAAAAGCTGCTTCTTGTTGAAAAATGATGCAGTCTAATCGATAGACCACACCGGCTATATCGTATTTTTGATCAACCTAAAACAAATCAAGTGGCGGCAACTTCAAAAAAGGTAACCCCTTTAATGCAACAATACAATAAAATCAAGACTAAGTATCCTGATGCTTTGTTGTTGTTTAGGGTGGGAGATTTTTATGAAACCTTTGGAGAAGACGCTATTAAAACGGCACGTATACTCAATATTGTATTGACCAGCCGCAACAATGGGGGCGATAATATAGAACTTGCAGGTTTCCCCCACCATTCTTTAAATACCTATTTACCTAAACTGGTTAAAGCTGGTGAACGGGTTGCTATTTGTGACCAGCTAGAAGACCCTAAACAAACAAAAAGCATTGTTAAACGCGGGGTAACCGAGTTAATTACCCCAGGGGTTTCCCTTAATGACGAGGTACTGAGTTCTAAAACAAATAATTTTCTCGCTGCACTGACTGTAAATAGAAATGTTTATGGCGTGGCTTTTTTAGATATTTCTACAGGTGAGTTTCTAGTAGCACAAGGTTCTAAAGAAGAAGTAGATAAACTATTACAAAACTTTAATCCCAGTGAGCTGTTGGTAATGCGCAGTGATAAAAAAACACTGGCTAAAGAATTTCCTTATGACTTGCCCTTTTTTCATTTAGAAGATTGGGTGTTTCAAATAGATTTTGCCACATCGTCGCTACTTAAACATTTTAAAGTTAATTCTTTAAAAGGTTTTGGGGTAGATAAACTAGACCTTGCGCTGGTAGCTGCCGGGGCGATATTACATTATCTAGAAGAAACGCAGCACGACCAGCTAGATCACATTTCAAACATATCACGTATAGAAGACGACCAGTTTGTCTGGATGGACCGTTTTACCGTGCGCAATCTAGAACTTTATACACCTTTAAGTCAGGGTGCGGTTACTTTAATAGACGTAATTGATCAAACCACCACGGCAATGGGTGGTCGTTTATTAAAAAGATGGATGGCTTTTCCATTAAAAGATGCAAATCAAATAAAAAAACGACACGATGTGGTTGCATTTTTTACCACGGCACAAGAAGATCAAGATGAAATAAAATCCTACTTGCGCCGCATGAGCGATCTAGAACGATTGATCTCTAAAGTTGCAGTGGGTAAAATATGCCCTAGAGAGGTCGTGCAGCTTAAAAACAGTCTAGAAGCCATCATTCCTGTTAAAGAAAAAGCGCTTGCGTCAAATAACACTGCGCTGCACATTATAGGAGAAAGTTTAAACCCTTGCTTGCATTTAATAGACTTATTTAAACAAGCAATTGATGAACACGCACCCGTAAATATTCTAAAAGGGAACACCATTGCCAGAGGTTATCATGACGAGCTAGATGATTTGAGAGGTCTTGCAACGTCAGGAAAAGATTACCTTGATAAAATGCTTGCTAGACATACAGAAGAAACTGGCATTACCAGTCTTAAAATTTCTAGCAACAATGTTTTTGGCTATTATATAGAAGTAAGAAATACCCATAAAGATAAAGTGCCAGATCACTGGACCAGAAAACAAACGCTAGTCAATGCAGAGCGTTATATAACAGAAGAATTAAAAGAGTATGAAGGTAAAATACTGGGTGCCGAAGAGCGTATCAATGCATTACAGCAAGAGCTGTTTAATCATGTTGTAAGTGAAATATTGCCTTATATAAAAGTCATACAAAACAACTCGCAATTAATTGGTCAACTAGACTGCTTGATTTCTTTTGCCTCGCATGCAGTGCGGTCTAACTATGTGCGACCTATATTATTGGACAACGACGAGTTGATGATCAAAAATGGCCGTCATCCTGTAATAGAAAAGATGCTACCTGCCGACTCGCCTTATATTCCCAACGATGTACAACTGGATCGTGACAACCAGCAAATTATCATGATTACAGGACCCAATATGAGTGGTAAAAGTGCTATTTTAAGACAAACCGCACTCATAGTTCTATTGGCACAAATAGGCAGCTTTGTACCTGCCCAAGAGGTTAAGATGGGAATTGTAGATAAAATATTCACCAGGGTGGGGGCTAGTGACAATATATCACAGGGCGAATCTACTTTTATGACCGAAATGAATGAAAGTGCGAGCATACTAAATAACATAAGTGCTAAAAGTCTTGTGCTACTAGATGAAATAGGAAGAGGCACTAGCACCTATGACGGTATTTCTATTGCATGGGCAATTACTGAATATTTACACGAGCATCCAGCCAGACCTAAAACCTTATTTGCCACCCATTACCATGAGTTAAATGAAATGACCACACAGTTTGATCGCATCAAAAATTTTAATGTAGAAGTAAAGGAATTAAAAGATAAGGTTCTTTTTATGCGCAAGTTAATCGCTGGTGGCAGTCATCACAGTTTTGGAATACACGTGGCAAAAATGGCAGGCATGCCACAACAAGTAATTACAAAAGCACACAAAATACTTAAAAGATTAGAAAAAACACACCAGCAAGAAGGATCTAAAGAGGCTATGAAAAATTTGCAAGAAGAAGAATTGCAGTTAAGCTTTTTTAATTTAGACGATCCGCTGCTAGAAAATATCAAACAAGAAATACTACAAGTAGACATCAATACCCTAACACCAGTAGAAGCATTGATGAAATTGAATGAAATAAAACGCATGCTGGTAAAAAAAGGCAATTAACATGCATAATTTTTCATTTTTTCCTTTGCAGTATAAGGAAAGTTGTTAAATTTGCAATCGCTTTAAAAGAGTTATCTTTTAAACATGCGAAAGTAGCTCAGGGGTAGAGCACCACCTTGCCAAGGTGGGGGTCGCGGGTTCAAATCCCGTCTTTCGCTCAACGATTTTTTTCTGACAAAATTATTACCAATGATGTGCCGCTGGCATAATCGCTCGAGTGGTGGAACTGGTAGACACGTTGGACTTAAAATCCAATGGGCAGTAATGTCCGTACGGGTTCAAGTCCCGTCTCGAGTACTTTAAAGCCTTGTAACTAATAAGTTATAAGGCTTTTTTAATTCATAAGTGTTTTGATTTTCCTGTATTTTTACCATAGTTACTTATCTTTCCTTGGTTTAAAATTAACAATAAAACCGTTGCGCATATTGACCCGACCTTTTATGAGATGTAAACCCTTTTAGTCTGTAAGTTCATAACAAGATGAAAAAAAATAGAATAAAGCGTAAACATAAACAAAAGCGCAGGAAATTAATCGCAATAGCAGGGATAACACTATCGATTATTATCATACTTTCGGGAGTTTTTTACTACAACAAATCATTTTTTTTAAAAAGAGAGAATCTATATAATACCTCATCATATTGTTGCAATTCTGACAGCATTTTAAACTCATATAAAGTCATAACAATAGTTATAAATTTACACACCAAAGACTCACATAAAAATAAGCTTTTCTAATTATTTTGTTTTTAAAACAATAATTATATCTGTTTAATGATTATATTTCTAGAATTAAAGACTTATTTATTAATTAAAAGGACGAATAATTGATAGTCATAAATAGAAAATTTGTTACCAATACAACGTTTTTTTCCGAACTACGAAATATCTACAGTAAGAAAACAAGGGTTCAAAAGCTTAAGGGATTAGATGAGCATGACATACTAGAAATTGTTTTAAAACAGAAAGATCTTCATCAGTTTTTGTTCTTCTTTCACTGGTATGAGCGAAAAACAGGTGTTGAAATTATTGGCTGTGAGAAAGCCATTAAACACCTATATGTAGATCAGAATATAAAACATCAACACTTCATATCCTTTACGTATCAAGCAAAATCATGGCATCGCCCACAACAAGCTTACACAAAAATAGAAAGTACTGGTAAAGGGTTAAATGTTCGCCATTTTATCAGCAACATAAAAGAACAAGAAGCGCGAGAAATCTACTTCGACTTTTACGTAAAACGAGGAGAGGCAAGTGAAAATAGAATTAAGGAAGTGAAAAATATGTGTTTCTCAGACCGCTTATCAAATCATGGTTTTTTGGCTAACTTTTTCAGACTATTTCTAAGTAGCTTAGCCAACGAAATGTTTTTATTACTCAAAAAAAGCATAAAAAAGACAACATTCACAGAAGCAAAAAAATGGCGGATAAGCACCATAAGAACACAGTTGTTAAAAATTGGAGCCACTATAAAAATCACTAAAAAACGGATTTACTATCAGTTATCTAAAGCATTTGTAAATCAAGAATTGTTTCGAGAGATCATAACACAGTAAAGGTTTTAAAGTGTAAATTTTAAAACCTTGGGATACCTATGCCGGACAACACATCATCAAACTGCGTAAGCAACTCAAACTTTCTCAAAACGATTTAGGTAAAAAATAGGTGCCTCTGGCGATATTATAGGTAGGTACGAACGTGATGAAGTAAAGCCATCTATTGAAGTAGCTTCTAAAATCGCTGACGTGCTTAATGTAGGTCTTGATTTCCTACTCGGTAAAATCGATCAAGAAGTAGATAGGACTCTCCTAAATCGTGTCCTTGAAGTTCAAAAAATGGATGAAGAAGATAAAAAGCATATTCTCTATACTCTCGATGCGCTTATCAAAAATGTTAAGCTTAAATCTATTGCATAAAAAAACAGCAACTAGTATTTCTACCTATTGCTGTCTTTCAATTATTTCTAGTTAGATTTTCTGTTGCTATGGGTTTTTAGTACAACGTAGTACCATTCTCTTGAAGGAATATCTACAGTAAAAATATCATCTTTACTATGTTTTCTAACCGCGTTCTCAAATTGAGGATACATTCTTCCCTCAGGGAACCATCCTAAATCGCCTTCTGTTTCAGAATTCCAGTCTAAAGAGTATTCTTTAGCTAGCTTTTTAAAAGGAACACCTTTCTTGTAATCATCAATTATTGTTTTTCTAAGAATATTAATTCTGTCTAAACTTAAGTCTTTACCAGATAAAAAAATGTAACTAACTCTAAACTCTAGTTGCTGACTGACAGCTGATTTGCTAGAAGAAGATATTGAGATAGTCACAAAGACTAATAGTGAAAATAAAGCTTTCATTCAAATGTTTTTTTAAAACCCAATAGTTTCGAATATCTATATCAGTTAATTAATTATTTTTCTAAATTTTAAAGCTATCTTCCGTATACGGAAGCTGAAATAAGCACTGACATCAAAAGAGATATAGTTATCAATACAATAAACATATTTGATAATATCTTATTTTCAAATAAGAATGGTTTTTCACTAATTACTTTCTTAACTAGTCTAGAGTTATATAGTTTGAAATTTACAGCAATGCTGAATATAATTAATACAAAACCAATCCACTTACTCAATACAAAGTCAAACACAAAAAGGCTAATTAAATGTAGTGGAACATATAAAAACAAAGACTGAACAAAACCATGAACCAATTTAGTTATAAAAACTGGGTCAGACTCTTTAAGAACCTTACTATAGAAGTTATAAAAAAAATAAAAAAATGATTTTAACATGACTAAAAACTAAATGTGTAACCATTTCTTGGTATACCTAATGCTTTTCTAACAGGATATCTAAAGTTTTTATCATAACCTGGAATTGATTCAACCATCCTACCTAGTTCCCAGCCAATTCCCCAAGCAGCTCCGTATGTACCTCCAAACGTACTGTAGATAGAACTAGCACCTTCTATTCCTGTTTTTAAATCATCAATTTCTCCATTCGCTCTCTGTTGGGCTATATCATAAAAACTATATGCTCCTAAAGCAAAACCAGCACCTTTAAACATTCTAGAAGTAGCCTTACCAAAACTAAGTTTTCCACCTGTTGCACCATTACCATTAAATGAGAAAGAATATTCTTTTAATGCTAAACCATTTTTACCTGCAAATCCAGTCCAAGTTTCTGCAGTTTCATTAAAGAATTTCGTACTTAAACTTCCTGAAGCACTTCCAGAAATAGCTACCACCAGTCCTTCAAGAGAAAAACCTTCTTCTTTAGCTAAATTCTGAACTCCTTTTTCGATACCTTGTAAATTCTCTGTCACTGTAGTTATATCATTTTGAGACGAACTTTCTACAGCACTAGCATCAAGTTGTATGTTATTCATACTATAATGACTAATACTACTATCTTCATTAAAATGAGCTTCAGTAATTGTTGGACCTGTAAAACTTTCAAAACCATCTGGACAAGTCATAGGATTGCCTTCGGAATCTGTACATCCAGCTGGTTTCATCCCATCAGGATCAGTAAATCGGATTGGATTATCAAACGCATAGTTATAAGGACTATGACGTCTCATCTGTTCAGCAAGTGGATCGATATTCATCCAACGTCCTAGAGCAGGATCATAATTCCTTGCAGAAACGTCATACCAATTAAGTCCAAGTTCATCATTAAATTCCTTACCTCCAAACTTGAATCTAGAAGCCGCGCTATTACTATTTTGAACGACATTGTTGTATCCTTTGTGTTCAAGTCCAAATGGATAATAATTTTTCTCCGATATAATTTCTGAGTTTGCGTCAATACTTCCGTTATTGTCGGTATCTGCGTAGGAGAGTCTTATGTTTCCTAAATGGTCCTTATATTGATATACATATTCAAAATTTGATCCATTTTTTTCTACGTAACCTTCTGGGTGGGAGAAAAATTGTAGAGATTCTGTGGTGGATTCTTTTTCATAGATATAGTTACCGGCGTAATAGGTTGTAAAATCTGCAACTGGATTATTAAAATTAGGTGCGTTTAGGAATATCTCTTTCTTTAATTTTACTCCTGTAGCATCGTATGTGTATAATATACTACCTCCATGATCAAATAATACCTGAGTAGGTAAATTCAAGTGATTGTATTGAATTGAGCTTATATCTTTATTGTTGTCTTTAGTCATGTTGCCATTAGCATCTCCATGAATATAGTTATTTCCTGAGAATCTATCTTTAAATCCACCATTAAATGTATTACTTGAGGCGTCATCTGCATTATCTGTCACATCTATCAGCTGGTTGCTCTTTCTGTATGCTTATTGTTAACTCGTAAGCTTTCCAGTTTATTGGTCTATAAACCGCCTAAAATGTGGATTTCTAAGTGTTTTGTGATGTATTCGTAGTTATTAGCGTTGGAAGTATCGAGCATTGTTAAAAAATATTTAATAGAACATATATTATTTAAAAGTATAAAATATGTTTTTACTAATCAAACAATATGATATTTACATAGACAACTTATGTTTTATATATTTGTTCTTTACTCTAATTAACTGATATATTTAGAACTTATGTTGTTTGGCGAACGTTTATTAAGCACACGTAAAAATAAGAAAATTTCTCAAGATGAACTTGCTAAACAAATTGGTGTTCACGCTCCTGTAATTGGACGTTACGAACGTGATGAAGTAAAACCATCTATTGAGACTGCTTTTAAAATTGCTAAAGCTCTAGAAGTATCTCTAGACTATTTAACTGGATTATCTGATTTAAAACTTGATAAGAGTATCGTAGATATCATTACCAGCTTACAGAAGTTAAATAGTGATGATAAAGATCATAGTCTTACTACTATTAATGCGCTTGTTCGTGATGCCAAAGCTCGTAACACTTACGCATAAAAAAACAGCAACTAGTATTTTACTAATTGCTGTATTTCAATATTTTAAACTCTATTTTTTAGCTATGCCTTTATTTGAGAAATTACAATGTTTAGGATATTATCGAGATGGAAAACCATTGTTAACATATTCGGCTAGCGAATTTTTCAAAATTGATTTAAAATTCTTGTAACGAAACTGTTCAAGTCTAATATTACTATAAAGAGTATCTTGTTGATCTGTAATAAAGGCGTAATCATACACTCCGTCGTCTATTTTTAATAGCTCATTATTTTCTACTAGAGTATTTTTAATTCTCTTTAATTCTTCGCTAAGTTTTTTACTCTCTACCTTAATCATCTTAACATCCGAACTCTTTTCAAAAAATAAGTTAAGTTGAGTTCCCCATATTTCACCATCATCATAATGGACAGTATCATTATAATAAACCAAAGTATAATTATTTTTACACGAAGATAAAAGTGATATTACAATCACTGAACAGAAAATTGATAGTCTAAACGTCATCTTATTTAGTTTTAGGTGTAGTAGATGTAGGTTTTATAGTAGGATAATAACCTCTCATATAATGGGTTCTTTCGTCTTGACCTAGTTTTCTATTTATTTGATTCGCCCAATTAGTAGTTGTACTTTTCTCTTCCATATTAGGAAAATAAGGTGCTGTTTTTCTCCAATCAGGAAATTTAGCTCCTCTTCTTTTTAGGTATGCTTTATTGTCGAACTCATCATTATAAGCATGAATTATTTCATGTCCTAATAATGCTGAAGCAGAATTACGTCCTGTGTTTTCTTCTGTCCAACCGATCGAAAGATCCTTTCTAAATTCTGCACCATTTTCAGAATTAAAAAGTACTGTATTGGAGTCTCGTTTGTATTTGTTTGAAGAACCTTCTTTGATTGTAAAGTCATGATCTTCATTATTCATAAAGGCTCCAACAACATCAACTACATTTGGTTCTTCTTCTGTGCCAAAATTAACTTTTGAAGCACCTGTAGAATATAACTGATCTAATGACGCAAATGTGTTCTTAACAAAATCAGGAAGATCATCGGACAGTGATCTATCTTTGTCATAAGTATAAGTCATCGATTTAGATTCACCATTAATTTCCCAACTTATAATGATATTCATACCATCTGGATCAGCAAAAATGATTGGACTATTAGCTGCATAATTGTATGGAGAGATATCATAATAAGTTTCCGCATGCGGATCAATATTCATCCAACGTCCTAAAGCAGCATCATAATTTCTAGCTCCATAGTCATACCAATCAAGTCCTAACTCGTCGTTTAATTCTTTCCCATTGTATTTAAACTTAGAAGCCACGCTATTGCTGTTTTGAACGATATTATTGTACCCTTTATGAGTTAACCCAAAAGGGTAATAATTTTTCTCACTTATAATTTCCGAGTTTGCGTCAATAATTCCATTGTTGTCGGTATCTGCGTATGACAATCTAACATTCCCTAAATGGTCCTTATATTGATATACATAGTTAAAGTTTGATCCATTTTTTTCTACGTAGCCTTCTGGGTGGGAGAAAAATTGTAGAGATTCTGTGGTGGATTCTTTTTCATAGATATAGTTACCGGCATAACTAGTAATTTTTACAGGGATGGTATGTGATGTGGCGCTGTACACTCTTTTTTGCAGTTTTATTCCTGTTGCATCATAAATGTAATTGATTTTTTGGTTTACTGCAAAATTGATTTTGGTGGGTGGGTTGAGGTGGTTTTTTAAAATGTGGCTTCATTTTAAACATACCCCTTAAAAAAAGGAAAACCATTTCTAGCTTTCCTTTCTCTTTCTTAACTATTATCGTGTAGATCACGAGCGTGACGCTCGCGCCAGCTGGGGGATATTATAGGTAGGTACGAACGTGATGAAGTAAAGCCGTCTATTGAGACTGCTTTTAAAATTGCTGACGTGCTTAACGTAGGTCTTGATTTCCTTCTCAGTAAAGTAGATGCAGAAGTAGACAAAACTCTCTTAAATCGTGTCCTTAAAGTTCAAAAAAATGGATGAAGAAGATAAAAAGCATATTCTTTATACACTCGATGCGCTTATTAAAAATGTAAGACTTAAATCTATCGCATAAAAAAAGGAAAACTATTACTAGCTTTCCTTTTTCTTTCTTAACTATTATCGTGTAGATCACGAGCGTGACGCTCCCGCCAGCTGGAGATTTTAAATTGGATTTAATTTTCTGAGTATGTAAGTGATTTTTGGATTAGAAGTAGAAAAAGATTGATATCCAAAAATTATTTCTCGCATTCGATCAACTAATTCATTAAAAGAGGTATTTTGTTTTAGAAACAATACAAAATTTATCATACCATTCCGATCATCTTCGAATTTAATCAATCCTAATTTTTCAACTAACTCTTGACTAGACTTATAATATTCCTTGAAATTTGGCATCTCTTTTTTTAAATAATATGACAAAACTATTCCATCTGGAAACTCTGTTTGGGGAACTTTACACCATTCATACCATAGATTGGAATATTTTAGTGATTGTACAAGCAACAGAGGTTCTTTTCTATAATACAATTCCAGTTGTAAAGGTGTTTTTGAAACTTGGTCAAGAAATTTTTGAATGTAATCATTCGGAGATTTCTTCTTTGTTAACAATCTATTGATCAAACTCATTAATATTAACTTGATTATTTACCTTTTTTCTTATCCTCTCTATTTTGCGAGTATTGGGAGACAACAACTGAGCCAGATCCTATTAAACCTGCAGCCCACTTTAAAGCAACTGGCACATTCTCTAACATTTTACCAGTAGTTGCAGTCGCGGCAGTAACTTGTCCTGTTCGACTCAAACCATTCAATGTCCAATACATTGATGCTGTTAATCGTGTACCATTTCCTGCTGCAAATCCACTTGAACCATATGCATGTAATCTTGCTGTTCCGCCTCTTACAAACCAACTATAATTTACTCCAGATACAGCTGATTCTGCTTCGACTGCTTCTACAAAACTGGTATAAATTCCACTTGCAGAATTTGCCAAAGATCCAGTTTCCAAAGACTCTAAAAATACGCCACCTCCGACCGTTGTGGCTAAGGTTCCGCCTATAGCATAAGCGGAAGTATTCATGATCCACTGAGCATTTTCATCCATTGCGGTAAAACCACGATTCCATCCAGAAGAAAGTTCCTTTCCTACACTTTCGTATTTAGAAGGCGTTGGATATACTCCTTTTGCCTCTAGTCTTTCATAAGTCCTAAATAAACCAGGAAAACTATTTTTGACATGTTGTCTTGAGGCCCAATCGGCATCATTATAATGTTCCCTTGCAGGATTGCTATTTATAACTACAGCTGGAAGTTCTCCACCGGAAAATTCATTGTCTCCTGTTTGAGTCATCCTTACCGGATCGGGAGGACAACCATTCGGACAACCTTCAGAACCTGACGTCCAAGCTCCAGTAGTATTTGCATAATCCTTATTTCTAGCAGGATCTGTTTCTTCCAACTCTCCTTTTTCCGGCATCATGCCATCAGGGTCAACAAAATATATCGGATTATCAAATGCGAAGTTATAGGGACTATGACGTCTCATCATTTCAGCCAGCGGATCAATATTCATCCAACGTCCGAGAGCTGGATCATAATTACGTGCGGTAATATCTATCCAATCAAGTCCAAGTTCATCTTGCTCCTCTTTATTTCCGTAACCGTACTTATGGTCTCTACCGATTATTGCGTTATTATAACCCTTATGTTTCAACCCAAAAGGGTAATAATTTTTCTCACTTATAATTTCCGAGTTTGCGTCAATAATTCCATTGTTGTCGGTATCTGCGTATGACAATCTAACATTCCCTAAATGGTCCTTATATTGATATACATAGTTAAAGTTTGATCCATTTTTTTCTACGTAGCCTTCTGGGTGGGAGAAAAATTGTAGAGATTCTGTGGTGGATTCTTTTTCATAGATATAGTTACCGGCATAACTAGTAATTTTTACAGGGATGGTATGTGATGTGGCGCTGTACACTCTTTTTTGCAGTTTTATTCCTGTTGCATCATAAATGTAATTGATTTTTTGGTTTACTGCAAAATTGATTTTGGTGGGTGGGTTGAGGTGGTTTTTTAAAATGTGGCTTCATTTTAAACATACCCCTTAAAAAAAGGAAAACCATTTCTAGCTTTCCTTTCTCTTTCTTAACTATTATCGTGTAGATCACGAGCGTGACGCTCGCGCCAGCTGGGGGGAAAAAGAGATACAGGACTTTTTAAAGCCTTTGAACGGTTCTGTAATCTTTGATACCGATACGGTAATTACCAAAACGCAAAGCTTTGTAGATCATCTAAATAATAGTATCAAGTAACTTTATTTGATCAGTTTGCACTAAACGGGCTAAAAGTTCTAACTACTCCTTTCCCTTATTAATTTTAAAATTCTCAACCTCATTAGTATTTATTATTCTGTATGTCAAATCATCAATGTTAATTGAGTCTATTTCTTGATCTTCATCAATTCTAGCGCTTTCAATAAAAGCACCTATTTTTTTAGAAAAAGTATGATATCTTTTCCAACCTGTAGCAGAGTCATACTCTTCAAAAATTGGAGTATCATCAACGTAATATAGAAAGGATATATTTTCCATATCTATAGAGTATAATACTTGAAATTCAAGAATACTATCATTTTCTTTAGAATAAATAAAATTTACATAAGGATCTTCTATATAATTTTTTCCAAGTGATTGACTGTACACCAACTTCATAAGATAATAATTATTAAAGTTTTCTAGAAAAACAACATTATTATAAGCATTGAATTTTTGAGATATTAAATTCATTGACTTTAACAACTCTATTTCTTTTATCTTTTTTGAATTAATAGTGTCATTATATTCTATTTCATTAGAGTTTTGTAAAGTAATTTTATCTTCAACTGTTAGTTCTTTTTCGTTTTTATCTGCTTTATTAAATTCATGTTCTTTTTTACATGATGCAATTAAAAGTAAAAAAAGCATGCTAATTATTAGCTGGTGGATACGACATTGGTATTTGCCACTCTTGATCTGTTCCATTTGATGTTGTGCTGCTGAAATTTTGAAATACTTGTGTTTGATTTCCATTTGAATCAGTATTAGTTTTGATAACTCCTTTATTGCTTTCATTTTGAGCAGTTGGATTTTGACGTGTAAATGTTACATTTTTATATCCTGTGTTTGCATCGAGCAAAGAAGATTTTTTAATGAAAGAACTATTAGAACTGCGTAATTCAGTTCCTATTTCAAAATGTAAATGAACATTGTCTCCTGTAAGGTTGGAGGCATTTCCTGATGTACCTACAGTTCCTATTTCTTGTCCAGCAGTCACAGTATCTCCTGTATCAACCGTAGACTCTTCCAAATGTGCATAAAATGTGTAATATGTTTCTTTAACTTGTTCTTTTGTTACAGGAAATATAACACCATCTCTCATTGTAAATTCTCCAGTTGGAACCTGCTCCATAACTTCGGTTTTTACGTTTACATAATTCCCATAAGAACTACTATATCCAGATTTTAAAACAGTTCCTGCCATCGATGACCTAACACTACTTCCTGTAGCAGCATAAAGATCATGACCTGCGTGAAACTTCGTTCCATTATTTCTTGTCTTCCCTGCACCTAAATTACTAGCTCTGTTTACTCGTATTCTCTCCATATTAACTAAAACATTTTCACAGTCAACTCCAGGAGGACAATTTCCATCTGGATCTGTTAATGAAATTGGATTATTCAATGCGTAACCAAAATTAGTGCTATGGATTTGCCCTGCAGCATCTGATTTTTTATCCACATTCATCCAACGTCCTAAACTAGCATCATAATTCCTAGCTCCATAATCATACCAATCGAGATTTAATTCGTCGTTTAATTCTTTGCCGTTGTACTTAAACTTGGATGCCGCACTATTGCTGTTTTGAACGACATTATTATACCCTTTATGTTCAAGTCCAAAAGGATAATAATTTTTCTCTGATATGATTTCCGAGTTTGCGTCAATAATTCCGTTATTGTCGGTATCTGCGTAGGAGAGTCTTATGTTTCCTAAATGGTCTTTATATTGATAGACATATTCAAAATTTGATCCATTTTTTTCTACGTAACCTTCTGGGTGGGAGAAAAATTGTAGAGATTCTGTGGTGGATTCTTTTTCATAGATATAGTTACCGGCGTAATAGGTTGTAAAATCTGCAACTGGATTATTAAAATTAGGTGCGTTTAGGAATATCTCTTTCTTTAATTTTACTCCTGTAGCATCGTATGTGTATAATATACTACCTCCATGATCAAATAATACCTGAGTAGGTAAATTCAAGTGATTGTATTGAATTGAGCTTATATCTTTATTGTTGTCTTTAGTCATGTTGCCATTAGCATCTCCATGAATATAGTTATTTCCTGAGAATCTATCTTTAAATCCACCATTAAATGTATTACTTGAGGCGTCATCTGCATTATCTGTCACATCTATCAGCTGGTTGCTCTTTTACTTTCTGTATGCTTATTGTTAACTCGTAAGCTTTCCATCTTATTGGTCTTTAAACCGCCTAAAATGTGGATTTCTAAGTGTTTTGCGAGATAGGCGTAGTTGTTGGGATTACTTGTATCTAACATTGTTGAAAAAGTTTAATTAAGACTTATCGTTCACAAAGCTACATTATCAATCTTATATTACAAAGCTTTTTAGTTATTGTTTACGACTTATAAATCATGTAATTTTGCTTAAACACTGATTTTATAATCATTTTCAATACTTATCATTATGGACTTTGGAGATAATATGATGCTATTACGTAAGAAGAAAAGACTTTCTCAAGCTGCATTGGGTAAGGTTATTGGAACTTCTGGAGATGTAATAGGACGTTATGAACGTGGCGATATAAAACCGTCAATAGATGTAGTTATAAAAATTGCAGATGCATTAGAAGTATCAGTAGATTACTTAATAGGTAAAAGTAAACTACAGCTAGATAAAGACGCTCTAAAACGATTAGAACGTATCTCTGAACTATCAGATCAAAACAGGAATTTTATCTTTAACATGATTGATATGGCGCTTAGAGATTTTAAAACTAAAAAGGCTTACGCATAAAAAAACAGCAACTAGTATTTTCACTAATTGCTGTTTTAAAAATCATACTATTTTGCTTTCAATTAATTAGAATCACTATCAATTTCTACTAAATCTGTAATTCTACCACTAATATTTTTACCATACACAGAAGGTATATTAATATCTACCATTATCATATTTTTTACGTCTGTTAATTTTTTATCATAATGATAAACACCTCTATCACTATTTAATTCTTTAGTTAAGTTTGAATCGATTTTTGTGATACTTTGCTTATTTGCTTTGTTATAAGCTATGATATAAACATCCATTTGATACGAACTATTCATTTTTAAAGAATTGTTATCATTTGGTCTTGCTGCTACAGCAATACTATCGAAAACATATTTTTTACTTATAATATTTAAGGTGTTATTTAAAGAATCATTAATTCTTTTTAGATTAGAGTTTTCTTCTATTAGTCTACTGTTCTTATTTCCACAAGAAAACAATAGTAATATTGAGAAAGCTAAAGCAGTTATTTTTTTCATTACTCTCTATTTTCTAACATTTGTAAAACTTGTTGTTTTTGCACCTCTCTTGACCTTGCTGCTGCTCTATTAAACGAAGGAACTTGATTTGATGGGATTGTAACTGTTGAATCGTTAAACGACGAGTATATTGCAGTTCCTCCAACCGCAGGTGTTATTTTGTCTGCAAATTTAGCTGTCACTGTTGTATCTGGATTAATAACATTATCTGCTTCAATAGCTAGGTTTACGATAGTCTCAGTAGTACCCATAGTTTGGTCTTTTAAAGTACTTGCATCATCAAAACCATCCTTCATTCTAGACGCTGCATTTGTTCTCGACGGTAAAGTTCCAGATCTATCTCCTTTTGATTTAGTGTTTCCTTTTTTTCCACCAGAACCTGTAAAAGCAGTTAAAGCATTTAATGCGGTAGATACGCCTAGCCAAAGAGCAGCATTTCCTGCTCTAATTAAAGAGCTGTCTCCAGTACTACCACCAGAGTCGTTAGCAAATGCAATTCCACCCATCCACGAATCAGAAGAAACTTCTGCTTGTTCTGATGAACTAAAATCAGCAACAGTTTCGCCATTGATAGTGATTTTCTGAGTATTACCATCAAGTAATAACCAGTCATTTCCATCAGCGCCAGCACTTCTATTACTAACGCTGTACCCAATGTTAGTATATCCGCTAATATCTTCTGAACCTTCTACCCATTTAACACCACCAGTTTCATTATTCTTATACCAATCTTGTGGAACCATTCCATCAGGATCAGTCCAATAAATAGGATTATCAAAGGCAAAGTTATATGGAGAGAACTTTCTCATTTGCTCGGCAAGAGGATCTACATTCATCCAACGTCCGAGAGCTGGATCATAATTACGTGCGGTAATATCTATCCAATCAAGTCCAAGTTCATCTTGCTCCTCTTTATTTCCGTAACCGTACTTATGGTCTCTACCGATTATTGCGTTATTATAACCCTTATGTTTCAACCCAAAAGGGTAATAATTTTTCTCACTTATAATTTCCGAGTTTGCGTCAATAATTCCATTGTTGTCGGTATCTGCGTATGACAATCTAACATTCCCTAAATGGTCCTTATATTGATATACATAGTTAAAGTTTGATCCATTTTTTTCTACGTAGCCTTCTGGGTGGGAGAAAAATTGTAGAGATTCTGTGGTGGATTCTTTTTCATAGA
>CAZQGX010000047.1:0-26775 GCA_964593255.1 uncultured Flavobacteriaceae bacterium | reverse complement strand
TAAAAAGTGAAATATTTGTTTTTAAGCACTTAAATATAACACTTTACACTCAGATATTTTGAATTTTAATGAATTATTCGGGTTAAAACAAGCCTTTATTTGGAAAGCTAATAGCAATATGTCACACGTAGAAATCGCAAATAAGCTTCAGAAAAAGGGCTTGAATATTAGCGATAAGAAACTAAGTGATTTATTCAGAAATCCATTCTATTGCGGACTAATAGTCAACAGTCTTATTCCTGGGGAAATTATTGAAGGACTTCATCCGCCATTAGTATCTCGAGAAATTTTCTTGAAAATTCATAACCTATTAAACGCAGGAGCAGAAACTAGAAAATACTCTTTTGATGATGAGAATTTACCATTAAAGACCTTCCTTAAATCAACAGCTTGTGATACACCTTATACAGGATTCATCGGTAAGAAAAAAGGTCTATACTATTACAAAAACAGACGCAAGGGAAGCAAGGAAAACAGAAGCGCAAAAAAGCTGCATCAAGAGTTTTTAGACTTGTTAAATACTTACACTTTAAAAGATAAAAAATATGTCGCGCCACTTAAGGAAATCATTTATGATACTTTCGTAAAAATGAACGAAGAAGGCATCAAAGAATCTGAAAGACTAAGTAAAGAAATTACAGCAGTAGAAAACAAGCTAGACCGACTAGAAGAGCGTTACGTATTTGAGGAGATAAATAGGTCACAATACGATAAGTTTAAAGCAAAACTATCTGCTGAAATCAAAGAAAAAAAAGATAATTTATCGTCTCACAGCTTTGATAGTTCAAACCTTAAAAAGTCCATTAATCTAGCACTCAAATATGCGCTTAACCTCCCGTTATTATGGAGTTCTGGGAATATTGAAACAAAGAGAGCAGTTCAGTATATGCTGTTTCCAGACGGTTTAGGGTATGACTTCAAAAACAAGCGAGTTCAAACTTTTAGAGTCAATTCAATTTTTACTCAAATCGCCTGTTTATCAGACAAGTTAGGAGCAAATAAAAACGAGAACTTTCAAAATAATATTGAAAATTCCCGTTTAGTGACCTCGGCAGAATTACACCACAAGACGTAACTTATTAGTTTTTAGTATAGTATTTTAATCCTTGTGTCATCATTGTGTCAAACATTATTCTATTTGATTCAATAATTCCAGCATTTTTTTCTTTAAGACTGCATTATTTAATGCAGGATCATATTTTTCAGGCGGTACTGCAATCTCTAATTTTTTTAAAACTTCATGAGGTTTAAGCAACCAGTTCAAATCAACATCTGGAAATTGTTCAACTAGATGTTCTATATCCTTTTGATTATACCCACGCCTATTGGTTGCTAAATGACCTATGGCCATTCTTTTAGTGCCAATACGGTCGGCATATTCTTGTTGCGTAATGCCTTCTTTCTTTAAAACCGCTTTTAATTTCTCTCCAAAAGTTATCATAGGTATGGTATTTAATTTATAATTGATACAAATAAGTATCATTACTTGCATAAGAAACAAATACGTATCATCTTTGCTACCATGATACACGATAATACAAATTGATACATGGCAAACTTAAATAATTTTTGCGAGTTCTACGATATGCGTTTACACAAAGAGCAGGAGGATGATATTCTCGCTCAAGATATAGATGCTCTTTTAAATGATTTTCTTCCCCGCACTTATGTAGACGAAGTCTTAAAAATTGCAGAAAAAAAAGGTCTGGATGATAACTATTCACCAGCCTATATAAGACACGTGCGATCTGGTCGCACCAAGGATGCAAACGTCTTTATGTGCATCCTAGAAGTAGCAGGTAAGTACCAGCAGGCAATGAAAAAGCTTAAGTCTACTATAGAAAAAGTAACAGTTTAATCAATTAATTATGGAACAATTTAAAAACACTGGCGTGTATCCCGGCATGGTTTGCGCTAACACCGAGATCTTCAATCACGGCTCAAAACTACTAGCCATTCATGGCGGTAAAACTATTGATTTTGACGATCTACCTATAGAGATCTTTAACAGGATCAACCAGGTTCTTTATACTGATATTGCTGCTCTACAGCAATTAAAAGAATGGTTTCCTAACGATCCCAAATCGCAAATTAAAAAATTTGCTTCATGCCGTTTTGGTGGGCTAGATCACACTCCAGATTTTGGCGAGGACCAGCAATGTGGCGAGTACTGGGAATGTCCTAATCGTGGCAACTGTGCTGGCGAGGGGGTCGTTTGTAAACTACCTGTCTACAACAGCAAGCGCCTTTCTTATAAGGACATCAAATTGATCAAATTACTTACTACGGTATCAACAAACGAGGTCATTGCTATAGAATTAAGCATGCCACTAGGCTCTTTTCACTTGGCCAAAAAACGCCTATATGAAAAACTAGGGGTCATGACCAAACAAGAAATTACACGGGTAGCGGTTGCCCTTAACATCATTCAACCGCACATCATCTATTAATCATGGGCGGCCATCACCGCCCTTTATCTCAAAAGACTATGGACATAAATAAAGATATTACTACTACTACCTCCGATGCTATTATGTTTTTCGACGCATTGCAATTATTAAGTAAAAAAATATTAAAAGCACAGCTAGAAAAGATTGAGTCTTTAAATATCAATGATTATGAAGACACCGCTGCTAGAGCTACCCTATTCAGCAATCTTAAAGTGCAACGCAATCGCGTTATCGCAAAACTCAATGAATTATAATAATACAGATGGCTGTTTCGCTTTCGCGAAAGCGAACTAAAAAATACATTACATGGCATATATAGACAAAGAATTTATTGAAAAAGTAGTAGATCAAAGCGACCTGCTTGCGGTGATCAAGGACTTTATCCCTCTTAAAAAACAAGGCGCCAGCTGGGTAGGCCTATCGCCATTAAGTAATGAAAAGTCTGGTTCTTTTATCGTTTCTCCATCTAAAGGTATTTGGAAATGCTTTTCATCTGGTACTGGTGGTAATAGTGCCATCAGCTTTTTAATGAAGGTGCAGCATAAATCTTATCCCGAAGCTATTGAATACCTTTCGCAAAAGTTAAATCTATCTGTTCAATATAGCGATAGCAAACAAGCAGCTGTGTATGCTGAACGTAAAGAAAAAGAACTGCAGTTATTACCAGTTCTTAAAGCTAGTGCAAGGGTTTATCATGAATTATTACAGGATAAAAGCAGTACTGCTGCGCATGCCGAGCTTAAAAAAAGAGGCTATGATCAAGAGGTGGCAGATACCTATCAAATAGGTTTTGCACCGGGCAATCAATTCCTTTATAAAAAGCTGAGTGAATCTGGCAGGGTGTCTGAAGGTGTGCAATTGCACCTTATTAATGAAAAGAACCAGGATAGGTATTGGAATAGAGTGATCTATCCTATACACGATGCAAGCGGCGAGATCATCGGTCTAGCGGGTAGAGATACCACTGGCGATAGTAAAGCTGCAAAATGGATCAACAGTTCTGAAACATTGTTGTATGACAAATCTAAGGTTTGGTATGCCTTGCACCTGGCAAAAAACAGCATCAGTAAACTAGACAATGCCTTTGTTGTAGAGGGTTATAATGATGTGATCAGCTTTCGCGAAAGCGGAATACCCAACACCATTTCCCCTTGTGGTACTGCCATAAGTAGTCAACAGGCAAAGATTTTAAAGCGTTTTTGTAAAAAGGTAACGCTTGCACTAGATGGCGACAGTGCTGGGATAAAGGCAGCGATAAGAAACATACCTATTTTTTTAAACGAGGGTTTTTCGGTTTGCGTGGTGCCTTTTCCAGACAGTGTAGATCCTGATGATCTTACCCGCATTATAGGTAATGGCCTGTGCAATATCGCTCTTAAAAAACAATACAAAAACGTAAAGGATTTTCTTGATGTAAACGAGATCGACGGCTTTAAGGTGTTGATAGATCACCACCTTACTGGTAACGAGATCGAGAAAGCTGCAGGGGCTAAAAAACTAGCAGCCATTATTGCAGATATTGATGAAGATTTTATTTCAGAAACCTATACCCTATGGGTGGTTAAAGAATCGTCCATCACGGCAACCATTCTTAAAAAATGGATATACGAGGCAAAGCTTGCCAAAATTCAAGATAATTTTGAATATATAGGCAAGTATCAATTTCCAGATGGTGTAGATGAAACTAAAGAACTAGTTGAAATAGCCGACCGCTACCAGATCATACAGGCAAAAAACCAAATCTATGTGCGCACTGGTGAGGAAGAGCCGTATAAATTTAGATCTATATCTAATTTTTCTATAGAGATCATACAACACATGGTAGACGAGAAATTCCCTACCAAATTATTGCGCATCGTCAATGTGCTTAATAAAGAGGTGATTTTTGATGTGCCCAGCGATGCGGTGAACACACCTCAAAACTTTGATAATGTAGTTACGCAGCAGGGAAACTACTTTTTTAAAGGTAATCGTGGCGATCTTAATAAACTGCGTGCCTACCTATTTGATAAAATGGGTAGTGGCCGCAAGATCGATGTTCTGGGCTGGCAGTCTGAAGGATTTTGGGTATGGAACAATCGAGTGGTTATTCCTGGACAGGATGCTTTTAATATAGAGAGCAACGGTGTTTTTAAATTTAAAAATACCAGCTACTACATTCCTAGTGCAAACGAGGTGTATAAAAATAACCCGTACAAGTTCACGCCGCAAAAAAGATTTGTAGCACACACAACCGACATGAGCTTTCTTAATTACACATCGCTTATGGTAAAAGTACATAGAGAGCATGCCATACCATCGCTTATGTTTACTGTGGCCAGTTTTTATATTGATCTTATAGTACAATCTACTGGTGGTAATTTCCCGCTACTATTTTTCTATGGTCCTGCATCGACCGGTAAGGACATGCTGGCCGAGTGTTGTCAATCCTTTTTTGGAAAGCCACAAAATGCAATCAATCTAGAGGGTGGTAATTCCACCTTTACAGCACAAATTAGGAAGACGGCACAGTTTGCAAACTGCATTACGCACCTATCAGAATATAAGCGTGGTGATCAAAAACTAGATGGTACTTTAAAAGGATTTTGGGACCGTCGCGGTAAAGAGATCGGGAATATTGAATCTAGAGTGGCGACAGACGAGACGCCTGTGCTGTCTAGTATTTTACTTACTGGCAATGAATATCCAGAGAGTGATGCATTGATCACAAGGTTGATCTGGAATGAAATGACTAAATCAACCTTTACTGCCCAGGAAGATAAAGACTATCAAGAACTGGCAGATATGAATCACAAGGGCGTGAGTGGTTTTAGTGATGCCTTCATTTCCCTGCGACCCTTAATTAAAGAACACTTTAAGAAGAATCTACGCACATTTAAAGAGACTTTAAAACAACGAGTGGTTGACGTTAATGGTCGTATGGTAGGAAATATGAGCGTTTTGGGCGGTGTTTTCTTAACGCTTAATGATGTAGTGAAATTTCCTTTTACTCTAGATGAGTTGTTATCAAACTTTGAAAAAATACTAATCAATCAAGAGCGCAAGCGCAATGCAAATAGCTTGATCAACCGCTGGTGGGATTGTTTTTTACAATCAATGCGTGGCCAGCGCAACGATCAGTTGCGGGTGCATGAAGATTTTACGGTAGAGGGTGAAAGCATCTTTTTCAATTTTACAAATGCTTACTCGCGTGTGCAACGCCAGTGGTTCTTGCAGTACAAGAATTTGGCGCCTGGTAAAATGACCATGCTTACCGAGCTGCGCAAGAGCCAGGCATATATCAATGATCATACTAGCAAGCGCATGGACAGCGGTCGCAATGCGATTAATACGAGTGCGATAGAATTAAACTTGGGTGTGATCGATGTTGGCCAAGAAATAATGAACCAGTTGCAGTTTCAGCTTAGCGAATCAGGAGCTAATGGCACAGGTAATTTATTTGGTTCCTTCCCTGCAACCCAACCGAATTCACCAAATGATAGAGACAAAGGCGAAAAATCTGGAAGAAATGACGATGAATTGCCTTTTTAAAAAAAATATGTGTAGAAAAAATCTGAAACGTCCAAAAAACTTTCCACACTTCCACACATAGGTTAATTAATTAAAAATGAAATAATTAAGTGTGTAGAAAGCGTGCGGAATGTGTTGGAAGGTGTGGAAAGTGTTTTTAGTTTCCAACACAATCCACACCGATTAAGACCTAAAGTATTGAAAATGTGAGGTGTGGATGTGTGGAAAGTGAAAAGCCAAAATGACTAAAATAAATTGACTATGAATTTTTTAAAACCAGATTACAGTAAAGAAGAGCTGGAGCAGATCTTTAAAACCTGCAAGACCAATATGCAGGTGGTAGAACTTACAAAGCGCATAAAGTATGATATACTAGACTGTTTGCGCTTGCAAGTTGCCCTCACTTTTAATGATGTTAAACAGGCGGCCCTGCATGCCATTGATCAATTAGATACCCATGAAAACTAAAATCACACTACACCAGGCAACCATCGACATGTTGCACAATAGGTACACGCTTCATTATGGCATGCCCTATTTTATTATAAAAAATGGACAGGTACAACTGCCTAAGATCTTAACGCCTAGAACCGATGTGGTAGAGCTGTATGTAAAGTGTGAGCTCAATATGATATGGCTGTACAAATACAACATACCAGGTATAGATTATGAAATATCCTTAAGACTCGCCACCAGGGATGATATGGCATATACCAAAAAACATATCCGGGACGACTGCATTTATTATATAGATGGCGACATACCCAGGCATCTACAACCGCACACCAATATGCACGAAATAGCCGATTTTTTAAAACAAGATCGCATTTATGTACAGCAAGGACCAGGAATCATCAGTAATAATTTTAATAATAATCTCGCTTTCGCAAAAGCGCAAATACCACAAGCATCATGATAACAATAAAAATTTCAGACGACGAGCGCAGTGCCACAGTAAATGGCAAGAATGTATTTCAAGACAGTTGCGGCAACTGGCTTGCAAGCGGTGAACTGCTCACAGATCAAGAAAAGCAAACCTTTTTTAACCATTTGCGCCCACGTACTACGGTGCAGCATAAAATAAAACCATCGCTTTCTTTTTGTAAAATTAAAAGATCCTTGCCATGAAGTCGCCCACGCCCAACAGCTGGCAACATGCACAAGAGCATAGAGCACAAGCAATAGAGGCCTTGCGCAAGGCAAAGCAGCTAGAACTAGAACAATCAGATAAAAAGAAAAAACAATCCCTAAAATAAAAAGATCATGAATCAAAATTTAATAATAGACGCCATAGTAGTCATAATGCTTATTGCATTTGTGATCTACTTTCATACAGTGATGATGCCATCACTTAAAGAAATAAATGAAAGCTTAAAAAGAGAGCGCGCTGCGCTAGAAAAAGAGCTGCAAGATAAACAGTGCAATATTCACAATTCCATACTTTTTAATTCAACGTATATTCTAGATGAAAATGCAGAACACAGGTACCTGGAATATATTAATGCTATACAAGAAATAGAGGCAGATGACTGGTTAAAAGAGCGAGAGATCAATGCAGCAAAGTTTATGCTTTCTTTTAATCGCATACTAATGAATAAACAATAAATCAATGCCAGTTAAAATCCAAAAGCAGCAGTACATGTTTATTCATTCCTGGAGTAAAAGGAATTTAAATAAACTAGAGACAGAAATTTGTTTTTACCTGCAACGAGAGGACCGTCGCATGATGAAAAATAAACAAGAACTATCCAGATGGTTAGAAGCAGTAAAACGCCAGGCAAGAAGCCTTAACTATGTACATAACCGCTGTAAACCACTAGAAGTAATAGAGCAAAAATACAGCGACACAAGAATCGTTTATCGCCTATCGGCACATGTATCTATAACTATCTATAAAAGTAAAATATAATGAAAAGCATAAGCGTAGTGCGACTTTGAAAAAATAATTTTGAATTAAACGATAAACTAATAATTAAAAATATGAGAACAATACAAGATGTTAAAATAGGCGAAAAAGTAGAAAGCGGTAGAAACGGTAAAGGAATGGTTACAAACAAAACCAAGCGAACGATAACAGTAACGTTTGAAAATGGTAATACAGTTAAAAACACATACAGACATAATGACGACTATTTTTATGGCTCTGATTTTTAATTGTGCCTAACTAACTATAATCTAAAACTCACCCTACATGATATTAAAATACTCAATTATCGTCTTTGTTACCCAGCTTATATTTATTGGGTGTAGAACTTGGAATGTCAAAGCAATAGCAAAACATGACATTACACAAGTTTTAATAAGTGGCACTTTTGTGCATTTAGCTTGGCTTGTTTCTATTGCTATTGGTGCAGTTTCAATGCACGAAATAATCACAAAATTTGAATGGTCCTATTTGCCTATCATCGCCTGCTCTCTATCTGGCGGTTTGATTGGTAGCTACCTTTCTATGAAAAGCAAGCGTTTCTAAAAACTTACACACCCCACATCACCCACACCAATAAATTAAATCCCCGCAATAGCGGGGATTTGTTATTTATAAAAACCGTTGTAACATAATACTTTGCAACTGCAAGGCACTTCTTTTTTGATTAACAGTATTTGCGATCAGTTGATCTATGGCTGCTAGGGATTTTATGGTTGTGGTAAATCTTTTGTTGTGCTGGTGTGTTTTAGCCAGACCTGCAGCAATGACGTCGTCGCATTCAGCTTTTTTAATAAATGGTATGACACTCCCTCGCATGATTTTAAAGTAAGCATTATTGCGATAAAGCATCTCACAAGTCCACCACATATGCTCTAGATCTTTTTTATTTTCACATACCAGGGTAAAACAATTTGATATAGGTATCATTCCATCACCACTGCGCACCTCTTAAAATTTTACCCTTATGTAATAAAATGATAAAATGTATCTTTGTGAATATTTGATACTTATATGTATCTTTGAATTATGGAAATTTCATCACTCCTTGCTGGATTAACTACCATTTGCGGTATTGCTATAGATGCGACCGCCGTTGCTGTGCCTGCTAGCGATGATAGTCAACAGGGCTTTTACGATAGTCGCATGCTAGATGGCATTAGACAGACTTCTTATTTTGGTAGATCTTCTGTACGCTTTCGCGAAAGCAAAAAAAGAACTACTGCAGGAAACTTTTACGAGCAAGAGTGCATTATACAATTTCCTAATTACGATAGCCAAGCAATTGCTAGAATTAAAGAATACGAGCGTGCCAAATTTGTATATATAAAAAACAGTAATGGTAAAGAGCTACTTATGGGCCGCAACGATCACCGTCAAAACCGCAAACCTTTATGTGATGTTCAGCGTGATGAGCACATGACCATTATTACCTATACCTGTCAAAGCATTGCCCCTATTGGTTATAATGATGCACATCTTAACCTAGGCCTACCACATGAGCTACCTATATTTTTATTTAATTAGACATGAGTACGATATTTGATTTTGACGATAAAGAAGACCTACCATCTAGAGTAAAAGCACTCCAGGGCGTTCCAGAAAAGTACTGGATACCTGCCGAACATTGGAATCTAGTAGTAAGAGCTTTAAGAGGTTTTATACAGGCAGGCGTTCCTGGTGGGGTAGAGGATTTATATAAAGGCAGATACGCTAATCTCAATGCAGTAGAACTAGCCCATCCCACACCTACTGATGGTGCTTATGCCTATACCACTAGCAATAGCCAGGTGATTGTTTTTATCGCACTAGACACCCAGTGGAATGAAATTGACTTAACCCCCACTATAGAAGGATTTGACACAGTAGATGATATTACCGCCAGAAACAACATTCCTACTGCCAAAAGAAAAATAGGCATGCGCAGGCGGGTAGTAAGCGAGGGAAAAGATTACCAGCTAGTAAATGGTATTCAAAACACTGATTGGGTTGAATTTGTTTACGGCCTCCCTGCATCACCTTTACCGCCATACGCAAATATTGCTGCAATGCTCGCAGACCAAATAAATCAAATAGAAGGCTATGTGTATATAGCAGGTACAAAGGCTTATGTTAAGTTAGCTGCAAGTACTGCTAGTATTAGTGATTACTTTTTAGTTAGTGCAGGTAAATTTGTCGATGGTACTAACCCCCTAGATGCGGTTTATTTAGATGGCAGTGTGGGAATAGGAACTAATACACCTATGAATGGTTTGGTAGATAGCGCATCTCTTCCTATTAAAGGAATAGAGATAACAAGTGATAATGCAGGTAATAACGTGCCTTTTTTAGTCTTTGATAGTCCAGGTTTAGGTTCTGCACCGAAACAATTGCAAGTAGGAATAGATAGTGCGGATGGTTCGAAAATATTAGATTTGGGTGGGGGAATAGTATTTGAAACTGCTAGTATTAATATTAAAAGCGTTAACGGTACTTTTCATACATTTATAGGAACTAACGGGATACATTCAAGCAGGGATTTACATATATATGATGTTTTTACTACAATAGATCCAAGCGCAAAATTTGAAATAAGTAGCACTACAAAAGGCTCTATTCCATTCCCTAGAATGACAGAAGCTCAAAGACTGGCAATACCCTCTCCAGCAACAGGACTACACGTTTATCAACTTGATGGGGTTTCTGGGGTTTACGTTTATGATGGAGCTTGGTATTTAAGTGGTACTAGAATACCGAGATTGAGGTCTACTCTTTTTAGCACGAATCTTACTATAAATTCAAGTTCTCATGGGTTGAGCTATTATGCTACTACTAACAACGTTCTAAACCTTACTCTAAGTAATTTAAACGTAGCTGGTATGTTATGTTCTGTAAATTCTTATGGAGAAAATGAATATCCTATAAATTTTGACTCTGCTACTGTAGATGTTTTAGGTTATGACCCTGCAAACGGTACTTTAAAATTACAAAGGAGTTTAGTTACAAATGGTTTTACAGGAATAAGTATAGAATGTTTAGGGGTTGTAAATTCTAAAGTCACCTATAAAGTTTATGGAAACGTAAAACAAAGTATATGATACACGCAGGTAATTTTAGCGTAATTAGAGACCCATTTACTTTCATAGTAAATAGTAATAATACTGGAACTAGTAATTCTAACCAGTTTACTATTCCTGTAAATAGTGGTAGCAATTATAACATAAAAACTTCTGATGGTTATGAAGCTAATAGTTTAACAGGTAACCACACTATAACATTCCCCAGTGGAGCAGGCATACATACTGTTGAAATTTCGGGAAGATTTACAGGGTTTTATTTTTTTAATGGTGGGGATAAATTGAAGCTTACAAATATAACTAAGTGGGGAATTTATGGTGTTGGAAGCACAGGTCAAAATGTTGCATTTACTGGTTGTTCAAATATGATAATTACAGCAACTGATCCTACTCAATTTAGAGGTATTACTCAAATGCCCTCTATGTTTAATGGTACTTCATTAGTAACTCAAATACCTTATATAGATGTTAGCAATGCTACAGTTTCTTCTGCATTCAATGCATTTTGCGTAAATAGTGGTTTGACAACTTTTTTACCTAATTACTTTGATAATTGCCCAGCAACTGACTTTAGTAATTCATTTAGAAACAATAAGATAGACGTTCAAGGAGTAGATAACATACTAACATCAATTAATACTGCTAGGTTAGCAGGAGTTCAAATTTCAGGAAGAGATAAGATAATAGGTCTAAGCTTAGGGACAAATGCAACACCTAGTGCAGCAGGAAAATTGATTGTAGATGCACTAAGAGCAGATGGATGGACAGTAGAATTAAATGGCTATTAAATAAAAAATTATGGAAGCAATAATAAAAAGTACCGTATTACTCCCTTATGATAGTGAGGATGGAAGTACCGCAATCATAAATGTAGAAGTTACTGACATGCACTTTGAGATAAAAAAGGGTCGTTTTGTAGCTTCTTTAGAACATTATTACTGGGTTGGTACAGGGGAGAATGCCCAAAAGGTAACTATAAAACAAAGAAACTCACCATATTTAAACGTTGAGATAGCATCATTATTTAGGTACCTTAATAACGACATTTTAGTAAACGATAATTTTCCAGACGAGTTTACCTCATTAATAGCACAATCCTTATTATTTGAATTTCAGATGATAACTTATGCAGATGGTTTATGCGCTTATAGATCGCAGCCACAAGATTGGGTGATAAACACTGATCCAGACCCCGTAAATATTAACGATTAAATTAAATAAAAATGAAAAAAGTAACAACAATGATTACAATGCTGCTTATCATAGCATCATTAACCGCAAATGCACAATGGTTCAAAAAGAAAGAAAAGGTTGACAAATTTGCGCCAAAAGTAGATACTCTTTATCGTGTGCCTGTACCCCAAAAATTACCAGTATGGTATGTGACAGAATACCGTTATAACATGGGAACCTTTACTGCAAAAGAAACATTATACTTTGAGCAAAAAGACATCAACAAAGAAAAGTTTAATGAAACAAAAGGATTGTACGACTATCTAGTAATAGAGAAAAAATACAAAAATTTAAACTTTTACTACCAACTTCTCAAAGAAAAGCAAGAGCAAGAAAAAGAGCAAGTAATAAAAGAAGATGAAGCTATTAAAAAGAGAACAATTGAACAATTAAAAAACTTAAAACAATGAGAACATTCTACCAAAAATTAGGCGATGACGACAAAATCCTGCATCAAGTAGGTGGTGCGGCTTTATTCATTATCACTTTTATTGCAGCAACTTTTTTATTTGCTGGCGATGGTGTTTACACAAATTTTAGTGGTTTTTTATTTTCTTTCGTAGTTACATTTATGGTAGCTTGTGGATGGGAAATAGTAAGATCATTTACTATGGAAAACAATTTTTTTGATTGGCAAGATGTATGGGCTACTATGCTAGGTGCTATATATGGTGCTATTGCAGTTGGATTTTATTTATTATTTTCATAATAAAAAAATCATGGGAATCATTAGCATACTTAAAAGCGTAAGCATAGGCAGTTTTACAAATAAAAAAGCCTGGAAAAAACAACCTTTTGCGCTATTAGAAAAAGATCATAAAACACTTATGGCGCACAAGTTTATTCTTGTAGAACATATGATTCACAATGTGGATAGTTCTATGATCAGCACTTTTAAGAATGCTTTTGATTTTTTCATGATAGAGCCCGAAAAGTATGACGGCGCCAGTGGTGATGTAGAACTTTATAAGATAGGCGACTATCGTTATGACATTGCTGCTATAATACATGACTATTTAGACGCGATCAATTTTACCCATTCTTTTGATAATTTGATCAAGGCAGATCTAACAATGGCCAAAGTGATGAAACAACTCGGTGACCCAAGTATTCATTATGACAAGAGAGTAGGCTTATTAGCTATAATAAGACCATTGCGATTTGCGATTTCGTTTAAGCGCAGGAGAAAATTACCGCCTACTAATAAAGATTTGGAAGACAGGATCACGGTTTATATTTATGATTTTAAAATTAACTACTGGCCATTCATTACCTATTTAACTGCCGGCATTGCTTTGATCGTAATATGCGCCACGCACCCAGTAGTTATGAAACTCTATAAAATTATCTTTTAATGATTGTACCTGCGGTAATACACTCGCATTTGATTCCTTTTTTATATGGCGAGCTGGGTAAAGAAGATAAAAAGGTAAACGGTGTCATTACCGTTACCGCACCTGTATCACCGCACAGCTCAGTAGGGCACATGCTACAACATTGCATTTCTTTTTCTAAGGCAGTAAATAGATCACACAAGGTGACATGTTATCTCAGCTTTTCAGAATTGTGCGATAACTTTAAAGACATGTATGGCTGCTTTCTAGATGATAATAACAATCACATTATGCTAGATGCCAGGGGTACATCTTTCCTTAATAATTTTCTAGAAGACATCATGCGCACCGCAATGATCTATTACATCATCGGCAGGATGGATAGAGAAGAGACTGACGATGTCATCAGGAAATCGATCTCTAGCTTTATGGAACGTTATGATTTATTTCTTTACGGTTTTTCTATAGAGGGATTTAGACAGGTGTATTATCGCAGTGTAAAGCGAGACGAGATTCTTAGACGCTTTAGAATAAGGCCTAAGTATCGCAAGTATGACGATGGCTTTCATGTTACATCAATCGGTGGTAATAGAGGTTAATTTTGTAAGTAATAAGCATTTATTTAATTACAAAACGATCACATGTTAGATACAAACAGCAATCTTATAGTAGGGGTTTTAGGTGGTGTAGCAGCTATAATAGGAGCTGCAAAATGGGTTGCCGACGCTTTTAAGGAACACCGCCTAGCCAAAGAAATCAAACTTATCGAAATCATTGAAGAGCTAGATATGGAAAAGGCACACAATAAACGCATTGACAAAGAGCTGCAAACGCTTAAAAACGATATGTCGCTTATGAAAATAAGAATGGCGGCAGTTTTACCCCTATTAAAAAAAATGAACGCTGGTGATCCAGAGACGATTGAACTATTAGAACTTCTTACCATTTCACCTAATGTTACCCCTGCATCATGAAAACAGCCATAGTCATAGGACATCACGAGAATAGTAAAGGGGCCTATTCTCCCTTTCTTAAATTAGCAGAGTGGGATTTTTACCAGCAGTCACTTGCCTACCTTACTTTATTAAGGTTAGACATGCCAGATATATATGTCCATGACCCTGCAATAAAGGGATATACCAGCCGTATAAAAGATACAGCTGCTAGAATAAACAAGTGCGCTTATGATCTAGTAATAGAGCTTCATTTTAATGCAGCTGCATCACCCAGGGCAAATGGTTGCGAGACATTGTACTATTTTAAAAGTGCAAAGGGTAAAGAATTTGCCCAACTATTTAGTAACACAGTAAATAAAAATACAGGGATAAGATTGCGCAATGCTGGTCTTAAAGCCCTAAGCAGTGATCGTGATCGCGGCTTTGCAAGTGTGTTTTATACAGTGGCACCTACCATTTTAATCGAGCCCTTTTTTGGCAGTAATGCTGCCGACTGTGACCGCATTGACGGACCTAAAAAAATGGCAAGAATTATACAAGAGTTTTTAATAAATCTAGTCTAATGGGCCTTATCACTACCATAAAAGAAAAGCTGCACCCCAGTAACAGCTTTATATGGATAGTTATTCTTATAGGTCTAGTACTTTTCTACCTGCGCGATAATTATACAAAAGAATTAGAAAAAACCCAGCTACTAGAACAAAAACGACAGGAATTAATTGATTTACGCTTTCGCGAAAGCGAGATACAGCAACAGCTATTGTGCGATCAAGAAGAAAGATTTTTAAAAATTATTAAAGAAATCAAGCAAGACATTAAATACGTGCCTTATGAAAAAACTATTTATCGCTATTATAATGCAGACACTGTGCTGCACATTCTTAACAGCGCAAGATACTAGCGCACGTATAGACCCTGAAACTGGCAACGTTATACTGCCCTTTCAAAAAGCCCAAGAACTGGCAAACATTGCGCTAGATAGAGATCGCTTACTCGTGCAAATAAAGCACCTAGAACAAAAGCTATCAAGAACTGAAAAAGCCATCGATAGCCTGCAAGCCATACACCAGCAAACCATTCAGCAACACAACGACTATTTAATAGCCGATAGACTGCGAGACCAGGCAATAGATCAAACAGCTAGCGACCAGATAGACGTGTGGAAAGGCCTATCAAAAGGCATAGGATTTAGTACCCAAATTAACTCACAGGTTTACTCCTTTACAAACACCACCCCTACAATTCCCTTGTCTATAGATGCCAGGCTATCGGTTACCGGCACCAGGTTTACATTTGCAGCCATACCATTTGCAGGCCTAGTAAACATACCAGGACAATCTACCTATGGCATATCAGGCTTAAAATTATCTGTAGGTTATAAGTGGTTTTAACACTTTAATAAGCAGATTCAAAAGTTATTCTAAAGTTTTGTGACCCTACTAATAAGGGTCAAACATCACTTTGGAAATAACTTTTATAATTTAAGCACATTAACCGATTAATATGTAGTATAACGAATATGTTTGTTTTAATTATCCGAAATGTCGGAATAGGTTGTATATTTGTGCATCTAATTAAAACAAACAAACATGAAAACATTAATTGAAACTTTAAGAAGCAAAAAAACTGGTTACGGGCACTTTAGTATTTCTATTGAAATGGAAGAAATAGAGTTTAAAACTACAACGACAAACACAATGGCAATTGATGCAGCGTTTGATGATTGTTATGATGATGAAGATAATGACGGAAGATATTACGAAAGCAGAGAGGAAGCGCAAGAGGCTTTAGTTAATGAGATTTTGAGAGCAAACGAAATCGAACTATAAAAATGTTACAATCACACGAACAAAGAAAAGCGGAAAGAAGCAGGTTATTTAATATAGCCTGCAATAACGCTATAAGTTACTGGAGTGATAAACAAAACAATGATCAAGTAATTTATTTTCAAAAACTAAAGTCATATAACACGAATTTAATTTAACTTTTTGTGGTAAATTAATCAAACAATTTAAAAAAACACATTTTAGAAAAAACTCAAAGCATCCTGCAAGAATATATGCTAAGGTGTTTTTCCCACCTGATTGCCCAGAAAAGTTTTGGATGTATTATTTAGTCATGGAAGTAAACGGAAAGCCTTATCAAATTACATCGATTACAAATGAGGCTTTTGATACTTTAACACGAGGAATTGAACCAAATGGCTATGCTTCTGTCGAGTTTTATACAATTGAAAAACACCAATTACTGTTGGAGGCTTAAGTTTACGCATAAACTCTTTTAAAAAACAATAACAACATGAGCAAAAACACAAATTACCTTGCAGCTGCAAAAGAATCACAAAAAATAACTATCAATTACTGGCAAAGTATTCTAGAAGATGATAATAAATCTATAGGATGGTTAGCCAAAAAAAGCGGTATATCAAGATCGGTACTATATGACTATTGGGCTGGCAAGGTAGACATGAGCCTTATTAATTACTACCGTATTTGTGGCGCTCTAGAATTAAGGCCATACCTGGTTCCAAAAGATAATGATGACAATACGATTATAAACATGGGGTTTAATTAAATAACCTCCATCACTATAAATAGATTAAAACTACAAGCCTGCTTTATAAGCGGGCTTTTTTTTGCTTTTTTTTCATGTTACAAGTAAAAGCGGTGCATGCCTTGATATTTGTAGTATGAAAAGAAATTCTCTTGCCTACGAGCTTATAAAAGGTGTATGGATGCTTGACACTACTTTCATTATGAATAGTGGTGAGCTGGTATCTTCTTTACTTAATAAGACTGGTAATATAGAAGCTGTAAAAAGCCAGGACGAAGTATTTCATCCAGATATGTCGGTAGACATCTATAACTTTGATGGTGATAAAATAGGCCAGGGCTTTAACATCGATATACCACAGGGCAGCACTGCAAAAATAAATATGCTAGGTCCTATCATCAAATATGGTGATTACTGCACCTGGGGAGCTGACGAACTAACTGCGCAGTTATCACGTGCAGATCGCAATCCCAATATTACCGAAATACATTTATACATTGACTCTCCTGGAGGGTCTGTAAACGCTATTGCTCCATTTATTCAATTTGGTTTAACAAGAACCACACCTATAAAGGTGATAGTAGATCAATGCTGCTCACTAGGTTA
Source organism: uncultured Flavobacteriaceae bacterium (assembly GCA_964593255.1). GTDB lineage: Bacteria > Bacteroidota > Bacteroidia > Flavobacteriales > Flavobacteriaceae > Nonlabens. Next base: position 9,153 of record CAZQGX010000047.1, on the reverse strand, counting down.
CTGGGCTGCCATTGCTATGAAAGCCCCCATATATGTAGATAATGATATAAGTGCGGTAATAGGTAGTATAGGCGTGCAACTTTCTATTATGGATGCTATACCGCATTATGAATCCATGGGGTATAAAAGCCACAGGATAACACCACCAGAAAGCAGCGAGAAAAACAAGGTCTTTGAAGAAGTACTGGCGGGTAATTATGACCGTATTAATAAAGAAATGCTGTCGCCCATGGCGCAAAAGTTTCAAAATGCAGTGCGAGATGCACGTCCAGGGGTGCAAGAATATGCACTTACTGGCAGGACCTTTATGTATGAAGCTGCTCTAGAGCAAAAACTAGTAGATGGGATTTCTAGCACGTCCCAACTGTTAATGGATAAAAAACAAAGTGCTCAACTTACAGATGCTCGTCGTGAGATTGCGACATCAATTCTATAATTAACCCTTTAAAAAGAAAAAAAATGAAACTCTCAAGATTTATTAAAACGCTGTCGCTGGTAACGTTCCTGTGCGGCTTTTTCAGTTGGGGACAAAACTTGCCTGTTATGGAAGACGGTAGTTTTGATCTTACTGGAGAACAAAAAACAAGATTAATGGCATCAAATAGTAATGGTGATGCTATGACAAATGCAGAGATCGACGCCATGATTGGCAAGATCAATGGCGAGTTAAAAGAGCTGCGCGCACAAGATGCTGCCGCTAGCGAGTTTAAGTCTGTAAAAGATATGCTGGCACAAATGTCTAAAGACAACGGTGTATCTGAAGAAGAGATAGAACTCGTTGCCAAAGATGGCGAGCCTGGGTCTATTACAATGGCGCAACTTACCGCACTGCAAGGCAAGCTCTCGCAAAGAGATGCCAAAATAAAGCAATTAGAACTTCTAGATGTAGGAGATCCAGCGGCTATTGATGGAAAAATTTTAAATAAAGGAGATATGCACAGTCAATCGCACTTCCTAGCATCTGGTGCAGACTGGGATGCAAAACAGGGCCGCCCTTGGAATGCGGCAGCAATGGCAGGAAGCATTAACGCATCTACCGACTGGGGGGATAAGTTAAGTGTAGAACGCTTGCAAAAAGATACAGATCATTTTTATCGTATCAATCCAGACACTATTAAGTCACTTTTTAGAGACGACGAGACATTACCGTCTTTCTGGCAATGGATTTATAATGTAAGCGATAGAAGTGCCACATCTAGCATTGTTACTGGTGAAGTAACGCAGGCGAGAAAGCCAGGATGGTTACCTAAAAATAAACAAGCAATCAAGGCCGAAGAAGGACGTGTATTCCCTATTCAAATTGATCTAGAGTTTGAAGGTTACCAGCTGCAAAAAATGGAATCTTCATGGTTACAAGAATGGAACAAAGAGGGATCACAAGCCTATAAGAAATCATTTATTGAATTCTTACTAGTAGAGATCGTTAAAAACGCACGTCTAGAAGATCGCCAGGCGATGATCAACGGTGTGTATTCTCCTATCCCTGAAAATGTAAACATTACAGGAAAGTCTATTCACAAAATGGACGGTCTTTTAATACAGTTATGGAGAGCCTATTATATTGCTAAAAAATATAAAGTTGCCCCTATTGCAGCACCTACTAATCAAAACATTTTAGATCATGAAGTGGCATTAATTGAGAGCAATCTTAAAGAAGATGTAAAAAATGCTACAGGTCTTAAATTATACATGTCACCATCATGGGTGCGTGCAAGAATGTTGCGTAAGAGAGAGATCTATGGCGGTGATAATAACTATACTGGTGCCGAACTTATGGATATAGAAAACTATCCTAATATTCAAATCTGTGCTTTGCGTGATCTAGAGGGTACTAACTTTATGTTTATTACTCCGGGTGATAACATACGCCCTATGTGTAATGTAAAGAATGAAGATTCTATTTTTCAATTTGATAGTTTAAAAAGAAACTTCTTTGTTTATGCAGATTATAAAAAAGGTATCAAGTTTGACCATATAGGTAATGTGGTGAGCGATACAGATCCTGATAGCTTTAAAGTGCAAACGGTGTGGACCAATGGACAGCCTATCTTTAAAGATTCATTTGATGTAACTATGTATGACGACACTACAGGCATCGTGACTGCGCTATATTCAAATATGCGTGTAGATAGCAACTGGACTACCGACATTACACAATTAAAAGGGCAATTTGCTGGTCAAGTTATTAAATTAACAGGATCTGCAGGTGCAACTGGTAATGTAAAGAACAATGCAAATATTGTTCTTGCTGGTGGTACAGATTTTAACCTGGCTACCACAGGCACCCTTACTCTAGTAGTTAATAACGACCTTACAGTAAAAGAAGTAAAACGCACTGGTAATTTACCATCACAGCCTACTGCTGTAGAGTTTACTGACACTACAATAGACAGTCTAGCAGGTAACGAGTTTAAATTTATAGGCGGTGCTGCTGCAACACTTGCAAGCATAGAAAACCCTATAGAAGGTAGAGCAATCAAGATCTATGGTAAGACTGGTGTAGTATTTACTATAGAGAGCGTTGCAGGTAACATTGCAGTAAATTCAACAGCGGCACTAGATGCCGATGCAGAATTTGTAGAGCTTACTGTTATCGACGGAGTATTCACTGAAACTAATCGCAACGTAGCTTAATAGCTGCGTTCTAAAAAACTAAATGATGAGTGTAAGAAAATCAGCACCATTACCACAAGGGGCGTCGCCAGCGGCGCCCATAGGTAAAAAGCCCAACGTACACATTGTGTCGGTGGCAGATATATTAAGATATCCAGAGAGAGACTCTGGCAAGATTAACATTCTAGGTAACTATGTACTTAAGCCAGGTGCTAAGTCTAGCAGCTTTTACATGACCCCTTCAGAGCTTAAGTTAAGCTTTGCATCAGAGGGTGGTGAAAATGCCATAGGTATTTTACAAAAAATAGAAGGTTTGCACCCAGGTAACTATATCACATCACGTGAGTTTACTGCCGAGTGGTTTGGTACCCCTTGTATATTATTTTTAGGTCTGTGCGATGGTACAGGTAATCATGATGTATATGGTACAGAGTGTTCGCCATTGACATTTAAGCCTAGTCAAGAATTAAACAATGACAGTACAAACTTTACTTTCATGTTTGAGCAATTTGCAAGAACTAAATCCCTTCCAGGTCTTTATTCTGGCACACTTGCCCTAGCCTTGCCTAATGCCCCAGCTGCTTTTGATCTTGACCTACTAGCAGCAAACGAGACACAGCAATATAACTTGCCAGCGTCAGATACTGCGCTTACAACTATAAGTGTTGCTACAGAAGATCTAGACCAAGACACAACAGTGTCTATTGTAGGAGCAGGCGGGGCAAATCCTGCCGTACTTTCAGACGGTGCAAGCACCGCTGCAACTATTATTCTTAAAAACGGGACCGACTGGATTGCCTTAAACAATGCCGTCATTCATTTAAAGAAAATAGATAATGGCAGTGTAACCTTCTTATATGAGCTTTTCCGCTCTTAATTAAGAAAACTTTAACACAAGCCCAATAAAGACACTGTTTTTACTGGGCTTTTTCATATTACAACCTTAAAAGATACCTATATGTATCTTTGATTATACCCAAAAACTATGAAACTTGACTATAAAATACAGGTAATTGACCTTTTATGTAAAGATGATTTACCGCCACAAGTGCTATTTAACAACTGCCTTTCTTTAATGGCAGCGGTACCAGGTAATAATAATGGCTCGTTAAGGCATTATAACCGCACAGGCTACAGCAAGGAGCGACTAGAGAGCATTAAATATGATCTTAAAAAAGCTGCTGGTGTTACAGATGTAGACCTTGCCAAATACAAAGCTGCACAAGAGCAAATAAATGCTGCAGATGATGAGACAGATGCGCCACAAAGTGATGCTAAAGATCTTGCGCCAATTGAAAATCCATTTTTAAAAGTCGTTAAAGATGCGCCACAAGAGGTAAAAGCAGGCTATTCATTAAGAGCAGAATTTCCTTTCTTATATGAAGCCGATTGCCCAGACGAGTTTAAAATACTCGTTGCCGATAAGATCACAGCCTTTACTAACTTCATTGAGCAGCATAAAGAGCTTTCAACGCTAGTTTATGGCGATCCCGAAAATGCTGTACCTGCTGCAGATCTAGGTAATAAAGAATTGTATGCCCTGGGCAGTGAGATACTAGATAATTATACTGAAAATGAAGATATTTATCAAGAGCTCACTTACTATGCACAGCACAAAGAAGTGCTTGGCAAGCATCCTAAATTACAAGCGCTCGCATTGCAACAAGAGGTTGATGCGATGAATAAAGCGACACTAGAAAAAAATATTAAAAACTTTAATATTTACAACTCTAGAGACGAAAAAAAGATAGGCAAAGCCAAGACCGAAGAAAGCAGATTGAAGTTTGAAAATAAGATCAACGAGCGTAAAGAGCAGTTAGATCTTATGCAAGCTAGACTTGATGTTTTAAATAATGTACAAGACAACACTGCGGTAAATGGAGAGCAAGACCAAAAATAGATTATTTGATCTAGCCTCTAGAAGAGAGATAGCCTCTCGCAAATCAGTGAGCGAGCAACACCTAAGTAGGTACTTGCTCGCCCACTTTCAAAAACTAGAAAATGTAAAAAGAGATTTGAAACGCTTGCCCACACAGGGCGAGTTTTTCTTTTTACAAAGTGACAAAAGTTTTAACGGTTTTACATTTATTCCTTTTGTAGCGCAATTAGAGAGCATAAGCCACATGTATGCCAGCACTTATTCCTTATCGCGCAAGGTGATCGATGCTTTTATAGAATTGCACGACACAGGCTTTATAGATAGAATCACGCTACTTATAAGCGATAGCATGATTAAACGTGTTCCTGGCACGATAGACCATTTAAAAGCAATGGCCGCCACTAGGGCAAATATTCAGGTAAAATTTGCGTGGGTACATGCTAAAGTTACACTATTAGAAACAAAAGACAATAAATACATTATCGAGGGCAGCGGTAACTGGAGTGATAATGCAAGCTATGAACAATATTTATTTGCAAATGATGGTGGGTTGTTCCGCTTTCGCGAAAGCTTATTTAACAACATAGAAATAAGACATGAATTTGATTGATCAAGACATACAAACTATAGAAGAACTTGCCGGGTTGCAATACTCATGGCGAGAAATAGCCGTATATCTAGGTGTCAATAAAGTAAAATTTAAGGCCGTATGGTCAGATCCAGACAGCCAGTTGCGTGAGGCTTATGATAGAGGCAGATTAGTTTGCAATACCGATATACAAATTCAATTACAAAAAAACGCTATGGCAGGAAACATTACAGCCATACAGATGTATGAGAAAAATAGAGATGCGCGCAAAGCCGAAGATGAAAAAGAAAGAATCATCTATGGGAAGGAATAAACATCTTGCACAACTAGAAGACATCACGCTAGAAGATATCAATATCTTTATAGATAGCGGCGATCGTGATAATGCCCCAGCGCACATAGTCGAGTACCTCCAATTAATGGAGAAAACTAGAAATATGTTTCAAAAAGTCAATCGATTTGGCTCTAGAGACAACATCATCAATCACCTTGTTAAAGTAGATGGGCTTACTAGGCATCTGGCTAGTCAGGTATATGACGACATGCAAGAACATTTCTATTGCGAGCGCAAGATCTCTAGAGATGCCTGGCGTCATATCATTGCCGAAAAACAAGAAAAGTTGATCAATACCGGTATTATGCTAGCCAAAGATACCAAAGATCTTACCCAGTTAGTAAAGGCATTGAACGACATGGCCAAAACCTTAAGGTTAGACCAGCCAGATCCTATACAGCTAGATGAAGAAGCCGTGAAGCCATGGATCATTTATGATATAGATGCAGATCGTATGGGAATGCCGCATGTGTCTAGATCAAAATTAAAAGAACAAATTGCACAACTGCCAGACATTACCGATAAACAAAGACGCCATTTAATGGAGCAAGCCCTGGTCTTGCCCCTTAAACTATTTGTAGAAGATAAAGACAATGCCTTTAAAGATTAGCGATACCAACAGCGACCGCAGGTACACCACGTGGATAGAACTAGCCATAGATCTTATATCACCTAAAAATCTATTTCTTATAGGTGGTCGTGGTACAGGAAAAACGGCAAACATACTGGCAAAGCGCAGCATGAAAATATCTGAAGACATGCCAGGTAGTTACCAGGCGTTTGTTGCTGCCACCTATGAAGATGCGCATAGGAACATTATTCCCACACTAGTAGAAGGATGGAATCGCAATGGCTGGGTAGAAGGTCGCGACTATGTACTAGACCAGCGACCACCAGATCATTTTAAACTGCCATATAAAAAGCCGCTAACATTTAATCATACCATTTCTCTTAAAAATGGCGTGTATATGGCTATTGCATCACTAGATCAAGTAAGCTCGGTTGCTGGTAATTCCTTTCAGCACCTGTACGGTGATGAAACAAAATATCATAATCCAGAAAAATTAAAGAAGCTCACTCCTGCCATGCGTGGTTATGTAGAGTTTTGTAACAGCATTTATTACCGTGGCTGGTCCTTTACCACAGATATGCCCGATGTAATGGAAAAAGAGTATGACTGGATATTGCAAAGAGAAAAGGATTACAACGCGCACCAGGCAGAACTTGCGATGCGTGCCGCACTAGAGATCAATAAAGAAATCATACAGATTAAGAAGTGTATAGAGCGAGGACAGCTCACTGCTGCCGAAAAGCGCCGTACTGTTCTACAAGACTGGATGATACAACACTACATTGCCAGAAATGACTTAACATTCTTTTATGTTGTGTCATCTTATGCCAATGCCGATATTCTTACTGAAGGATATTTTGACGACGTTTACAAGGCACTAGGTCCTGAAGAATTTAGAAAAAGCGTACTGTCTTTAAAACCTGAATTGAACCGTGGAGAAGCCTTTTATCCTACTCTAGGAGAACATCATTTTTATGAAGATGGAACAAAGCAAGGTTTTTATGACAAGGTACCACTGGGTGACAAGATCGTCCCTACCTGGCGATCGCTTAAATATCTAGATCCTAATCTACCTATAGATTGCGGCGTTGATTTTGGAAATCAAATGAGCATGATAATAGGGCAGCAACGCGGTAATTATTACTATGTCTTAAAAGAATTTTTTACACTAGATCCTGACAACATAGACGATCTAGGTGAAACATTTATAAGTTACTTTAAAGGTTTTCCATCGTCACTACTGCGTGCCTTTTATGATAGATCAGGTAATCAAAATAAAGCTGTAAAGCGTGACTGGGCTACCTGGTTAAAAAACAGTATAGAAACAAATCGCAACGGTACAAAGAGCGGTTGGACGGTAGAATTAATGAGTTTAAATCAAGGTACGATAGGGCAAGACCAAGAGCATTTATTTATGAAAAGAATGTTAGGCGAGTACAATGAAAAGCTGCCAAAAATCAAAATAGATAGCTTTCAATGTCCTAATTTTAAAAGCAGTCTTCTCGCTGCAAAAACCGAAGTAAAAAAAGATAGAAACAATAGTGCTTACATCGGTAAAGACAAGAGCAGCGAGAAGCGATTAAAAGGTTTAAACTTAGTAAAGTATAGCACAAATTTTTCAGATGCTGGTAAATACCTTTTCTGCCGCCGTGAGTGGCAGCGCATTATGAACGCAAGACCGTTCTTAATGGCCGATCCTAAGGTGATCGGCTAAAATTTTACTGTCGCTCTAGCGATAGTAAAATTTTTAAAATACAGCCTGTTAAAGGCTGCATTTTAAAAACTATTTAAATTACCATTTTGAAGAAATTACCCCCATTACACGTATCTCTATACCGTTGATGGTCTTGTATCCTCCTGTCTCTGTGTCTTTGGCTTCCATAACTGACCATTTTACAACCTTTTTTTGCAAGTCCTGGTTAAAACCGCTAAATACTCCGATACATTCTCTATCATTTCCAGTTAGTCCTGTTCTATCGAGTGCCTGCATTGCCGTATGCCCAGCGGTAACAAATTCTTTGTCTTTGTGAACATTGGGATGTACAATTACAGCCATTACATTTTAGATTTAAAAGTGATTTGTAATAACGGTTGCCCCTTGCGGTAAAGTGTACTATTTTTGTTTTGTACTTGTTCCAGAAATAAGTATTGATTAATTAACCTCACACCATGCCGGGCGTGAGGTTTTTTAGTTAAAAATTAAATTGAATAATGCACAATTTCATCATGTGCGTTTTGAATCAGCCTGTTTAATTCTTGGTCCATCAAAGATTTTACCGCTGCAATCGAATAGGTATATGGTTTGTGCCTTTGATATGCATAAACTTTGAAATTAAGCACTATTGCTTTTTCTTTTATTTTTGTGAGCGTTGGCAAATGCCTGATAAGGCAACTAATTACAAAATAATTAAAATATTTTGATTATTTCTTTGGTAATTACAAAATAAGTTATATATTTGCAGTGTAATAATTAATCAATAACAATTTAAAACAAAAAATTATGAAAACTTTACACTACATCTTAAACACTAAAACAGATGAAAGCTTTGACACTATGGAAATGAAATTTTATCCTAACAATTGGGAACCTGAAATGGAAGAGGATAAAGATTATTTACAAAGCTTAATTGATGAAGACCCTGAAAAATTTGAAAACTGCATTATTGAAACAAGAACTTTTGAATAATGGCTTACTGGTTTTTAAATAAGCAAACAAAAGAGCCGAGAATATTCGGCTCTTTGCCTGTTATGTGTGAAGAAATTACTGAACTGGATAAAAAAAGTTTAGAGTATCATTTTAGCAGATTGAAAAAAGAAGAATTTGAAAACAATACTTACAGAATTGTTAAGCGTAATTTAGAGAGGGGTGGAAAAAAATAAAAGAAAAAAATTATGAAATCAAAAATTGAATTAGATGTAAATGAAAATGAAGTAAAAAACCTAACAAGGGTTTTGATAGACCTTTTAGATTATTACTCTACGCTTCCAGAAAGACAAGAAAAAATGAAAATGTTAGCAGATGCAACAGAAACTTCTTTAAAGCTCACTAGGTCATATTATAGCTAACGTTTTGGCTATGTGCCGTTGTGAGGTACGAGCAATGGACATATAGCCGTTGTTGAACTAATCCTCGTGCCTCGGAAGCTTTTTACTATGATAACGTAAAA
>CAZQGX010000046.1:0-26900 GCA_964593255.1 uncultured Flavobacteriaceae bacterium | reverse complement strand
TAGACTGATAGTTGCGGCAATAAATTCAAATTAGGTGTGAAAACGGATATTCAATTAAAAAGAAAATGAATTCAATAATTTTATATTTTTCTAAAGTTTATAGATAGTTATATCATATAAAGTAATTGTAGTTATTTTTCTTTTAATTGTTACGCCTTCCTTATCAGGTGTTCATCCTTTAGTGAAAAGGAACTGAGACAATAAAAAAAACACCTACATTATTGAATACAATGTCAACTGGGATGGTTCTTTGAAAAATGAAATATTAACCTTTAACAATTACAAATCTTTATCACAATCATTTGTGGTTAAAGGGTATGAAACTACAGGTACTATCATTGAAAATGACGGGGTTTACAAGCTAAATGCAAATACTAAGATTGCATCTTAAATAGAGCATCATAAAAAATTAAATAGTGATACCATTTATATGAAGGCAGTTATCAATGAATTTAATAGCACGCTACTATTTGATATCATTTCAGAGATTCAGTGGGAAATTGATAATTCTAAAACTAAAAATATGGGTGGATATGATTTGACTTATGCATCTGGCGAATTTACAGGGACAAATATTTTTGCTTGGTTCACTTTAGAAATCCCAGTTTCGGTTGGACCATAGAAGTTTTGCGGTTTAACAGGTGCAATTTTAGGATGTGGCGATATAGAAAAGAAATTTGTATGTTCTGCAAATAAGGTAAGTACAAGTAATTTCCATAGTCTTGATCTAAATAATAATAATTTTAACAATGCCAACTCTTATAAAGATTACTTATTAAACAAGGCTTCAAAAAATATTGATGAAGAAAGGTTAATTCATTCACGATTACCACAAGGAACGAAAATGGGTAAATCAAAAACCATTAGGATGGGGATTGAAAAAATCTACGAATGGGAAATAGAAGCAAATAAAAATTAAGACGATAACGCAAAAAAAATCAAAAAATATTTGCATGTTTATTAGTTTATTAGTTTATTAGTTTATTAGTTTATTTGAATCATAATAATAACTTAAATATTTTATATTATTAAAAATTAGTTTTTACCGCTCTAGCGGCGGTGTTTATGTTGTGCAGTGGGTTTTCTGCTTTTAACAACAGTAGCTTATTAATTGAAAACGAGACGATTTCCTTAGAAAATGAAATTGTAGAACTGACAATCGAAATTGAGATTTTGTCCGATTCTAACTTATTTGCAACAGATTATTGTCGTAGAAGGGTGTGCATTTATATAGATGGTGATCTACAAGGTTGTACAGAATGGGAATATGGAGAGTGTGATAGAGACGCAAATGGTAATTTAACAAACTTTAGAGGTATATCTTTAGATCCAGTAATAGTTACAGCTAAAAAATGAATCATAATTTAAATGCACAAGCCTTTGTTTTACCTGAAAATAAAGGCTTTTTATTTGTCATATTTTTCTTTATTTGTATTGCAAATCATTGTTATGGTCAGACTAATGTGTTTATTGTTGACTTTATAGAGATTTCTAATACTTCTAGAAGTGGTAAATTTTATCACCAGCTTGTTTTCGATAACAATACATCGATTTTTAAACAATCAAAACCATTTCAATCAAAAAACGATTTTAAGGATACTCAAGAGGGTCGATCTTTTAGAGTTGATATACCTTTTAGTAATAATGATTTAGATATTTACAAAAGAAATAGAGGTAGCGACATGGTCAGGTATAGACACAATTTTTCAGGTGTCAGTTTATATGTTAACGATACCATAAGTCATAAGTGGGAATTGAGTAATGAGTCAAAAACAATACTCAACTATAACTGTAAAAAAGCAACTACTCAATTTAGAGGTAGAACTTATGATGTGTGGTTTACACTAGATATAAATTATCCCTATGGTCCATGGAAAATATTTGGACTGCCAGGTTTGATTTTAGAAGTTCATGATCAACAAGGTGGTATTTCCTTTTATGCTCAAAGACTAGAGATAAAAAACACGTTGCTGGATAAAATTGTTAAACAACCACATTTTCAAATTAAAGAAAGTGAGTTTTCATCTTTTTATCAATATTGTCAAGAGAGAAAAGAAATATTAAAAAGAAATCGTAAAATAATTGAAAGTAAAATGCCTAATGGAATGCGTTTTTCACAAAATTGCGAGGATTGTTTGAATGAACTAGAAACCTGTGATTAAACAACTTTTTATCCTCCTGTTTTTTTTATTCTCCTATCTTGTTACCGCACAAATAACAGGCAGGGCAACAGATTCCCTGTCGCAACCTATATCTTTTGCAACCGTATTGCTTAAAAAGTCGGTCGATAGCAGCCTGGTGGCTTATACACAAACGGCCAAAGATGGTTACTATAAAATAATTCCTAAAGAAACAGGTGAGCATTTCCTTACTTTTAATTCCCTTTCTCACGCCCCAAAAAGTGTTGCTGTAAATTTATTAAGCCTAAACAAAGAATATGAAATAAATATCACTCTTAAAGAACAACAACTTGAACTAAACGAGGTGATCATCAATGCAACTATGCCCATAAGGGTAAAAAAAGATACCATTATCATCGATGCCAAAGCCTTTATGCAAGGCAATGAAGAGGTGGTAGAAGACCTGCTTAAAAAAATCCCTGGTCTAACAGTAGAAAGTGACGGCACCATAAAAATAAATAATAGAGAGGTAGAAAAAGTCATGATAGAGGGCGATGATTTTTTTGAAAAAGGCTATAAAATCCTTACCAAAAATATGCCTGCAAAACCGCTTAACAAAATAGAAATCCTACAACATTATTCAAACAATAAATTACTTAAAGGGGTAGAAGAAAGTGAAAAGGTTGCCCTAAACCTCACACTAGATGAAGACGCAAAACGGCAGTGGTTTGGTAATATAGAACTGGGCCAAGACCTAGAGGGCAATTCTTTTTATGAAGGTCGTTTTAATTTGATGAGTTTTGGAAAGAAAAACAAATTTTATTTTTTAGGTAATGCAAATGCTACTGGACAAGACGCCACTGGCGATATAGGCAACCTGATCAGTCCCATGCGCTATGGCGAGGCGGGTCGCGTGGGTGATAACGAGCGGGTCAATAACTTACAAAGTCTAGAGGGCGGATTGTATAATTTTAAAGCCAGTCGTTCTAATTTTAATAACGCCGAGTTACTTTCTGTAAACGCCATTTTTAATCCTACCGAAAAATTAAAAGTCAAGACCCTAGGTTTTTTTAATTGGGATGAAAAAGACTTTTTTAGAAACAGCAGCAATACCTTTTTTGCACAAGGCACCGATTTTACAAATACCGAGGATTACTTGTTGCGCAATAATTATTTTACTGGTTTTGGCAAAATACACCTTAACTATGATCTGTCTAAAACTGCTGCAATAGAATCCTTTACCTCTTACAGCGATAGATCAAACGATGCTGGTAGCAGTTTGCAATTTAATGAGGTAAGCACAATAGAATCGCTCACCACGGCAAACAAACGATTGGACCACATGACTACTTATACCAATAGATTTGACGATCAACGGGTGTTACTGCTCACTGGCCGATTTATTGATGAGCAATCACCACAAAATTATGAGGTAAATCAGTATTTTTTTCAGGATTTGTTCAATACCACACCACAACCAGATACTGTTTTTCAAAATATAGAAAACCGCATGACCTATGCTGGTTTTAACGCGCATTATATGGACCGCAAGCAAAATGGGCACTTGCTAGAGTTACAAATAGGCAATGAATATCGCGAGGATGAATTAGGAAATGTGTTACGCTTTCGCGAAAGCGAGAACATCATCACACCACCGCCAGGTTACAATAATCGTACAACCTATGCAGTAAACGACCTGTATGCCCAGGCGAGTTATCTGTATAAAATCAAAAGACTAAAATTGACGGGAGAGCTTGCTGCCCACCAGTTGTTTAATCGTCTAGAGCAGTCGGGTAGTGACAGCTCGCAACAGCCGTTTTTTTTAAACCCTAGTATCAATGCAGCTTTTGAGATCAATAAAAAGAATCGTGTGGCAATAGGTGCATCGCACAAAACCACAAATGCGGGTATTCTAGATGTTTATGATCAATATGTGCTTACTAGTTTCCGTTCTTTAACAAGGGGTGTGGGTGATTTTAATCAGCTAGAGGCTAGTAATTATAATTTTAATTACCAGCTGGGCAACTGGTCTGATCAGTTTTTTGCAAGTCTTACCACTAGTTATGTAAAAAATCACGATTTCTTCTCGACCAACTCGTTGTTGCAACCCACTTTTTCTCAAACCGATAGGATATTGATTCAGGATAGGGATGCACTGTCAGTCAATGCAAATATGGATTATTATCTGGGTGCGCTAAGTTCTAATTTTAAATTAAAGGGCGGTTATTATAAAAGCAATTTTAAAAACAGCATCAATAATTCGGCCTTGCGAGAGGTAGAAAGTAGCAATTACAGTTATGGGCTAGAGATGCGATCTGCTTTCAGCGGTATTTTTAATTATCATATTGGTACCGAGTGGCGCGTTAATCAGGTGGCTGCCTCGGGATTTAATAATAGTTTTACCGATAACACATCGTTTTTAGACCTTTCTTTTGTTTTTAACGAGCAGTTTGATGTGCAAATCAAGTCAGAGCGTTATTATTTTGGTAACATTAATGCTGGTGATAATACCTATTATTTTTTAGATCTAGATGCGCGGTATAATATTAAGGATAGTCCTTTTTCGTTTTCATTTATGGCGCGCAATTTAACTAATACAGAACAGTTCAGGACCAGCGCTATCAACGATTTTGCTTCTTCTACAGTTTCTTTTAGATTGCTGCCCAGGTATTTATTGTTTAAAGTAAGGTATAGGTTTTAATGCTGGTTTTAAGGTGATGCTATTTCAATATGAAGTTTTTTACCTAGTCCCAGTTCAATTAGCTTGCGATAGGTAGACACTTGAATATCACTCAATCCACGCTCTTTGCGCGATATGTAGCTTTTTTTAGTTCCTGTTCTTACGGCAAGTTCTTCTTGTGTTAGGTTAGATTCTTTGGGAGCTTCTTTCAACATTATCCCTAGTCTAAAAGCAAGTGAATCATCATCATAAATCTCGCCATTTTTGTTATGCGCTGTTACCCTTGTTATTTTTTCACGAGTTGATAATTATTCACTAAAACCGAAGCTGAAATTTGAAGTATTCGCTCCAATTCTCTAATCATTTCAACTGTCAGTTTCTTTTTTCTATTTAATATTTCAGATACTCGGCTTTTACCACCGATGATTCCCACTAAATCTTTTTGACGCAAATTCAATTCTTCCATTTGTATTTTAATCGCGTCGATAGGGTCAGGTGCTTCGATTGGATAATGTTCATTTTCATAGTTCTCTATCATTAGTGAAAGAATCTCAGCTTCATCGCCTTCTTTTGTGTCAATAGGGGTATCGAATATTACTTCTAAACGCTTAAGTGCGTTTCGATAATCATTTTCGTTTTTAATAGGTTTTAAATCCATAATCAGTTGTTTTTTAAATCGTGTCTGCGTCTATTTTGTTATACTCAGGGTGCGTTCCAATAAATCTAATAAACGCCCATTGTTTTTCATAATTAAATTTAACTACTAGTCGATAAGAGTTTCCTTTTATATTGAATACAATTCGACCATTTTTAAGAATAGTTGCTGAAACATAAGTTTGTTTAACGTCGTTTAGAGTAAACCATTTAGCACTTTTAGCCGTATCATACCAAGTTTTCAAATATTGTTCTGAGTCAGCGTGTTTTTCGCAATATTCTCTAAGCGTGCTTTTCGCAATAATTCGTTTCATCAGTCAAATTATGACAAACATACAAGTAGTTCTCAAGTATAGAACTAAAAACTGGATTTTTTTATAATAAAGGGTAACATTTTTTTTGTCTATCAGGTATTCTTTTTTTTGTTTTTCTACTTGCTTAAACTATCTATTTACCTCTAATTACGCACCTTCAATCACCCTATAAATTTAATTTGTTATATCCTAGGTACTCGGTCTCGCTTTCGCGAAAGCGAATTTCATATCCTTCTAATTCTTTAAGAATGGGTTCATAGACTGCTGCGGTTATGGGAATTTGCACGCCTGGCGCAGTGATTTCTTTATTTAAAATTTTAAGTGCTGCCATGGCAACGGGTAGGCCCACTGTTTTTGCCATTGCGGTTTGTGTGTTGCCATCGCCTAGACAGACCATGGTGCTGTCTATTTGTTTTTTCTCGCCGTTTAATTCATATCCAAACTTATGGTACATCACAATCATGTCTTTTTCGCCAGGTTCTAAAGTCCATGATTGCTCTAGAATCTCTTGCAGCATTTGGGCTGGTGTGGCGTTTTTAAGACCTATTTTTTTTGTGTTGTTAAAAATGTCTAACTCTTCTAGCTTTAACCACATGATGTCGTCCTGTTCTATCTTAAGCTCGTGGCGCAGTTTTAATTCTACACTATCTGTAGGTGAATAGGGTAAAAAACTATTGACAAAACTTCTGTAAGTCATGTTTTCAGAATTTTCTATTACATAGGTGTCGTCTGTCATGCCCAGTTGCACAAACATATTCCAGGCTTTACTAAACCCCACACGACGCATGGTACCTCTATATAAGGTAAGAATATCATTAAGTCCATAAATTTCTTTATAGGCAAGGCTATTTCTATTAGCTAGTGCCTCAAAACGGCCATAACCTTCTACCTCTAGAAACTCGGTTCTTCTAAATAAACGATGGTAGGGTATGTATTTATAGGTGCCTTCTTGAATAAACTTTGCAGCACCACCTTGTCCTGCGGTCACAACATTGCGAGGGTTCCAGGTAAATTTATAATTCCACAGGTTGTTGTCATCTTCTGGCGCTATTAGTCCACCAGTAAAAGATTCAAACAATAATAATTTGCCACCTTGATTTCTTATGCGATCAATAATTTGCATCGCACTCATGTGGTCGATACCAGGGTCCACGCCTATTTCATTCATAAAAACAAGACCGTTTTCTTTTACCGCTGCATCTAGTTCCTGCATTTCTGGACTTACATAACTGGCGGTAACAAGGTGTTTTTTATAAGTTACACAATCCCTAGCTACCTCTATATGAAATCTTGCTGGCAACATAGAGATCACAAGATCTGCTTTTTGAATGCTTTCACCGCGTTGTTTTGGCACAAAAACATCTAGCTCTATGGCTGTAGCATTTTTGTGATGTTGACACAAGGATTGGGCACTGGCGATGTCTTTATCGGCTATGACTAGTAGTAAATGATGTTCTTGAGATTTTTTTAAAAGGTAATCTATTAAGACTGCGGTAGATTTTCCTGCACCTATTATTAAGATGTGACGCATTGCTGTTGTAATTTTGTGGCAAGTTAAGAGTCTTACACCTAAATTAAAATACTATGGAAAAAAAGTTGTTAATCGCTGGATGTGGTTTTGCGGTAATCGCGGTAATTCTAGGTGCGCTAGGTGCCCATGCGTTAGAAAAAGTTTTAGAACCACAACAGTTAAAAAGTTTTGAAACGGGTGTGCGCTACCAGTTGTTCCATGCCATAGCGTTAATAGCTTTATCACAAGTGGGTTTGTTAAATGACTCTTCAAAAAATGTATTGCTCTATTTTTTTGTGATAGGTATGATACTATTTTCTTTTAGTATTTATGGATTATCATTATCAAAATGGCTTCAAATTAATTTAAAATTTTTGGGCCCTTTGACTCCATTAGGTGGTTTAAGCTTGATAGCGGGTTGGTTTTTTGTTTTGTGGAAAATAGTTACATATAATTCTATTAATAATTAGCGTGACTTGTAATAGTGTTATACTTTTGCATCAAATCTTAATTAAAAAGGATTATTATGGCGTCAAATACCTTTACTACGCAAACGATTGCGTTAACTGAATGGGGAATCAAAAATTCCAAAATTAATTACCAACTCTCACCCAAAGTTTTACAAGAGAAAACAGTTGCAAGTTATGGCGGTAAAGAAACCGATAATGGTACACTTGCTATTAACACTGGCGAGTTTACTGGCCGTTCACCACTAGATCGTTTTATAGTAAAAGACAACGTTACTGAAGATAAAGTATGGTGGGGCGCTATCAATATACCATTTGAAACTGCACAATTTGATAAGTTACTAGACAAGGTTACCGATTATCTAGATGGTAAAGAGCTTTTTGTAAGAGATGCATTTGCTTGTGCACATGAAGATTACCGTCTTAATTTAAGAGTTATTAACGAGTACCCGTGGTCTAATATGTTTTCTTACAACATGTTCTTAAGACCTACTGAACAAGAGCTTAATGGTTTTAAGCCAGAATGGACAATAATAAACGCGCCAGGATTTATGGCTGTTCCCGAGGTTGATGGGACACGACAACATAATTTTGCCATCCTTAATTTTACTAAAAAAATTGCTCTTATAGGGGGAACAGGTTATACAGGCGAGATTAAAAAAGGAATTTTCAGTGCTTTAAACTTTATTCTACCTGTTTATAAAGATACCATGCCCATGCATTGCAGTGCCAATGTAGGTAAAGATGGTACAACAGCTATTTTCTTTGGTCTAAGCGGGACGGGAAAAACAACACTTTCTACAGATCCAGATCGCTCTTTAATAGGTGATGATGAACATGGGTGGACTAAAGATAACGAGGTCTTTAATTTTGAAGGCGGTTGTTATGCAAAAGTGATTAACCTAGACCCAGAAGGAGAACCAGAAATATATAATGCCATAAAGCCAGGTGCTATTCTTGAAAATGTGATCTTAAATGATGATAAAAGCGTCAATTTTGCCGACACATCTATTACAGAAAACACTCGTGTAAGTTATCCTATTTATCATTTTGAAAATATAAGAGTACCATCTGTAGGTAGCAATCCAAAAAATATATTTTTTCTTACTGCCGATGCCTTTGGCGTTTTACCTCCTATTTCAAAATTAACTCCAGGCCAGGCGGCTTATCATTTTATTAGTGGTTATACTGCAAAAGTAGCTGGCACCGAGGCTGGTGTGACAGAGCCAGTACCAAGTTTTTCTGCTTGTTTTGGAGCGCCTTTTATGCCGTTACACCCCACAATATATGCAGAAATGTTGAGTAAAAAAATGAGCGATGCAGGGGTTAATGTATGGCTAGTTAACACAGGATGGACGGGCGGCCCTTATGGGGTAGGAACTCGTATGAAATTAAAATATACGCGAGCGATGATTAGTGCTGCGCTAGACGGTTCACTAGAAGCAGCAAATAAAGGAAATTATCACACACATTCTGTTTTTGGAGTAGCGCAGCCTGTAACATGTCCTAATGTCCCTACCGAGGTATTAAGCCCTCGCAAGTCATGGAATAATGATAAAGGATATTATGAAACTGCCGAAAAACTAAGACAGTTCTTTAAGAATAATTTTAAAAAGTTTGAAGCACAAGCCTCAGCAGAGATTCTTGCTGGTGGGCCGTTATAAGGCAAGACCACTATTAAATACAAGATTAAAAAAAAACGTCCTGAAAATATAATTCAAGACGTTTTTACTTTTATTAAGGTTGCCATAATATCTGTCAAACATTATTAGATAATATTTTACACCTATATCACCTAGTATTAAAACAGGTGTTTTTAAGATGTCCTATCTCTTATATAATTTTCTATAGCCATAGTCATAGAGGGTGACTCTGGTGTAGGTGCTAGTATATCGATTCTTAACCCTTTATCCTGCGCTGCTTTCATAGTAGTGTTTCCAAAAACCGCTATACGTGTTTGATCTTGCGTAAACTCTGGAAAATTTTTAAATAAAGATTCTATACCGCTAGGGCTAAAAAATACCAAAACGTCATATTTCACATCAGCAAGATCTGATAGGTCACTAATTACCGTGCGGAAAAAAGTACCACTGGTCCATTTTACACCTAACTTATCAAGTTCTAATGGAGCAGAATCTGTAGACTTATCTGAACTAGGTACTAAAAAGGTTTCGTTTTTATGTTTTTTAATGATAGGACACAAATCCTCAAAGGTTCTTTTACCTACATACACTTTGCGCTTGCGGTACACCACATATTTTTGTAAATAGTAGGCAACAGCTTCACTTTGGCAAAAATATTTTAAAGAGTCAGGAATTTTAAACCTCATCTCTTCGGCTACTCTAAAAAAGTGATCAACCGCATTACGACTCGTTAAAATAATAGCTGAAAACTGGGTTAAATCAATCTTTTGCTCGCGCACCTCTTTAGCAGTAGCACCCTCTACATGTATAAAGGAACGGAAATCAATTTTTACTTTTGTTCTATCCACCAAATTTTGATAAGGTGAATTTTCCATTTTAGGTTCAGGTTGGGAAACTAAAATTGTCTTCACTTTCATAGATGTTTTGTTTTTTAAAAGTATTACAACATAAAATACTTATATAAAAGTAGATAGGGTGCAATTTCAAGCGTGCAAAGGTACAAAATAAAATAGAAATTTGCAGGAATTAACATAGCTCTATAAGTGTAAATGATCTTTAATTGGTAAAAAAATAAAACACTTATTAAAACCATGGCGCAAGCGTTTATCTGGTGTTCACTAAATTTAAAGATGTAAATAACTAAAGCGTTCACTATGAGCAAGCCATAAGAAAACATGACACGATAAATATTTCTATGATGGTCAATTAAAAATAAAACATTATCAAAATTGCACAATGCTGCAATAAGTTTACCCACATAATGTTTTGAAAGTAATAGAATAGACACCCCCGTTAAAGTAAGTATATAACCATTTAGTTCCATACTGCTACCTTGTTGATGTTTATAAAATATATAAATAAAAAGTGATAAATTAATCGCATAAACCACAAGACCAGAAACTATGAACACAGGAAATTGATACTCACTAGATCTAGATAATTTGATAAAATTATCTTTGAAATAGCAACACAGTAATTCACTGATGTTATAAGTAGAAAACCATCTAGAGACAGATAAAATGGTCACACATAGCAATAAGCTGATTGTTATCCAGTTATAAGTTTCAATATGGCGCAGGTAGGTGTACATATAAAGTGGTAAAAATAACAGGATTTAACAAACGTTCACATAGTAAGTAAAATAATTGTTACTAGCCTCTAAAAGTTCTTTAAGTTATCAAAACTATCCTTGGTATATATTTGATATAATAAAAGTTACGCTTTTGCGAAAGCCTCAACTAAACAAGCCATACTTTAAAAAAAAGTATATTTAACTTTACAAATAATTTATAATAACTATTTATTTATCAGGGTCTTATAATTTTAAATTTAATAAGTATCGCTATATATCCTTAGTTTCGGATAGTTGTGTTAATTGTCTATTTTTGCCGACCATTATGAAAAATACACTTGTTATCATCCCTACATACAACGAGCTGGAAAATATCCAGTTGATGATAGCAGCTGTATTAAACCAAAATGAACAGGTACATCTTTTAATAGTAGACGACACCTCACCAGATGGTACTGCACAAGTGGTAAAAAATAATTTAAATTATTATCCCGATCGATTGTTTATTGAAGAACGAAAGGATAAACAAGGCTTAGGCACAGCTTATATTCATGGTTTTAAATGGGCATTAAAACGAGATTATGACTATATTTTTGAAATGGATGCCGACTTTTCACACGACCCTAATGATTTGTATGCTTTATATGACGTTTGTGCAAATAAAGGGGCAGACCTTGCCATAGGCAGCCGTTATGTAAAAGGGGTAAATGTGGTAAACTGGCCCATGTCTAGAATCTTACTTTCTTATTTTGCTTCAAAATATGTGCGTTTTATAACTAGAATGACTATTCACGACACCACAGCTGGATTTGTTTGTTATCGCTCTAGTCTTTTAAGGAAAATTAATCTAGATAAGATTAAATTTGTAGGCTACGCCTTTCAAATAGAAATGAAGTTCAAATCCTTTTTATTACATGCCAAAATTGTAGAAATACCTGTAATTTTTACCGATCGGTCAAGAGGTGAGTCCAAAATGAGTAGTGGCATCATTAATGAAGCAGTAACCGGTGTCTTGTTAATGAAAATCAAAAGTTGGCTAGGCAAACTTGAAATATGAAGAAAATACTATTTAAAAACGCTAAAATTGTAACTGATGGAATCACTAAAGAAGGTGATGTCTTTATAATAGGTGATACCATCGTTGAGGTTGCAGAGAGTATAAGTGCAAAAAATGCCGATACAGTTGTAATCGATATAGAAGGCAACTATTTACTTCCTGGGGTGATAGATGATCAAGTGCATTTTAGAGAACCAGGTCTTACCCATAAAGCTACTATAGCAACCGAAAGCGCTGCTGCAGTTGCAGGAGGTATTACAACCTTTATGGAAATGCCCAATACCAGCCCGCAAACCACAACTATTAAAGAATGGGAAAACAAAATGGCCATCGCAAAAAAAGATAGCCATGCAAATTATTCATTTATGTTCGGTGGTACTAACGATAATTTAAAAGAGATTTTAAAAGTAGATACCTCTAGAGTACCAGCATTAAAAATATTTTTAGGATCCTCAACTGGTGATATGCTGGTAGACGACAAAGAGGTTTTAAGAGAAATTTTTTCAAATGTGAAATTACGCATTGCACTGCATTGTGAAGACGAGGCTACCATCACTAAAAATTTTGAAAAGGCTTTTGAAAAATATGGCGACGATATTCCCGTAAATCAACATCCTATCATAAGAAGTGAAGATGCTTGTTATTTAAGTAGTAGTGGCGCAATAAAACTAGCAAAGGAAACAGGCGCTAGAATTCATGTATTTCACTTATCTACTGGTAAGGAAACAGCCCTGTTTTCAAATAAAAAAGCAATTGCAGATAAGCAAATAACTGCCGAGGTATGCATACACCACCTATGGTTTTGTGATGCAGATTATGCGACCAAAGGTAAATTCATAAAATGGAATCCAGCGGTAAAAACTGCCAAAGACCGTGACATGCTTTGGGAAGCACTCCTGGACGATCGCATTGATGTAATTGCTACCGATCATGCACCACATACACTAGAAGAAAAATCAAACCTTTATACCTCCTGCCCTAGCGGTGGGCCACTAGTGCAACACGCACTACCAGCGATGTTACAATTTGTGCACGATGAAAAAATCACTATCGAAAAAGTAGTAGAAAAAATGTGTCACAATCCTGCTATTTTGTTTGATATAGAAAAAAGAGGTTTTATAAGAGAGGGTTATAAAGCAGACCTTGTGGTGGTAGATACTAACAACCCGTGGACGGTTACCAAAAAAAATATTATTGCAAAATGTGGCTGGTCACCTTTTGAAGGGGTTACTTTTAAAAGCCGTGTGATGCAAACCTTTGTTAATGGTGAACTTGCGTATAAAAATTTTAAGGTAACAAAAAATAAAAGCGCCCAAGAACTATCTTTTGTGCGATGAAAAAAATAACGCTTTTTTTAATAACCTTGTTTTTATTTTCTTGTGCTCAGGTTGATAAAGCGCCTAAGCCACAAGACCTGTTTTCTAAACAAAAAATGGCAAATGTACTCACAGAATTATATATAGTAGAAGGTGCCATATCTTCTAATATCAGTGAATACAAAAAAATAGGTACTATGCCCAGTGGTTATTTATACAATAAATATGATATGGATAGTATTTCTTTTAAACAAAACCTTGATTATTACACCGATAGGGTAGACGACTATATCCTTATCATGGATCTAGTTCAAGACAACCTAACATTTCTATTAGATTCCTTAAAAGTAAGACAGGAACGCATTAACAAACAAGAAGAAGCTCTTATCCCTAAAAACAAACTCTAGTATCGGTGTGAATACACCTTAAAAAGCAATAGAAAAGAGCAATCTTTTTAAGTAAATGGGAAAAAGTTTAAATGACTTCAAAACTCTCTTAAGCATAGTAACAGGTCTATACAACACTTTACACAGAGTATATTTATTCAAAAAACCACTAAATATTTCTTGAACTATAAAAACTTGCTACTCTTTGTATAGAGTCATCTAACGAGGTAAATTCAAAAAGTAGTTGCTCCTTAATTTTTGTGTGGTCATACTTGCTTTGTGAGGTCATAGACTTCACTCTTGCGGTACTTAAAATACGTTTAAAACCTAAAAGATTAGGTATTTTAAGTAAATAAGAAAAGGTTTTTAAAGCCCCGCTTCTTAAATATATAGAGGGCTTGGGTTTTTGCAATGCCATTGCTATTTGATCCAACACATTGCGATAACTGCTATTTTCTGCAACTAGAATAAAACGCTCGTTTTTTACATCACTTTCTGTAAGTTCTTGCATGGCCCTTGCCACATCCCTTACATCTATAAAACCACTAGTACCACTGGTATAAAAGCGATTTCCATGGGCTGTTTTACTAATCAGCTGGCCAGAGCCACTATTCCAGTTTCCCTCTCCTATAATAATTCCAGGATGCACGATAATTACCTGCATTCCTTCTTGCGAGGCGCGCCACACTTCCATATCAGCACCAAATTTTGTAATAGCATAAAAAGTGTTTAGTCCATCTAGATTAAAGAGGTCTTCTTCATTTATAGGTTGCTCACCTACCGCATCGCCCAATGTGGCAATACTACTTACATGACAAAATTTCTTAACTCTATATGCCAGCGCCACATTAACCACATTTTCTGTACCGCGCATGTTGATTGTTTTTAACACTTCAAAATGCGGGTTATCTATCGCGGCAGCACAGTGGTATACGGTTGTTACATTATTCATAGCTTTTTCTAGACTAGGGATTTCCAGAATATCAGCTTGTTGCCATTGAAAATGATCTACCAGCACGCCTGCTCCTTTTTCATAAGACTCAAAAATTTCACGAGTTTTATCTAGTGTCCCAATATCTCGGTATATGGCGATGATATTTTTTCCGCTTTCGCGAAAGCGATATAACAAATGTCCTCCTACTAATCCAGTTGCTCCTGTAACTAAAACCATATGACAAAAGTAATCAATAACTCTTTTTTAAAACCTTTAAAAACCGCTAAAGCCTATATATTTGCAGCCGTAAAACTAGCACGATGGCATACAACTTTGTACAAGAATTAAAATGGCGCGGGATGATACACGATATCATGCCCGATACGGAAGAACTATTGCAAAAAGAAGTAGTTACAGGCTATATAGGTTTTGACCCAACGGCAGACTCGTTGCACATAGGCAGCATGGTGCAAATTATTTTATTAATGCACTTGCAGCGCGCTGGACATAGACCAGTTGCCCTGGTAGGTGGTGCAACAGGAATGATAGGTGACCCCAGCGGTAAAAGTACCGAGCGCAACCTGCTTACCCAAGAAATACTGGACAAAAACATCGCTGGCGTGCGCAGTGTTATAGAGCGATTTATAGATTTTAACGACGGTCCCCAGGCTACTCGTGCTGTTCTAGTCAATAATTATGACTGGATGAAAGATTTTAGTTTGATTGATTTTGCTAGGGATATAGGCAAGCACATTACCGTAAATTACATGATGGCCAAAGAGTCTGTTAAAAAACGGGTGTCTGGTGATGGTGATGGCATGAGTTTTACAGAATTTACCTACCAGTTGTTTCAAGGATATGATTTTTTACATTTGTATGAAACCATGGGGTGCAAGCTGCAAATAGGAGGCTCTGACCAATGGGGAAATATCACCACAGGCACTGAGCTTGTGCGTCGCAAGGCAGGCGGTAAGGCTTATGCACTTACCACCCCGCTAGTTACAAAGGCAGATGGAACAAAATTTGGCAAGACCGAATCTGGCAATATCTGGCTAGATACAGACAAAACTAGCGTTTATAAATTCTACCAGTTTTGGGTAACTGCTACAGACGAGGATGCTGAAAATTGGATTAAAATATTTACCTTTTTAAATCAAGAAACCTGTGAATCGCTGATTGTTGAACATCGTAAAGATGCAGGATTGCGATTGCTACAAAAACGACTGGCACAAGAAGTGACTGTATTAGTGCACGGTCTAGAAGCGTTTGAAACCGCCGTAGAAGCATCGAGTATTTTATTTTCTAAAAAAGTAACTCCAGAACAGTGGGGCAAAATGAATACCGCCACCTTGCTAGAAATTTTTGAAGGAGTACCACAAGTCGAGGTAAAAAGAAGTGCTATTAAAAACGGACTTGATATAGTTACTTTTCTAAACGAGACCACTGGCTTTTTAAATTCAAATGCCGAGGTGCGCAGGGCGCTGAAAGAAAACAGTATAAGCATCAATAAAAACAAAGTAAGTGATGACCACATGATTACAGAACAAGACGTAATTGCAGGTAACATGATTTTATTGCAACGCGGTAAGAAGAATTATTTTTTGGTGGTGCTTGTTTAAGGGGTTCACCAATATTAGAAAACACAACTATCTGAAAGTTTAAATTTTAAAGAGGCCTGAGAATCCTTTATTTTGGTTTGTACACTAAAATAATTTTTGTGCGACTCTTCCAGCGAACTATAAGCACAAACACACCTGTAACTCGCCAAATTTTTGACATAGTTCCTTCTTGGATGCTTACTCCTTGTGCATAAGCACATAAAAGTGATAAGGGCTGTAGCAAGTATAAGACGTTTGAGCAATTTGTAGCATTAACTTTCGGACAGCTTAACATATGCTTCACTTTGAGCGATATTTCTATTGGTATTGGGGTTTCAGAGACCTTCATTTCAAGTTCAGGGCTTAGTGATATGGTTAACATCACAGAAGTTAAGCTACACTATTGCTATGATCTTAAAAACCAAATCTATATACTAAAGACACATTTATAGTTGAGGACAGAGCTTATTTTGACTTTGAACTCGTGTTATTGCGTACAAAGGCAGAGAATATATTTATAACTCGAATAAAGACCAATACTGTATCTAAAACAGTAGAAGAATTAGACTTACCTGTGAACCAAGACCAAGACATCCTAAAAGATCAAATCATACAGCAAACATCTCCAAAAGCTTAAAAAACCGGTATAGCAGCATAAAAATTACGTTTGGTATGTGTCTATAAAGAAGAAGATAACAATGTCATTGAAATTATCACCGATCAACTAGACCGGTCTGCACGCATCATAGCAGATTTATATTCGAAACGTTGGAATGTAAAACTTTTCTTTAAAGCAATGAAACAAAACTTACAAGTAAAAACATTAGTAGACACTAGCAAAAATGCGTTAAAATCCCAGATATAAGTAGCACTAATCTGCTTCTTGGTACTAGAGAACTGATAAGACGTTTTTGCTGTGATAATGCAACCGCATTTAGCAACTTCTGTGAGAAAATAAGAATATGCCTGATGCACTACCTTACAATAGATTACCTATGTAATGAACTTAACCCCATTGTAAAAAAAGCAGAAAAACCACCTGATAAAACCTTGTTTGATAAAGATAATTCCACTAATCAAACATAATTACCTCTATAAATAAGGCGATACAAGGCTTTTTTTAGTTGTTCCTAAAAACTTTCGAACGGCAGTGATGATTATTATACAAATTGTATAATTATTGCAGCTGTTTACAAGAAAAACCTACACTAATTTAATCAATACAACAGTATTTTATAAAGAAGGTCACTACACCACCATCAAATTACAACCCCGCACATCGGCATGGTCAAACCTGCCTAGTACTTGAAATGTGTTTGTGTCTGTGGTTTTACCTAAATCTTGGGTAGCGATAAATGCGCAAGAATTATAGTTGGCCAGGTCTATAATGTTTAGGCCGCCGGTTTTGTGGTGAGGTAGTAAGCTCAAAGGGTCGTTAGTATCTCTTGCTATTACACGCATCCACGGTGGGGTGATAAAATCTATACCATTTGCGGCATAGGCTTGCGAGAGCAGCTCGGTCATGCCATATTCACTTTGTATGCTGGCATTTTTAAAAGCAGTAGATAGCAAGGCATGCAATTCGGGTTTGATAATTTCTTTGCGCATGCCTTTCATACCGCCCGTTTCTATAATAATGGTATTGTTCAATTCCATCGGGAAACGAGATGCGAGGTCTAGCAGTGCAAAAGTTACCCCTATAAGAATTACTTTTTGGCCAGCGCTATTTAATCTTTTAAGTACTTGTGCCAGTTGTTCTACATCATGTAAGTAAAAACCGCTGTCGGCATGTTTGCTTTTTGTGATCCAGCGTTGTACCATATAAACGAGGGACGACCCACTGCGTTCTAGATAATGTGGTAATAATGCAAGAATGACATAATCTTCATGATTGCCATAGGTGATTGCAAAACTGCTGTCTAAACTTTGTTCATACACATTTAAATCGGTCACATAATGTGATGAAGTTGCGCTACCTGTCGTGCCGCTGCTGGTAAATGTTTGCTGTATGTCACCTGTATCAGTGAGCACTTTCTTATTTTTAAAAAACGAGATAGGCAAAAAGGGTATTTCTGTGAGGTTTTTTGGCACTGGTCTATTTAGCAACTTGCAATAGGTGTTGTAAATAGGGTTGTTCTTGTATTGGTAATGGTATATTTCTAGTGCCGTTTTCGCAAAAGCGAGATCATCACCCACATCAAAAACAGGAAAATCTTTCTGATTCATAGCAAAACAAAATTACATAAAAAAAGCGCTGTGGTCATCCCGCAGCGCTTTTTAAAAGTAACAAATGAGTTATTTGATCACCAGTTTATAAGTTTGTGTAGTGTTTGCTTGTGTAATCTTTACAAGATACATTCCAGAAGCGATGTTGCTTATATCTAGACCACTATTTAAATCTTTTACAGAAAGCATTTTTTGACCTAATACAGAATATATAATTACATCAACCGCTGTACCGTTTGAAGAATTAATATATAGCATACCATCTTGAACTGGGTTAGGATACATGCTAAAGGTACTGTTTTCAAAAGACTCGTTTGATAAGGTGAAATTATTAACCGCTCCTGGCGTACCTAAATCCCCATCGCCAAATGGTGTTACCGCTGTACCCCAATTGCTTCCTAAGTCGTTATCAATGTGGTTAAGCGCAGTGATGGACAATTCCATACTTGCACCAGATGGATCTGGAAATGTAGCGCCATTGTCCCAAGTCACCTCGTCTATAACAGTTCCTGCACAGTCTATTACAACACCGTCAGTACCGTTACCTAAAGAAATATCATTTCCATAAGTATAGCCCATAACAACACCACCATTAGGTATGGCGGCATTACCTATAACTACATAGCCGTTTGCTGGTATAATAAGTGAACTTGTTATGGTGTGTACCTCGGTAGCAGTTGCTTCGTCTTTAATTTCCCAAGATTGAATATCAATAGGGTTGTTTGTAGTGTTGTACAATTCAAAGTACTCTCCTGCAGGATCGTTATTTACTGCTGGATTATTCATGATCTCGGTAACAATAATAGAACCCACAGGTGCGCAATTTGCTACTGGCAATACATTACCCTCGGTATTGAGCACTTGGTCTGTTACATTTGTGCTGCTTACTGTAAGTGTGCCTGTATAATTTCCTGGCAATTGTCCAGCAGCTAGCCTTATAAATACATCTGTAAAGTTTACATTACCACCACCAAAAGGTACGTTTACTGAACTGCCAAAGCCTGAACCTGTAGTAAGCGAAACCTCAAATGGTGCGGTAGCAGTTACTACTATATCGCTCGTTAAAAACCTGCCAGCAACACCTATACTATCTTCTTGTGATGGACCATTACCGTCAAAATAGTTAAGAATATCTACACTACCGCCCACAGTTATTTGTGGGCTATCTGGTGATACAGTTCCTGATACATTTACAGTTTGCTGTGGCGCCATGCCAGATGTAAAGATGATATCTTCTGTATAGCTCGCTGTGGTTAAGCCAGCTTTAAGTCGCACATAAATAGGAGTATTTGCCACGGCACCACCAGTTTGCGGAATGTTTAAAGAGCCTACAAAATTACCCCCAGAGGTT
Organism: uncultured Flavobacteriaceae bacterium; assembly: GCA_964593255.1. Classification (GTDB taxonomy): domain Bacteria; phylum Bacteroidota; class Bacteroidia; order Flavobacteriales; family Flavobacteriaceae; genus Nonlabens. The sequence goes on along the minus strand of CAZQGX010000046.1, from coordinate 7,071 downwards.
AGAGACAATTCAAAATCTGTTGCTGTTGCGGTAATGCCTGTAGTAAGATTCATACCACTTACATTTATAGAACCCTCGTTACTCGGTCCGTTGTTTTCAAAATAATCTAAGCCTGTAAGTGCACCAATTACAGTTATGGTAGGAGTTGTAACCGCAGTTGCAGTGTAGGTTGCAATACCACCTATCAAGGTTTCAAAAGTATCTGTACCACCCTGGCAGGTGCCTAGACCATCTAGAGTCCCCGTACCACCTATAGTCCAGTTGGACTCTGTAAAACCAGCATCTGGACCAGTGCCGCTTACTCTTTTTGCAAAAGAATCTGCATAATTCCAGGTTTCATTGGTACCTCTTACATCGGTCACACCATACTGATCGATGACCGTCGCAGTTGCGGTTTCTATAAGTCTTATACGGTCATCACCGTTTAAATTAATCACACCACTAGTTAACTGTGGGCTGCTGGCAATACTAGGAAATTCTGACGCCAGTGCAGTGGCGCTACCTGTTGTGGTCACGTACACAAAACCATCAGTTACGGTACCAAAACCAGATAAATCAAAGGTGCCTGCCCATGATCCAGTATTGGCATTAGTCTGGTTTTCTAATGAATAAAGGCTAAAATCTACTGTGCCATTTGCATAAATTTCTAGCAACTTTGGGTTACCACCACTACAGTCACCATCTACTATGGCGGTGATGATGGGTTGCTGGGCAAAAGAAATAGTCGTAAATAATACGAGAAGAATGTTTAAGTAATGTTTTTTCATGATCTTTATTTTGGTACAAAAGTATATTTTTACATTACATACCATAACTGCAAGTAGGAATTTAATGTTTTAATAACCTAGCGCCGTAATGAAGAAATTTAAGTTGTCAATTATTTTAAGTATTCCGCTTTCGCGAAAGCGAGAACAACACAAATATTTTTCATAACTTTCAACAAATTTTAAAACGTGCAGTTAACCTAAAGCTAACATGTAGTTAAAACTATTGTGCAACGATCTCACTAACTTGGCACCCTAAGTATATGAAAGACGAAATGAAAGACGCAAAAGCCAAAATTCTACTTGTAGATGACGAGCCAGACATTCTAGAAATTGTAGGTTATAATTTGAGAAATGAGGGTTATCAAGTCTATACTGCCGAAAACGGCGAGGAAGCGGTTAAAAAGGCCAAAAAGAAAAAACCAGACCTTATCATACTTGACGTGATGATGCCGGTTATGGATGGTATCGAGGCCTGTGAAAGAATACGTAAATTGCCAGAATTAGATGGTGCAATCATCACCTTTCTTACTGCAAGAGGTGAAGATTATTCTATGATTGCCGGTTTTGATGCCGGGGCTGATGATTATATTACAAAACCTATAAAACCCCGAGTCTTAGTCTCTAAAGTAAAATCTCTTTTAAGGCGTTTTGAAAATACATCGCCTGCTCAACCAACAAATATAGTAAGACTAGGTGATCTGGTAATTGACAGGGACCAGTATAAAATCATCTTCAAAAAAGAAGAGATGATTTTACCCCGCAAAGAGTTTGAATTACTTTCATTACTTACTACAAAACCAGGTAAAGTTTTTAAAAGAGAAGATATTCTAGATGTGGTGTGGGGTAACGAGGTGATTGTAGGCGGGCGCACTATAGATGTACACATACGCAAACTGAGGGAGAAACTGGGCGACGATAGTTTTAAAACTGTCAAAGGTGTAGGTTATAAATATGTCAAATAATAACAACTCGCAAAAAACAAGTTATAGATTTGCTTTTAGATCATCGGTTTATATCACGATGCTGCTATCTATTACTTTGTTTTTTATTTCTTTTTTAGAAACAGTTACCATTCCTTTATCGGTTATGGCTATGGGTATGCTGCTTATTTTTGCATTGTGTTTTATGATCATACAATATAGAGTACAGCGTTTTATATACCGCCGTATCAAACGCATTTATGAAGATGTGTCTTTGCTGGAGTCTTCTAGCTTTACTGATCGAGAGATCGCTACAGACATGCGCACATTAAAAGAACAGGTAGAACGTTTTGCACGCAATAAAAAAATAGAAATAGAAACCCTACAAATAAGAGAGAATTACAGAAAAGAATTTTTAGGGAATATTTCTCACGAGCTTAAAACACCCTTATTTACTGTACAAGGGTATATAGACACCCTGATAGACGGTGCGCATAAAGACAAAACTATACGTTTAAAATACCTTGAAAGAGCCCAAAAAGGTGTAGAACGACTTACTTATATAGTAAGAGATATGGATATGATTACTAGACTAGAAGTAGGTGATACCAGTCTAGATAAAAATAATTTTGATGTCATAGCCTTAGTGCAGCAGGTTTTTGACCAGTTTGAAATGAAGGCTGCAAAAAAGAACATCTCACTTGTTTTTGATATGAATTACCAGTACCCCATTTTTGTTCATGCAGATGAAGAAAGGATCTTGCAGGTGATATCAAACCTAGTGGTAAATTCTATTAAATATGGCAAACAAAACGGCACTACCGAGGTGGCTATTGAAGATCTTATCAACAACAAAGTAATAGTAAGAGTAACCGATAATGGCGAGGGTATCGACAGGGCATTTATTCCTAGATTATTTGAGCGATTTTTTAGAGTAGATAGAACAGGCTCTCGTAAAGAAGGCGGCTCTGGACTGGGGCTAGCTATTGTTAAGCATATTGTAGAGGCACATGAAGAGCGTATTTATGTAGACAGTGAATTAGGTATTGGATCTGAATTTTCATTTACTCTAGAAAAAGTCTCCTCTAGAATTAAGGATATAGAGGTAGTAGAAGATTGAATACTGCCTAGTCCTTTATACTGTTCTACACGGGATAACATGTCAATGGTAAAATTGTCTTGAGTGGCATAGGGAACGATACCTTTTTGTTCTAATAATTCTGCTAAATATTCTTGTTCAAATTGCCCAGGTGTAGGAATAAAAAATGCTTTTTTATCCATTTTTTGCAAATCCATAATGCTGGTATACCCACTCCTGCTCAGTACCACCTCACTGCGGTCCAGCGCTTTTTGTAATCCATCAGTGCACAGGTAATTGTAAAAGGTAAGCGACCCTTTTTTTTCAAACTTTTGATTTTTTTCTACTTTTCCAGCGACAAATAATACCTTACCAGTGTAATTATTTAATTCTTTAAGTAATTTTTTTTCTAGTATGCTGCGTTGTGGCTCTGGTCCTGATAGTAGTACAAGAAGATCATATTTTTTTTGATAATTACCTGTGTTTTTAAATCTAGAAATCGGTCCTAAAAACACCTTTTCTATTTCATTATCGTCATTATGAGACAATTTACCGGCTAGATTTTCTACACTATTGACATCGGGAATCCAGCAATAATCAAATTTTTTAATATAATGCAAGTGCAATTGTGTGCTTAACCAAGTGGTACTGCCCGACAGTACTTGCAGTTGATGTGTGATGATTATCGACGGTATACAACTGCTGTAAAGACCCAGTCTATTGTCTGATATAATACCAGAAATACAATAATCCCGTATGATTTTACCAAGAATTTTTTGCTCGTTGCGTATCGCCATCCATATTTTGGGCGAGTCCTTGAGCATTTTTAATTTTAAATTTTGCCCCTCGCTTGCATAGGTAACTCCATAAGATGGCAATGTTATAAAAATCTGGCTAGGGTATTCTTTTTTTAGCAATTTTAAGGCCTTTCCATCACTCGCAATAATGGGACGGTCGCCATTATCTATAATAGCGTTAATGATAGGAATACACCTTGTGGCATGTCCTAGCCCCCAATTTAAAGGAGCAACCAAAATGTTTTTTGATTTTTGCATGAAGTAAATATACAATGACTTTGTAATCAGGTATATTTGTAAACATTAATTAACCTTTAAATAATTGTATTGGGAAGTAAAAATAAACTCAAGCGATTTAACGAAAACGAAACATTTAAAAATGTGATTCAGCCCACACGAGAAGAGGTTGTTTCTGGATTTAAACATCAAGGTAAATGGCGTCAGTTCTTTGGCAATGACCATCCTATAACGCTAGAATTAGGCTGTGGTAAAGGCGAGTATACGGTTGCCCTAGCCCGCAAATATCCAGATCGCAATTTTATAGGGATAGATATTAAGGGTGCCAGGTTTTGGCGTGGTGCAAAAACTGCTCTAGAAGAAGGCCTTGATAATGTTGCTTTTATGCGCACCCAAATCGAGTTGGTAGATCTCGCTTTCGCAAAAGCGGAAATAGAAGAAATATGGATCACTTTTCCAGATCCACAAATAAAGTACAAGCGCACCAAACACAGAATGACCAATCCAGAATTTCTTGCCAAATACAAAGCCATTTTGCAAAAAGATGGGGTGGTGCATCTTAAAACCGACTCTGAATTTATGCATGGTTATACTCTAGGACTATTACAAGAAAGAGGCGATGCTATTTTATATGCGCACCACGATATCTATTCAAATACCGTAGCGCCAGAAGAAGCCATCGGGGTACAAACTTTTTATGAGAAACAATATTTAGAAGTAGGAAAAGCGATTACTTATATAAAATTTAAATTGTAGAAATGCTTGCAGTACTGCATTTATTGTTTGGTCTAGCTATAGGTTTTGTAGGAGTGATCCCACCAGGATTATTAAACCTTACTGCTGCTAAAATAAGTGTAAAACAAAGTAGAAAAGCAGCTGTAATTTTTGCGCTAGGGGCGTCGATAATCGTTATAGGACAAGTGTATATTGGCGTCTTTTTTTCAAAATTATTAAACAATAATCCAGAGATTTTATTGCTACTAGAACAGTTTGCCGTGGTTGCATTTATAGGGCTTTCTATCTTCTTTTTTATAAAAGCCGCATTAGACCCTGGAACCCCGGTCGTTAAACAAATTGATAAATCTTTTATTAAATTGTTTGTGCAGGGCATTATCCTGTCGGTTTTAAATATATTTCCTATTCCTTTTTATATAGGTTTTAGTTCTTTTCTAGCAGGCAGGGGATTGTTTGAATTTACTTATCCTATGGCGCATCTTTTTATAGCTGGCGCCTCTTGCGGCACATTTTTAATGTTGCTGGCCTATATTAAATATGTTAAAAAATTCCGTTTTGACAGCACCACATTTGCACGCAAAATCAATTATATACTGGGCGGGCTCACTTTATTGATCGCAATTTTTACAATCATAAGAATATATTAATGGCAGTTACTAGCGATTTTTACCTTAATGTTTATGAAGTGGTCAAACAAGTCCCCTGGGGCAGGGTAACTAGTTATGGCGCTATTGCAAAATATCTAGGCACGCCCAAAAGCAGTAGAATGGTAGGATATGCCATGAATGCCGCTCATAACAATCTAGAGGTTCCCGCGCATAGGGTGGTAAATCGCAATGGATTATTAACGGGTAAACATCATTTTGCTGGCACCAACCTGATGCAACAACTATTAGAAAATGAAGGAGTTATTGTTAAAGAAGATCAAATTCAAAATTTTAAAGAACTTTTTTGGGATCCTATGACAGAATTAGAGCGTTTTGGATCGATATGATGTTCCTGTTTATCTGGATCTTTACCAATAATTTCATCAAGTTTTTCTGCAATTTGGTCATCACATCCTCTTATCTTTTTTTGTACAAACTCATAGGCGTCTAATTCGTCTTTTAAGGCATAAAGGAAGTCCTTACGCCCATTGCTATGAAGTGCTTTTGCAATCTCCTCTTCACTTTTTCTACAATTATAATGTCGAAGGCTTGCTAACTTCACAGGGTCTTTCTCTCCTAAAACAATGGCATTGATAATTTTTAAACCTGTAAGACCAACAATATCTTTTACTACCACATCAAGACGAGTGTTCATTAGTCTAAGATATTTTTGCATTTTTTTGGTCGTAGAGGCAGATTGCTTTATCAAATTGTCTCTATGTCTTGTAAAAGTTCTTAAGACCTCAGTATCTTCATCTGGCAAGAAGCTACCAGATAACAAACCGAGACTGTGTAGTTTTTGTATCCATTGACAATCCTTAACATCGGTTTTCTTTCCTTTGATGTTTTTGGTAAACTTACCATTACAAAGTGTCACATCAAATCCTTTAGATATCAGTACAGCGTTTAGATTTTGCCAGTAGTTACCTGTACTTTCCATTGCCACGGTTTTGATGTTTTGTAAGCCAATCGGCAAGTTCATAGAGATTTTCATTATAAACCCCAAATTCTTTAATCACTTCATCGGTTTGACCAACAGCCACCCAATGATTTCTACTGCCAATATCAATGCCGGCGGCATTTTTATTGACTACATCTAGTGAAATTTTTTCTTCCATGATAAATGAATATAAAAAGCTCTAAGAGAATGTGCTTTAGGCAATGAAATTATTCTGAATGGGATTACCAAAAATGGCATCGCCAATGGGCTTTTGGCAAACATTCTAACCAGAATTGCGCTCGTGCTTGATCCAGAGGCAACACTTTGAAAAACAGTGGGAACATTTTTAAGCGCGGTAATTTGGACTCTTGCACAAACTAAAACTTCTATTTCTACTATCGTTTCAAACGCACTAGGCGCTGGTAAACTGCACAATATCTATAATTTAATCCCACAGGTCGTCTGGTTAAATATCTCTTTGGGAATCCTGATCTATTTAATCACTGCACCACTGGCAAATTTTATATTTATCTTTTACAACGCCCACAATCAAGTGCTTACTATTTCAAGTCACTATTACCAGGTGCGTGCGCTAGGTTTTCCCTTGACGCTGTGTGCATTTGCTATTTTTGGTATATTTAGAGTCCTACAAAACACCACGTGGGCGATGATTGCAAGTCTTACTGGGGCAGTTGTAAATATCATTCTTACCATTACCTTAGTATAAGGTATGGACAGTGTCATTCCTGCTTATGGCATTATGGGGGCTGCTTATGGTAGTCTGATGGCACAACTAGTCATGTTATTGATTGCTATTTATTTTCTATACAATCATACTGTTTTTAACATAAAACTCACGTCATGACAACCGCATAAAAAACTCTCCATACATATCAATGGCTAAGTTCTAGGACAGATGTGTTATATTTACACTAATAAATTAGTTTTAT
>CAZQGX010000045.1:0-27089 GCA_964593255.1 uncultured Flavobacteriaceae bacterium | reverse complement strand
TATAAGCAGAGGCAGATTAATCCGTAGTAGTTATGAAGGTTCTGTAATGGAACTGGAGCAAAGGGATTAAGTTGTACAGTTGCATTTTACGAATCAACTCAACATAATTTGAGGATGAATTTATGGAATGAAACAAAATCTATTTTAGATTTGTACAACAAGAGCCGTGTGAGGGGAGGCTTTCAAGCACGGTTCTGTGAGAGGCTTAGGGTGAAACTCCCTTTGCCTACTCGATCACAAACACGTTCCATTCTATACAACACATCATCCATCCTATCATTTGTCATCTGTGTACAATTCAAACATTCAGTTGGTCTTGTTCCATTAGCATTCACTCCAGAGCTTAAACCTAAGGTATTCCCAGGCATTTACTTAGATTCATTAATGATAATGTCTTCAATATTTCCTGCTGCATCTCTTTTGATAATCTCATTTGCAAATGCCATATCCTTCTCACAGGAATACAAGAATATGACGATAGTAATAAAAGCTAATAAAAAAATAACTGCAAAATTTTGAAGTATCATTTTGTTTTTACTAGATATTAATAAAAATAAATGTAAACAAATTAGTAAAATTAATCACACCGTAACTGCTTTATTTAAATAAGCTCTAAAAGGAATCATTTCCTTATAAACATCTACACAACGCTGCATAAAATCTTCTTGCATCACTTCTTTTTGAGTGATATTGTGTTGCACTGCAAATGTCTTTAATCGCAGTAAATCAATATGTTCATGATCTTGTGAATAACCTTTGGGCGCTGTTTTTAATGAATCACCATCATCGATTACTTCAAAAATTTCTTTAAAAGATTTCTTGTTAATGATTTTTTTATACGCGCTACCGTTATAATCAATTGCATCGCGTATAGAGTCTAGTAATTCTTTTTTGGGTTTGTAAAATCCACCAGCGATAAATGACTCTCCTATTCCTAGATGTATGTAAAAATCGCCTTGTTTACCGCTTTCATGTAAGTCCATTCCCGCGCCAAAATGATCTTTATACACTGGTTTATTAGGGTGAAACATCAGGTTATTGTTGATGCGGTTTATGGCTTTTCTACCTTCTGTAGAAACATAGTTAACATCTGCCTTTCCCAATTCTATGTCTAGCTTATTCAGCCAACTAATGTACCAATTTCTCACTTCATGATAGCGCTTTTTATTCTGGTCCATCCACTCTTTAGAATTGTTTTTTTGTAAATCTCGCAAGAAATCGTAAAGTTTATGAAAGCTCATGGCAATATTTTTTTAAAGATATCTATTTTTTAATAAGTCGTTTTGTTATTGTCTCGCTTTCGCGAAAGCGAGATAAAAAGAAGTTTGTGCCATACCTGTTGGGTTACTAAATTGTAATCAAAAAAAGTTTTTACGATGGCAAAAAGTTGTGAAAGCAGAATCAAAAGAAGTTAATGCTACACTTGTTGAAGCAACAAAGCACAACTCAAGAGTGTAAACTTTAAGAAACCGTTTTTTTCATGCTTTGTATTTCCTCGCGCAAACTATCTAAACCTTGTTTTAATGAAATCATTGCCTCTTCTCCCTCGCGTGCGTCTAGATCAAAACTCAATTTTGAATTCACTTCCCAAAGTTCTTTAATCTCTACAACTGCTTGTTCTATTACTGGATAATCTCGATTTAGGGAAATTAAGTGTACCGCCTCGGGAGATTCTGATTTACGCAATTTTTTTACCAGCACACTATCTGCCGTCACGATAACGTGAATGCGGTTGTCATTTGCCATGCGCACACTTTCTACAGCCTTTCCCATAACCCATTCTTGGGGTAGTAGCACTGGCAGCATGCTATCTCCTTTTACTTGAAAAGCGCGATAGCTACCCTCTTTATATTGCGGCAACGGAATATGAAATGCTGGCAAATCATTATACCAATCAGTATCTAACACATTGCTGGCATATCCTGCACTAGCTTTTATAGGCACCATAATCATGTTTTCACGATCGCTGGTGTCCATAGTAATGATTTTGGGCGCGGTGCTTAAACTGGTTTCTAGATATTTATTGTAGCTATCGCCATATAGCCACAAGGGATTTACATGAAACTGTCGCAACAACTCGGTCACGATTTTGCCGGTAATTTTCTTTTTACCTCTTTCTATATCTGCGGTAGTGCTGCCTGCATCTAGGATTTCGGCAAACTCACTTTGGGTTTTACCTAGCTCTTCACGCACTTGCTTGAAGCGTTTTGCCTCTATTGGAATTTCTTGTATCATACAACAAATATAGGCATTTTAGGAATTATTCCAATTTTAACACTGGATTATTTCCATAGTATTGGAATATTTCCATATATTTGAACCGTTAACAGGAATATTACTTGGAAATATTCCAAAATATATAAATTATGTGTGGAAGAGCAACGATAATTACCCCAGCAGCAGCGCTAGAAAAGCGTTTTAATGCAGCTTTTGCAAGAGGTGCAAATCTGGAAGAAAATGTAAACATAAGTGCTGGTAATAAAATACCAGTAATCACATGCGAGCAGCCCAACCATATACAAATGTTTACTTTGGGTTACACTCCTAATTGGGCACAGAAACAAACCTATATGATCAACGCCCGCAGCGAGGGTAGTTTAAATGAACAAAACGATGCAAACTATAATGGGACTATGGGTATTTTTAACAAACCCATGTTTAAACATGCTATTAAATCACAACGCTGTCTAGTTATTGTAGATGCTTTTATAGAAGGTCCCAAACAAGAAAAATTGAATAAACCGTACTTGATTTATCCCAATCGTGATCGTGGTCCTTTTGCACTAGCCGGTATTTATGATACTTGGCAACATCCTTTAACTGGTAAATTAAACCACACTGTTGCGATAATAACTAGCGCTGCAAATAGACTTACTGAAAGAATATCCCACCATAGGGCACCAGTTGTATTGAGTAGGGAAGATGAAGAAAAATGGCTGCAAACAGATTGTGCGATTAAAGAACTTACTAGAATGATGCAACCATTTGATGCTAATGGATTCAACGCTTATCCTATTTCTCAAAAAATAAAGAATCCAGAAGCAAACGGTCTCGAACTTTTAAAGCCCATAGGCGACCCTATATTTAAAGATTATGATCGCTGCCTTTATGATAGACTGAAATTTGTAGAGCACGACGCCTTTTCTATAAGAGAAGAACGTCTTGTAGAAGGTGACCAATTTGTGTTGTTTTAAAACAACCTTTTGTACGATGATTTATTTATAAACTAAATGTCATGTGATGTTTTATACAAAACTCGTTTTTAAAAACAATATGCTTTTAGGTGATAATTTATAGCATTTCAAAACCTATAAAAGCTGTGTCTATCCCATAGTCTTTGACTGATATTTTATTTGCAAGCAAAGACGTACGCTATTAATAAAGTCTAAATATCTTAATCGATGAAAATAAATATGAACCTAGAACTTATAAAAACAGAACTCACACAACGAGTAGAACAACTAGCAATATCCTACAGTGCAGTAGAAAAAGAAAAAGGAGCTATGAAAGTCGTATACAAAACAAAATCATGGTCAGACAAAATAGCCGATACAGAAGATTTTATCCATAAGGTATACCACACGCTTTATGAAGTACTGCAACAAAATAATATTCATTTTAAAAATGAAATAGAAAAAAAAGAATTTGTTGATTTTATGGAACCCACAGTAAATGATTTGGTTATCAAAAATATGGCTGATTAACGACTTATTAATCATGTGTACCTATGTAATTAGACCGATTTGCTGTAAGAAATTATACCATAAACTTGAATTAGCTAGCTTAAAATCACTTTAGAATTAAAATAAAAATCGACTGCCAAGCGCTGGACTATACACGTTTTAAAATTTAGGTAAAATCTAGCTTTACCGTTAAGAGTCTCTATTGCATTAAGAGGTAGATTAATATCAAGGCTTTATCAGATAACAATGATATCATAAAATAAGAAATGAGTTGATTAAAACTGTTTGCATTTCATTGACAAGCAGCTATATTTTTAAAACTTTTTGAGCTTTAAATGCACGTGCTGGATAAATAGAAGAATAAAATTTTTTTTATAGAAGTGAAAATATTCTAAGAACCACCTTGATTATAGACAAGTAACCTACCCACCTCGCAGAAGCATTTTTGTGAGGTTTTTTGACCGCTTATTTTAAAAATAGGGATTTAAACTTTGATGGCACCTCTAATATTAAGATGCCTTGCACAGTTTCAATTTCTATAGTATCACACAAAGAAATTTAAGCCAACTAGCCCCAGTAAAGAATTCATAGATACAAATCATGTGACTATAATCACTTTAAATCAACCGTTTAAATAATCGCGATTAACTGAATGTTAAGCAAAAGGTTTTTAAAATGAACCCTTAACAGTCGATTTACTAGCAATATAAAATTAATAAGTATGAACGATAAACATATCATGCATTTAGACCTAGATACCTTTTATGTTTCAGTAGAAAGAAAGATAGATTCTAGCCTTGAAAATAGACCGCTATTAGTGGGTGGTACTAGTGATCGCGGGGTGGTAGCGGCATGTAGTTATGAAACTAGAGGCTATGGCGTGCACAGCGGTATGTCTATGAAGCTTGCAAAACAACTGTGTCCAGAAGCTGTGGTGATAAGAGGTAATGCAGGCACTTACTCAAAATACTCTGATGAAGTAACTGAAATCATTAAACAAGATACACCACTATTTGAAAAGGCTAGTATAGACGAGTTTTATGTAGACCTAACAGGAATGGACCGTTTTTATGGATGCTATAAACTAGCAACTGAATTGCGTAAAAAAGTAATCAAGGAAACAGGACTGCCTATTTCGTTTGGTTTATCGGTTAATAAAGTCGTTTCAAAAATAGCAACTGGCGAGGCAAAACCAAATAACCAATTAATGATCAATTATGGAACAGAAAAGAGTTTTATGGCGCCACTTTCTATTAAAAAAATTCCGCAAGTGGGTGTTAAAACTTATCAAACCTTAAGACACCTGGGGGTGAAATATATTCATACCATACAAGAAATGCCAGAAGAGATGCTTACTAATGTATTAGGAAAAAATGGAAGTTTGATATGGCAGCGTGCACAAGGTATTGATAATAGACCAGTAATCGCATTTAATGAACGCAAAAGTATTAGTACCGAACGCACATTTGACAAAGATACCATCGACGTAAAAAAATTAAAAGCAATCCTCACAGCCATGACAGAAAATCTAGCATTTCAATTAAGGCGTGGTGATAAACTTACTGGCTGCATCAACGTAAAAATTAAATATTCAGATTTTAATACCTATACAAGACAATTGCGTATTCCCTACTGCAGTGCAGATCATATACTTATACCACACATTCAAGATCTTTTTGATAAACTTTATAACCGTAGGCTGTTAATTAGGCTTATAGGAATACGGTTTTCACATATTGTAAACGGTCATTACCAGATCAATCTTTTTGATGATAACGAGACTGCACTTAATTTATATAATGCACTTGATAAAATAAGAGAAAGATATGGCGATAGAATCGTCATGAGAGCCGCAGGAATGGAAGCAAGAACCATAGGCAGGATCAACAACCCGTTTAATGGGTTACCACCTGTTGTACTTGCACACCGCAAGCAATAATTTTAAAAACGCCTTTATAAATGCCATATACCTTAGCTTTTGTACCTAAATAATCACACCTACTTTTCCTTGCGTTACGGCACTTTTAATGAAGAAGACCTGATAGTTCTTGCACTAGAAAATGGAGCAAAATCTGTTGTGCTTACTGATATTAATAACACCAGTGCCTGCCTTAATTTTATGCGGTTGTGTGAAAAACAACAGCTGCACGGCGTGCTGGGTATTGATTTTAGAAACAATCACCAGCAATTATACGTAGGTATTGCAAAAAATAACAAAGGTTTTCAAGAGCTCAATGAATACCTTTCTTACCATCTAGAACACAAAATTCCCTTTCCAGATCTAGCCCCTACCTTCAAAAATGCTTTTGTAATTTATCCGTTTAAAAAGGTAATAGCTCTTGGAAAATACCGCTTTCGCGAAAGCGAATTTATAGGAATATCCATAACCACATTAAGACAACTTCCTTTTACAGAGTACGTAAAAATGAAAGGCCGTCTGGTCGTTATGCAAACTGTTACTTTTAGAACCAAAAAAGATTTTAATGCACATAGACTGCTGCGGTGCATTGATTTAAATATACTTTTGAGCCAGCTGCCTGTATCACAACAAGGCGATTTTGAAGATCAAATGGTACCCATATCCCAATTAAAGCAAATATTTGAAGTATTCCCACATATTATTGAAAACACGCAGCATTTGCTAGATCAATGTCACATTTATTTTGATTTTAAGAGTGCACAGCTCAATGCAAATCAACATATATATTCTACTAGTAAGGATGCTGATTATCAAAAATTGCGATCGCTTGCTTATGAAGGTGTTGATTACAGATATGGCGATCAAGAAGACAAAACTGTGGTTTATGAACGAATAGAGAAAGAAATAGGAATCGTAAAAAATAAGGGTTTTGTTGCCTATTTCTTGATTAACTGGCGCATTTGTGCTTATGCCCGCAGTAAAGGTTATTTTTATGTTGGTCGCGGCAGTGGTGCAAACAGTATTCTTGCCTATCTATTGCAAATTACCGATGTAGACCCTATAGAACTGGATCTTTATTTTGAACGCTTTATCAACGATTACAGGACCAGCCCACCAGATTTTGACATAGATTTTTCTTGGGACGACCGTGAGGATATTACCCGTTTTATTTTTGAAGAATTTAAACATGTATCCTTGCTTGCCACATATAATACCTTTCAATATAGAGCAGTAATTAGAGAGCTGGGTAAAGTTTTTGGACTGCCTAAAGAAGATATTGATGTACTTACTACTGGCATTTTTCAAGTAGACCAACTAGACCACATGCACCAGCTGGTTATAAAATACAGCCATTTAATAAAGGGCATGCCCAATTATACAAGTATTCATGCAGGCGGTATTCTTATTACTGAAAAACCTATACATTATTACAGTGCTACAAGTTTGCCTCCCAAAGGATATCGCACGGTGCAATTTGACATGCACATTGCTGAAGACGCCGGGATACATAAATTTGACATTCTTGCACAACGTGGTCTAGGAAAAATACGCGATGCTATAGAAATAATAAAGTATAATCAACCACACGCACAAATTGCCAACTTACATACAGATGTAAAAGAATTTATGAAAGACCCTGCGATCAATAACATGATCTCGCAAGCCAGGTGCATAGGCTGTTTTTATATAGAGTCCCCTGCAATGAGAATGCTGCTTAGCAAACTGGCTACCGATAATTATATAGGTCTGGTGGCAGCAAGTTCTGTTATACGTCCTGGGGTGGCACAAAGCGGGATGATGCGAGAGTTTATTTTACGCACGCGACAACCAGAAAAACGCGCAGATGCACACCCCATCATGCAAGGAATCATGCCCGAGACTTATGGTATTATGGTTTATCAAGAAGATGTGATTAAAGTAGCGCACTATTATGCAAAACTAGACCTGGCCGAGGCTGACGTATTGCGCCGTGGCATGAGCGGTAAATACAGATTTAGAGAAGAGTTTCAAAAAGTAGAACAAAAATATTTTGAGAATTGTATTCAATTGGGTCATGACCCAGGACAAACTAGAGAAATATGGAATCAAATAAAAAGTTTTGCTGGTTATGCTTTTGCAAAAGGGCACTCGGCATCATATGCAGTAGAAAGTTACCAAAGCCTATATTTAAAACGATATTTCCCACTAGAGTACATGACTGCAACGCTTAATAATGGTGGTGGTTTTTACCAGCCAGAAATATACATTCATGAAGCGAGAATGTGCGGTGCAATCATAGAAGCTCCTTGTATAAATAATAGCAATATCGCAAATATCATCATAGATAAAACCATATATCTGGGCTATAGTTACTTAAAAGAATTAGAACAAAAAACCATGATACGCATTGTCGAGGCGAGACATTTACACGGCTTTTTTAACTCTCTAGATGACTTTATCAACCGTGTGAGCATTAGTATAGAGCAACTTTCAATTTTAATACGTATCAATGCTTTTAGATGTACAACTTTAGACAGGTATGAGTTGCTGTGGCAAGCGCATTACAAACTGGGAAAACTACCTCAAAAACATATTCAGAACAAATTATTTATCCCACAATATAGAGAGGCCAAAATCCCACAATTACAAACTACTAAAGAAGAACTGGCATATGAACAAATCGAGCTTTTAGGGTTTCCTTTATGTTCACATTTTGACCTTTTAGTAGAAACCCCTGTTAACAAGCATAGTCGAGCAGATTTAAAGGCACATCACAAAAAAATGATTTTAATTTATGGATATGCAGTAACTATAAAAACCACGCACACTGCAAAGGGAAAACGTATGCAATTTGGCACCTTTTTAGATCGTGAAGGTCATTTTTTTGACACGGTAATGTTTCCTCCTGTTGCTGCAAAAATTAGCTTTCGCGGAAACGGAATTTATAAAATATATGGAAAGGTCACAGAAGAATTTGACTTTTACTCTATAGAGGTGCATGATTTACACAAAGTAGATTATATTCAAGACCCGCGCTATGCAGAAGCTGATCCGCAAACTCTTCAACAATTAAATAAACAATCTAACTTGCGCGACCGCAGGATGGGGAATAGCAACGGCTATCGCAAACAACAATTGCCAAGTGTTAAATGATAAAAACAAAGGATAATCAGGTAACCATAAAAATCTGTAACTAATTTAAGTGATTTGAATATTTTCATCAAACAATTTTGCCTGCTTAATTTTGAAAAACATTCTAGTCTGTAATGCCATGAAGGCTTATGACGGTAAGCCTACTTCATTTGAAACTTGCTTTGATCTAGTTTATCTTCTATCGTATATCAATAGTTCATAAAAAGCAAGATATATCAAAAAGATAAGTAAAATTCTCGGTCTATATTTATAATTGTCACTCATAAATAATCCCTTTCAAAATATGTTTGAAGCGGGTTTTACAAAATAATTTATTAGAAGCTTTGTCGCTGGTAATTATTGTAAAGTAATAATATACCTATTCTTAAGTCGTGCCCAACAGTAATTGAATTCTCTATTTGATGGTTAAATTAATTACCCACACCGCCAGCAATTACAAAGGTTATGATATTTGCAATGGCTCTTTTCATTTCTATTTTAGGAATGATTGATAATGATAAGAATTGATTTGCACATCGCGATCGTATGTCGCTATGGTAAGCCAGCCGGTAACAACTATTAATTCAAGGTCTATATAATTACTAAAATTTAGGTAGATGCTTTTACCAGCAACTGCTGCTTTTGTGCGATTTTAAAAAAACCTAGGCTATAGACTTAGGGTATTTTTCAAAATGAATTCTATGTCGCCACTGATGTTATTTTTGTATATACCACACTCTTGTCTCTATTTTGCATTTAGCATTATTTTATCACTCAGCGGCATTTCTACAGCCATTCAACCACCTATGGTACCTAATTTAAAGGTTGCTGCAGTTTGCAGGTCTTAGTTTTGTGCTGCATCTAGATATCATCAAAGGCATGAAAATAAAAGTTTAACTGTGTTTTTAATTTCATTTCATTTCTTTTTTAACTGTTTTAAAAGGTGTAAAATATTGAATACTAAATTATTGCTGAATTACAGACGCTGGTATTTTTGGGATGAGAGAATGGTATTAAAAAAAATAATTTGGTTAGAAACTGTTGAAATTTAATTTATAATTATGTTAAAAATAATACACTTACATTATTCATTAAAAAATCCCTTTCAAACACGTTTGAAAGGGATTTTTTATTCTAAGATAACCAATAGCTTTTAAGGTTGGTTAGTAGCAACAGGTTGCTTACTTACCCATTTATTTACTGCAACAACGTCGTTATTGTTATAATCAACCTCGGTTAATTCATCTTCATTCCAAAAAAACCATTTTCCAGCTTTTTTGTCGTTTAGATAGGTAGCTTTAGCAGTTTTTTTTCCATCTGTGTTATAAGAAATCCACTCCCCGTGTCTTTCTTGATCTTTATTAAATGTTCCTACTTGTGCCACGGTACCATCTGCATAGAAATAAGTAGCGGTAATACTGCCGTCATTTTGCTTTTCAAATTGGGGCTTTACGTCTTGTGCCATTGCAGTTACTCCTACAAAAAATGCGCACATTAAAATTAATTTCTTCATCGTTCTATCCTTTTAGATACACAATATTAACTATAAAATTACATTTAAACAACATTTAGATAACATTAAATTTACATTAAAGTTTTAAACAACATAAGATCAGTGATATATAAATATTTAATAAATTTAATATGATTAACAAACAGGCATTATCTGCATATAATCTTCTGTTTTTGGTATGGAATACGTTTAAAATCGACTTATTTTTGTGGCTTATAATAAGTATCATATGTATAGATCACATGACTGCGGCAGCCTGCGTGCCAGCGATAACAATAAAGAAGTGACACTTGCCGGCTGGGTGCAAAAAAGTCGAGACAAGGGCTTTATTGTTTGGGTAGATTTAAGAGATAGATATGGCATCACGCAACTGTTGTTTGACGAGAAGCGCACTGAAAAAAGCCTGATAGAAAAGGCTCAAAAACTAGGTCGCGAGTTTGTGATACAAGTTAAAGGAACAGTGATAGAACGAGAGTCAAAAAACGCCAATCTTCCTACAGGCGAGATAGAAATTTTGGTGAAAGAGCTACAGGTTCTTAGCGCTTCAAAAACACCGCCTTTTACCATAGAAAATAATACCGATGGTGGTGAAGAGCTGCGTATGAAGTACCGATATCTAGACATACGACGCAATCCTGTGCGAGATAATTTGATTTTCCGTTCTAAGGTTGCCATGGAGGTGCGTAATTTTCTAGCTGCCAAAGATTTTATAGAAGTAGAAACCCCAGTATTGATCAAGTCCACGCCCGAGGGTGCCCGTGATTTTGTCGTGCCATCGCGCATGAATGAAGGTCAGTTTTATGCCCTGCCACAATCGCCCCAAACTTTTAAACAGCTGCTTATGGTGGGTGGTATGGATAAGTATTTTCAAATTGTAAAATGTTTTAGAGATGAAGATTTAAGAGCAGATCGCCAGCCAGAGTTTACCCAGATTGACTGCGAGATGTCGTTTGTAGAGCAGGAAGATGTCTTGAATATTTTTGAAGATATGACACGCCACCTATTAAAAAAGGTGAAAAATATTGATGTTGGTGCTTTTCCTAGAATGACTTATCAGCAGGCCATGGAAAAATATGGTAATGATAAACCAGATATTAGATTTGGGATGGAATTTGGTGATATTTCCGCTTTCGCGAAAGCGGGAACATTTAAAATATTTAACGAGGCACAGCTTGTGGTAGGAATAGCAGTACCTGGCGGCGAGAGCATGACTCGTAAAGAAATTGACCAATTAATCGACTGGGTGCGAAGGCCACAAGTAGGCGCCACGGGAATGGTTTATGTAAAATGCAACCTAGACGGAAGTTATAAATCTAGTGTAGATAAATTTTACAGTCAGCAAGACCTTGCACAATGGGCAAAAGCTACAGGTGCGGTGCCTGGCGATTTGATTTGCATACTTTCAGGACCTGCAAACGAGACACGTGCACAATTAAGTGCCTTGAGAATGGAGCTGGCAGAACGATTGGGATTGCGCAATCCAAACGAGTTTGCCCCATTATGGGTAGTAGATTTTCCATTGCTAGAGTGGGATGAAGAAACGGGTCGCTATCATGCGATGCACCACCCATTTACATCTCCTAAGCCTGAAGATATTGAAAAACTTTCTACAGATCCCAGAAATGTGCGAGCAAATGCCTACGACCTTGTGATGAATGGTAACGAGATCGGTGGCGGTTCGGTAAGGATTTTTGACAAAGAATTACAGGCACTTATGTTTGACCATTTAGGTTTTACAGTAGATGAAGCGCGAGCGCAATTTGGGTTTTTAATGGATGCTTTTGAATATGGGGCGCCACCACATGCTGGCCTTGCTTTTGGTTTTGATCGACTGGTAGCTATTTTAGGTGGTCAGGAAACAATTAGAGATTTTATAGCTTTTCCTAAAAATAATAACGGTAGGGATATGATGATCGATGCGCCTAGTACTATAGCACAAGAACAATTAAACGAGCTTAATTTAAAAGTCACTTTGTAACAGTTAGACTTATAGAAATAACCATTTTAAGGCAGTTTAGGTAATGAAATTATTCATTTTTTAGTGGGTAAGGTTCAAAATGTATCTTCTCGTTTTTTTAAGTAGACTAATAAAAAAATATGAACTTTTTAAAATTTCTTGGAATCTTATTGTTACTTGCAGTTGTTGCCATTGCAATAGGATTTAATATAATAGATAGTGGCGATGTTGCTTATGGTCATAAGGTGATAGGTTTATCTACCTTGTTTATATTTTTTGTGATCATGCCCTTATTTATATGGACTCGCTATAAAAATAAAGACCTTAGTAAATTTAATTTTTATCAGTCCAAAAAAGACGATGACGACTATGACGAGCACTGGGATATTAATGATAAAAGCAGGCTGAATTAAAGGTGGTTTTAAATCATACTGGTCGTAGGATTTTTATAATTGACATGAAAACTGTTGAGCTATAAATCTCAAAAACATATGTCTTAACTCTATTCTCTCATTCCTAGCCCTTTCGCCCCGTCGAAAAGTAAACTTGATCTCTATTTTCATCTCTGCCCATTGTCTAAATTCCATACTCTATATTCCATAATCCAAACTCCAACTCTGAAATCATAACTCTGAACTCTGAACTCTGAACTCTGAACTTTTTTTCAACTAACATATATATATCACGGACTTACATTTAATTAAGTCAATGTTCTATATTTCAAAAGCGAAGCGGTCTATTTTCTTTGTCGTACACTAATGATTATCAATATTATTAATAACCCTATCAAAGTTTTAGAAAATTATTATAGTAATTACTGACTCTTAATGTCGACTTTTGTAAACGTAGATTAATAGTTATGAAAAAAGGTGTATTGATGGTCAATCTGGGATCGCCAGATAGTGCAGACCCAAAGGATGTAAAAAAATATCTAGACGAGTTTCTTATGGATGAACGCGTTATAGATTTACCATATGTTTTAAGAGCCATTTTAGTAAAGGGTATTGTATTGAATACCAGGCCTAAAAAAAGTGCCGAAGCTTACAGTAAAATTTGGTGGGATGAAGGAAGTCCGCTAATAGTACTTTCTGAACGATTACAAGAAAAAATTGATGCCTATACCAGTGTGCCTATTGCTCTTGCTATGCGATATGGTTCTATGTCTATTGCAGATGGTCTTAAAGAATTGAACGATCAAGAAGTTGACGAGGTGTTATTGATACCTTTATATCCACAATATGCGATGGCAACTACCGAAACCATACAAGTGCTAGCAGAGGAATTGCGTAAAGAACATTATCCACACATGTCATTTACTCACATGCCGCCATTTTATAATCACCCAGATTATATACGTGTGCTGGCAGAATCTATCAAAGAATCTCTAGAAGGAAAAGAATACGAGCATTTGCTATTTTCTTATCACGGTATCCCAAAAAGACACATAAGAAAAAGCGACATTACAAAATCACATTGCAAGATGGATGGTAAATGCTGTTCTACACCATCACCAGCACACGAGTTTTGTTACAGCCACCAGTGTAAAGAGGTAACAAGATTGGTAGGTGAATATCTAGGAATGGAAGAAGGAACTTTTTCTACTAGTTTTCAATCTAGACTAGGTTTTGACCCATGGTTAACCCCATACACAGATCGTACGATAGAAAAAATGGGATTAGGTGGAACAAAAAAGATGGCTATTGCCACACCTGCTTTTGTTAGTGACTGTCTAGAAACACTAGAAGAAATCGCGATGGAAGGTGAAGAAATCTTTCATGAAGTAGGTGGCAAAGAATTTCATGTGATCCCTTGCTTAAATGATCGTGAAGACTGGGTAAAAGTGCTTTCTCGATGGATAGACGAGTGGGCAACGATTGAAGTCGCTACACATTAATTTTATAAAATTGATTTCAAAAAGCCTTTAGCAGTAAAGGCTTTTTTAATGAGGTGATTTAGTCTAAAGACACAGTAGCCACAATAACTATATTTTGTTTTTAAGCCTTAGCGAGTTTCATGTGTGTTTCTAGAGTGAAAAATCAAAATGAAAACAAAATAAAATTGTTAATAACTTTAAGATTAACCTTTTAAGGGCAATTTGGGAAAAGAGTTTTGTTATTAAAGCATTTATGGAATTTAAAACTAGAGTAAATCTTTATAGATACATGGATATAAAATATGGTTGCTATTGAAGTTTGACTTTTAAAGATTATTGATTAGAAACAAAACTCTTATTAATGAATAAAGATATTAATTTTATCTTGCGTTAGGGGTTGTAGTGAAAATCCTTTTTAAGGCTTTTTCCAGCCTTAAAAAGATTGTAACGTAAGGCCCGACCCGCAGGGTAACGCCCAAAACATATTATTATTGATGACTATTTTTTTCATATCTTTTTAAAATTTAAGTTTCTTAAAAATTACACCTAGAGTTTTTACACTTTTAAAGTATGAAAAATACGATGCCTTCTCAAAATAAATCCCAGTTACTAGGTACAGAAACCATTACCAGTCTGTTGATCAAGCAAGCGCTACCAGCCTCTATAGGTATTTTGGTCATGTCTCTTAACATATTGGTCGATAGTATTTTTGTAGGCACATGGATCAATTCAAACGCACTGGCTGCAATAGGTGTGGTGTTGCCTATTTCCTTTTTTGTCGCTGCACTGGGCATGGCTATAGGGATAGGTGGTTCTAGTATTATTTCTAGAGCGCTAGGGGCGGGTCATACTGAAAAAGCCAAAATTACTTTTGGCAACATGATCACGCTTACCATAGTGATCACGGTGCTTATGACCATCTTTGGGCTTTTATTTGTCGATACTTTGGTACCGGCTTTTGGTGGTAGGGGGTCTCTTTTTGAACCTGCAAAAATTTACTACCAAATCGTTTTTTACGGCATACCCATTTTAGGACTGTGCATGATGGGTAATAACGTCATTAGGGCCGAGGGCTCGCCTAAAAATGCTATGATAGCTATGCTAATTCCCTCTGTAGGGAATCTTACGCTGGATTATATTTTAATTAACCAGCTAGATATGGGTATGGCGGGGGCAGCATGGGCAAGTACCATAAGTTATTTACTTTGCTTTTTATATGTATTGTGGTTTTTTGTTTCTGGTAAAAGTGAGTTGCTGTGTGCGCTTAAACATTTAATTCCTGATTGGAAAATTTTAAGTGAAATAGGTAGTTTAGGTTTTGTAACCCTTGCAAGACAGGCCACATCTAGCTTTGTTTTTCTTATTATGAACAACATCCTTTTTGAATTGAGCGGTGCAAATGGTGTGGCTGTTTTTAGGATTATAGGCAGCATGATGATGTTTGCCTTATTCCCTGTAATGGGAGTAACGCAAGGCTTTTTACCTATTGCAGGATACAATTATGGAGCGCAATTATGGGGTCGTGTAAGAGAGGTGATCTATACCTCTATAAAAATCTCTTGTGGTCTAGGGATTCTTATTTTTTTAGGACTCTTCTTTTTTACTACACCTATCGCAGCAGTTTTTACCGACAATGCCGATGTAATAACACAAGCCTCGTTTGCGATGAAACTCGTATTTTTATCAGTTCCTATCATATCGATACAGTTGATTGGGTCTGCTTATTATCAAGCAATTGGCAAGGCAATTCCTGCATTGCTATTAACTTTATTGAGAATGGCGATCATATTAATACCACTATTGTTAATTTTGCCTAGGTTTTTTGGTGAGCTGGGTGTGTGGATCAGTTTCCCAATTGCCGATGTGCTTTCAACCATCATTACGGCTTATTTTTTATGGAAAGCGATGGGTAAATTAAAGCCGGTTGTGGTAAAAAAAGTACAAGTTTAAGTAGCTTTTTTGATTTTGCTTTAAGAAGTGTTTGTTCTCTTTTGCCTCACTTTGTTTTTGTTTCGCTTTTGCGAAAGCGAGATAAAAAGAAGTCTATGTCTTATTTGTTGCGGTATGAAAGCTAAGTTGATGCTGTTGTAAAAGGCAACGAAAGTGGGAATAAAGCAATTTAAAATAGTTGTTAAAACTTACAACCTAAACGAATTTGAGATAAAAGCTTAAAAATAAATACAATAAACAAAAATGTACCAACAACAATTTGACGTGCGGTGGAGTGATCTAGACGCAAATAGACATATGGCAAATAGTGCTTACCAAAATTTTATGAGTCACACCCGTATGGCCTTTTTGATAGAAAATGATTTTGGGCAGCGAGAGATGGCGCTTTATGAAACAGGACCAGTTATTTTTACCGAGCAGGTATTTTATTTTAAAGAAATACATCAAGGCAAACCTGTAACTGTAACTTGCGAGGTAACTGGCATGAGTGAGGATGGCAGCATGTTTAGTTTTAGACATGATTTTTATGACCACAAAGGACGCAATCTTGCCCGTGGATTAATGACTGGCGCATGGATGAATCTTAAAGAACGTAAAATAACTGCCTTACATACAGATTTATACAATAAGATTAAGGACTTGCCAAAATCTTCTGATTTTAAAATCATCACAAAAGCCGACACTAGATCTCACGGACAATTTCCTATAGATCGATAGTTTATAACTGGGATATTTTTTTTGCAACAGCTGGTTGAGTGCCACTAAAATAATTAAACAACTTTTTAAATTTATTCATTATACTAGATATAGTTATAAATAGATCTGTCCCCTACTGTTCAAAAACAAGTCATTTAAATCCCTTAATCGCAAAGGATTAAATAAAATACCACATTATTTAAGTCATTGCGTAAAACTAGACCCACAGGGAAACGCTCATATATAATAGATTTTATTGTATTGCAATAAATGATGTTTCTCACCCAATAAGGCGATTATTTAACCCTAAAGGTAATAACGGGTAAACTAGAATGATTTACCACATCTTCACTCACACTACCGTTAAAGAAATGTGATAGACCTGTACGACCATGATTTGCCATACCTATAATGTCCCCTTTTACCTCTTTGGTATAATTAAAAACACCTTCTTCTACCGATGTATCGTTATAAATGGCATATTCTGCGGGCACGATATTTACATTTTTTAAATATTCCGCAACTTTTTCTTCGGCCTGTCTAGAGCTTAAAAAATTAGATGGTGTATTTACATAAAGTAAGTGCAAGTTACAGTTGGTTTTTTCTGCAAATGCTGCTGCTTCTTTTAGTGCGCTGGTGTCGTTGGGGTTTAAATCTGTTGCAAATACAAACTCGTTTACAACTAGTTTATTTTTACGGTCTTTAACTATCAGTACAGGTATTTCAGAATTGCGTACTACTTTTTCAGCATTAGAACCCATAAACATGTTTTTCATCCCCTCAGTACCGTGGCTTCCCATAACGATTAAATCGGCATTGTGACGTTTTACAGTATTCATAATGCCACTAAATGCCGCTCCAGTTTCTACATCGCCGTGTATGGTAACGCCATCTAGAAAGTCGGCTTTAAGGAGTTCGTCAAATTTATTTTTGGCAAGTTTCACAAAGAAAACAGCCTCGGGCATGGCAGAACTAGAATTATTTGCAAGATGCAACGGTAAATCTAACTGGTGTAGTAAGAAGATCTCACCGTCATTTTCACGAGCGATATCTGCGGCTACTCTTAATGCATTTTCGGCTTGAGTAGAAAAATCTGTTGGTACGATAATTTTTTTCATGTGTAATAGTAATGGTTGTTAATTAATGATATAAATATACAAAAAAAATCTACAATACGGTTCTGTTTTTAAGGGCTTTGGAATTGCTTAAAAAAACACTATATTTGCAAAGTATTTAATCGACTATGAGGGGGCAAAAGTCCCCTCTTTTTATAACTATGTTAAAAGAAAAGGTAGAAAACCTACTGCATCAGGCTTTTGAAGAGCGACCAGATTTATTTTTGATAGACTTTTCTATAAGTCCTTTGAATGAGATTAAAGTGGTGGTAGATGGTGATGAAGGGGTCAAATTATCAGACTGTATGTTTCTTTCTAGAGCTGTAGAACACCAGTTAGATAGAGATGAATATGATTTTTCTATAGAAGTATTAAGTGCAGGCGCTACAGCACCTTTATTAATGCCACGGCAATATGTAAAAAATATAGGTAGAGAGGTGCAAATAGTAGATAGAGATAAAAGAAGTGAAACAGGTGTATTAACTGTTGCAGATGATGATGGTGTTCACATAAGCTGGAAATCTCGAGAACCTAAACCTGTAGGTAAAGGTAAAGTTACTGTTCAAAAACAGTGGTTTTTAAAATATGAAGATATTAAACAAGCAAAAGTTGTTATAAAATTTAATTAAAAAAGTAGTATGGAAAATCTCGCATTGATCGAGTCTTTTTCTGAGTTTAAAGATGATAAAATGATTGATCGCGTCACCTTGATGGCGATCTTAGAAGATGTTTTTAGAGCCGCACTAAAAAGAAAGTATGGCGAGGACGACAACTTTGATATTATTATCAACCCAGACAAAGGAGATTTAGAAATCTGGCGCAATAGGGTAGTTGTTGCAGATCATGAGGTAGAGGACGATAATTCAGAAATATCGCTTACTGAAGCTCAAAAAATTGAACCAGACTATGAAGTAGGTGAGGATGTTGCCGAGGAAGTGAAATTAATTCAACTAGGACGTCGCGCTATACTAGCATTAAGACAAAATCTAATTGCCAAAATTCACGAACACGATAACACCAACGTATTCAAGCATTTTAAAGAATTAGAAGGCGAGTTGTACAATGCTGAAGTGCATCACATAAGACATAAAGCGATTATATTATTAGATGACGACGGTAACGAGATCATAATGCCTAAGGATAGACAGATACCTTCTGACTTTTTTAGAAAAGGTGAAAATGTACGTGGTGTAATAGAAAGTGTAGAATTAAGAGGTAACAAGCCTAACATCATTTTATCAAGAACTTCACCTAAGTTTTTAGAAAAACTTTTTGAACAAGAAATTCCTGAAGTTTTTGACGGTGTTATATCGGTAAAAGCTGTGGTAAGAGAGCCTGGTGAAAAAGCCAAAGTTGCTGTCGATACTTATGACGATCGTATAGACCCTGTAGGTGCTTGTGTCGGTGTTAAAGGATCTCGTATTCACGGTATCGTACGTGAATTAGGTAATGAAAATATAGATGTTATTAACTATACGACTAACACACAATTGTACATAGCAAGAGCGCTAAGTCCGGCCAAAATAATATCAATAACAATAAATGAAGAAACTAAAAAAGCTGAGGTGCGCTTAAGTCCCGAAGAAGTTTCTAAAGCAATAGGTCGTAGAGGTCACAACATAAGACTAGCTGGTAAATTAACTGGTTATGATATAGATGTAGTGAGAGAGGCTACAGAAGAAGATGTAGAATTAACAGAGTTTAAAGATGTCATCGATGGATGGGTCATTGAAGAACTGAGCAAGATAGGATTGGACACTGCCAAAAGTGTGCTAGAGCAAGACGTTGCCGACTTAATAAAACGTACAGATCTCGAGGAAGAAACAGTTTTAGATATTGTTAGAATCTTGAGAGCAGAATTTGAAGAATAAAAATTAAAGTCAACCCGTACCCATTTTATGGCCGAAGTAAAAAACATGAGACTCAACAAAGTGCTAAGAGAATTTAACATCTCCTTAGACCGTGCTGTGGACTACCTTAATTCTAAAGGAATTGAGATAGAGGCTCGCCCTACCACAAAAATTGATGAAGGCGTTTATCAAGCACTGGCAAACGAGTTTCAAACTGACAAAAGCAAAAAAGTTGCCTCAAAGGAAGTAGGTGCTGAACGTCGCAAGGAACAAGAAGAATTGCGATTGCAGCGAGAAAAAGAAATTGAGGAAAAACAAAAAAGGCAAGAAGTAATAAGAGCCAAAGCTTCTATTAACGGCCCCAAACAAGTAGGGAAAGTAGACCTTAATCCTAGTAAAAAGGAATCACAACCTATTGAACCTACCCAAAAAGCACCTGTTGAGCCTGTTGAAAAAACTACAGAAGCGCCTGTTTCTAAAAAAGAAATAGTTACTGAGGTTAAAAAGGAAGTGCAGCAAGAATCAACAGGTGTAAATTCCGTATCAAATAGACCTAAGCCATTAGGCGCTACCATAATGGGTAAAATAGACTTGAGCAACAATAGTTCTTCAAGACCTAAAAAGAAAAAACGTCCTGATACTCGTAAAGATGTTAAAAGGCAAGTTCCTCAAAATCCTACAACACCTGAGGTTGTTGCACCTAAAGAAAAGCAAAAAGAAGATGTTAAACCTGTAGAAAGATCAATACCACCAGCAGCAGCTGCTGTGACTGAAAAAGCTGCTGAACAAATTCCTGATGTAGCTAAAGAAACCACAACTAATTCGGAAGGTAATGAATCAGAAATCATCAAAACTGAATATAAGAAGTTGGGAGGCCTTAAGGTTACAGGAGAAAAAATAGACTTATCTCAGTTTTCAAAACCTAAGAAAAAAGCAGCAGATTCTAATAGAGGAAAACGTAAACGTATTGCTAAACCCGGCGCCCCTGGCGCCGCAGGTTCTGGTAGTAATCGCACAGCACCTAATCGCAGACGTCCTAGTGGTGGTGCAAATGCTGCTCCTGCACGTAAAGCGGTGGCAAAAGCAGAACCTACTGACGAAGAAATACAAAAACAAGTAAGAGAAACTCTTGAAAAACTTCAAGGTAAGTCTTCTAAATCAAAAGCTGCTCGTTATCGTAGAGATAAAAGAGATAGTCACAGGGATAAAGTAGATGCTGCCGAGCTTGCAGAATCTGAAGACAAAACACTAAAGGTGACAGAATTTGTTACAGTAAGTGACATTTCTATTATGATGGATGTTCCTGTAAACAAAGTGATTGGCGCTTGTATGTCATTGGGGATGATGGTAACCATGAATCAAAGACTAGATGCCGAGACCATGTCTATTGTGGCTGAAGAATTTGGTTTTGATGTAGAATTTGTTAATGCAGATATTGAAGAAAGTATTGCCGAAGTAAAAGATAAAGAAGAAGACTTGATCACTCGTGCGCCTATTGTTACAGTAATGGGTCACGTAGATCACGGTAAAACTTCTTTACTGGATTATATTAGAAAAGAAAACGTTATTGCCGGCGAGAGTGGTGGTATTACACAGCACATAGGTGCTTATGGAGTACAACTAGACAACGGTCAGAAAATTGCATTTCTTGACACTCCTGGTCACGAGGCGTTTACCGCCATGCGGGCACGTGGCGCACAGTTAACAGATATTGCTATTATTGTTGCCGCCGCAGATGATGACATCATGCCGCAAACAAAAGAAGCGATCTCGCATGCGCAAGCAGCGGGGGTTCCTATCATTTTTGCGATCAACAAAATTGATAAGCCCAATGCAAATCCAGAGAAAATTAAAGAGGGTCTTGCCCAAATGAATTTACTAGTAGAAGACTGGGGTGGTAAAATACAGTCCCACGATATATCTGCCAAGGTAGGTACAGGTGTAAAAGAATTGCTTGAAAAAGTAGTTTTAGAAGCCGAAATGCTAGATCTTAAAGCAAATCCAAATAAGCTTGCCACAGGTACGGTAGTAGAAGCCTTTCTAGATAAAGGACGCGGTTATGTCTCTACTATTTTAGTACAAGCAGGAACATTAAGAGTAGGAGATTATGTACTTGCAGGACCTAGACATGGAAAAGTAAAAGCCATGCAAGATGAACGTGGTAAGAATGTACTAGAGGCTGGGCCAGCAACACCTGTTTCTATTCTAGGATTAGACGGTGCACCACAAGCAGGTGATAAATTTAATGTGTTTGAAGACGAGCGAGAGGCCAAAGCCATAGCCGCAAAACGTACCCAACTTCAAAGAGAGCAGTCTGTACGTACACAGAAAACATTGTCTCTTGATGAAATAGGACGTCGTATCGCACTAGGTGACTTTAAAGAGTTGAACTTGATCCTAAAAGGAGATGTAGATGGCTCTGTAGAAGCGCTAACAGATTCGTTCCAAAAGTTAACCACCGAAGAGATTCAAGTAAACATTATACATAAAGGTGTAGGAGCGATTACAGAAAGTGACGTGCTACTTGCAACTGCATCAAATGCGATTATTATCGGATTTAATGTGCGCCCACAAGGAAATGCTAGGATTGTAGCCGATAGAGAAGAGGTAGATATACGTACTTATTCGATAATCTATGACGCAATTAATGACCTTAAAGACGCCATGGAAGGAATGCTTTCTCCAGAGTTGAAAGAAGAAATCACAGGTAATGCAGAGGTAAGACAAACCTTCAAAATATCTAAAATTGGTACCATCGCAGGTTGTATGGTTACTGATGGTAAGGTGTTTAGAAATAGTGGTATACGACTGATAAGAGACGGTGTGGTAATCCACACTGGCGAGCTAGTAGCTCTTAAACGCTTTAAAGATGACGTAAAAGAAGTTGCCAAAGGCTATGAATGTGGTATGCAGGTTAAAAACTATAACGACCTACAAGAAGGCGATATTCTAGAATCCTTCAGAGAGGTTGAAGTTAAAAAAACCTTGAAATAGCAAATAAATATGCTCTATAATAAAGCGCCTTTAAATTACTTTTTAAAGGCGTTTTTGTATTAACTGTATTTTGACGTTATTTAAGGGTGTTGATGTTCGTTTCATAAAAGTTTTAAGGCTATATTTTGATTTATTGGCTGCAATTATTCATGCGATGTATTTTGTGATATCGCTTTCGCGAAAGCGGGACTAAAAAAAGATAAGGAAATACTAGTCAATTTAACAAGTAAAACAAGTAACCCGCGCATATCTTAGATAAATTTTGGGAAATGTACTAGATTTATTGTTAAATAAAGAGTTAAAGCACATACTTCCTAAAATTCAAACTATGTGAACTTACATATTATTACTAGCAGTAATTACCGCTTCAATTGGATGTTCCATTGATGACGGAATCTATACAGAAATAAATGGAAGAATTGCAACCATAGGCGATCAAGAAGGTGTCGCCAGTCATAAGGATACTGTAAAAACTGTGAAAACAGACGGTACTGGGCTATTTTCTCGAATAGTTGAAAGTGATGAAAAAGTGATTGCTACAGAGGGAAATGGGAATTTCAGTTGATCAATGAAAACGGCAGGCAATGCATTCTCACAATTACACATGCCGGTGTTGTAAAGCTCTCAAGTTATGGAATATTTACCGACTACAATTTACCATAACCTATTATAGTCAAGGTTTGTAAATTCTTAACCATCCAAGTATAAGATGCTAACATCGGACCATTTGACTAAAATGATTATGTCAGTCTAAGTACGGATACTAATTAGCTACCAATGTCTACTGCGATACAAATAGCACATATAATGAATTGTAGATTACCGAATGCAAATAGAGCAGAAAACACAGATTTTGGTCATTATGGAAACCCAATCTGGGTCGGTCAAAATATTCAATAAACCATTTTGTCATTGAGTATTAGTAATGCAATGTACATGCTGTAATAAAGAAGTATATAGTTTATAGCCAGACAGTTGCTTAAACTAAGTTAAGGCATGTTTATAAAGTCGCCAAATATTTACATTTGATAACATCCCAAAAAAATAAAATAAGTGGTAAAATTTAAAAATTTGGCTTGCGCTTAATCCGAAATATTTTGCTTATTTTCAACATTACTTTTTATATACGCATAGCGTTGTTCCTAATTTACATGAAATTCAATAAATTAGTTCTATTATCGGTGTCGCTTTTTTCTTTCAATTTATTAATTGCTCAGAAATTCGAACCTGAAGATGGTAAATGTTTAGTTTTTGTTGGACAAGATCTAGAGGCAACAGGTGGTTTAATTAAATATAATAATGGATACTCCGATTATTTTGAAATTCCAGCAGGTGTAACAACTTATACTAACCTATCCCCAGGGAATCAATCTTATGGATACTACAATAAAGGGTTAGACGGTTTAAAAACAAAAGCAAATTGGGGAGCTGGAGATTATTGGGCTCATCTTTATCTACAAGATTCAACGTATCAGAATAGTGCTATTGCGATTGGACTGTCCTTTGTAAACAATGAAAAACAAATTTCTCAAGGAAAACTTAATTACTTAATTGAAGAACTTGCTGAATGGATTAAATTAACTAAGCGACCGGTGTTTTTAAGAATTGGCTACGAGTTCGACGGTTGGGATTGGAATCATTACAATAAAAAACATTACTTAAAAGCGTGGAAAAAAATACATTCTGTTTTCAAAATTAAACAAGTAGATAATGTAGCTTTTGTTTGGCAATCTAAAGGTTCTGGTTCTAATCAAAAGGTTTTAGAAGATTGGTATCCTGGTGACGACTTAGTTGATTGGTGTGGATATTCTTATTTTGGACAAGCTGATGAAGAAATGATTGTTTTTGCACGGAAACATAAAAAGCCAGTTTTTATTTCTGAAGCCACTCCTGTTATGCAATTAGATAATTTATATTTTGATGCTGATTTAAAAAAAGCAACACTAGAAAAAACAATATGGAAAAAATGGTTTGTGCCGTTTTTTAAAACGATAAATGAAAATTCAGATGTAGTTAAAGCTTTTAGCTATATAAATTCGGATTGGGCTTCTCAGCCAATGTGGATCAATAACCCTACTTTTAATAAGGTAGATTCTAGACTTCAAGTAAGTAAATACGTTACGCAAAAATGGAAACGAGAATTAGAAAAATCAAAATACTTGAACGCCAATGATAGATTTTGGAAAATAAAATTATAGAACTTGCTACAAAAAAGGTGTATAAAATAATAGCGATTTAATCGTTAAAACGAAAGCAAGTATATATAAAAGTGGTCAGTGTTTAACCGAAAAGTTATTGCTTTTTTAGACCGCTACTATTCTTAGTGTGCCAAGAATCAACTACGGCGGGCTATTTCTAGTCGTTAGAGTTACAATACAAATCCCCCTCTACGCCAATGTAATATCTTGACTTTATCCCGTAACTTGTTGATAAATAAATAAGCTATACCACTGGTTGGATTTTTATCGAGTTGATTGGTCACTATTCCGCAAAGACTGTCAAAACTCTTGCGCATGTCTGTGGCTGGTAAATACAATTCAAATATAGTCGTGTCATGTAAGGTAAGCATAGGTGTTTGTTTTAAACCTTCAAAACTATACCCGTATTAACTTATATAAAACATGTACTTAGTCGTGGGGATACCAATAAAAGATATTGAGGCAGAATTAGCTACTAGACATCAATAAAAAAACCGCAAGTTTATAAACTTGCGGTTTTCAAAAAATTAAATTTATGCTAATCTTTAAAAGGAACTTTATTGATATGAACGTTATACTCATATTGAGTTCCTTTTTTCTTTCTTAGTCTTATTCTAATTTTTTTTTTCTTAAGATTCCAACTTTCTCTTAAATCAGTATTTACCCTTATTATTTGAACGTTTTTTTCATTTACAAAGGATTGATAGAATTCCTCCCAATATTTTTGAGAATTACCTTTATCAAAAGCATGACTCCAAAAATAAAATACCAAATACTCAGCAGTATTTATTTCATTATTAACTGCATTTGAAAAAATTAAATCATCTAACAGTTCTTGAGTGTTTTCAAATCTAAATATGTCATTCTTATAGGACTTATCATCGCACGCAAAAAAAGTTTCTTTAATAGATGTTTTTTTAATATTTTTTAATTGCACCGCACTACAACTTAAACTAGATCGGTCAGTGCATAAAAAATTGAGGTTTTTATCTGCCACAAAAGCTTTAGACTCAATTCCCAAAAACATCGTTGATACAATAGATGCAGAATCTACTCTTTCTAAGAAATAAGAATCCTGTACATTATCATGATTAGATAATAAATCGATAAACGTATTTACTTCATAATCAGAATAGACTTGTGGATTAGGCAATCCACTTAATTTTTTCATGACTATACCGCAACTGGAAGTTAGACCTAGCGATAAAAGAATTATAATAAATTTTAAATTACTATAAAAATATTTCATTTTATTTATCTAGCTCGTTCCAATTTATATCTGAAAGAAATTGCAGTACGATCGTATTATTTTCTTCATCAAATGAAACCTGGGCCATTACTTCTGAAATGCTAGCATTATCGCATGGGCCACATCTAAAGCCTATTCCACAAACGCATGAAGCTCTACATGTTATATTTCTATGATCAGGTCTTTCATTTTTCACTGCAATTTTGAGACATATACTCGGAGATTCACTTATGCTTGTGGAGCTGTCGCTTAAACTTGATGTTAAACTAACAGGGAATATAGCCTGGTTAGCATTTACGTCAATTATTGAATTTCTTTCACTATCAATTAAAAAAGAGTTGTTATCAAAGTGATAATTTTGTACTTCTAAAGTTTCATTGGGATCAATTAATATGACCTCAGAATTCATTGCTACTTTATTTAAATTTTGTTGATCATTTTGTGTTTCGGTTTGAGAGGAACAACTGGAAAACACAATAAAGAAATAAGACATTAAAATCCAAGTGATAGATTTACTGGTAATTGTGTGTGTGTAGACATAATATATATTTTAGAACAGAAAAGTAACAATTATTTTCATGTACTTTGGTTTAAGATTGATTATTTAACATAACATTATGATTTAATATTAAGCTGGTTTAAATCTAATTTTTAATCGAAAACAATAAAAAAGTAACCGTAAGACCGCATAAACTTAAAGTGACAACTTTTTGAAAGCAATTAGTCATTATTTATTTATGCTTAAAAATTATGCTTCTTCTTTTGTTAACTCAATAAAGCAATTTGTGGTATTAGATAAAAATCAGAGGGGAAACAAAATTTCTCAAATCCAAAAGTTTAAATAAAAAAAACCATAAACAGATTGCAGGATTCAAGTCATAAACGCAATTTCAGGTTACAGATAATGAATTACTTGTGTTTACCCCTAATAATCGCAAAGGTTGCTAATAAATAGCCTAACAACTCTTTAAATCAAAGA
>CAZQGX010000044.1:0-28124 GCA_964593255.1 uncultured Flavobacteriaceae bacterium | reverse complement strand
ATTCAACTATTTGTTATAATCAAAGATAAGTATTTAAATTGACACCTCTATAAATGATATTTAATCATATACATGAATATAAGCTAACGATTATTGAGATACAGCCTCTTTATAAACAGTAAGACATCGCTCTCTAGCTTCTTTATGGTCTACCATCATTTCAGGATAGCTAGAGGTTTCAAATTCTGGTATAAATTGCTTAATGTACTTGCTCTTTTTATCAAACTTATCTTTTTGGGTAATGGGGTTAAAAATTCTAAAGTATGGCGCTGCATCTACACCGCTACCTGCTGCCCATTGCCAGTTGCCTACATTGCTGGACATTTCATAGTCAAGTAACTTTTGTGCAAAATAGGCCTCGCCCCAGCGCCAGTCGATCAGTAAATGTTTAATAAGAAAACTCGCCACTAGCATACGTACCCTATTGTGCATATATCCTGTAGTATTAAGCTCTCTCATACCAGCATCTACTAGGGCATAACCTGTGGTGCCTGTTTTCCATTTTTCAAACTCTGTTTCATTATTGCGCCACTCTATACGGTCATATTTTGATTTAAACGCTGCATCTTTAGTATGAGGGAAATGATATAAAATTTGCATGAAAAACTCTCTCCAGATCAACTCGCTTAAAAAAGTCTTGTTATCGGCATGATCTGCCTTACGTACCATTTTTCTGACACTTACAATACCAAATCTTAAGTAAACCCCCAGTCTTGTCGTGCCATTTTCTATTGCAGGAAAGTTTCTTGTCTTTTCATAATCTGCAATGATAGTGGGGGTGATCACATATTCTGGAATTTCAATACTGGATTTTTTAAATCCCATATCGTCTAGAGTCAATTTAGGCAAATCTTTATTTTGAATACAATTACCTAAATAATCATGCGTGTGGTAAAATTTTTGACCTTCACCAGTTTCAAAGTCTGCTCTAAATTGTTCTAGCCATTTATTTTTATAAGGTGTATAAACTACATATGGATCACCATCATTTTTGACAACTTCATTTTTTTCATAAATGACTTGATCTTTAAAAGTTTTAAAATTAATGTTGTGCTCGTTGAGTATTTGCTCTATTTTTTCATCACGCTCTTTGGAATAGGGTTCATAATCGTGATTTGTATAAACAGCGCCTACATGATAAGATTTTAAAATCTCTTTGAATATTTCAATGGGTTTACCGTGATATAAAGCTATCGAACTGCCGTGTTTTTTTTGTAATTCAGTTCGCATACGTTGTAATTCTTCAAAAAGAAAAGTTACTCTAGCATCATCTTCTGGCAAATGGTCTAGAATATCGCGATCAAAAATAAATATAGGCAATACAGGAATACCGCTTTTTAATGCGTGGTAAAAACCCACATTATCATCTAGTCTTAAATCCCTACGAAACCAAAATATGGCTACTCGATCATCTGTCATAAATACTGATTTGTTACTTATTTAAATTAATTGTTTACGGCAGGGGTGGGTGGTTAAACCTAAATACTTAACGATCCCTTACCACCATTTACACCTATTACTTGCCCTGTGATCCAGCCTTCATTTTGATTCAATAAAAATACGGCTACACTAGCAATATCTTCTACGGTACCTACACGTTTCAATGGGTGCATTTCTCCCATTTTATCTTTTTTGGCATCATTATTTAGCAATCTTCCAGCAAGTGGGGTGTCTACTAGTGATGGAGCAATCACGTTTATTCTAATCGTCGGTGCATACTCTGCTGCAAGTGCTCTCGCATATCCTTCAATCGCACCTTTAGCAGCGGCTACACTGGTATGAAACGGCATTCCTGTACCCACAGCTACTGTAGAAAAGTACACAATGCTGCTCGTTCCATTTTTAGTTAACAAAGGTAAAACAGACCTAGTAGCCTTGATAAGAGAAAAGAAATTGATTTGCATATCGTCCTCAAAATCGCTTTGTTTCAGCATTTTAAAAGGCTTTAAATTAATACTACCTGGGCAGTAAACAAATCCGTCTAAAGATTCTGGCAATAAAGAGGTGTCTAACTCGTCTTGCAACGCATCAAACGCTATGTGAGTTACACTTGCGGGTAAATTTTCATTTTCTCTTGATGCTACATATACATTATTACCTTCATGCAAGTGTTGTACAATAGCGTTTCCTATTCCGTGGCTTCCGCCTATTAATAATATATTCTTTGACATGTTCTTAATTTATAGTGTTACTTTTATTTTCTATTACGGGTTCAATAAAGGGGCCAAAGTGTTTAATAAGTGCGCTTTCGCGAAAGCGGAATATTTCATCCAACTTTTTTCTAACAAATGGCGCCCCTAGTTTGCCTAAGATTCCAAAAGGAAGGCGGTAATGAATTAAGTCTTCCATCAACGTGCCGCCATCGATCGCGCTTATAAAATGCTTGTGGTGCCATGTGGCATATGGGCCATACATCTGCTCGTCTACAAAGAATTTTTTTTCTACTACCTGTGTAATATGCGTTACCCAATTGGTTTTATAAAAAGGTAATGGCGTGACGCTATACTCTATAAGTTGACCAGGGTACATGCCGCGATCTGTTCCATATTGCACGGTCATGTCCAATTCTGGTGGGGTGAGCAGTTTTAAATTATTAGCATCTGTAAGAAATTCCCATGCCTGGTCTAGTGAGATAGGAAGCCGTTGTTGTGATGAAAATTGATATAATTTCACTGTTTTATTTTAGAATATAAAAGTAAGTCTATTACAATATCTAAAGAATAAAGACTTGTTAAAATCAATTTTTAAAAGTTTCTCTTTTAAAAAGGTGAAAAATAATACAGAACACTGGTCTACTTAGATTCTATTATGATGGTTTTGAGCTCTCATTATCTAAAAAAAACAAACAATTTTTTAAAAGATATACTAATGCTATTAAGATAGTTACACTTTTTATTTCATCGATTTTGATAAAATCGCAATGACACAAAAAAATCACGTGACATAAAGATTAATTATTTGTTAAAACAAATGACTACAATAAAATTTAGTTGTGATTCTAATGTTTTTAGGTCATTGTTAAAAAACTATATTTATGAAAATAATTAATTATGCTATTATAGCTGTTGCAATTCTTAGTTTATCTGCTTCTTTTTCTCAAGTTGGGATAGGTACAAATAATCCAGAACCATCTGCCATACTAGATTTGAAAAGTTCTACTAAGGGTTTTTTACCACCTAGAATGAGTACCATACAAAGAAACGCTATCAATGGAGGCGTTGTTGCCGCAGGTTTAACTATTTTTAATACAGATAGTAATTGTTTGGAGTTTTGGGACGGGACTATTTGGTTTAACGTATGCGGTGATAATGCAATACCAGCGGGTAGTATCCTAATAAGTGATAACTTTCAAGATGGAGTTGGTAATTCTCCTTTTAACTTGCAAGTTAGAAACACCACAGCTACTGCCACTGAATGGCAAGCGGTTATTTATAATAAGCCTTACTCTGTTATTCCTGGGTTGGTAGCAGGATACTATACAGTATCTAGATTAGATAACAGTGATGGTAGTTATACTTATATATTTACAGGAACAACGCCATTAGCAGCATATCAGGGTATTACTATTATCGGCAATATGCCATCACCAGCAGGTAATAATAGTGATTTGTCACTTTTCATTCCTTAATAATAAGATTTGACTTAGCGTTTTTGCCCGCCTGGTTTTGAAAAATAATATTAATTAGGTTGACCATAAGATTTTGTATGGTAAGCCTATTTTTATGTCCTGCCGTTAAAAAAATGTAGTACAGAATAATTCTGTACCCTTTATCATCTGGTTTTCATGCGATAGAATTTATGTTACTTTTTTTATTGTTATAAATACAGAGGTTACATTTATAAGTGTATCCCATCTTCATCATTTTTTATTGTTCAAGGACATTAAAATATAAATGATACCTAATTTCATAATTTTGCTCTAGGTTTTTAAAAGGTAAACCGGTTTTATCTAGATATTTCTCGCAACTACATCGATATAGGTAGGTCATGATACATAATCGTCTTTTTTTTAACCATAATTAAATAAATTAGTGCAAATTTGAATTTCAAACTTGCTTATGATAAATGCTTATATAAAAGGAACAGGATCTTACGCTCCTGAAAATGTGGTTAAAAACGATTTTTTTGAAAGTATAGGTTCTAATGATGCGTGGATTCAAAAAAATTTAGGAATTAAAGAACGACGTATTTCTACAGGTGAAACCACTAGTGATTTAGCTGCCATGGCTGGAAAACAAGCCGTCAAAAACGCAGGTTTAACCGCACTAGATATTGATTTAATTATTATGGCAACCGCAACGCCAGATAAGTTGGCACCCTCTTGTGCTTGTTTTGTACAAGAAAAAATGGAAGCTTTTAATGCTGTTGCGTTTGATATTTCTGCCGTATGCTCGGGCGCGTTGTTTGCCACCACCACTGCTGTGCAATTTATCAAATCTGGCATGTACAATAACGTGCTAGTTATAGGCGCCGATACATTTTCAAATATAACCGACTGGAATCGCAGGGACGCTGTATTTTTTGGCGATGGTGCTGGTGCAATGGTTATTTCGCACACAACAGAAGATAAAGGTTTTATAGATTTTCTATTACATACCGATGGTCGTGGTAAAGATGCATGGAATATACCAGCAGGAGGTTCTATGCAACCTACCACCCATGAAACGCTGGATGCTGGATTACAATATTTTCAAATGGACGGACCAGCAGTTTTTCAAACAGCTATAAAAGTGGTGCCAGATTCTATAGAAAAGTTACTGGCGATAAATAATGTATCCATTAACGATATAAACTATTTGATTCCCCATCAACCTAGTATAAGAATATTGCAAGAGGTTGCAAGTCGCATTTCGTTGCCATGGGAAAAGGTGATGACTAATATGGATAGATATGCTAATACCTCTGGCGGTACCATTCCTATTATGCTAGATGAAACTGTCAAAAAAGGCTTGCTTTCTAATGGTGATATGATTTTATTTGCTGCTGTGGGTGCAGGTTGGACCTGGGGAACAGCACTCTATAAATGGTAGCGTTTTTATTAAAAGAGTTTATTTTAATTTTTAATATGATGGTTGTATATGTTCGCTTTCGCGAAAGCGAAATCCCTAAACCTACTTTAAAGATCGTTAAATTTTCTTACTAATTAATTTATTTACATATGTTTACAAATAAGACTTTTTTAATCACAGGAATTGCCGATGAGCATTCTCTTGCGATGTATGCCGCAAAGGAAATTATTAAAAATGGTGGCAAGGTGATTTGCACAGGACTGGGCGTGAGTCCTTTTCACAAAGACCTCTCTGACAAAGCTGAGGCATTTTTAAATAAAAATTTTGAAGATTTTAAAAAGTCGGTTCAAGAAACATTAGGCGACGCAAGTGTAGAAATTCTCGATGTCACACTAGATGAAAATATTGCCCATTTTGCAGAAGATTTAGCCGCTAAAGGGATAAAAATTGACGGTTTCCTACACGCCATCGCAATGGACAAAACCATACGCAACAAAGAGGTAAAGCCACTTATAGATGTTACGTTATCTGAGTTTTGTGATACGCTTAATGTGAGTGCTTACTCATTGATAAGGGTTACACACTATTTGTTAAAACACAAGGTATTGCAGGCAGGTGCTTCTATATGTTCACTTAGTTATATCGCTGCCGCCAAAGTTACCTTTCACCCATACAGAAACATGAGTATTGCCAAGGCAGCGCTAGAGCGTATTACCATAGAACTTGCAGACGAGCTGGGTCGTAAACACGATATAAGAGTAAATGCAATACGGTTCTCGCCATACATGGGCAGTAAGGCGGGTAATGCTACTTTAAAACCAGAAGATGTGCATACCTCAAATAAAATGAGTCCGCTGGGTAATGCCATGCCTATGGATCTAGCTTATGAAATTTGTCATCTTTTTAGACCAGAAAGTAGGATAACAGGAGAGATAAGACATGTAGATGGCGGTTATCATATTATAGGATGATATGATTGTTTAATCAATAAAGAAAAAAGACACTTGTTGCAAAAGCCTTAAATACTTTTGATGGTTTACATTAGTCGTTACTTTTGTAAAATTTATCTTCTAGGCAAAAAGCTACCTTTTATCGTAATTTTAAATTGATTTTTGTTTATTGAATTTTAGTCTATTTCTTATTTTCACAAAAACAAAGCGGTCTAATTTCTTAATTTGAAAAGACTGTTTAATTATAATAAATACATGAATAATTTACAATATCCCATTCGTTTTTCTTTTAAAATTACCACGCTTAGTAACGATTTCATCGCAAGAGATGCAAGTGGTCGCAGCATTGCTTATGTAAAGCAAAAAATGTTTAAGCTTAAAGAAGCGATAACGGTCTACAATGACGACAGCAAATCTCAAATCCTATACTACATAAATGCAAATAAATGGTTAGATTTTAGTGCTGCCTATGCCATGGTAGATGTTGATAACCGGCCTATAGGAAAAATAGCACGCAAGGGGTGGCACAGCATATGGAAAGCAGCATTTGATATCATAGACAATAATGACTTACCACAATATAAAGTAAGAGAAGAAAATGCATGGGTACGTGTAGCCGATTCCTTTTTGGGCGAAATTCCTATTTTAAGTTTTTTTACTGGTTATTTATTCAATCCCACTTATAATGTCACAGATAGCGCTGGGGAAATAGTTGTAAAATTAAAAAAGACACCTTCTTTTTTTGGAAAAGAGTTTGAACTCACAAAACATAAAGACATCGATGAAGACGATAAAGAGCGCCTTATGTTAGGGCTTATGATGATGGTACTATTAGAAAGACGGCGGGGGTAGTTTATTTTGTTATCACTTACGAGTTCAGAGTGAAGAGTAGGTTAAAAAAAGTTGTGACTTAAGATTAAATAAAAAGATTTCAGAGTTACGAGTTTAGTGTTAAAAATCTAGATCATGACCCCTTTAAACCGCGGCGAAAGTGCTAGGGCTGAAGGAGTGGAGTTAAGACTATGAGTTGAGATTTCTATTGAAAACCCTATCTAAATGGTTAAATTTACAGAATAATAACGGTCAACTCTAATTAGGGAAGTTCGTTCTTTACGTCCCTAATATAAAATATGGTATTTAGACCTTACACAAATTTACTTAGTAGGTCAAATAAGTAACCTCCAGTAGTTAATCGTTAATCCCAAGAGATGAATGTATTGCTGGTTAAAATCAACATTAATATCAAAAAATAAAAAAAAAACTCCCTGGTTACTGCTTGGGTCTAAGTGAGACACATAGTCAACCGTCACAAATCACAAATCACAAATCAAAAAACGATAATCGTTAATTGTTTATCATCAACTACCTTTGAGGTTTCTATTTAAACAAAAGACAGTTGCCACTTAATTTTCTTTCTTCTCCTATTGATTTTCTCCCTGGTATAGGTCCAGAACGAGCAAAACTATTGCGCAGTGAGTTAAACATTACCACTTATGGCGACCTCGCAAATCTTTTTCCTAATAGGTATATTGATAAGACCAAGTATTACAAAATCAACCAACTGGTACCAGAAAGTGCACAAGTTCAAATACTAGGTAGAATTATAAATCTGCAAACCGCAGGAACTGGTAAAGCCGAGCGACTGGTAGCCACATTTGCAGATGAAACGGGTAGAATGGAGCTAGTATGGTTCCGCAGTCAGAGGCATTTTAGAGATAGTTTAAAAATTAACGAGCCTTATGTAGCTTTTGGGAAAGTCTCACGTTTTGGGTCGCAGTATAACATGGCGCATCCCGATTTAGAATTGCTTAAGGACCATAAAGCGAGACAGCAAAGTGCAATGACACCTGTATATCCCAGTACAGAAATGCTTGCCAAAAGAAAGATTACCAATACTTATATAGTAAAATGCATGCGCAAGCTGTTTAGTGAAATCAATGGTGCTTTTACTGAAACTTTACCAGATGATTTGCGTGCACATTATCGCCTTGTAGGAAAAAATGAAGCGATGCGCAATGCGCATTTTCCTTCTACACCGCAATTGTTGCAGCGTTCCATTTATAGATTAAAATTTGAAGAACTTTTTTTTATTCAAATGGAATTGTTACTTCAAAATCGCATTAGAAAAACTAAAATTAAAGGTTATGTCTTTGATCAAGTAGGAGAAAAATTCAATGATTTCTACAATAATCACCTTCCTTTTGAACTTACTGGAGCACAAAAACGTGTAGTAAGAGAAATACGTGCCGACATGGGCACTGGTGCACATATGAATAGGCTGTTGCAAGGTGATGTGGGTTCTGGAAAAACCATTGTTGCGGTACTTACTGCTTTACTAGCGCTAGATAATGGTTTTCAAGCTTGTATTATGGCACCTACTGAAATTCTTGCACAACAACATTTTGCAGGGGTAACTGAATTGTTAAAAGAAACCGGTATTACTGTGTCTATTTTAACAGGATCGGTTAAAACCAAAAATAGAAGATCAATTCACACAGCGCTAGAAGATGGTAGTCTTGACATACTTATTGGTACCCACGCACTTATTGAGGATAAAGTAGTTTTTAAAAATTTAGGGGTTGCGATTGTAGACGAGCAACATCGTTTTGGCGTGGCACAACGCGCAAAATTGTGGAAAAAGAACAATTTACCACCTCATATTTTAGTAATGACGGCAACGCCTATTCCTAGAACTCTTGCCATGAGCCTTTATGGTGATCTAGATATATCTGTGATTGATGAGTTACCACCTGGTAGAAAAGAAATCAGAACTGTGCACCGATATGATAAAAATAGATTGGCTGTTTTTGCTTTTATAAGAGATGAAATTGCCCTAGGACGACAAATTTATATTGTATACCCGTTAATAGAAGAATCTGAAACTCTTGATTATAAAGATCTACAAGATGGTTATGAAAGTATTGTGCGCGAGTTTCCATTGCCAGAATATAAGGTAAGCATCGTTCACGGTCGTATGAAACCAGTCGACAAGGATTTTGAAATGAACAGGTTTGTAAAAGGAGAAACGCAAATTATGGTCGCCACAACGGTCATAGAGGTAGGGGTAAATGTGCCCAATGCCAGTGTGATGATTATAGAAAGTGCCGAGCGTTTTGGACTGTCGCAGTTACACCAGTTGCGTGGCAGGGTAGGACGGGGTGCAGATCAAAGTTATTGTATATTAATGACTGGGCATAAATTGAGCAGCGATTCAAAAACCAGACTAGAAACAATGGTGTCTACCACCGATGGCTTTCAAATTGCCGAGGTTGATTTAAAACTGCGTGGCCCAGGAGATCTTATGGGAACCAGACAAAGTGGTATAATGGATTTGCGCCTCGCAGATATCGTTAAAGACAATCAAATACTGGTAATAGCAAGAGAGGCTGCACAAAAACTACTCGCCAAAGACGCAACTATAGAACTACCAGAGCATGCCGGTGTGAAACGGGTGATGAATTTTTTACAAAACAAAAAAGGCTTCTGGAAATATATTAGTTAACCTCTGGATAATATTTTAGTTAAAACTTTTATCATCATGGAATAAG
The DNA here is from genome assembly GCA_964593255.1 of uncultured Flavobacteriaceae bacterium. Taxonomy (GTDB): domain Bacteria; phylum Bacteroidota; class Bacteroidia; order Flavobacteriales; family Flavobacteriaceae; genus Nonlabens. The sequence continues at coordinate 18,617 of CAZQGX010000044.1, read as the reverse complement.
TCATTTTTGGATTTAGTAATGATTTAGTTTTCAGATTTTTGTAGCTATTGTTGATCTTATTTTACATTTTAGATTTATTTGTCTCGTTTTGGTTGTGTTTTCCTTTATTTTTTAAAGATTATTTTGTTGCTTGCTTTTGCAAAAGTGAGACACAAAGAAGTCATCGCCGTTGCAGCACGCTAACAATGTAAGACTAACAAGGGCAATCTATTAATGTGTAAAAAATAAAAATGCTCTTTATATATCGCTTTCGCGAAAGCGAGAAACAAAGAAGTTTATGCTATTACACAACGGTATTAATGCGCCATAAAAATAGCTTGCTTATTGACATAACGGTAAAAAAAAGTAAAAAAACACGATACAATTTTATCTTTAACTTCCATCACTAGTAAAACAAATGTTTAATGAAACGCCTTCTACAGCTACATGAAAAAATTGCAGAATAAAAACACTTTTGTTAAATAAGTCTTTAATCATTGCACGAGATAAGTATCGGTTGTAATTTTCCTAAATATTAAAAAATCATGGATTATAATAGCATAAAAACTTTAGGTGAACTTAAAAAAACAGGCTGGAGGTCAAAGTCGATAAAAGAAGAATTAAGAGATAATTTAATTCAAAACATTAAAAATGATGTAGACTCTTTCACTGGTATTCATGGATATGAAAATACAGTGATACCAGAATTAGAGCGCGCAATTTTATCACGTCACAATATTAATTTATTGGGATTGAGAGGTCAGGCAAAAACACGACTTGCTAGATTGATGACGGGTTTGCTAGATGAATGTATTCCTTATGTAACAGATAGCGAGATACATGACGATCCCTTGCACCCACTTTCTAGAACAGCTAAAGAATTAATTGCTACTCACGGTGATGACACTCCTATTTCTTGGTTACATAGAGATGATAGGTTTTATGAAAAACTAGCCACGCCAGATGTCACGGTTGCAGATTTAATAGGTGATATTGACCCTATAAAAGCTGCAAATTTAAAATTGAGTTATGCCGATGACCGCGTGATACATTACGGGATGATACCACGTGCAAATCGTTGTATTTTTGTAATTAACGAGCTTCCAGATTTACAAGCGCGTATTCAAGTAGCGCTTTTCAATATCTTACAAGAGGGTGATATTCAAATACGTGGGTTTAAACTGCGATTATCTCTAGATATGCAATTTGTATTTACCGCAAATCCAGAGGATTATACAAATCGTGGTAGTATTGTAACACCTTTAAAGGATAGAATAGGTTCTCAAATCCTTACACATTATCCTGAAAATATTGAGATTGCTAAAACCATCACCCAGCAAGAAGCAAAAAGTGATGAACGCACCGCACAAGCAGTCTATGTTCCAGAACTTGCTAAGGATTTGCTAGAACAAGTCAGCTTTTGCGCAAGAGAAAGTGAGTATGTAGATGAAAAAAGTGGCGTAAGTGCACGTATGAGTATTACCGCTTTTGAAAATCTTTTAAGCACTGCCGAGCGTCGCTCCCTTATGAATGGAGATGCTAAAACCAGCGTGCGATTTTCAGATTTTACAGGAATTATTCCTGCAATCACTGGCAAGGTAGAACTGGTTTATGAAGGAGAACAAGAAGGTGCTGCTTTTGTAGCAAACGAGTTGATCGGTGCGGCAACCAAAACATTGTTCCCGCTTTATTTTCCAGAGATCAAAAAACTCACCAAGGCCGATGAAGCTACACCTTACGACAAATTGCTAGAATGGTTTTTTAATAATGAAGGGTTAGAACTATTGGACGAATTGAATGATGTGGATTATCAAATCTTGATAGATCAAATCGTTCCCTTAGAAGACTTAATTCAAAAATACCAGCCAGAGACTAGTAAAGAAGACCGTAATTTTATGAAAGAATTTATACTTTGGTCTCTAGTAGAGTTTGATAAGTTGAGTAAAAAACGATTCACTCAAGGGTTTCAATTTAATGACTTGTATAGTGATTTTATACGTGGTAAAATATAAAATGTTAAAAAATGAACTTCATTTAATTTCGATAGCATATAAATATGACCACATTGATATTATTTTTTTAATTTATTATAGTTTAAATAGTTTGAACTAATTTCATTTTTTATTTTAAAAAAAAATAAAATGGTCTAACTCAATAGAGGTATCATAATTGGTTTTTAAGAAATCACATTATTTATATGGTTTAACTAGTATTTTATAATTAATTCATATTTAATTATAATTATACTTTAAAGTACCAAGTATTTGATAATAGCATTTTTTATATTTGTCACCTAAAACAAAAACAAATGAAAAAATTTCATCTTACTTTAATTGCTTTATTATTAGCAATAACTTCAGTTACCGCTCAGGAAGACATCAGTTATGGTGTAATAGGTGGTCTTAACTTTTCAAAAATTGAAAATCTAGGCGGCGATGGTATTGATCAAAATAGATTAGGATTTCACGCTGGTGGTATTGTAGAAATACCATTTTCCGAAAGATGGTCGTATGAGGCAAGTTTATTATACTCAGCCGAAGGTGAAGAATATGATGATCAATTCGGTACCAAAACAAATGTAAAATTGCAATACGTTAACCTGCCGTTTCAAGTGAAATATTATGCATTTGACAACATTAGTATTCACGCTGGTCCACAAATAGGTTTTTTACTCAAAGACGAGGTAACTATAGGTAATAACCCTACTGTATCTTTAAATGATGCAGTAAGCACAAGTTTTGCCATTACAGCTGGTTTTGGTTATGATTTAAGAAAGTACAATTTATATTTTAAAGGTACTTTGGCATATGGTCTTAACGATGTGTTAGATAACAAAAGTGAATTAAATGAACTTGATACGATAGTCTATGAAGGTGTAAGATTAAACAGTCCACAACGCATTGCAACTTTGCATCTTGCAATAGGATATAAATTTTAAATATTATTTTCTTTAAAAACAAAAAATGCGGCTTAATTGCCGCATTTTTTGTTTTTGTACGTTGAATCATTTTGCTTTTAAATTTTTATAATCTTCAAAGTTCTGTTTTTATTTTAAAATGTCATAAGGACGTGAGTCATAGTTTAAAAATCTAATATTTTAACATATATTTGATAATTAAGTCGAGAATATTAAGACAAATTTGTTTTTTAATAATTTTGCCTAATCTAGCTATTTTGTTTTTTTTGGAAGTTTTTAGAAGTTTTTAGAAGTTTTTAGAAGTTTTACCGCTATGCTCTTAAAGGATTTAAAAGGAAAAAGACAAAAAGAAAATGAAAAAGAGCAATTTTCAGCAAATGGAATAGGTTTAAATCACTTCTTATTATAAATTTTATGTTTGAATGTAAAAGATGTAAGGATTTAAAAACAGCTTTTTTAGTTTTAAAGCTATTGCGACTGCACAATTTGTTAATATTTATTATCACCTGTTGTTCTACCTTTACAACTACTGCACAAGTTTTTAAATACGGTGTTATAGGTGGTTTAAATGTGTCTAAAATTGAAAATTTTGGAGGTTATGGTCTAGAGGAAAATATACAAAGCTTTCACTTTGGTGGTATTGTAGAATATTCACTCTCTAGAACGTTGTCCTTAGAGTCTGCATTACTATATTCTGAAGAAGGTGAAAATTTTGATAACTCATCAGGTACTGAAACATCAGTAAAATTAAGTTTTATCAATATTCCTGTTCAATTGAAATATTACCTTTCAGAGAATATAAGTCTATTAGCTGGGCCACAGGTAGGTTTTCCCATATCTACTAGGGTCAAAAATCTAACTTCTAGATCATTCACCGATCCTATTAATACTGCTTTGTCTATAACTGGCGCAATCGGCTATGAACTTGCAGAATATAATTTATACTTTAAAGGCTCATTGATCTATGGTGTAAATGATGTAATTGAAAATGATGAATCAGTAGCTTTTGATCCATTTCTTTATGGTGTTGAATCTGCAAGTCCACAACGATTAGTGAGTGTGCAATTATCTATTTCATATAAATTTGGAAATAGTGTTTGGAAATTATTCAATACCCAAAAACAGTTTCGTGGCTATCGATAATTTATTTTCTAGTTTTAGTGTAGAAAAAGAAAAGTGTTTCTTAAAGATTTTGATGGCTTAAAACTTTATTTGAAGCACCGTATCAATCAAATAATCAAAATACAATTAAACCTCAATTCTTTTTAACTCGTTGTAATTGCGTTTTAATTTCCTTAATAAAAAGCCATAACATAAAAAGTACAATAAATACATGATTGCGCAAATGATTAAAAACGCAACAAAAGAAATGCCTAAATAAATTGCCATAAACGCTGTCTCATGCCCAACTATATCTTTTGATTGCATCATTTTTGCAATGCGTGGGTCGTTGAAAATTACCATAATAGTAGTTGTCATTCCTATTACCATGATGTAAATTAAATTATACCATATGTACCACTTCATGGTGCGGCGTGTTTTTAAAATGGTATTCATTAAACTGCGCGCGGGTTGGGTAGTAGATATGTTTTTATAATTTTGATAAAATAAGTAAATAAAAATAAATACAACACTGTAATGCAAGATCATTGATCCATAATAGAATGCGCTACCCACTGTATTCATCACATCATAACTATCGTTATAAAAGTGCGATAACAGCCCTAAAACTGCAAAAAAAGCAAATTCGATCACTGCAATAATCAGCAACCATTTGACAATACTAGACGACTTTTTTGCCAGTAATCCAGTTAATTGTTCTTTAGTAAATTGTGGCGCATCACAAGTCTGTGACTGCCATTTTTGTTTTAATATATCTAGTTGATCCATGATGTTATGGATTAATAATGTTAACTAATTTTGTTTTGATCCTATTCATTTTCACACGTGCGTTCACTTCCGATATCCCCATGGTTTCAGCAATTTCCCTATAATTTTTGTCTTCTAGGTATAGAAATACCAGGGCTTTTTCTATATCATTTAGTTGTTTTACCGCACCGTATAACAAGTTTAACTGTTCCATTTGCTCGTCATCCTCTTGTGGATCCTCAATTTTAAATTGAACGGTTTCATAATCCTGTGTTTTTATGCGTCTTGTAGACTTGCGGTACATTGTGATGGCAGTGTTTAACGCAACCCGGTACATCCAGGTACTAAATTTTGAATCCCCTCTAAATTTAGGATAGGCACGCCATAATTGTACCGTTACTTCTTGAAAAAGATCGTTATGCGCATGTTGATCATTGGTGTACAATCGACAAATTTTATGCACAATATTTTGATTTTTTTCTAGCTTTTTTACAAATTCTTTTTCGAGTTGTTGACTCACTTTTTTGGGTTATGTAGTTGTGGCATCTTATTAAGTAAAATAGAAAAAGTTTAAATCCTTGTCACGACAAAAAAACTTTCGTTTATAATCTATTTGTCATTTGTTTTTATCAAACGTTACAAAATTATACCTGCTTTGACCCCGCTACAAAAGATTGTTAATCGTTCTGTAAATAGCAAAAAGTAAATTATTTTTGTTAAAATTTTGAAGATGAACATCCCGCAATCTGTTTTACCTAGAGTGATTATCGTTGGCGGTGGATTTGGTGGTGTTACGCTTTCGCGAAAGCTCACTAAACAAAATTTTCAAGTGGTACTTATAGATCGTCATAATTATCACAATTTTCAACCACTTATGTATCAGGTTGCAACAAGTGGTCTTGAACCAGATTCTATAGCATTTCCACTGCGAGGACTGGTAGAAGATAGAAAGAATTTTTTATTCAGGCTAGCCAAAGTTACTGCTGTAGATACTGCAAATAATCGTTTAACCACCTCTATAGGAAAGGTTTCTTACGACTACCTTGTGATTGCGACGGGTACAAAAACAAACTTTTTTGGTAATGCAAATATAGAGCAGGCCGCTTTGCCCATGAAAAGTATTTCGCAAGCATTAAATATTAGGACTTACATGCTGCAAAATTTAGAAAAAGCTACATTGACAAACGATGTAGAGGAGCAAAAGAAATTGATGCGCATCGTTATTTCTGGAGCTGGTCCTACAGGTGTAGAACTTGCTGGCGCTTTTGCCGAATTTAAAAAAGGAGTATTGCGCAATGATTACCCCGATCTAGATCCAGAATTTATGGAAATTCATTTGCTAGACGGTGCCAGCCGTGTGCTGGTAACTATGAGTGAAAAGTCCTCGCAAAAAGCCGAAAAATATTTAAAGAAATTAAAAGTACAGGTTCATCTTAATGTAATGGTTAAAAGTTATGAAGACGAGACTGTTATTACAAATACAGATTTAAGTTTTAAAGCCCTTACTTTTATATGGAGTGCTGGTGTGATAGGTAATCCTATAGACGGCATTGCCGATGATAGTCTGGATCAACGATCAAAACGATTTTATGTAGATCGCATGAATCGGGTAAAAGGCTATGAAAATATTTTTGCTATAGGTGACATTGCGTTAATGAAAACACCAGAATTTCCCAATGGACACCCGCAAGTGGCACAGCCAGCAATACAACAAGGCGATCTGCTTGTCAAAAACTTTAAACGATTGCAGCAGCATGAACCTCTTAAAGAGTTCTCGTATTTTGATAAAGGCAATATGGCAACTATAGGAAGAAATAAAGCGGTGGCAGATGTAAAGTCTTTGACCATAGGTGGTTTTCTAGCATGGATCGCGTGGCTGGCTGTGCACCTTTACTTTTTGGTAGGTGTGAGAAATAGATTGGTAGTTTTTTTAAACTGGATTTATAATTATTTTAATTTTGATCGCGCCGCACGTGCGATTATCAAACCTTATAATAAGAACTAAGTATAGCTTACTTAAATTATCCATCAATCCTCAATGATATTTATCTAATAGTTTTAGGTAATCGACTGCCAAATAATACTGATTATCTTCTTTTAATCCTGCTCGCTGTAGTATTTTTGCATTTGTAATTAATTAATAAAAACCAATTCTTATGAGTAAGTATGATGTTGCAATAATTGGTTCAGGGCCAGGTGGTTATGTAGCTGCATTGCGCTGTGCACAATTGGGCATGAAAACGGCTATTATAGAAAAATATACCTCACTAGGTGGGACCTGTCTTAATGTAGGTTGCATACCTTCTAAGGCTTTGCTAGATTCTTCACATCATTATGACGATGCGATAAAACATTTTGAAGAACACGGTATTGAAATCCCTGGAGAGATCAAGGTGAACTTTGAAAAAATGATAGCTCGCAAAAAACAAGTAGTAAACACTACTGTAGATGGTATCAATTACCTGATGAAAAAAAATAAGATTGATGTTTTTACAGGTATGGGATCTTTTGAAGATGCTACACACATAAAAATAGATGGTGAGGATTCACAAACTATTGAGGCAACTAATATCATAATAGCCACAGGGTCAAAACCTGCAAACCTGCCGTTTATAACACTTGACAAACAACGAGTAATCACATCTACCGAGGCGCTTTCTTTAAAAGAAATACCAAATCACATGATCATTATAGGTGGTGGTGTGATAGGTCTAGAATTAGGTCAAGTCTATAAAAGACTAGGTGCCGAGGTTACTGTAATTGAATATATGGATCGCATCACATCTGCAATGGATCAAACGCTTTCTAAAGAGTTGATGAAGGTGCTTAAAAAACTGGGGGTTAAGTTTCACTTATCTCATGCGGTTAATAAAGTAGAGCGCAATGGCGATACCGTTACCGTCACTGCCAAAAATAAAAAAGGAGAAGAAGTCACTTTTGAAGGTGATTACTGCCTTGTTTCTGTAGGTAGAAGACCTTATACTGATAAATTAAATGCCACTGCAGCTGGTGTTAAGATCAATGAACGTGGACAGGTAGAAGTGAATCACCGCATGCAAACAAATGTGCCTAACATCTATGCCCTAGGCGATGTGGTAAGAGGTATCATGCTCGCTCATAAAGCAGAGGAAGAAGGTGTTTTTGTAGCCGAAACTATTGCAGGACAACACCCACATATCAATTACAATTTGATTCCTAATGTGATTTACACTTGGCCTGAGGTAGCTAGTGTTGGAAAAACTGAAGAAGAGTTAAAAGAAGCAGGAATCGCCTATAAAACTGGGTCTTTTCCTATGCGTGCACTAGGTAGATCTCGTGCCTCTGGCGATACAGATGGGCTAGTTAAAATACTAGCCGATAAAACTACCGACGAGGTGCTGGGCGTGCACATTATAGGCGCAAGAGCAGCAGATCTTATTTCAGAAGCGGTAACGGCGATGGAATTTAGAGCAAGTGCCGAAGATATTGCGAGAATGTCCCACGCACACCCTACTTATTCTGAGGCTATGAAAGAAGCTGCACTCGCAGCAACTGAAGATCGAGCCTTACATATTTGATGACTATAAATATTAATTTTTTAAAAAGCTGATTCATTTATGAAACGGCTTTTTTTATGTTAGGTTTGTAATATTGGTTATTTAATTTACTTATTTTCAGATATTTAATTTATTAAAAATTAATTAAACACAAATTCTAAGTAAGGTTTTTCTGATTTTCATAAAGTTTTAACATGTAACATACAACCAATTTTAACTTTTGATACGCAAATGGTTTAAACCACTTCATTAACTAACTTTTTAAATCATGAAACAACATTTCTATTATTCCGCTTTCGCGAAAGCGATATTTACAACAGCATTTTTGTTCTTTACACAGTTTTTATCTGCTCAAAGCATTACAGGTTTTGTAAAAGATAAAAATGGCCAACCTATAAATGATGTTTATGTATTGCACCAAATATCTGGCAACCATACACATACCAATGCTGTTGGTTTTTTTACAGTAGATAATATTAAAGAGGGTGACGAGCTGAACTTTTCACATGTAGGTTATCAAATAAAGACAAGTAAGGTGAGTGATGTGAATCAGGTGTTACAAATTGTACTTCTCAGTGCCCCGGTAAGTCTAGATGCGATTACCCTAAGTAACGATGTAGAAACGCTTAATGTACTGGCAAATGTAGATTTACAAATTAATCCTGTAACCTCTTCTCAAGAAATTCTGCAAACGGTGCCAGGGCTGTTTATTGGTCAACATGCAGGTGGTGGAAAGGCAGAGCAAATTTTCTTGCGTGGTTTTGATATTGATCATGGTACTGATATCGCTATAAATGTAGACGGTATGCCTGTAAATATGGTGTCGCACGCACATGGTCAGGGTTATGCAGATTTACACTTTGTAATTCCAGAGACGATTAACAACTTGTCTTACGGAAAAGGAAGCTATGATATGAGTGTTGGTAATTTTGCAACCGCGGGTCACGTTGATTTTAGAACCAAAAATTATCTAGAAGAAAATAGAATAGGGGTAGAGGTAGGTGATTTTAATCATCAAAGGTATCTAGCAATGGTGCAATTAGTCGATAATGCTAGTACATCGGCTTATATGGCTACAGAGTATTTAACCTTTGACGGTGCTTTTGATAGTCCACAAAACTTTGATCGATTAAATTTATTTGGCAAATTGTATCACACCACAGCTGGTGGTGATAAATTAAACTTAAGTATTTCGCATTTTGATAGCCAGTGGGATGCAAGTGGTCAGATTCCACAACGTGCAGTTGATAGGGGGTTGATTGGACGTTTTGGCGCAATAGACGATACCGAGGGTGGTAATACCTCTAGAACTAACGTAGTGCTTAATTATGACACACAGTTAAGTGATAGAGAGCAACTACATACCACTATGTTTTATGCACAATATGATTTCTTATTGTATTCAAACTTTACTTTTTTTCTTGAAGATCCAGTGAACGGTGATCAAATACAACAACAAGAATCTAGAAACTTAATGGGCTTTAAAACATCCTATAATTATGAAACCCAACTAGCAGGAAGCAAACTAAATTTAAAAGCAGGACTAGGATTGCGCAATGATAGAACTGATGCCTCTGGTCTAGCACGCACACTTAATAGAAGAACCTTATTAGAAAACATACAATTAGGTGACATTAATGAAACCAATGCATCTGCATTTGTGGGTGCCGAATGGTTTCTCGATAAATTGCGTATTGATACTGGTGTAAGATTTGAGAATTTTAAATTCAATTATAAAGATGCCCTAGCAGCTACTTATGACACACAATCTCAATCAGCCAACGCCTTATTACCTAAATTGAATTTTAATTATACGGTAAACGATCGTGTAAAATTATATTTAAAAAACGGTGTAGGATTGCACAGCAACGATACTAGAGTGGTTCTTGCTAATGAAGCCGATAAAATATTGCCAAAATCCTATGGTTCTGATCTAGGTACCATATGGAAAGCCAGTGATAACCTAGTTTTTGATGCTGCCTTGTGGTATTTGTATCTAGAACAAGAATTTGTTTATGTAGGCGATGCGGGTATTGTAGAGCCTAGCGGCGAGACACAACGATACGGTTTTGATGTAGGTTTTAAATACCAGTTGTCTGATTATTTGTTTCTCAACAGTAATATAAATTATGCACATGCTAGGGCGATCAATGAACCATCAGGTAGTGATTTTATACCACTAGCGCCAGATTTTACATCTACTGGTGGAATTACGCTTAAAGATTACGACCGTTTTAATGCGGGATTGCGTTACAGATATATAGGTGATAGAGCAGCAAATGAAGATAATAGCATCGTTGCCGAGGGATATTTTGTGGTAGACTTTAATGTAAATTATGATGTAACTAATAATTTAAGATTAGGACTAGCAGTACAAAATTTACTAGATGTAGAATGGAATGAAACACAGTTTGCAACTGAAAGTAGGTTGGCTAGCGAGACCCAATCTGTAGAAGAAATTCACTTTACTCCTGGGACACCGTTTTTTATAAGAGGTAGTTTACAATACCGTTTTTAAGTTTAAAGGACTTCAATTTTGATCAGTTAATAAAAAGCTATTTCTTAAAGAAATAGCTTTTTGCTTTCTGCACAAAACTTACCTTTGTACGGCTATGAATAAAAGACAACTTTATAATTTTCCACTGCCAGATGCAGTGATTTTTAAAAAGCAATTACGTGCGTTTTATAAGTTAGAAAAATACATGGTTTTTCTAGAAAGTAACCATAGCAATCAAAAATACGATTCTTATCAAACCCTTGTCGGGGTGGGCTATTTAGATGGCATTACTTGTAAATCTAGCGGTGCATTTGATCAGCTAGAGGTTTTCAAAAATAAACACAATGACTGGATGTTTGGTTTTTTAGGATATGATCTTAAAAATGAACTAGAAGGGTTGAATAGCGCACATAAAGATATATTAGAATTTCCTGACCTCTGTTTTTTTGTGCCAAAATTGGTTTTTGAAATTTCTGAATGCGAGGTGAGCATCAATGCTTATAATATAACACTAGCAAACGCAAAAAAACTCGTACACGACATACAAAATCACCACAGCAATACTGATAAAGCAGTTCGACAAAAAATTGCTTTAAAAGCGCTCGATACTAAAGAAGCCTATTTGCAAAAAGCACAATCTTTTTTAAAACACATTTATCGAGGTGATATTTATGAAGCTAATTTTTGCACACAATTTTACGCCCATCAAGCACATTTAAATCCTCAAGTAGCATTTAATGCTTTAAACAGTATTAGTGAACCGCCATTTGCAGTTTATGCCAGATTTAAGGATCATTATGTGATTTGCGCCAGTCCAGAACGTTATTTAAAGAAAAAGGGGAGTAAATTAATCTCCCAGCCTATTAAAGGAACTGCAAAAAGATCTAGCGATCCCATACAAGATGAGGTACTTAAAGAACGTCTTTTTAACGATCCAAAAGAACGATCTGAAAATGTCATGATTGTAGATCTGGTGCGCAACGATCTTTCTAAAACCGCAGTAAAGGGCAGCGTGAAAGTAGAAGAACTTTTTGGAATATACACTTTTAAGCAGGTACATCATATGATCAGCACCATTAGTGCAACATTATGTGATCAGTATAGAGCTATAGATGCCATAAAAACAACATTTCCCATGGGCAGCATGACGGGCGCTCCCAAAATAAGCGCCATGAATATTATTGAAGAAAATGAATCTTTCAAACGCGGTTTGTACAGCGGTGCAATAGGTTATTTTACCCCTGCAGGAGATTTTGATTTTAATGTGGTGATACGCACAATTTTATATAATGAAAAATTAAAAACACTCAGTTTTGCCGTAGGTAGTGCGATTACAGCTGCGGCAATTCCAGAAAAGGAATTTGAAGAATGTTTTCTTAAAGCACGCGCATTAATAGAGGTTTTAGCCCGTCAAGGTATTGTAATGAATTAGATTTTTAACATTTACGCTATGATGAACTGCATGCTGCTTTTTTAAAGATTTTTTGAATTGTTTAGTCAACCTTAGGAGTTAAATAAGATTTAAAGGAATTGAAATAGAGCAATTTTTTAGCAAATGGAAAAAGTCTAAACCACGTCATCTGCTTTGATTAAATTTGCAATATGCTACAGGATTTTAAAAATCATATCAACAAAAAATTTCCCGAACTATTTCGTTCAAAAATTGCTGTGGCAATAAGTGGTGGTAGGGACAGTTCGGTATTGGCGCATCTGCTTCATTTATCAGGAATAAAGTTTGATTTAATTCATTGCAATTTCAATTTGCGTGCTGCCGAAAGTGATGGCGATCAGGCCTTTGTGCAGCAACTCGCCGCCCAGTTCAATAGTTTATTGCATCTAGAATCTTTTGATACCGCCGCACATGCTAGTAGCAATAAATGTTCTATTCAAATGGCTGCCAGAGATTTAAGATATCAAGCTTTTGAAAAAATTGCCCTACAACAGGGTTTAAATCACATACTTACAGCGCACCATCTAGACGACCAACTAGAAACTTTTTTGATCAACCTAGGTCGTGGTGCGGGCCTTCATGGTCTTACTGGTATAAGAGAGCGCAAGGATATAATTATAAGACCATTATTGATTTTTTCTGGTCAGCAAATTCATGATTTTGCTTTATCAAATCATCTCACATGGCGGGAGGATAGCAGCAATGCGAGTACCAAATATTTGCGCAACAAATTAAGACATGAGGTAATCCCTTTACTATTAGAGGCTCTACCGCATTTAGAAACCAATTTTTCAAAGACTTTATCTTATTTAAAACAGTCAGAATTGTTGATAGAGGTATCTGTAGCACGCTTTCGCGAAAGCGGAACAACCACCAATAACGGTAACCTAGAAATAAATATTCAAAAGCTACTTGCAACACCGCAACCACAGGCTTATCTATTTGAATTACTAAAAGATTATAATTTTAATCTGCCCGATGCGTTATCTCTTTTACAAGCTGAAAAAGGTAAGAGTATTACTGATGGTAAAATGCGATTGACCAAAGAGGCTGAGGTGCTGGTACTAAGTGATAATGAAACACCACAGCAGTTGCACCTAGAAATAAATACCTATGAAGGTGTTTATGAAATAGGTGATTTAAAAATGATTTTGAAACATATACATACAAACAACCCCATGAGCCATGTAGCAACTACCGTGCTTACATCTATATTGTACCTAGACGCTGCAACGATTACCATGCCGTTGACTGTTAGAAATTGGCAAGCTGGTGACCGTATGCAACCTTATGGTATGAAAGGTAGTAAGTTGATAAGTGATGTGTTAACAGACCGCAAAGTTGCTTCTTTAAAACGAGAAAAAGCCTTAGTATTGTTATGTGAAAATAAAATCATTTGGCTAGTAGGTCATCGCGCTAGTAAACACCATAAAATTACTCCCACAACCACATCAATTTTAGAAATATCCACAATATAATGAAGAAGTTTTTTATTGCTTTAATAACTTTAATCGCTTTACATGTAACCGCTCAAGAAGATCCCACCAGCTGGATTGCCGAGGTTGAGAAAATTTCAGCAACTGAATATGAGCTTACCACCACCGCAATTATTGAACCGGGATGGCATTTGTATTCTCAAACCTCTTCTGCAGAAAATAGTGGGCCAGTGCCTACTACTCTAAGTTTTTATGGGGTAGAAAACAAGATTGAACTATTGGGTATCAATAAAGAAACTGGCTCTTTTGCAGAGTATTCACCTGTCTGGGAATTTAATGTGTATCAATTTTCTAACATAGCTACTTTTAAACAGAAAATCAAAGTATTAGATGCCAAGTTAACACACATCGTTGCCGAGGTCTTTTTTATGACTTGCGACGAGGAAAAATGTCTAAGGCCCAAAGGTGTACCACTGATCTTTAAACTAGATCCAAATGCTATTGTTGCTGATGATGCAGCAGCAATCATAGAGAAATATTTAGATGACGAGCGCACACCCATGATTGCACAAGCTGCGCCCGAGAGTGCCATACCTTATAAAAAAGGTCATGAAAATAACGAGGTAAAAGAGGACGGCGGTAAAAAAAAAAGTGAACAGGGAGCTACAGCAATAGCAAGTGAAGAAGATTCAGAAGATGGTGAACAGCGCAGTTTATGGGCGATTTTTATAGTAGCTTTTTTATCTGGTTTTGCGGCTTTGCTCACGCCATGTGTATTTCCTATGATCCCGCTCACGGTTAGCTTTTTTACCAAACAAAGTAAAACCAGAGCAAAAGGTATATCAAATGCCATTCTTTATGGGGTTTTTATCATTGTGATTTATGTATTACTAGGTACAGTGGTTACGGCTATTTTTGGGTCAGAGTCCTTAAACGAACTCAGTACTAATGTCTATTTTAACGTTGCTTTTTTTATCATTTTGGTGGTTTTTGCGATATCCTTTTTAGGAGCTTTTGAAATTACCCTACCACAATCATGGGCAAATAAGGCAGATGAAAAAGCAAATAAAGGGGGTATAGCAGGTATCTTTTTTATGGCACTGGCACTGGCTATTGTGTCTTTTTCCTGCACAGGCCCTATAGTTGGGTCACTAATTGTAGAAGCAGCTTCTAAGGGTGGGCTGGCACCAGTTATAGGTATGTTTGGGTTTTCTCTTGCGATTGCCTTGCCATTTGCATTGTTTGCCATTTTTCCCGGCTGGATGAACTCGCTACCTAAATCTGGGGGGTGGTTAAATACGGTAAAAGTAGTTTTGGGTTTTCTAGAACTAGCGCTGGCATTTAAATTTTTATCTGCGGCCGATCTGGTTTACCAAACGCATTTATTAGAACGAGAGGTTTTTCTTGCTATATGGATCACTATTTTTGGTAGCCTTGCTTTGTATCTTTTTGGTAAAATTAAATTGCCACATGACGGCCCTGATAGTAGTATTTCTGTAGGCAGATTGTTGTTTGGTTTGCTGGTACTTTCATTTACAATATACATGATACCTGGTATATGGGGTGCGCCTTTAAAGTTGATTTCTGGTTTCCCGCCACCGCTTAATTATGCCGAATCGCCTTATGGAGTGGGTTATACAAAAATAGAATCTAAAGAGGTGTTGCCAGACGGGGCGCATCTTGCCGTTCATGATATTGTTGCTTTTCATGATTATGAAGATGGTCTTGCCTATGCCAAAGAGGTAAACAAACCCATTCTTATTGATTTTACTGGTTGGGCATGTGTGAATTGTCGTAAAATGGAAGAAAGGGTGTGGAGTGATCCTGCTGTATTACAATTATTAAAAAACGAATTTGTTTTGATTTCTTTATATGTAGATGACAAAAACAAATTGCCTAAAGAAGATCAATATTTATCTCCAGTTACAGGAAAAAAGGTGCGAACTATAGGTGATAAGTGGATGGAGTTTCAAAAAGATAATTACAGCACTGCGGCCCAACCGCTTTATGTGATAAAAAATACTGATGGCGAGGATATTGTAAAACCCATCGCATATACCCCAGAGATTGATGTGTATGAAGCATGGTTAAGAAGCGGACTTGAAAAGTAAAGAATTCAAGAAAATATGACGCATTTTATATTAAAACATACAAATGTTTGAATTTATTTCATAAAAGTATTTTTAAAGCTAAAGAGATTTAGAATAAGGTTTTACAAATGTTACCGGCTATTTAAATCTTCATATAAAAACTAACACTTAACTCTATGCTTTATGTGGTCAACTACTTTTCAACGATATAATTAAAGTAGGTAGCCATAAAAAAGGTGCTAGTATCAAGTTGACTAGCAGGATATTGTAGTTAAATATAGTTTTAAACCTGTTACCATAGATTTATATAAACTTACCTAAATTCTTGCGAATTGTTATTTACCATAAATAAGGCATTTGCTAAAAATAGCTTGCCGTTTTCCCAAAAAGAACGGAATGTAACCTCGTCTACCATATAAATCATACTCCCTTTACCCAAAGGAAACTCCCCAAAAACCAAGGAGTTTTGAACTTCTTTTGCAGCTTTTTCACCTACAAAACCGCTAACGCGTTCAGAAGTGTTATCTAGATAAGCCACATTATAACCTTTTTTAAGATAAGGATAAGCAACAGCACTTGTTTTTAATGTGTAATACTGGTCACTGTAACCAAATGCAAGTGGATGAGTGTCATCCACTTTTATTTTGAAAATCGCCCCAGTAATATTGTTTTTGGTTTGTTCAAGTTTACGCTGGGCATAAGGTGTAAAGTCAACTGTTGAACTGTCTTCTTTGGTTTGAAATTTCTCTAATCCAAACTCTTGTTGATCTATAAATGATGATAAAGCCCCACCCATAGCAATAGTTTTCCCTCCTTTTTTTACCCAAGCTGATAAAGTTTCAAGGTTTTTCTCATTCAAAACTGAAGAATACCTACCATTAGGTAAAATAAGTACATCATAGTTAGATAGGTCTATTTTGCTAAAGTTTTCAGTGGGAATAGAAATAATAGGATACTTCAACTCTTGTTCAAAAAAGTACCATATCGCACCATAACTTAAAGTAGAAATACCTTCACCACGTAAAACTGCAATGCGTTGTGGATGCACTTTTTTAATATCTGGAGAGCCAAAATCTGTTCCTGAATTTGAAAAGCTAGTTGATGTAGTTATTAGTTTTAATTGATGTGTATCGGCAATGGCAATAAGTAATGAGTCTAGATTTTTCTGTTGGTTATTGGTTCTTGTAATTACAAGACTTCCTGCTGGGTGTGTTTCATTTTCAATTTCAAAAGATTTAGTAGCCGCCTTAACTTCAATGCCATGTTGAAGCAGTTGTGAAAGAAACTTAGCATGGGCCATGCTCTTCCACGGTGCGATATAACCTACTGTTGACGATCCATTTTTGATGTTTTTTACAACTTCTTTTTCTGGTTTGGTTTCAATGGTTCCTTTGTAGGTGTACAAATCAAGGCCGTGAGCCAAAGCCAAATTCCACGATGTGATGTCATAAGTGATGGGGGTTCTTAATTTTGGGTCGGCTTCAAATAATATCTTAAGTAATCTAGATTTAGGTTGATTTGCAGCGAGTACCATAGCGTTTTCGGCTTTAAAAGTAGCTGTAGAACCTTTAAATACCGATGTTGCTTTTAACTTTTCCGCTTTCGCGAAAGCGTACTTTATATCATGCAAATCAAAAAGTTGTGCAAGTTTGTTAAGTTTTTGTTCTTCACCGGCTAGGATATAATAATCGAAAGCTGAAGTATTTGTAAAAAAAGCCTTGAATTCAATGTTCAATTCCTTTGCAGAATTTGATGCTGTTTGTACAGTTGTAATTCCACTTAACACATGGTGTTGAATGCGATCTTTAAGGGTAAGTTCATAGCCGCCGTCGGTATTGATGCCTAGTCCAGCCTGCCCGTTACCAGCTTGTTCATAGGTCATGCCTATGGCGCCGTTGTAGGTAGGGTAGGTGTCGCCATAACTGGGGTAGAACAAATCAAAGCTCTCTCTTGTGAAGTAAGCCCATGCGTTGTTATCAAATGTTTTGGCGTTGTTTTTTCCAATTTTGATTTGAAATTTTCTTTGAAAATCAGTAATCATTTCATGAAATGGCTCTGCTGCTGGAGCAAAATAATAGGGTTGATTGATGCCTTGTTCATGAAAATCTACGTGCAAGTGCGGCATCCATTGATTGTACAATTTAAGTCTTTGCTGTGTTTCAACTTGGGTTGCCCACATCCAGTCTCGATTTAAGTCAAAAAGATAATGATTAGGCCTGCCACTTACCCAAGGCTCTTGATGTTCGACCGCATCTTGATACGCATTATAAGGGCTTGCTTTTACTTGTTTGTACCAATTTACGTAACGATCTCTTCCATCAGGATTAATGCACGGGTCAAGAATGATGACTGTATTTTTAAGTAGGTTGCGTTGATTTGTAACCAGTTCGTAAGCAGTTTGCATGGCGGCTTCTGTACCAGACGCTTCATTGCCATGTACGTTATAACTGAGCCAGATTACTGCTATTTCTGGATCAGATTTTCCTTGAATAATACCCGTTTGCATAAGGTGTTGTGTCCTTATTTCTTCAATGTTTTTTAAATTTTCTTCAGATGAAAGTATGGCATAACTTAATTGTCGACCTTCGTTTGTTGTACCATAAAAATCAAAATTTAATAGGGAACTGTTCTCTGATAAATGATTGAAATAATTGATCACCTGATGATGTCTAGTAAATTCATTCCCTAATCCATAACCTAGAAATTCCGCTGGCGATTGTATTGCTGTTTGAGCAAAGCTAAAACTAAATAAACAGCATAAAATCAGTGTGGTAAAGGTATGTTTCATCTACAAAAAATTAGAATTTAGAAATCAAATATACTTTTAAAAAATTAATATTATT
>CAZQGX010000043.1:0-28297 GCA_964593255.1 uncultured Flavobacteriaceae bacterium | reverse complement strand
ATAAATTTTAAAACCCTTGTATTGTGCTGCTTATAAGTGAAAATAATTTTGGATTACACAACTATCCGAAAGTTGTGGTGTTTAATTAGACTGAGAATCCCGTATTTTAGATTTTGAAAGAAAAAATACGATTTATGAGACTCTTCAGGCGCATTAAAAATACAAATAGTTCAATACTAGGCAAATTCTAGATTTAACACCTCGTCATTTACTAATTTATCAAGTCCATAACGAGTAATGGCAAAAAAAAAGCGCAGCTATAAAGTCTTTGAACAGTTTTATTACAGACTATTGAGTTACCATAAACAGTTATTAAAAGTATCTTACCAAACTCGTATTATTTAAGAGATAACACACCGGTAGATAAAATTAGTAGATAGTAGCACGACAAGCCTAGTATTGTGTTTATTAAATTGGACAAAGTCACGGATAGATAAAGGCGGTTTAAAAATCCACACCGTTTAGAACGACTAATAATTAGGGAATCCTGATATGGTTAACATCACAGAAGTTAAGCTACACGATTGCTATGATCTAAAAAACCAAATCTATATACTAAAAACACAATTATAGTTGCGAACAGTGCTTATTTTGACTTTGAACTCGTGTCATTGCGTACAAAGGCAGAGAATATATTTATAACTCTAATAAAGACCAATATTGTATTTAAAACAGTAGAAGATTTAGACTTACCTGTGAACCAAGGCCGAGACATCCTAAAAGATTAAATCATACAGCAAACATCTCCAAAAGCTTAAAAAACCGGTATAGCAGCACAAAAATTACGTTTTATAAGTGTCTATAAAGAAGATGACAACAATGTCATTGAAATTATTACCAATCAACTAGACCGGTCTGCACGCATCATAGCAGATTTATACAGGAAACGTTGGGATGTAAAACTTTTCTTTAAAGCAGTGAAACAAAACTTACAAATAAAAACATTCTTAGGTACTAGCAAAAATGCGGTAAAATCCCAGATATACATAGCACTAATCTATTACTTGCTACTAGAATTTATAAAACGCTGTTCCTGTGATAATGCAACCGCATTTAGCAACTTCAGTGAGAAAATAAGAATATGCCTGATGCACTACCTTACAATAGATTACCTATGTAATGAACTTAAACCCATTGTGAAAAAAGCAGAAAAACCACCTGACATAACCTTGCTTGAAAAAGATAATTCCACTAATCAAACATCATTACCCCTATAAACACCGCGATAAAAGGCTTTTTTTAGCTGCTCCTAAAAACTATCGGACCGCAGTATTATTTTAAACATTTTATTATCGCAATTGTAAATCATCAACTCTCGTTGCATTTATCCATATGCTGATGACATCCTACCTAATAAATATACATATCGATAATACATCATTATGGCTGATGCACTTAAGGAAAAAAGCAGACCTAACCATATACCTTGTACTCCTAATTTAAAATAGCCACTTAAATAGTATGAAATAGGAAAACCTATTAGCCAGTAGGCAATAAAACAAATTAAGGTGGGAATCCAAACGTCTTGCAACCCTCTTAAAGCCCCTAATAAAACAACCTGAAAACCGTCGCTTAATTGAAAGAATGCAGCGATCACTAAAATGTTTGAAGCTAGCGTTATAACATCAACGTCGTCTATATATATAAGCGGCAACTGGTCCCTAAAAACTAAAAAACAAAAGACAAAAATCAATTCAAATAACAAGGTCATTAGAAATAGTGACTTTGCCACTCTCTTTAACTCCATAATTTGACCCAATCCTTTTTGATTCCCCACTCTTATGGTAGCAGTTACTCCTAGTCCTACTCCCACCATAAAAGTTAATGCCGACAAATTCAAGGCAATTTGATTGGCCGCCTGACTATTTGTCCCCAATGCACCCGATAGAAAAATAGCAGCAGTGAAAATAGAAATCTCAAAAAACATTTGCAACGCTGTAGGAAAACCTATGTTAAATAACTTGTGAAAATCTTTTATCAAATAAGAATTAAGTAGTTTAAAATAAATTTTAAATTCTTTATTATAAAAAAGCAACGCAGCGAGAATAAAAAACATAATGATTCTAGCTGCAAAAGTTCCTATGGCGGCACCCTCTACTTCTAATCTAGGAAACCCGAGTTTACCGTAAATAAAAACATAGTTTAGAAAAATATTAATAAGGTTTGCAATTATAGATGCAATCATCGAATAGGTGGTTTTTGAAAGGCCGTCGACAAACTGTTTTAACGCCTGAAATAGCATTAAGGGGATTAATGAAAGTGATACCCACCTCATGTAGGGTATGGCTAATTTTACTACTTCTTTAGGTTGATCTAATAAAAGTAGTATAGGCTCGCTTAAAAATAAGAGTAGCAATAATAAAATACCTAATATAAAACACATCAAAAAACCTAGATGGAAAAAAGAAGTGACTTTTTTTATGTCGCCCATTGCATCTGCCTCGGCAACCAGTGGTGTGATGGCAAAAGAAAAACCGATTCCTAGAGAAATGGCGACAAAGACCAGTGTATTTCCTAATGAAACTGCTGCTAATTGGGCAGCACCCAGCTCGCCGACCATGATATTATCTGCTAAAGCCACTAATAGGTGAGCAATTTGTCCCACCATAATAGGGACTGCTATTTGTAGATTTTTAGGAAATTCCTTTGTATAATCCTGTAATGCCATAATCATTTGTCAAAAGGCACAAAAGTATGCAGAAGAAAAGGCAGGTATAGTTACTAATTCATTCTTTTATTAACTATTCCATATTGATCAAAGAGATAAATAAGGCTGGTCATAGCAGCTGCTCCCAACTCTAGCTCTCGTTTATTGACTGCTTCAAAAGTATCATTTGCAGCATGATGAAAGTCAAAATATCGTTGTGAATCAGGTCTTAATCCCGCTAGAACTGCACCAGTCTCTTTTAAAACGCCTACATCTGCACCGCTGTTACCCATTTCAAAATAATGTACTAAATAGGATTTGAAAAGTGGTTGCCAGGATTCAATAACTTTCATCTGGGCGGCGTGTGTATCAAAACTAAAACCTCTAGGACTAAAACCACCAGCATCACTTTCTAATGCAAAAATATGTTTTTCGTTTTTTAAGGCAGCTTGTTTTGCATATTCTCTTGCCCCTTTTAATCCATTTTCTTCATTCATGAAAAGAACTACTCTTATCGTGCGTAATGGTTTATAATTTAATGACTGCAACGTGTGTAAAACTTGCATAGATTGAACTACCCCTGCACCATCGTCGTGGCTGCCGTCCCCTAGATCCCAAGAGTCAAGATGCCCTCCCACTATAATTATTTCGTCCGGATAAGTACTGCCTTTAATTTCACCTATTACATTATGACTTTTAACCTCACCCCAGATGGTGCAATCTTGTTTTAAATAAAACTGTAGATTTTTGTCTAAAGAGAGATAGTTATGCAATTTTTCGGCATCATTAGTACTTATTGCAGCGGCAGGAATGTAATTTTTAATATCTAAATCACCATAACTCATTGAACCAGTATGAGGAAAATCATCCAGTCTTAAATTCATCGACCTAACTATAACAGCAACAGCACCATATTTTGCAGCTTCTGCTGCACCGCTGTACCTTTGATCCACACACCCTCCATAAGCTTCAAAAGTTTGAATTTTTGTAGGATCCATAGGCCTGTTATAAAAGACAATTTTACCTGCTATTTGCGATCGGCCTAATCTTGCAATGTCATCTAGTGCGTTGACTTCTATTACCGGGGCTTTAATTCCCGCAGGTCGAGTAGGGATTGACCCACCTAGTGCACAAACATTGACATTTATAGTAGTAAGATTGTTAAGCTGTATATATGCAAACTCTGGCGTGCCTCTAGTCCATTTAGGTACTAAAACTGGTTGTAGTTCAGTTCTATCTGCAATTTCTTTTAACTCATTTTGCGTATAAATCACAGCTTGTTCAGCTTGTAGAGAACCCGATAACCTCCCGCCTATGTTGTTTGATAAATATGCTAACCATTCATAACTTTTAGAGGCTGTAAGGTTTTGATCAAAAATGTTTCTCAACATGATTGAATCATTTTGTGATGAGGTGGGTACTAATTGCGCTTTCGCGAAAGCGAGATTTACAAGAGTTACTAAACCTAGTAAAGTGATTTTATTCATTTTCAAGTTCCTGAATGTATTTATTGATTTTTCCAAAAACCTCATCGTCCAGCTGTGGTGGTTGAATGTGTTGATGTTGCGATAGACTGTCTAACAAAATCTTTGCGACTAGAAGTCTTGAAAAGGGTTTATCATCTGCAGGGATGATATACCATGGGGCGTGATCTGTATTTGTGTGTTTTATGGCTTGTTCATAACAGTACATGTAGTCTGGCCATAATTTGCGTTCTTCAAGATCTTTTTCAGAGAATTTCCAGTTTTTTTCTGGGGTGTTTAACCTTCTTAACAATCTATTTTTTTGTTCTTCTTTACTGAGGTGTAAAAAGAATTTAAAGATATAAGTGCCGTTTTCAGTGAGTTCTTTTTCAAAATTATTAATTTGTTGGTATCGCATTTGCCAAAAATCTTCTGTAACATCTTCTGGGGAGTTCACATAAGGAAGATTTTCAGCCATTAAATAGTGCTTGTGAACTCTAGTAACTAGAACATTTTCATAATGGGTGCGATTAAAAATACCAAAATGACCTTTTGAGGGTAATGCAACATAATGCCTCCATAAATAACCATGTGACAATTCTATATCTGTAGGCACTTTAAAACTGTGTTGCTCTACCCCACGTACATTAAAATCTTTAAACACCTCTCTTATAAGGCTGTCTTTACCTGCGGTATCCATACCTTGAAAACACACTAAAACGGCATGCTTATCATGCGCATATAATCTGGTCTGAAAATTTGCTAGCTCTCTTCTTACCTTTTCTAGGGCTTTTTTTGCTTTCTTTTTTGAGGATACAGTTCTAGGCAGGGTTATATAGTCATCTAATTGTAGTGGGGATTTTGCTTGATATTCTTGATTTGTCATAATTGTTTATTTACTAGCAAAAAGTTTTACATCTTTTTCACTTATTTTTTCACCACCTAAAATAATCAATCGCTCTACTACATTACGCAATTCTCTTATATTTCCTGTCCAGTCGTGTTCTTGTAATAGTTTAAACGCTTTATCATCAAATTTTTTAGTTGCATTCCCTTGTTCTTGTGCAATTTTTGCAGCAAAATGGTTAATTAATAGCGGGATATCATCTCGTCTATCGTTTAAGGAAGGTACATTGATTAAAATCACTGCTAATCTATGATACAAATCTTCTCTAAATCTTTTGTTTTCAATTTCTTGTTTTAGATCTTTATTTGTGGCTGAAAGAATTCTTACATCTACTTTTATGTCCTTATCGCTACCCACACGTTGTATTTTGTTTTCTTGTAGTGCTCTTAAGACTTTGGCTTGAGCCTTGGCGCTCATGTCGCCTATTTCATCTAGAAAAATAGTACCACCGTTTGCTGCTTCAAATTTACCCGCTCGATCTTTATTTGCACCGGTAAAACTTCCTTTTACATGACCAAAAAGTTCGCTTTCTATCAACTCACTGGGTATCGCAGCGCAATTTACTTCAATAAAAGGACCATTTGACCTGTGGCTTTTTTCATGTAGCCAGTGGGCAACTAGTTCTTTTCCTGTACCGTTTTTACCTGTAATTAATACCCTAGCATCTGTAGGTGCTACTTTTTCAATAATATTTTTTATAATAACAATTAACTCGCTATTACCTATCATTTCATAATTCTTACTTACTTTTTTCTTAAGTCGGCTATTTTCTACTAGCAGTGTTTTTTTTTCTAGTGCGTTGCGCACGGTGTTAAGAAGCCTATTAAGATCTGGCGGTTTTGAAATATAATCAAAGGCACCTAGTCGCATGGTATTGATAGCGGTATCTAAATCTCCATGTCCAGAAATCATGACAACTGGAATTTCTGGTTTTATTTTTTTACTTGCTTCAAGTACCTCAACACCATCCATCTTGGGCATTTTAATATCGCACAGCACTAGGTCATAGTCATTATCTTTTATAAGTTCTATCCCCTCTAGACCATCTACTGCCTGTGTGACATTATAGTCTTTACTCTCATCAGATAAAATATTACTCAACACACGACGTATGGCATTATCATCTTCTATCAGCAAAATATTTGGCATTTTTTTACTTCTTTTTTCCCATTATTAACGGGTGGTTAATTTTAGTTTTTATTAGCTCGCTTTCGCGAAAGCGAGCTAGTCAACCAGTTTAATTACAACTTAAAAAAACTTTATTCAACGTCTTTTTCTTTAGTTTTTACAGATAATGTAGATCCAGAAATCACATGAAGATCCCTTTGTGGGAAAGGTATTACCACGCCATTTTCTCTAAACGCTTTATCTATCGCAAACCGCATTGCACTTTTAATGCGCGGCTCGGTAAATGCATCCAACACAAAATAATATACCGCAAAGTCTAGCGAGCTATCGCCAAAATTGTTAAACATTACAAAAGGTGCGGGACTTTTAAGCACGCCGCTTTGTTGATTTGCCGCTTCTAAAAGTAGTTTTGAAACTAATTCTGTATCACTGCCATAGGCTACCCCTACAGATACACTTTCTCTGGTTTTGGGGTGGTTTTGCGTATAATTATAAACCGACATGGTCATGAAAAGATGGTTGGGTATAATCAAAATTTTATCGTCACGTGTTACAATTCTAGTACTTCTTAATTTTACTTCAAAAACACGGCCTACTCTATCGTTCATTTCTATGACATCGTTAACAAGAACAGATCGGTCAATAAGTATGGTTACTCCAGCAATTATATCTTTAAAAAGGTCTTGTAAAGCAAATCCCAAACCTACAAAAAGAGCGGCACTTGCTGTAAGAACGCCTGTAAGTTGTAAACCACTAGAGCTTAACACCGATATGATCACTATGATATACACCAGATAATTAAAAAACTTAAAGGCACTGTCAAATTTCATTTTCTCTGTAGCCTCCATCTTGCGAGTAATCACTTTTTTGAGACCTCTTAAAATAAAGGTGGTAAATACAACTGCAAGAATTGCAAAAATGATCATCAAGGTATTTAGATGAAACCCAGATGTGTCCTTACTTCCTATAATAGGGTAATCGAAAAAGTCTTTTATCTTATCCCAGTTAATGTCCATAATTAATAACGCAACCACTTATACAGTTCCTTCCAGTTTGTTTTTTTACCATACATTAGAATACCTATTCTATATATTTTTGCAGCGATAATAGCTACTCCTATAATACTTGCGTATAACAAAGCAACGCTAATTGCTATTTCCCACCATGCTATTTCTCCAAAAGGAATTCTCATTAACATAACTATAGGAGAAGTGAGGGGAATATAAGAAAATATTATTGCAACAGTACCATGAGGATTATCCATTACAGAAAAGAAGCCTACATATATGGCGAGCATTAATGGTAATATTACAGGTAACATAAACTGTTGTGTATCGGTTTCATTATCTACTGCCGCACCTATAGCAGTGTATATAGATGCATAAAGAAAATAACCGCCTATAAAATAAAAAAAGAATAAAATAATTAATTTAAGTATAGGTAGTTGGGCAATATCATTTGCAATTAGCTCTATCCTGCTTAAATCTTGGGCTTGTTCTAATGCTTGTGCATTTAAGGGTGTAGAAAAAGCATCTACCCCTAGAAAAATCGTTGCAAATATCATAAGAATAAGCCCCAAAACCACCCAAATTAAAAACTGAGTGATTCCCGCAAGTGAGGTTCCTGTTATTTTACCTATCATAAGGTAAATAGGTTTTACACTACTCACAATTATTTCTATGATGCGATTGGTCTTTTCTTCTATCACAGATCTCATCACCATATTACCATAGATAATGATAAACATCATTAACAAATATCCTGCAGCACCACCTGCAGCAATTTTAACCCAGGCAGCGTCTTTACTTGTTTTTTCACCTACAAAGTTTTGAACCTGTATGTCTTTTTTTACAGTTTTTTCTTTAAGCACATTCATGTCTATCCCAGCATCTTTAAGACTTAAAGAAGTTGCTTTTTGATTGATCTTATCTTCTATAGATGACAAAAAAACATTTGAAGGCGTATCATTTGAATAAAAACTAACATTTGAAAGTTGTTTTTCATTTGCCTCTATTACAAGTAATCCATAATAGTTTGCAGTTTTGCTTGCCACGATAGCGGCATCTATAGAAACACCTTCTAACAAAATATATTCATTACGGTCTGTATTTTCAAACAACTGGTCGTATTGATCCATTGTTTGATCGAGAATCGCAATAGTTCTTATTGTATCTGAATTGATGCTGGTAAGCCATCCTATTAATGCGATAACACCCACAAATATCACAGGACTTACAAATGTCATGATAACAAATGTTTTATTCCTTACCTTATTAAGGTATTCTCTTTTTATAATAAGCCACAATTTATCCATGCTGTTGTACCGTTTGAATAAAGATATCATTTACACTAGGGATCACCTCGCTAAAATGTGTTAATTCTCCTATTTGCGTTAATTGATGTAATGTAGTAGGTATGTCTATATTTTCTGGTATTTTAATTTGAATATCTAAAGAGTGGTCTAAACTATTGATTTTTTTAGGTATTGCATTAAAAAAAGAAGGTATTAGTTGCAAAGCTATTTCATTATCTGCACATATTAAAGATACAGCATAAGTACGATCTCTATATTGTTTTTTAACATCGCTCAATTTACCTTGCAACACAAGATTAGACTTGTGAATAAGAGCAATATGATCGCACATTTCTTCTACACTTTCCATGCGGTGTGTAGAAAAAATAATTGTTGCACCATCGTCTCGCAATTTTAAAATTTCATCTTTAATCAAATTTGCATTTACCGGGTCAAAGCCAGAGAAAGGCTCGTCAAATATCATTAGGCTGGGCTCGTGCATTACCGTTACAATAAATTGTACTTTTTGCGCCATTCCTTTAGAAAGCTCTTGAAGTTTTTTATTCCACCAGCCGTCTATACCTAGCCGGTTAAACCAATAGACTAATCGCTCTTTTGCTTGCGTTTTAGACAGACCTTTCAACTGGGCAAGATAAATACACTGCTCTCCTACTTTCATAGATTTATACAAACCACGTTCCTCGGGCATATAACCTATGTCTTTTATATGTCTAGGCATTAAATCTTCTCCATTAAGTAGAATGCGACCTTCATCAGGCATGGTGATTTGATTGATAATTCTAATAAGCGATGTTTTTCCAGCACCATTAGGACCTAATAATCCATAAACACTTCCTTTGGGAACAGATATGGACACGTCATTAAGAGCGGTATACTCGCCGTATGCCTTTTTAATTTGTATTACTTCTAGCGCGTTTGTCATGTATTAATTAATTGCGCTAAATTAACAAGAAGGATATTGTAATACTAAAAAATTCTAAGATTTTAACCCCTCGTCTTAATGAATCTTTATTGTAAAAGAAATGTTTTATTAAAAAAATTACAGCATAAAAAAACCCACCTCCCTGTTGATAAAGGAGGTGGGAAAAAATTGTTATGAAAAAGAAAAAATAAATGTTTAGTTAAACAATTATATTGTAAAACTAAACATTTATTTACAAACAGTTAGTATTTTTTTAAGAAAACATATCTTTTACCTTTCCAAAAAAGGATTTGTCGCCTTTATCGGGTGCTGGATCAAAATTAGTATCGGTCATCATACTTTCAAAGAAAACTTTTTGATCTTTAGTCAGGTTGCGTGGCGTCCATACATTGATGTGTACTAAAAGATCACCAGTGCCATATCCATTAAGACTGGGCATTCCTTTACCTCGCAATCTTAATATTTTACCACTTTGAATTCCTGCTTCTACCGGTATGCGTACTTTGCCTGATACTGTTTGTATTTCCTTTGAAGTCCCTATAACTGCTTCTGGAACGCTTATATAAAGGTCATAGTGTAGGTTATTTCCCTCTCGTTGTAGATGCTCATGGGGTTTAACTTCTATATCTACTAGCAAATCACCACTTATTCCATTACCTGGCGCATCATTTCCTTTTCCATTTACCTTTAGCCTCATATCAGATTCTACACCAGCAGGTATTTGAATGGTAACAGTTTCTTCATTTGCAACCATACCTTGTGAATCTGCACCAGCTGGTTTATGGTCTATGATCTGTCCTGCACCGCCACACACATTACAAGGTGCAGCAGTTTGCATGCGACCCAAAATAGTGTTTTGAATTCTAGTTACCTGACCAGTTCCATTACAAGTACTACAAGTTTTATAGGTTACACCTGCGGCTTGCTTTTTACGTTTTACTTTAACTTTTTTGTCGACACCGTTTGCAGCCTCTTCTAAAGTCAAAGAAACTCTAATCCTTAGATCTTTTCCTTTAACCCGTCGCTGCCCTCCACGACTACCACCAAAACCTCCAAAACCAGAGAAACCTCCACCGCCACCACCAAAAATATCGCCAAACTGACTGAAGATATCATCCATATCAAATCCAGCACCACCGCCGCCAAAACCTCCTGCCCCGCTAGAAGTATAGGCTTGATGTCCCATCTGGTCATAGCGAGACCTTTTTTGAGGATCACTTAAAGTTTCATAAGCCTCGGCTGCCTTTTTAAAATTCTCTTCGGCGGTAGCATCACCAGGGTTTTTATCTGGATGAAATTGTATTGCTTTTTTTCTATAAGCTTTCTTAATTTCGGCTGCTGTTGCACCTTTTTGTATGTCTAATATGTCATAAAAATCTGCCATAACTATCGTCCTATCACTACTTTAGGAAAACGTATAATTTTGTCTCCCAGTTTATATCCTTTTTCTATGATGTCTACAATTTTACCCTTCATATCATCGCTAGGTGCTTGTATCTGGGTAATTGCTTCATGAATATCTGCATTAAAGGTGTCACCCACTTTTACATCAAACTCTGTGAGACCTTTACTTACAAGTGTAGATCTTAACTTTCCTGAGATAAGGTCAACACCTGTAATTATTTGCTCGTCGTCAGATTTTTTAATTTCTACCATAGCACGGTCAAAATCGTCAAGAACAGGCAGCAAATCTTTTAAAACTCCCTCGCCTGCAGTTTTAAAAAGCTCTATTCGTTCTTTGGCGGTACGTCGTTTGAAATTTTCAAATTCTGCAAATAACCTCAAAAATCTGTCCTTTTCAACTTGCAGTTGTTCCTCAAGCAACTGAATATCGCTTTTCTCTTCCTGAACTTCTTCTGTACTTTCTTGTGTACTTTCTTGTGTATTTTTATCGGTATTTTCATCTATAACTTCAGGCGCTATTTGCTCCTTTAGGTCATTTTCTTGTTTTTCTTTTGCCATTTTCTGACGGTATCTTTTAAAAATATTCAACACTTTTTTATGGGGCTTATTTAATTTACGCTTTCGCGAAAGCGAAATATTACTAAACCTGCGATAAAATAGACAAAAGTACTGCCATACAAAATTGAGTGTCAAAATGTCATCGTTAATTATTAATATAGATTTAACTTAACTATTTGTATATACATTTAAATTTACTGCTCTAACAAAATTAAAATTTATGAAACGTAATTTTCTAAAAATCACAGGTATGGCAGCGATAATTGCTTTTACCGTTGCTTGTAAAGACAATCAAAATGAAGTAGATGCAACCGCTGAAGCTGATGCAGCCGAAGCAACAGCAGACGCAGTAGTTTACACAGTAGACACCGCAGCGTCTAACATTGCATGGGTTGGATCAAAACCTACAGAGGACCACACAGGTAATATCTCTTTAAGTAATGGTACTGTAAAGGTAAATGGCGAGAAGCTTGAAAGTGGTGAATTTATTATAGACATGACTTCTATATCGGTAACCGACCTAGAGGGAGATGCTGCTTTAAATTTAAAATCACACCTAGAGGGAACGGTTGAAGGTAAGGAAACTGACTTTTTTAATACTCCAAAATTTCCAACTGCAAAATTTGTTGTAACTGGATTATCAACCGTTGATGCAAAAACCCTTTTACATGGTAATCTTACATTGAAAGATGTGACAAAAAACGTGTCTTTTCCTGTAACTGTTTCTTATGACGGCAATAAAATGATACTAAATAGCGAGCAGTTTACAATAGATAGAACTGATTGGGGTATTCAATACGGTTCAAAAAACTTCACCGATATTGTTGCAGACAAAGCAATATCTGACGATATCAAACTTACTGTAAAGCTTGTTGCAACTAAATAAGGTTTATAGTTACATTATAATTTGAAAAATCCCTGCAATTAGCTATTGTAGGGATTTTTTATTGTAAGAGCTTATTAAAAATCGAGATTGCCGTTGCATCCGATCAAAATAAATATCATAAGAGTTATTTCAAATACTTCTCTAGTGCCCTTTGTAAATCAGGATATTGAAAGACAAAACCATTCTTTTGAATTTTTGCAGCACTTGCATGCTGGCTAGCTAAGACAATAGAAGACATTTCACCTAATAGTAGTTTCATTACAAATTCTGGCACATTTGGTAAAAAAACTGGTTTATGCAACACATTTCCTATAGCTTCAATTAATGGTCGGTTTCTCACTGGGTGTGGTGCTACCCCATTAAAAACACCTTGTAAGTTATTTTTAAGAATAAAGATAAAAATACTAGAAAGATCGTCAATAGCGATCCAACTTTGCCACATCTTACCATTACCAAATCCAGCGCCTGCATATAATTTTACTGGTTTTATCATTTGATCTAGTGCGCCACCTTTATTTGATAACACAATACCTATACGCACTACTGCGTGTAAATAACCTAATTCTTTAAATTTTTCACCTGCCTTTTCCCAGGCAATACAAACATCGGCTAGATAATTAGTTGCGGTAGGGGGAATTTGGTCCTCTTCAAGAGCCTTTCCATTTTGATCGTCGGGATAAATCCCTATAGCACTTGCTGTAATCACTTGTTTAACTTGATTGTTGTTTTCTTTTAATAGTTGCAAAAGAAGTTCTGTACTATCTAAGCGGCTATTCATTATACGTTTCTTTGCTTGATCATTCCATTTTTGAAAAACAGTTTCACCTGCAAGATGTACAACGGCATCAACGCCCACGACGCAAAGCGGATCGATAGTCATTTCTTTGACACTCCACAGAAAACCTTTATAATTTGACTGTGATTTTATAGCTGTTTTTCTTGTGGTTAAATAGTGAACAATGTGCCCTTGTGAAAGCAAATCCTCGGTAATCTTTGAACCTACTAGACCAGTGGCTCCTGTAATAAGTATATTCATATTCCAAAGTTAAGGCAGGTCATGCAAGAGACCTTACTATCTTTGAGTTAAATTAACAAAAAAGCAATGATTTATATAAAATCATTGCTTTTAAAGTGATGGTAATAAAGTGATACTTTTATAATCTTATCAAAATTTCTTTATCTGCATCGACAGAAAATTTTGCATCATCCCAAGTAGGTGGGCCGTAACTCATAGGATTATTGCTCATTCCATACGGTTCATCTGGCATACCATTAGGTTGAAAATCCATTTTATTATTTTCATTCTTATCGTGAAAAATCATTACTGCATATTCGCCAGGTGATACATTTTCAAAAATAACTGATGCGACACCGTCTTTAATTTCAGAGCTTGATGCTTGCAGTGGTGCTGCTTTCATGAACTGATTTTCGGTGTTCAAACTAAAAAGTACTTTTCCCTTGTCGGTTGTTACATTATTAACGGTAACTTTTAGGGTGAATGAATCTTGAGCCGATACTATAGAGGCAATAAGTAAAAAGATAATTGAGGTCAGTAAGGTTTTCATAATAGTGTGTTTTAATTGTTAGACGTGACAAATATGCGACCTTGTATAGGGCGTTTATAATTATAAATTCTGAACTGTGTTAATGACTATCTGAATTGTAATATATCCTTTTTTAACCAGTTTACACCTTCATTAATGTTGTGGTGAAGGTACTTGGAAACATATTCATGATTATAAAAATCTATACCTCTTATTAATGGTATATATAAATAACTTAACGGTAAGATCATTTAATTAATCAGCTGTTTATTATAATCACTACTACTTGATCGCAACTATCAGAAACTATAGAATAAGTGCATTATATTTAAAATTAGAAGTTGTACTGCTAAAAATATAGAGTTTATCAAAGATGGGCGTATAAACTTTTTAGGGAGTGTAACTTAACCCTATTGTAAATTCCATTCATCTGACCTTTATAGAGTTACTTTAATTAAAGTTCACAATCGAGTAGGAAGCTAGGGATTATTTCCTTAGCTGTCCCCTCACACCACCGTGCATACCGTTAGGTACACGGCGGTTCTTCAATTTGCAATCCTCACTTTTAGGTAATAATCAGAGAGAAAGACATAACCCGTTACTTTTAGACGCTCTTTTGTAATCGTGGTTGACAGGATATAACTCTTGGACGTGTACCAATAACTCTTTCTTGTGTTTGCCCATTCATACGCTTTAGATTTCTTAACTCCAAGTTTGATGAGATTGGCTATTTTGGTTCTTATTCTTTTACATTGTTTCCAAATCACCATTCGCAGTCGCCTACGATACCACTCATCTATACGAAGTAGTATACTTTTCATATCAGCCAACTTAAAATAATTTATCCATCCCTACATATATTGGGATAAAGATTCCCTTCGTCTTTCGTTTCCCCATCCGTTACTCCTTGATGTTAGCTCTTTTAACTTGGCTTTCATCTTGGCGATACTTTTTAGGTGAACTCTTAATCTACATTCACCTCTCACTTTGTAAAAGGAATATCCAAGAAATTTAACTCCGTGGATTGACGTAGTTTGGCTCTTTTCAAGATTGACTTTCAAGAATAGCTTGTTTTCTATGAAGTTTGTAATGCTTTCCATTACTCGATTACAACTGCGCTTACTCTTACATAAAATCAGAAAATCAGCTGCATACCGAACAAATTTATGCCCTCTATGCTCTAACTCTTTGTCCAATTCATTGAGCATAATATTACTCAACAATGCACTCAATGGTCCGCCCTGTGGCACTTCTTCTTTAGTTGGCTCAAAACTTTGACCAACTCGAACACCACCATTTAAATAATGATGTATCAACGATACAACTCGATTATCTTTAACGGATCGTGAAAGAAGTTCTATCAGCTTGCTATGATTTACTGTGTCAAAGAACTTTTCTAAGTCCATATCTGCAACGTAGTTATAACCTTCTGTTATGTACTTCTTACACTGTTTCAGTGCTTGATGAGCAGTGCGTTTTGGTCTAAACCCAAAACTGTGAACCCAAAGCTGTGAACCGAAAATTGGGGGTCGTAAAGTTTACTTAATTCATGAGATATAGCTTGCTGGATTACTCTGTCCACTACTGTGGGAATACCCAGGTTTCGCTTCTTAACTCCATCTTTAGGTATATCTACTCTGCGTAACGCATCGGGGGGGGTATTTACATTTCAGTATACTTCCTATTAGACTATCTTATGTTGGACAAGATAATCGCTAAGCGATTCGACTTTCATCTCGTCAAATCCTGAGGCTCCATTATTTTGCTTTACCTTTTTGTAAGCCAAATTAAGATTCGTAGGAGATAGTATCATTTCAAATAAATCATATCCTGTTGCATTTGGAATGTTGATGCGTTTGTTTTCGGTTATCCACATGAAAGTCTGCCCTCAAACATAGCCTTCAGATTCCGTCCTATTCTTTTGTTTAGAGGTCTTTGTTTTATCAAAGATTTTCTGCTTTCTTCCTTTCATTAAGTAACTTTCATTTACTACACATCTATTAAAGTTCAACCCTTACTAAATATAGTCGATAATTAGTACTATGGCAACTGCTGACTTCTGATAGGAACTGTTGTCCATGCTTCATACTTTGTTTTAACACGTCTATCAGACCTCTTGTGGTAAGGTTATTCACTTTCACGCCATGTCCCCCGCTGTATTTACATCCCGTTGTCTGTGCTATCTTTGGACTTTGACATGTATTATAGTCTCATCCCAACGGTTATGCCTAACATGATTCGTATTCCTCGGGGCAGAGTTTTGCTTCCAACTTCCTTCAGATTCCACCTCGCGATGGACACCATTGCCTTCAGCTAAGGGTTGGCGATCACAAACCACCATAGTGAACTTTCATCACCTAGTTAATTACCATGCACGGCACACAATAAAAAAAGCCTGATGAAAAACCATCAGGCTTTTGTTTAGGCTTGACCCGTCGGACCAAAATTTAAAGGAATGGGCGGTTGTTCATAATCTTTGATATCACCGTGCACTTGTTCAAACTTCCTTACATTTTCATGCAAGGCTTTTGCCAGTCTTTTAGCGTGCTGTGGTGTCAATATGATCCTAGATTTAACCTTTGATTTAGGATTACCAGGCATAATATTTACAAAATCAACAACAAATTCTGAAACAGAGTGATTGATAATTGCTAGATTACTGTATTGTCCCTCAGCAACCTCGCCATCAATTTCTATATTGATTTTATGCTCCGTATTATGATCTTTTGCCATTACTAATTAGTTATAATTTAATTTAGGCTCTTCTTTTTTATGAAGAAGTTTTTCAAAATCTTCTTTTGAACCTACAATAATATTCTCGTAGTTACGCATTCCTGTTCCTGCGGGGATTCTATGACCTACGATTACGTTTTCTTTAAGACCTTCTAGAGTATCAACTTTACCTGCAACAGCAGCTTCATTCAACACCTTGGTAGTCTCTTGGAATGATGCGGCGCTAATAAAGGATTTAGTTTGTAGTGAGGCTCTTGTGATCCCTTGTAAGATAGGCTCTGCCGTTGCTGGCATTACATCTCTAGCGGTTACTAATACTTTATCTTCTCTTCTTAAGATGGAGTTTTCGTCTCTTAATTGTCTAGAAGTTACTATTTGTCCTACTTTTAAATTAACAGAATCTCCTGCTTCTTCAACTACTTTTTTACCATAGAGACGGTCATTTTCTAGTATAAAATCTTCTTTGTGGACCAATTGGTTTTCAAGAAACATA
The DNA here is from genome assembly GCA_964593255.1 of uncultured Flavobacteriaceae bacterium. GTDB lineage: Bacteria > Bacteroidota > Bacteroidia > Flavobacteriales > Flavobacteriaceae > Nonlabens. Next base: position 11,298 of record CAZQGX010000043.1, on the reverse strand, counting down.
CCATCACCAGAATCGACTATTCTTACTTTTCTCATCATTTGACGTACTACAACCTCAAAGTGCTTGTCATTGATTTTGACACCTTGTAATCTATAGACCTCTTGTACCTCATTAACTAAATATTGTTGTACTGCACTAGGTCCTTTGATTGCGAGAATATCTTTAGGCGTTATAGAACCATCAGATAAAGGCATACCCGCTCTTACATAATCATTTTCTTGAACAAGGATTTGATTAGATAATTTTACAAGATACTTTTTAACTTCATCTGTTTTTGAAGTAACCATAATTTCACGATTACCACGTTTAATTTTTCCAAAAGAAACAACACCGTCAATCTCACTTACAACAGCAGGATTTGATGGATTACGAGCTTCAAAAAGCTCTGTTACACGAGGTAGTCCCCCTGTAATATCCCCTGCTTTTGCAGATTTACGAGGTATTTTTACAAGTACCTTACCTACCTTAATTTTTTCATTGTCATTGATCATTAAGTGAGCACCTACAGGTAAGTTGTAAGAAATCACATTTTCACCTTGGCTATCTAAAATATGTAAAGTAGGAATCAATTTCTTATCACGAGCATCAGAAATTACTTTTTCTTCATAGCCAGTTTGTTCATCACTTTCTACTTGAAAAGTAACACCTTGGATAATATTTTCAAATCTGATTTTTCCAGAAAACTCAGAAATAATGACTCCGTTAAAAGGATCCCATTTTGCAATAAGCTCCCCTTTTTTAACCTTAGACCCTGGCTTTACGTAAAGCTCACAACCGTAAGGAATGTTATTTGTATTTAACAACAAACCAGTTTTTTCATGAAGCAACTTAGATTCTGCAGTACGAGAAATAACTACTTCTACAGTTTTCCCTTGACTATCTTCACCTTTTACCGTTTTTAGATCTTCAATTTCTAATATACCGTCGTTTTTAGCAACAATGGTACTATCTTCAGAAACGTTACCTGCAACACCACCCACGTGAAAGGTTCTCAGAGTAAGTTGTGTACCAGGCTCACCAATAGATTGTGCCGCAATCACACCTACCGCTTCACCTCTCATTACTAAACGGTTTGTAGATAAGTTACGCCCGTAACATTTAGTACATACACCCTTCTCGGCTTCACAAGTAAGAGCAGAGCGTACTTCAACAGATTCTAGATCAGAGGCCTCAATAGCATCTGCTACAAATTCATTTATTAAATCACCAGCTGCGACAAGGACTTCTTGGGTTGCAGGATCAATTACATCATGTAAAGCAGTGCGACCTAGCACTCGAGCACCTAGGGTTTCCATCACCTCTTCATTTTTCTTTAAAGCAGTAACTTCTATACCTCTTAAAGTTTCACAATCTTCAATACTTACTATAACATCTTGCGCAACATCATGCAGTCTTCTTGTTAAGTAACCAGCATCAGCTGTTTTTAAAGCTGTATCAGCAAGACCTTTACGCGCACCGTGTGTAGAAATAAAGTATTCAAGAATAGAAAGTCCTTCCTTAAAGTTAGAAAGAATTGGGTTCTCGATAATAGAGCCGCCCCCATCATTAGACTTTTTAGGTTTTGCCATAAGCCCCCTCATTCCAGTAAGCTGCCTGATCTGCTCTTTTGATCCACGCGCGCCAGAATCTAGCATCATGTACACCGAGTTGAAACCTTGTTGATCCTCCCTAATGTTTTTCATGGATAGTTCAGTAAGCTGCGCATTTGTAGCGGTCCAAACATCAATTACTTGATTATAACGTTCGTTTTGGGTGATTAGACCCATACCATAATTACCACGTATCACATCAACCTTAGTATTTGCCGCATCAATCATAGATTGCTTTTCTACAGGAATCATGATATCACCTAGAGAGAATGAAAGACCACCACGGAAAGCAAATCCATAACCTAGATCTTTAATTTCATCAAGGAACGCAGCCGTTCTAGGAACGTCTGTAACTTTTAAAATGTCACCGATGATATCTCTCAGCGCTTTTTTAGTTAAAACCTCATTTACAAATCCTGCTTCATCTGGTACTTTTTCATTAAAAATTACTCGCCCGGCTGTAGTTTCAATTATTTCTGATTTATAAGTGCCATCTTTTTGAAGAAGGTTAATCCTACATTTAATAGGTGCGTTTACATCTACTCTTTTTTCATTAAAAGCAATTATCAGCTCCTCAGGGCCATAAAAAGTAAGACCTTCACCTTTCACGATATGGCCAGGCTCTGATGTGCGTGACTTAGTCATATAATATAAACCTAATACCATGTCTTGCGACGGTACAGCAATAGGACTACCATTTGCTGGGTTTAAAATATTGTGAGAAGCCAGCATCAATAATTGGCATTCTAATATCGCTTCTGGACCTAACGGCAAGTGAACAGCCATTTGATCACCATCAAAGTCGGCATTAAACGCAGTACATACTAATGGATGTAATTGTATCGCCTTTCCTTCTATAAGTTTAGGCTGAAAAGCCTGTATACCTAATCTGTGCAGTGTAGGAGCACGGTTTAACATTACAGGATGCCCTTTTAAAACATTCTCTAAGATATCCCATACTACAGGTTCTTTTTTATCTATAATTTTCTTGGCAGATTTTACCGTTTTCACGATGCCACGCTCCATCAATTTACGTATTACAAAAGGTTTGTACAGCTCTGCAGCCATATCCTTTGGTATACCACACTCATATAATTTCAATTCTGGACCTACAACAATTACCGAACGGGCAGAATAATCTACACGTTTACCCAGTAAGTTTTGACGGAAACGCCCTTGCTTACCTTTAAGAGAGTCAGAAAGAGATTTTAATGGTCTATTTGAGTCAGTTTTTACAGCACTAGATTTTCTTGTATTATCAAGTAGAGAATCTACCGCTTCTTGCAACATACGTTTTTCATTACGTAAGATTACTTCAGGAGCTTTTATTTCCATCAACCTTTTTAGACGGTTGTTACGTATAATGACACGACGGTATAAATCATTTAAGTCTGAAGTTGCAAAACGACCACCATCTAAAGGTACTAAAGGACGTAATTCTGGTGGTATAACAGGAATCACTTTTAAGATCATCCACTCTGGTTTGTTTGCACGCACCTCATTAGAATCTTTAAGCGCTTCTACGACTTGCAGCCTTTTTAAAGCTTCAGTTTTACGTTGTTTTGAAGTTTCGTTATTTGCTTTATGTCTTAAGTCATAAGACAATGACTCTAGGTCAATACGCCTTAATAAGTCAATAAGACATTCTGCACCCATTTTTGCAATAAACTTATTTGGATCTGAATCGTCTAAATAAAGATTTTCTTGTGGTAGGTTATCTAGAATATCTAGATATTCTTCTTCAGTTAGAAAATCTAGCTGGTGTAGCTCTTCACCTTCAACACTTTTTGCAATACCTGGTTGTATAACGACATATCTTTCGTAATAAATAATCATGTCGAGCTTCTTTGATGGAAGCCCCAGTATATACCCTATTTTATTAGGTAAACTACGGAAATACCATATATGTGCTACAGGCACAACAAGGTTAATATGACCTATACGGTCACGTCTTACTTTTTTTTCTGTAACCTCTACACCGCATCTATCACAAACGATACCTTTGTAACGTATACGCTTGTACTTTCCACAGGCGCACTCATAATCCTTTACAGGGCCAAAAATGCGCTCACAAAAAAGACCGTCTCTTTCAGGCTTGTGCGTACGATAGTTTATAGTTTCTGGTTTTAGGACCTCACCTCTTGATTCAGCTAGAATAGCTTCTGGAGATGCGAGACCTATTGAAATTTTAGAAAATTTCTTTGGTGCTGGGTTGTCGTTATATCTGGCCATAATAATGGTACTGTTTTAAGTTAAATCAAGGAGGCTTTTATTAATATTCCGCTTTCGCGAAAGCGGAACACACATTAAAAACCTCACGTAAAAATTAATTCTCTAATCTAAGATCAAGTCCTAGACCTTTCAACTCATGCATTAACACGTTAAAGGATTCTGGAAGACCAGGCTCTGGCATCGGCTCTCCTTTTACGATCGCTTCATAAGTTTTTGCTCTACCAACAACGTCATCAGATTTTACTGTTAAAATTTCACGTAGGGTACTAGACGCACCGTATGCCTCTAAAGCCCAAACTTCCATTTCTCCGAAACGTTGCCCACCGAACTGTGCTTTACCACCTAGTGGTTGTTGCGTTATCAACGAGTATGGTCCTATAGAACGTGCATGCATTTTATCATCTATCATGTGTCCTAGTTTGATCATATAGATTACGCCCACGGTTGCTGGTTGATCAAAACGTTCTCCCGTACCACCATCGTATAGGTAGGTATGACCAAAGCGTGGTATGCCCGCCTCGTCAGTATATGCGTTGATCTGGTCTAGTGTAGCCCCATCAAATATAGGAGTTGCAAAAGTTTTACCTAATTTTTGTCCAGCCCAACCTAGCACTGTTTCATAAATTTGTCCAATATTCATACGCGAAGGTACCCCCAGTGGGTTCAACACGATATCAACTGGCGTTCCATCTTCAAGAAATGGCATGTCTTCTTGTCTTACAATACGTGCGACGATACCCTTATTACCGTGTCTACCTGCCATTTTATCTCCTACCTTAAGTTTGCGCTTTTTGGCGATATAAATTTTAGCAAGTTTTATGATACCTGCAGGAAGCTCATCTCCTACTGAGATGGTAAATTTCTCTCTACGTAAAGAACCTTGAAGGTCATTTTCTTTAATCTTATAGTTGTGAAGCAAATCTGCTACCATTTCATTTACTTCATTACTTGTAGTCCAAGTGCCAGAAGTTAAATGGGTAAAGTCGTCAACAGAATTTAACATCTTGAGCGTGTATTTTTTTCCTTTAGGAAGAACCTCTTCACCTAAATCGTTAAATACACCTTGTGAGGTTTTACCACTAACTATCTCAAACAATTTTTCTATCAATTGCTCTTGTAACCCATCAAATTTAGCTTGATAATTTTGCTCTAATCTTGCTATATCTTCTTTGTCTTGAGCTCTTTTTTTCTTGTCTTTAACAGCTCTTGAAAACAGCTTCTTATCGATAACTACACCTCTAAGAGATGGAGAAGCTTTTAAAGAGGCATCCTTTACATCACCTGCTTTATCTCCAAAAATTGCTCTAAGTAGTTTTTCTTCTGGTGTAGGATCACTTTCTCCCTTAGGCGTAATTTTACCTATAAGTATGTCACCTGGTTTTACCTCGGCACCTATACGTATCATCCCATGCTCGTCAAGATTTGCAGTTGCTTCTTCAGATACATTAGGAATATCAGCGGTAAGCTCTTCATTTCCTAATTTTGTATCTCTTACTTCCAAAGAGTATTCATCGACATGTATAGAGGTGAAGAGATCCTCTCGCACCACTTTTTCTGAGATAACAATTGCATCCTCAAAATTATATCCTTTCCATGGCATAAAAGCCACTTTCATGTTACGCCCTAAAGCTAGCTCTCCAGCCTCAGTTGCATAACCTTGACAAAGGACTTGACCTTTACTGACTCTATCACCTTTTACAACAATAGGCTTTAAGGTGATACTTGTGCCTTGGTTTGTTTTGCGGAATTTGATAAGATTGTAGGAGGTATCAATAGGCTCAAAACTTACTAGAGCCTCGCGTTCAGTGCGGTCGTATCTAATAATTATTTTTTGAGAATCTACATAAACTACCTCTCCATCACCTTCGGCATTGATCAAAACTCTAGAGTCTGTAGCTACTTGTCTTTCAAGTCCTGTACCAACAATAGGCGCATCAACTCTCAATAAAGGAACTGCCTGACGCATCATGTTTGATCCCATCAATGCTCTGTTTGCATCATCATGTTCCAAGAAAGGAATTAAAGATGCTGAAATAGAAGCAATTTGATTAGGAGCAACATCTGCATAAACAACTTCAGCAGGGTCAATTACAGGGAAATCTCCTTCCATACGAGCAATTACCTTATCTTGATCAATTTTTCCATCAATAAGTGGTAAGTTAGCTTGCGCAATGTGTAAGCCTTCTTCTTCTTCTGCACTTAAATAGGTTGGTTCATCAACAAGATTTACAACTCCGTTTGTAACTTTTCTATAAGGTGTTTCAATGAAGCCCATTCCGTTTACTTTAGCAAATACAGCTAAAGAAGAAATCAATCCAATATTAGGACCCTCAGGAGTTTCAATAGGACATAACCTTCCATAATGAGTATAATGCACATCTCGCACCTCAAATCCTGCTCTTTCTCTAGATAGACCTCCAGGTCCTAGTGCAGATAATCTTCTTTTATGGGTGATTTCTGCAAGCGGGTTTGTTTGGTCCATAAACTGTGATAGCTGATTGGTACCAAAAAAAGAATTGATTACAGAAGATAGTGTTTTTGCATTGATAAGATCAATAGGTGTAAAAACTTCATTATCTCTAACATTCATGCGCTCTCTAATAGTTCTAGCCATACGAGCCAGCCCCACGCCAAATTGCTGAGAAAGTTGTTCCCCAACTGTGCGTACACGACGATTAGAAAGGTGGTCGATGTCATCAATCTCTGCTTTAGAGTTGATCAACATGATCAAATGCTTGATAATAGTAATGATGTCCTCCTTAGTTAGTACTTGTTTATCCATAGGGATTTCAAGACCTAACTTTTTATTCATACGATATCTTCCTACTTCACCTAGGTTATACCTTTGGTCTGAAAAGAATAATTTATCAATAATACCGCGCGCCGTTTCCTCGTCAGGCGGCTCGGCATTCCTTAATTGTCTATATATATGTTCAACAGCTTCCTTTTCAGAGTTGGTAGGGTCTTTTTGTAAAGTATTGTGAATTATAGCATAATCCGCAGACATATTATCCTCTTTGTGCAGTAGAATTGTTTTTGCCTGTGAATCGATGATTTCATCAATATGTTCTTTCTCAAGTATGGTGTCGCGATCAATAACAATTTCATTTCTTTCGATAGAAACAACCTCGCCAGTATCTTCATCGACAAAATCCTCGTGCCATGTTCTTAAAACACGTGCTGCTAATTTGCGACCTAGGTATTTTTTAAGTCCAGTTTTACTTGCTTTTACCTCTTCAGCAAGATCAAAAATTCCAAGAATATCCTTGTCTCTTTCAAAACCAATCGCTCTGAAAAGTGTAGTAACAGGAAGTTTCTTCTTTCGATCGATGTAAGCGTACATAACGCTATTTATATCGGTTGCAAATTCTATCCATGAACCTTTGAAAGGAATTACTCTAGCAGAATATAATTTGGTTCCATTTGCATGGAAAGATTGTCCAAAGAACACACCAGGTGATCTATGCAATTGTGATACTACAACTCTCTCTGCACCATTAATACAAAATGTACCAGAAGGAGTCATGTAAGGAATTGTACCTAAATAAACATCTTGAACAATAGTTTCAAAATCTTCATGTTCTGGATCGGTACAATATAATTTTAAACGTGATTTAAGAGGCACGCTGTAGGTAAGACCTCGTTCAATACATTCTTGTACTGAATATCGTGGTGGGTCTACAAAATAGTCAAGAAATTCTAATACAAACTGATTTCTGGTATCAGTGATTGGAAAATTCTCCATGAAGGTATTGTAAAGTCCTTCAACTTCTCTTTTGTCAGACTTTGTTTCTAACTGAAAAAAGTCTTGAAAAGATTTAATCTGGATATCAAGCAGGTCAGGGTATTCTGCCTTGTTAGTTACCGTTGAAAAGTTAATTCTCTCTGTGTTTTTTGCTAGCATCAATGCACGGTATTAAATGATTAAAAAAGCGTTATCGACAACGTCTTATCTTTATACGCAAAATGGTCTAGACCCTGTGAGTAAAACTCACAGGTCTAAACCGATAATGTTTGAGGTAGTTAAATTACTTTAACTCAACCTCAGCACCAGCTTCTTCTAGCTGTGCCTTAAGAGCTTCTGCCTCGTCTTTAGAAACGCCCTCTTTAATAGGAGATGGGGCATTATCAACAAGTTCTTTAGCATCTTTTAATCCTGCACCTGTAAGTTCTTTTACAAGTTTAACAACAGCTAGTTTTGCACCACCTGGAGCCTTAAGGATTACATCAAATTCTGTTTGCTCTTCAACGGCTTCTTCACCGCCTGTAGCTGGTCCAGCCATTGCCACTGCAGCTGCTGCTGGTTCAATACCATACTCCTCTTTTAGGATATCTGCTAGTTCATTTACTTCTTTTACAGTTAAATTTACTAACTGTTCTGCGAAATCTTTTAAATCTGCCATTTTTCTATCGTTTTAATAAAATTTATAAATAATTAATTGCGTACTAATTTGTATGCTATCTTTCTGATAGCGTTTTAAGAATACCTGCCAATTTACCACCACCTGATTTAAGTGCTGATATAACATTCTTAGCAGGGCTTTGAAGTAGACCGATAATTTCACCGACCATTTCTTCTTTAGATTTGATGTTACTTAATGCAGAGATTTTATCATCTCCTACATAAATAGCTTCTCCAATATACGCTCCTTTAAGAATAGGTTTTACTGATTTCTTTCTAAAGTTTTCAATAACCTTAGCTGGTGCATTTGCTACTTCTGATAGCATTATTGATGTGTTACCTTTCAAAAGATCTGGTAATTCTCCAAAGTCTTTGTCAGAAGCCTCCATAGCCTTGGCAAGAAGTGTATTCTTTACTACAGACATTGAAACGTTGGCTTTAAAACAAGCCCTACGTAAATTTGAAGTGTCAAGTGCGTTTAAGCCAGATATATCAGCCAAATATATTGTGGAATTTTCTCCTAACGTAGCAGTCAAATCCTGTATCACAGTTGCTTTTTGTTCTCTTGTCATGATCTAGATTTTTAGTCGTCTGCAAAACGTTTAGTGTCTATTTCAATACTAGGGCTCATTGTGCTAGACATGAAAATGCTTTTAATATAAACACCTTTAGACGTTGTTGGTTTAAGTTTTACTAATGTATTGATTAATTCTCTTGCGTTGCCAGCAATTTTATCTGCTTCAAAAGAAGCTTTCCCTATCGCCGCATGTATAATACCCGTTTTATCAACTTTAAAATCGATTTTACCTGCTTTCACATCAGCTACCGCTTTTGCTACATCCATGGTTACAGTTCCAGTCTTAGGGTTAGGCATTAAACCTCTAGGTCCTAAAATACGACCAAGTGGCCCCAGCTTACCCATTACGCTAGGCATTGTAATGATAACGTCAACATCAGTCCATCCGCCCTTAATTTTGTCTAGATATTCATCAAGTCCAACAAAATCTGCACCAGCATTTGTAGCTTCGGCTTCTTTGTCTGGAGTTACTAAAGCAAGCACCTTTACATCTTTACCAGTTCCATGAGGTAGGGTAACTACCCCTCTCACCATTTGATTAGCTTTACGTGGGTCTACATTAAGCCTAACTGCTATATCGACAGAAGCATTAAACTTAGTATTAGAAACTTCTTTTACCAATTTAGAGGCATCAGCAACAGAATAGGTTTGCGTCCTATCAATTTTTGCATGATTTTCCTTTTGATTTTTTGTTAATTTTGCCATTGCTACAAATTTTAGTTAGGTGCATTACCACCTTTAACATTTACTCCCATTGATCTTGCAGTACCAGCAACCATTCTCATTGCGCTATCTACTGTAAAGGCATTGAGGTCTGGCATCTTATCTTCTGCAATCAAACGTATCTGATCCCAGCTTACAGTACCAACTTTCTTACGATTAGGCTCACCACTACCACCTTTTAACTTAACTGCTTCAAGGATTTGAACAGCAGCGGGAGGTGTTTTTATAACAAAATCAAACGATTTGTCTTTATAAACTGTTATTGCTACAGGTAATACTTTCCCTGGTTTATCTTGAGTCCTTGCATTGAATTGCTTACAAAACTCCATAATATTAACACCTGCTGCACCAAGAGCTGGTCCTACTGGCGGGGAGGGATTTGCCGCACCACCTTTAACCTGCAATTTGACAACTTTAGATATTTCTTTAGCCATTTTAAATTTATTTAATTTATTTGATGGTAATAAAGTGGAAGCCTTATATACCAGTTATAAATTGTAACATTTATACTTTCTCTACTTGCATATAACTCAACTCTAACGGAGTTTTACGACCAAATATTTTGACCATAACCTCGAGTTTACGCTTTTCTTCATTTACATTTTCGATAGTTCCATTAAAACCGTTAAAAGGCCCATCTACAACTTTAACTGTTTCACCACTCTTAAAAGGAATGGCGACATTATCTAAACGCTCTGCTAATTCATCAACTTTGCCTAACATCCTATTCACTTCTGCTCTACGCAAAGGTACAGGATCACCACCCTTAGTCTCACCAAGAAAACCGATTACACCATTAACAGATTTGATGATATGAGGAACCTCGCCATCTAATCTAGCTTGAATCATTATGTAACCAGGGAAATAAACTTTTTCTTTATTAAATTTCTTACCATTTCTTACTTGAACAACTTTTTCAGTGGGAACTAATATTTGTTTTAAGTAGTCGCCTAAATTATGATGTGCAATCTCTGACTCAATATATTCCTTAATTTTATTTTCTTGACCACTAACAGAACGAACCACATACCACTTCATTAAATCCTTTTCTTCTGACATATCGATTATTAATTAAGACTTAATTAAGTTAAAATAATTCTCTATTGCAGAACTAAATACGAGATCAATACCTGCAATAACAAGAGCAAAAATAATAGAAAATACAGCAACTGTAACGGTTAACTTTTGTGTTTCTGTCCAATCCGGCCAAGTCACATGATTAGTTAATTCATTATAAGACTCCTTTACGTATGTTATTAAACTCATAATAGTAGTTTTCTGAAGGTGATTTTAAAAAAGAAATTGTGATTTTAAATAAACTATACTTATACAGCACGGGCTGAGAGATTCGAACTCACGACACCTGGTTTTGGAGACCAGTGCTCTACCAACTGAGCTAAGCCCGCAAATAAACTTTAAAACACTAAAGCCTATTAAGACCCTTAATAAAAGGGAAAGTATCCTACCTACAATTAGACAGGATACTTAACTTTATAATCAGGAAATTAATCTAAAATCTCAGTAACCTGACCAGCACCTACGGTTCTACCTCCCTCACGGATTGCGAAACGTAGACCTAAATTTAAGGCAATAGGCTGAATAAGCTCTACAGTAATAGTAAGGTTATCACCTGGCATTACCATTTCTACCCCATCAGGAAGGAAGATATTACCAGTAACGTCAGTGGTACGTACGTAAAACTGTGGACGATAGTTATTATGGAATGGAGTGTGACGTCCACCTTCTTCTTTCTTAAGGATATAAACCTCAGCTTT
>CAZQGX010000042.1:0-28982 GCA_964593255.1 uncultured Flavobacteriaceae bacterium | reverse complement strand
GCAAGAGCTAAATTACTGAAATACAACGATTAAAAAAAAACAGGTGCAAAGCGCCATGGACTACTATTGCTTAAACTCAAAAAATACAGCTTACAAAGAAGATCTAAAAAGCCAAAAACTAAAAATCAACTGCAAAAAATGCTATTTTTGAAATGTTACCTTTTAATAAAAAAGAAAAACAGCGCTAAAAAAGAGTTGTCCTTCTGCCAAGGCAAGTGCCTAATCCTCAATTTCCCCCTTATCTAGTATCCCGGATCAGTCAACAGAGCATATAGCGTTGGCCTATAGTCACGCTATATGCTTAGTTATTGTAGCACGTTTTAATCAGATATTGTTATGATTTCAAATTTCCATCCTTTATCTGTTTTATGATTCTTATTAAAGTTTGGTGATTTTATTCCAGTATAAATCATTCCAGCAGCTGGAATAGTTAGCCAAAAAGCTGTTGAATCAACCAAAACACCAATTAAAACACCAAAACCAGCCATTACAGCTCCACCATAAACTAGAAATCCAGAAGTAAAAATTGAAGTCAAAAGGGGATTCCGTTTCAATGAATCAATATCGGACAAATCTATTCGGATATCATCAACAATAATTGTACTGCTATTTTCAATTTTAAAACGACCTTTAATTTTTCTCCCGTCAAATGTTGTAAGCTTTATTCTTTTGTTCTCCTTGATGATTTTTTCTTTGTTTGAATTGCTATTAGTGATTTATATAGCCTGATTTTGTCCTATCAGTATATTAAAGAATAATAAACTAATAGCAATAAGAAAATTCTTTTTCATTTTAAGTATTTTTTTGAATAGATGCGAAAATAACTAATTGGTTGCGTCAAATGTGCTACAACAAACAAGTAATACCTATGAAAAATCTATTTGAATAGCTATTCATCGCTATAAAAAACCTTAAACTCGGCTCCCATTCCATAGTTGTTGTTTCCAGATCTAACTAATTTACTGTTGGGGTTGTAGGATAGATTAAATAATTGCCAAGTTTTATTGTTAAAAAAGATGCGTCTTACCCAAGTTTTTTCTCCATTGATCTCTTTTGTAAATGGTAAAAGTGGGCGGTAAGTAGTGGCAATTTTTTCAACACCAGTTCTTGTTTTTATCTCTCTGTATTTTTTGGCTTTGATCAAATTGTTTTGTTTGTCAGTATATCCTAAAACTTGTATAGAGGCAAAAATGCCGTTTTTTGGGATGTTAATATTCAATTCTTCAATCGCTACTTTAAAGGTCTCTTTGGTAGTTTGATCAATGATAAAAGTTTTTGAAGGATATAAAGACTTTCTTTCTGGGGTGCCGTCTTGCTGCACATCATAAAAAGAAACTCTAAATAAGGTTGAGAATTTTCGTAAACTTCCTTTTCCAGATTGACTTTCTTCTAGTACTACTGGTAGTTTAATATGTGTTATTTGTGTAGGCTGATCGTCATACCTATTAAATTTAACTGCAATCTCACTTTCTGCAGTGGGCAACCAGCAATCAAAGTAATTATCATGACCTATTTCAACTATCGCACGCGTTTTAAATTTTCCAGTCAGTGCAACATTTAAAATGACAGCCTCTAGTTCATTAGTTGCTTGTGTTAAAAATACTTCTGATTTTAAATCAGATACCGCAACAGCTAGGTCGGTATAACCTATACTTGAAAAGAATAAAGAGTCAACATCTATATACAGTTTTTGAGAAAACCTAAAACTACCTTGATCATCTGCAAATGTGCCTTTACCATCTCCAAAACTGATAGTAGCAAAAGCAAGTGGCTCTTTACTCACAGCATCTTTGATGCTAATATCCTGACCTGTTGCAAAATAAACAGTGCAAAATAGCAGATTAATCAACAATAAGTTTTTCATCTATAGTTTTTAAATAATTGATAATTTCTCGTGTTGCTCCTGTATTACTATTGATCCAGTGCCCACAAATCATTCCAGTTTTTTCTCTTAAATGATCATCCTCTAGCAGTTGATTAGTAATGCTTGCAAACTCCTTACTATTTTTAACAGAAAACAATCCGCCTAGATCTTCTAATTTTCCAGCCTCGGGAAACTTAGAATAATTTTTACCTATGATTACCGGCACTTCAAAAGTAGCGGCCTCTAGAATGTTGTGTAAACCTTTTGTTCCCATCGCGCCACCCACATAGGCAAGGCTAGCATAACTGTATGCCCTAGATAATAACCCTATGGTATCAATAACAAGTGTAGATGTATTTTGTAAATTAAGTGTAACACAACCTTGTAAAGCACTCCATTTTATAGTATTATAATCCAGCTGATTCATAAGCTGTTGTATAGAACTATATTCCACCTCGTGAGGAGCGATAATCACTTTATACTCGCCTGTTTTATCGTTTTGTCGCAGCCATTTGTTCATAATGTTTAGATCCTCTACCCACGAGCTGCCTATTACCAGGCACTTCTTGTCGCCTACAAATTCATCTAGGATGGCGATACTGTTGTCCCTTTCTATCAGCTGGCTGGCGCGGTCAAATCTGGTATCGCCGCTTACACTGGCATTGGCAAATCCTAATTTTTTTAGGTGGTTAAAAGACGATTGATTCTGTAAAAAAAAGTAGTCAAAAGATTCTAGTGCACTCTTCATCCACCTGCCGTACCAGCGATTAAAAGACATGTTGGCTCTAAAAACACCACTTACCAGTATGGTGGTGCAGCCTGTTTGTTTCAGCGCATTAAGGTAATTAGGCCAAAATTCATATTTTACCATGATCGCTACAGTAGGTGCTACTTTATCAATAAATTTATTAACGTTACTCACCGCATCAATGGGCAGGTAACAAACCACATCGGCTAGTTGCGTGTGTTTTTTGTTTTCATAGCCGCTAGGAGAGAAAAAGGTGAGAATCACTTGATATTCATTGCGATTAATATGTTCCAAAACAGGAACCACCTGCTCAAACTCACCCAGGCTTGCCGCGTGCACCCATATTTTAGGAACCGACGATTTTACTTTTTGGTCTAGAATATCCCAGGTGCGCTCACGACCTTGAGCCCCTTTTTTTAGTTTTTTATAAAACACTCCTGCTAATGGTAGGCACGCTTTAGCTACAGCGGTAAAAATATCATACAACGTCTTCAACAGGTTATCTTTTTTTCAAATGTAATGTAAATACAGGGATTTTTACCATTTACTAAGTATTGCAAAAACTATGGTTTTTTAAATTATCAAAAAGTTTACAGCACATGATGTTAAGGTTTGGTCATTTTTATCTTTATTGCTTATTTTTACAACAATGTGCGGTATTCATTGCACAGGCTTAATAAAATTTTCAAATGCGTAAAATACAAATGGTAGACCTGCAAGGTCAATATGAAGGAATTAAAGATGCCGTGAATAATGGCTTGCAAGGTGTCATTGAGTCTGCGGCCTTTATTAATGGTCCAGAAGTTCATGCTTTTCAAAAAGAGCTGGAGACGTACCTTAATGTAAAACACGTGATCCCGTGTGCAAATGGCACCGACGCCTTACAAATTGCTATGATGGGCCTAGGTTTACAACCTGGCGACGAGGTGATTACAGCCGATTTTACTTTTGCGGCAACGGTAGAGGTGATAGCGCTTTTAAATCTTACACCTGTTTTAGTAGATGTAAATCCTTATAATTTTAATATTGATATAGAGGCCATTAAAAAGGCGATTACTCCTAGAACTAAAGCCATTGTGCCAGTACATTTATTCGGCATGACCGCAAATATGGATGAGATCATGGCAATTGCCCAAGAGCACGATCTTTATGTTATTGAGGACAATGCACAAGGAATAGGGTCTAACTATATGCACAGCGACGGTTCTAAAGCAAAAACAGGAACTATAGGTCATGTAGGGACAACTTCATTTTTCCCTTCAAAAAATTTAGGCGCTTATGGAGACGGTGGCGCTATTTTTACTAATGATGATGATCTTGCACATACTTTAAGAGGTATAGTAAATCACGGTATGTATGAAAGATACCACCACGATGTAGTAGGTGTAAACTCTAGACTAGACGCCATGCAAGCGGTGGTGTTGCGAGCTAAATTACCTTTTTTAACAGATTATAATAATGCACGTAGAGATGCGGCCAGAAAATATACAGCAGCCTTTGCAAATGAGGAAAAAATTATAACACCGCTGGTTTGCGATAATTGTGATTGTCACGTGTTCCATCAATATACTCTGGTCATTAAAAATGCAGATCGTGATGGACTTGTAAAACATTTACAAGAAAATGGTATCCCTTGCGGTATCTACTACCCCATCCCATTACACAAGCAAAAAGCCTATGTAGATGACCGTTACAAAGAAGAAGATTTTACGGTGACCAATCAGCTGGTAAAAGAATGTATCTCGCTACCCATGCATACCGAGCTGGATGATGAACAAATCAAGTTTATTACTGATCATGTAAAGGAGTTTGTAAATCGATAAATCCTAAAACAATTCATTAAAGAATCCCTATGAAGACAAGCTATTATTTAGTTTTTATAGGGGTTTTTCTTTGTCTCGCTTTCGCGAAAGCGCAATTACAACAAGACTCTTGCTACTTTATAAATGCTGATAATGGGCTGAATGTGCGATCTGGTCCAAGCACAAAATATGACGTTGTACAAAAATTGCCCTATGGAACCCAATTAAAAGTGGTTTGTATCATCCCATCCCCCGCAGAAACTTTTATTTTGGATGACGGTAAAAAGAAATTTTTATTATTTTTCAATTAAAGGAGATACTAATAAAATTAATCTTTACCTATAACAAAATTGAAAATAGAATCAATTAAGAACTTTTTACAAATATTTCTTAACTTGTAAATCTAATTTACACTTATGAAACTGCGATTTACCTTACTCTTTTTATTCTTTTCTGTTATTGCAATAGCACAGAAGGCAAGCACCATCATTCATGCCGGGCATTTACTTGATACCGCCACAGGTAGCTGGCAAGATGAAATGACCATCACAATAAATGGTAATGAAATTACAGGGGTTTATAAAGGATATAAAAATGCGTCAAAAGGCGATGTGATCATCAACCTTAAAGATCAATGGGTATTACCAGGGCTTACTGATATGCACGTACACATGGAAACAGAGTATAATCCGCAAGCTTACCTATCAAAGTTTGTCGACGATCCGGCAGATGTTGCCTATAATTCTGTTGCTTATGCTAGAACCACATTAATGGCGGGATTTACCACCGTGCGAGATCTAGGTGGCAGCGGTATCAACATAAGTTTACGCGATGCAATCAACAAGGGCAAACTAGTAGGCCCTAGAATTTTTACTGCTGGCAAATCTATAGCCACAACTGGTGGTCATGCAGATCCTACAAATGGAGGTAATGCCGCTTTTATGGGAAATCCTGGACCACGAGAAGGGGTTGCGAATGGCGCAGATGAAGGTCGCGCTGCTGTGCGCCATCGTTATAAAAATGGTGCCGATGTCATAAAAATTACCGCCACAGGTGGGGTTTTAAGTGTTGCAAAAAATGGAAGTAACCCACAATTTACTCTAGAAGAAATTAAAGCTATTGTGAGTACAGCAGCAGATTATGACATGCATGTAGCAGCACATGCTCATGGTGACGAGGGTATGCAACGGGCTATTGTGGGCGGTGTAAAAACAATTGAACATGGCACCTACATGAGTGACGAGACCATGGATCTTATGATAAAAATGGAATGCTATCTAGTACCTACTATTACCGCAGGAAAAGAAGTAGCGCTAAAAGCTGAGGAAAAAGGATTTTATCCAGAAATTGTTGTGCCAAAAGCAAAAGCCGTAGGACCACAAATTCAAGGAACTTTTGGACGGGCTTATAAAAAAGGAGTGCCCATCGTCTTTGGTACCGATGCAGGTGTTTTTGAACACGGTAAAAACGCCCTAGAATTTGGTTATATGGTAGAAGCTGGAATGCCAGCAATTAAAGCCATTCAAAGCGCTACTATAATCCCTGCCCAAATTCTTAAAATGGAAACAAAAATAGGTCAGTTAAAAAAAGGTTTTTTTGCCGATATTATTTCAGTATCTCAAAATCCAGAAAAAAATGTATCAACTTTAAACACCGTTAATTTTGTAATGAAAGAAGGTGTTGTTTATAAATAAAAGCCATTTAGGCTTTTTGGCAAATGGAAAAAATTTAAATGACTTTGTCAATTTAAAACCCTCTTTTTTAAATTTAAAAAGAGGGTTGATTTTTTAGATTTTTTTTATAAAAACTTGAAAGGAATTTAACTTAAAAGTGAAACCAAAAAGGCGTGTCAACTCAATAAAGCTGGATGATTTTTAAACCCCTTTTCTTCAAGATAATTTACATATTGATGCGTATAGACGGTAGCTTTTAAATCATGTAATAAATTATAAAGTCCAAAAAAAGTGCGATTAATATATAAGAAATGTTTGCTGCCACGGTTGCCATTCATCTTGCGCAATTCTTTATCATTGCTGTATTTTTCACTTAAAGAAGAAATTTCATCCCAAAAACTAGCATCAGAAAAATCAAATGTCTTTTCTTGAAAAGGTTTTGTAAAAAGACTAAGCATTTCATGAAATAATATAGAGAAATAGGCTATTTCTCTTGGGCTATCATCTTTTCTTAATATTTCTAGTTCAAATAATTTTTGTTTAAAAATCTCTGGATTATTGATATTTTCTGGCACTGCAAGTTCAAAATAAGGTAAGTAGAATTCGTTCTCAATTTCTTTAATACAGCCAAAATCTATAGCGATCAATTCATTTTCTTTTGAAATAAGGAAATTCCCAGGGTGAGGGTCTGCATGAACGGCTTTAAGACCATGCATCTGAAACATATAAAAATCCCAAAGCGTTTGCCCTAATCGGTTACCAATTTCTTGAGAAAAATCTGTTTTTGCAAATTCACTGAGATGCTGCCCAGTCATCCAGTCCATAGTGATAATGCGACTGCTAGAGAGATCTGGATAGTATGTTGGGAACTTAAGACCGGGAATGTGCCCGCACGCCTGAGTCATTTTAACACTCTGCCTTACCTCTAGTTCATAATCTGTTTCTTCTAAAAGTTTATCCTCTACCTCGGCAAAATAGCGTTGTGAATCATCACCCTTAAGATTGAACATTTTTTTTGCAATAGGTTTTACCATGGCAAGGTCGCTACCTATAGATTCTGCCACGCCTGGATATTGTATTTTTACGGCAAGTTCTTTACCATCTTTGGTCGCTTTGTGCACCTGGCCTATACTCGCCGCATTTATAGAATTTTTTGAGAAAGTATCATAAATTTCTTCAGGAAAAGCACCTTGATAGGTTTTAAATGTTTTTCTAACTAGTGGTGCAGACAGTGGTGGCACACTAAATTGCGACAAACTAAATTTTTCTACATAGGCACCTGGCAACAAGCTTTTATCCATAGAAAGCATTTGTGCAACCTTCAGTGCACTGCCTTTTAAACTTTTTAAACTGTCATAAATATCGTTAGCATTATCTTGATCTAAGGATGATCGATCCATAGAGGGATTTACAGCTTTTTTAGAATAATATTTAATATAATTAGCGCCTATTTTTGCCCCAGTCTTTACAAGCTCGGTAGTACGACCTATTTTACTGGTAGGTATTTTGTCTAATGTTTTCATAGTAAGAATATGGTCTTGTTTTGTGATGTAAAAACTATGGTTTCCTGTAGATGACCATTGTTGTGATTTTAATTATTATTTTAATACTGCATTAATACAGCAACAATTGCGGCAATAACTTGTTTTTATCTCGCTTTCGCGAAAGCGATACTATAATAACACTTAAATAAAAGATAATCACATATTAACAAAACAGTTGTTAATGTTGATCAAAACAAAAATGGGTTGATATTATTTTTAATCTACCCGCGGCGTTCTTTCCAAAGAAATTTACCAAAATCAAAAACAGCATCTAGTGGTGTGTTGTCAAATACATCAAAAATAGTATTGACTGATTTTTCTATCGCCATATCGGTTTTTTCAAAACCAGCACTGTCATCGTCCATCCAGAATTTTAGCAAAAACAACATTTGTACCCAGGCACCCTCGCTGTAAATAGTTTCTGATCGCTCTAGAATAATATTTGATTTATCTTCATTGCGTTGCATGATCAATTCTTTAGCAAAATCTTTTACATGTTTGCGCAGGCCTTTTAACTGGTCCATATTGCCCATCATGTTTTGATTTTCTTTTAGTGCATATAGCACATAGCTTCTATTGAGGTTAAGTAATTCAAAAAAGGTATAAAAGAAGGTAAGCATTTTCTCCCTATTTGAAAAGCTAGGATAGTCTTCATTTTTATAAGAAACATCCATAGTCATGGTAAAAAAGGTATTCCAAATATCCTTGCGCAAGGATTCAAAACTGCCAAAGAATTTATAAAATTCTTGTTCAGACATGTTGTTGTCTTTGGCAAACTTATAGACCGATTTAGGCGTTTTTTCATGCTCTAAAACATAGTCCATGTATGCGGTAATGATATCGTTTTTGGTAATTTCTTTCTTTTCAGCAGCCTTTTTTGCTGGTGTTTTCTTTGTAGTCGCCATAACCTTAAAATTTAATGTAAAGATACAATCTGTTTAATGTAATTGCTTATTGCATTAAACAAAAGAATGTTAAGATTTTGGGATGTTCTAGCGGTGTATTTGCCGTAATTAAATGAAAATATCTCTTTCAAAATGCGTTTGAAGGGGGTTTTAAGGTTTGCTATATAAAATTATAATTTACCTAATCAACTTGTACCTTTGAACATAAACTTGTCTTTAAGAATAGTAACCTTGCTTTATACTTTAAGTGGATTTATAAATGGGTTACAATTAAGTTTATATTTATTTTCTAATGGTTGAGGGGGCTATTACCTAATTAATCCACAACTATTTATATAGAATATTTTGAAATTGGAGATTCTGATAATATTCAATTTATACAAATCACAAGTGAAACATATCTATCACAAATTATCTTCTTTTCATAAAAATAGAAATAAAATATAATAAGGTAGCAAGCGAGCCAATCGCAGCGACTAGATAAGTACGTGCAGCCCATTTTAATGCATCTTTTGCACCGTTGTGTTCTTCTTGAGTAAGCATTCTATTATTTTCAAACCAGGCTAGTGCGCGATTACTTGCGTCATATTCTACTGGTAGGGTTACAAATGCAAATGCAGTACCTATACCAAACATGATAATACCTGCTAGCAACAACCATTGCCCTATTATGGAACTAGCTGCTAGAGCTATCCCGCCTATAATCACCCATTGTGAATATGTAGAGGCAATACTTACTAAAGGAACTAATGTAGACCTCATCTCTAGCCATGAATAAGCAGTGGCATGCTGCACTGCATGACCCACCTCATGTGCTGCGACCGCAGCAGCAGCAGCATTGCGTTGTGAATATACTGCCTCGCTTAAATTTACTGTTTTGTCTCTAGGGTTATAATGGTCAGTAAGCTGTCCAGCAACAGATATTACTCTTACATCTCTTATGCCATTATCATCTAGCATTTTTTGAGCTATCTCTGCACCGCTCATGCCATTTCTCAATCTAAGATTTGAATATTTTTTAAACTTTGACTTTAATTGATTGCTCACAAAAGCGCTTACCAGCATTACTAAACCACCGATAATGTAATACCCCGTTAAACTACCACTCATCATAATTTGCAACTTTTAAATTTGATATAAAACATTTAATTTCAAGTCCTTATAAACATAGTTTATTTTGAAGTGATCAATAATAAAACCTAAGATCATCAAATAAAAAATAATATACTTCAAAATGACAAGGTTACTAGGTTTTTATCACTCAAAAAAACATCACAAAGTTAAACAAAACGTAAATAAGTTTTAGATTAATTATAAATATTAATACCTATAGTAAACCGTAGCAAAAATAAAATGGGCTGGCTTTTCTAGGGCAAAATTAAACATCTAATTAATCAATAATGTAACAAGAATAATTGTATTGCTAGCTGGTTGTATAGCGGCATTAATCAATTAAAAACACCTTTGTCAACTGTTAATATTTGTGAAACCGCTTTATAAAACAATTTAATTATTTACTTGAAAAACAATGGGCAAGCTATAGATAACCCCTACTGCTTTGTTGCGCTGTCTACCAGGAATCATAGTAGGCAAACTACTTACAACTCTAGTGGCTTCTTTTTGTAAACTAGAATGATTTGAAACAGCAATAATATCTGTAACCACCCCTGTATGATCGATCTTTAATTGAACTTGTATTTTTTGAATACCGTTTAGACCGTAATCACTTGCAATATTGGTATTAAAATTTTTGTTGATGTGTTTATTGATTTTTTCATTCATGCACTTCCTGCGATGGTCATTGTTTTGCATATCTTCACAACCAGGATATATGGGAACTTGCTCTATAAGTATAAAAGGAACATCTGGAATAACATCTTCAACTCCTGCCTCAGTAGGAACGTCGGCTGGAGCAAGGCTATGCTGTTCGTCGTCGTGCGGCTTTGAATTTGCCTGTGGTATAACTGGCAACTCATGTAATTTTTTATCGTCTGGCACTTCTTTAAAATCATCAATTATGGCAGGTGGTGGTGGTGGTGGTGGCGGTAATTGTTTTACTAGTAATTGAGTAATAGGGATTTCTTCTACATCTGTTGCATTAGATGTTTGTTTAAAAACGTTTTCAGTAACTATCGTTTTAGTCTCGTACTCTAGCGCTTGCCATGATAACAATAAAATAAAAGTAAATCCTAAAAGAATGTAGAGCACCTTATTCTTACGTAAATCGACTTTTTCTGATTTTTTTTCTTTCATGATAAAGAGATGTTAGAAGTTAGTAATGAAATTATTATTTCAATTAACATTTACCAAGAATAATGCCAGCACGAATTAAGCACCATAAAATAACTTTAAATGATTAACAACCAATACATAAAGAACATAAGCAAATGATCACTTTATGAATATTGCGATAAAATAATTTAAACAAAAAAATCCCAGCCTTCAACAAACTGGGATTTTTTTGAATGGAAAATAAATATTTTTAATCTTGCACTTGGAATACAATTG
The DNA here is from genome assembly GCA_964593255.1 of uncultured Flavobacteriaceae bacterium. Lineage (GTDB taxonomy): Bacteria > Bacteroidota > Bacteroidia > Flavobacteriales > Flavobacteriaceae > Nonlabens. Next base: position 17,938 of record CAZQGX010000042.1, on the reverse strand, counting down.
GCAAACCATAAATAACCCCAACTGGCTTATTTCTTTGTCTACCCGGTGTCATATCTGGTAATTTATTGATTACTCTTTGTGCTTCCTGTTGCAATCTAGGGTGTTTTGCAACAGATACGATATCCACAACTTTACCTTTAGAATCGATTTTAAACTGCACTTGTATTTTTTGTCTTCCCTCTAGACCTAGCTCGCTTGCTAGACCAGTATCAAAATTCTTATTTACAAATTTTGTGATTTTTTCACTCATACACTTTTTGCGATCCTCATTGTTTTTCATTTTCTCACAACCAGGATATATTGGCACGTTTTCAATGATGGTAAAAGGAACATCTGCAATTACTTCTTCAACACCAGCTTCTACAGCAACATCTTCTATTTCAACGATTTCTTCCTGCTCGTCTGTTTCAGTATCTTCTATAACTACATCAGGTACCTCAACTTCATTTTCAACAATTTCAATTACCTCGGGAGCTGGTGGCGGTGGTGGCGGTGGCGGTGGTGTATCTAGCATTTGTGTAATAGGAATCTCCTCTTCGGCTACCATATTATCTGGTACTACAAAAACCTCTTCGGTCTCTACAGTTTTAGTTTCAAACTCTAGCGCTTGCCATGACAGCAATAACATAAATGCTAATCCAGACAATACGTACAAAGTAATATTCTTACGCAAGTCTGCTTTTTCAGATTTCTTTACTTCCATTGTGTAATGTTTTTTAAAGGCTAAAAATAACCAAATCTTTGTGTTGACAAAAGATTTATGTTACTTTCTGTTTGTTAATTATTTTGTGAGTGATTTTTAACAAAATTATAGCAATAATAATGCCATTAAGATTTGCTAATATATCCATCGCATCCATTGTCCTGTTAATTGAAATATACTCTTGCCCTAATTCTATCAGTATCCCGATGAGCAGGGAAAAAACCCCAGTAACCAAAGCAATCTTCCCAGACCAATTTTTAAAAATATCAATAATCTTAAAATCGCTAAGATTATGCCTATTTACATATCGCGTGTAAAAAAAAATATACCAAACCAAAGCCATTATTAAGTAGGCAAAGGTATGATAAAATTTATCTGCTTGATCTATGTTAACTGGCGGCATAGGATTTTTTACCAAAGACAAAATAACAATAGCAATGGTATATAAAGGTGCTAGCGCATAACATAGTTTTTGCATGGCGATATTAACCTACTAATTCCTGATAAGCGGCTGCATTGAGCAGGTTATCAATTTGAGAGGCATCTGTAAACTTCATTTTAATCATCCAGCCTTCACCATAAGGATCTGTGTTTACTAATTCTGGATCTTCTTCTAGCTTTTGATTAAATTCAATGATCTCGCCAGTTAATGGGAGAAACAAATCAGAGACGGTTTTAACAGCTTCTACCGTTCCAAAAACTTCTTCTTGTTCTAGAGTCTCGTCTACTGTTTCTACCTCTACATAAACAATGTCACCCAACTCACTTTGTGCAAAATCTGTAATACCTATAATGGCTACGTCTCCTTGTATTTTAACCCACTCGTGGTCTTTTGTGTACTTTAATTCTGATGGTATGTTCATTATAATATTTTATTTTAGATGGTAAAGTTAAGATAAGTCTCTAGAATTTGTACTTTTTAGAAAGATAATTCTTAAAGTTTTTTGAATATAAGACAACACCATTTTCTAGTTTTTAAAAAATCCCTAATAAAATCAATTTTAAAAGTTTGATAAGTTCAACGTACAATTAAATAGCTTAACTACTTATCATGAAATTTGCAAACGCCTTTTTTGATTAAAACAGGACAACAATAGAATATCACTTGTTGCAATAAAAGCACTTCTAATTTCCAAATGTATACCTTAAAGTAAAACCACTGCGTATGGTAGTTTGTGGAAAAGCGGTAGAAATCGCAAATTCAGAAAAGGTATGATCATAATAGAAAATAGCAGTAAAGGCGGTGCTCAAATTATAATCTGCTGTAAATTTTAAACCATATAAGGTTTGCCCAGCAGTTGCCTGGCTGTTATCAAGGTCTAGGTACCTCACTATAGTAACATTATCTCTTATAGAACCATCTAGCCTTAAATTAAGGTCACTTTTAATAATCCTGCTTCTACCACCAAAACTGGTTCTAAATCGCAAATCTTTTATACGGTATCCTAATCCTAGTATTAGCTCGTTACCATTAATTTCAGTAAGCAAATTATTATCAAAACTTAAACTTATTACACGATCTCTTCTCAACTCGGCAGCAACAGATACAGAGTTGTTCATTTCAAAATCAAGTTTAATAAGTGGGCTAAACTGCTCGGCAAGGTTAATGTTAAAGTATAAGTTTCTAGATTTAAAATCACCGTTTTGATTTAACGCATTAGTACCTATTTGCTCTTGATAGGTAAGGGCGCCATTGCCCTCGCTATAATCTAGATTGGTTTGAAATTGATTAATGGTATAACTAGAACGGTAACCGTGGTTGATAGAAAACCTTCTAAAATGCTTTTTAAACCACTTTAAATTCATTAACCCTGTATATTTTACAGTCCAGTTGGGTAATGGTATATTTTTAAACGCATCAAAACTTTGTTTTTCTACATCTCTACCTTCATAGGCAGATAAAAAAGCTGGTAATAGTACTTGCTGACTATTTTTAGAAAACCCTTGTGGATAACCATCTGCATCTCTAGAAAAAGTATTGCCTCCATAAAACTCGTTTGCAAGTCTATTAGCCACAGCAAGACGGTTACTTCTAAAGGTGTCAAAAGTTTCAGAATTATCTATAGTACTATTTTGAAAAGCCGTACCTATCATCAAAGTTGTGGTATTAAAATTACCAAAAGTATTGGGTGTGAGCGATTGATAAGCAAGCGTATTTTCGTCTATTCTGTAATTTTCAGTATAATTTTCTTGGTAGGCCCTATTTCCTAAAATATCAATTGAAAGATCCTTTAACAGGTCTATATTAAAATTAAAGTCCAGCTGCCTGGTGGCAACCTCGGTATATTGCTGGTTAAAATCTTGAAACAAAGTCAACCAGCCTCGTCTTGCGGCTAGGTCTCTTACCTCGGCCTGGCTACCAAATACAAATCCCGACGTAGGCTTTAATGTCCCAATAAAACCTATATCTGGCGTGTAGCCTGGTAAAAATATACCGTTAGTCTCTTGATAATTTATTTGTGCTCTTTTTACAGATGTCAAAATACCTATAAGTGTATTGTATGCCTGGTTTGCCACATTCTTTTTAGGCACTTTTGGCTTGTCTTTTCCATCCTTTTGATCTGCTGGCGGTTCTGGATTTCTACTTCTTGTTTTGGCGTTGTTTCTAGATCTTGCTTGATTTGCTACTATACCAAATTTCTTTTTTTCTAGCCCTACATATTTATATAATTTATCTAGGTCTAGCGTTCCGTTTATTCGGTGTGTGTTTGCATTTTGGATAGAATTCCCTAAATCTGGGATATTGTCTAGCTGTGCAAATTGTTGCTGGTTGCGGTTCCAGTTAAAGTTAGATGTGTATGTATAGTTCGCTTTCGCGAAAGCGAGAAAAGGAAACTTATCAAAAGGTAATTTATAAGTAAGTTGTAACTGTTGCGAGTGCGAGTTGGGAATCCCCTCGTCAAAAAAATCTGTCCACAAGGTGTAATCCTCGTCTATCGTCTGATCATCATTAACAAAAGTACGTATCAAACGATCACTGTTTGCAGATAAGTTGAACTGCAAAGACTGTGTCAAATCCCAGTTGATTGCATATTGATGATTCATGGTAAAATTGCGATTAGTAAGCGGTGCGAGGGTAATGTTTCGTGCGTCTGGAATACCATCGCCATCTAGATCTACAGGATTTGTATCTAGCTGTAAATCCCTAAATTCTTGTGTGTTAAATTGCCTTAAAACATTTAAACCCGCAGTAAAATTATTAGGGAATGGATTGAAATTCAAATCTTTTAAAAATTGTAAATAACGATTTTTAGTCCATTCTGATTTTTTAAAAGGTTCTAATTCTAATTTAGGAAAAGCATAATTATAAACCCCTCCCACATTTACAGACTGATCTTGAAAATTTGCTACTTCAAAATTGCGTTGATCGGTCTGGTTATAAGACCCAGAAAAGGTAAAGTTCTCTATATCATAAGGCATGGGTTTTGAATCACCCGTACGTTCTTTACGCACCCCGATTAGGTTATAACTTTGCCTGCGTGTAAAATCTTGCGATTGCTCTCTTATCGCATCGCGCTCTGCATCGTTTGCCGCATTGTCTAATCTTGTTTCTAGTTCTATATCTTCAAACTGTGGGTCAAATTGTGGCGTGATGGTTTCTTGCCCTATACTATAAGAAAAAGGAAGGTTTACACCCCATTTTTGCGGCAACAATTTGCCTAGACTTGAACTAATAGTCACATCAAATTGTGTCAAATTCTCTCGACTTCTTTCTTGTGGCCCCTGCTCTATCGCTCCAAAACCTATGGTACTTCTTCTACCACTAGCGCTCACGTTTGCCAGATCGGCAATATTTGCGTCCATATTCATCACAGCTGCATATCCACCTTGATTTTTCAATCCTGCAAGACGCATTTCATTTACCCAAATTTCTCCACAAATGTCATTGCTAGTCGCATTGCGCACTCCTATCATCAAAGTACGTATGTCACCAAAATTAGGATTCCCTTTTATACCATATTGCTGCTGGTTGGGTTCTCCTGCACTAGACGGGTCTAAATCGGCCTGGTTAAAAAAGTTGAGTTCACTAATGTTTAATGACCCATCGCCTAATACCCTAGCTTTAATAGCTTGTAGTAAAGAAAGATCGATATCAAAATTATTAGCGATTGGCCATATGTCTTCTGCTAGATTTGTGCCAAAAGCGGTAGGTTTAAGCGGCAGTCTTATTTCGTAATAATTTTGAGTAAAGTCTACACCTATTCTTACAAATGCTTCTAGCTCATCATCGGCTATAGACATTTCATTTACTAGCGATTCTGCATGCACAAACATTTGTAAAGACTCGTACTGGCGCATGTCGATTCTTATATTTTTAAATACTGCGCGAGCATCACCTGGTTCTAGACCGCAAACCCTCATGGCAAGTGACTGCTCGTTTTGTCTAATATTTTGATTTTGGGTGCGCAACTCTTCTCTTATTACACCTGGTGGTAATCTGTAAGGAATAGGTGAACGGGCTTCATTATTTTCTATGTTTACAGCTTCTACTTCAAAAACGGTATTGTCGTCTGAAACGATAGGGTCGGTCTCATCTAGTGAAGTTTCAAACCTTCTATAATCACCACGTACTAGGTCTAGAGAACCAAATCGCAAATAGGTATCTACATCAAATTCTGTAAGATACATTCTCATAAAGCGTATGGCTCTAAAATCTGCGATACCCCCTATCTCGTTGCGGTTAGGATCACTTAAAGGAATTCTAAACTGCACCCATCTGGTACTAATTTGAGAACCATTAGGCAGTGTAGATTGTACTGTTTTGGTGTCAAAAATATAGTCATTATTGGTAATATCCATTCCAGGAAATATATCGATGTTATACTCAAAATAACTATCAATAGTGTTCATGGTATTATCACGATTGATATCTTCTACATCGGGCAAGGTTGTAGAGCCACGGTCATCCTGTGTCACCTCGGTAGGCGAATTACCTTCGGTACCATTATAATTTTTGTATCGCAATGGAATATCGCCTGTAGCTGCAAGAAAAAATTCATAATTATCACCAGCTGGATCAATAGGACCAAAAGTAGGAAAGTCTGTTAATTCTTCATTATCGCTATACCCGTCTAGCCCTATATCTTGATTATCGCGCTGTTCACCTTGTGTATCAAATGCATAAACCAGCGATTGATTTACAGGTACTTTACCAAATTCAGTATTTGTAGTAAGTATAGTACCCCCATCATTAGGAAGGCCATTTTCAAACTGCTTTCTATTATCTTTTAAAATATCTTCACTTATACTACCTAGGTTGATAGAAATCTTCCCACCATTATTTGTGCTGTCATAAGGAAAAGGATCCATCATCCAGAATTGTACATACTCGACATTAGTTTGCTCAAAATCTGTACTAGAAAAAGACCTCATGATACCACCCCAATTGTTTTGTGGATTAGGTAATATGTTTGTACCAGCAGCCTGTGGGTTGTAATTGTACTGCCCTCGCTCATTAGGATAATAAGCAATATCTAGTGTATTGATTACCTGCTGTTGTCCTTGCTGTATGTCTATATTTGGAAAAATTTCATCTACAAACACCCTTCTTGTTCTATATTCTGAGACATCGTCATCTGTTATACCATCTGGACGCTGATTTCCATAAAATACTGGGTCTATAGAATACCACGCCATTTTTGCACGTGTAAAGTTATATGCCAGCTGATTTGAAGTACTACCAGCCCCCTCAAAAGCAACAGGTACACTGGCTAGCGACCATGCAAACGGGTTTAAAATATCAATAGAGGTTTGTGACCCTTCAAAATCGTCTACATAAGCGGCTGCCTGACCACCAAAGTTATCGGCTTGTGGTGACCCAGGAAATAAATAAGCAAATTCACCTCGCAATGATAAATTTGAAGCCACGTCTGTATCTACATTGGGTAATTTATTTGCTAGACGGGTTAAAAAAGGAACTTCTGTATTGTACAAAAAGTTTGTCCCTATGATGGTATTATTGATGGGTTCAAACCCATAAGTAGCTTTTTGAGTAATAGGTCTTTCTTTTAAATTTAGGAATGTACCCCCCAAAATAAAGTCATCACTAAATTTATGCTCTACATTAATTCCTGTAAAACGTTTGGTTTGCTGGTTAAAAACAGAGTTGTTTTCAGTTCTAACATCTATAGGCGTATTAGAATTTAACAAGGCCTGATCTAATATAATCACACGACCTAGTTGATAGTCTACCGTATAATCTATTCCCTCTTGTAAAGTCCTGCCACCAGCAGTAACAGTAACCGATCCACGAGGCACATTAAAACCACCTATAGGTATTCCCTCTTGACCAGTAGATTTATAGACTCCTTTAATTAAATACTTGTTCTTTTCGGCACTTTGCAGTGCTTGGGCTTTGGTAGTATTGTACATTTCCCTAAACACATACCTGGCTTGATTTGCATTATAAGTGGTAGGATCTTCATAATCCTCTGGTCCAGCACCAGGTGTATTATCCAGTTTGTTGAATATATGACTACCGAATGGTTCTACCGTGGTGAAAATAATCCTTCCATTTTGAGTATCTACTGTAAGACCGGGAACAAAATCAAAAAAACCATCACCTGCTGGTTGCGGGTCTTGTTGCTGATTTAATCGATCTAAGTTAAATACCCTTATTAATGTGGTCTGGTCTACATCGTCTGGTAAAGCAACTGCGGGATTACCAATTGTACCCTCGGCAGCGGTTAAATAATTAAGCTCTGGTGGGTATTGATAAAATATATTTAATCTAAAATCTTCCTGAGTTAATTGAAAACCACCTAGATTATAGATGTTTTTCATCATTAAATCCCATATAGGTTCGCTTACATTAGTAAGGTTACTTTTAAGTAATTTAACAACCAGACTTTGATTATTAACATTTAAAGGTTGTGTAGGATCTGGATTTACAATCACATCAGTAGCGCTTACCCCATCGTTTGCAAATTCTCCTACTTGAAAAACCTTACCCCCTACAGTATATTGAAAAGCAACTGCAAGTACCTCGTCATTATTTAAACGCTGGCGTAAAGAAATATAACCTAATTGTGTATTTAATGTATATTCTTGGGCGGTAAGTTTGCGAGCATTTTCTAAGGTAACGTAATCAAAACCCTCGTTTACATCTGCACCACCAAAACCAGCAGCTACAGTTCCTATATCTCTTATTTGGTCGTTAAGAATAGTTTGTGGCCCGCCGTTTATTCCTTGTGGATTAAAATCGTTGTTCTCGTTACTAGGGAAACTACCTGCTGGAACATTTAAAAAGCCACCAGGTAAATTATCGAGTCCTATATTAGTCGGATCTGACTCTCCTATATCTTGTATTGCGACTATATTTCTTACATTTTCAATTCTATTACCCCTGTTTGTTATCCATACCTCGGCACGGGTAATTTGAATATTGTTATTGATAAATGGATAATTTTGTAAAGCAGCATCATAATTATCCCTAAAGTAATGTGCGAGAAAATAGTGCCTATTTTCATCATAATCTAAAGAGAAAAAATCAAAATCATTAATGGTCGCACCACCAGCTGCTTGTACCGTTCTAGACTCTGACTGCTGTTCTGAAAAAACAGCGGTTATTCTTGTTTTACCAAATTGCAGTTCGGTCTTAATACCAAAAAGACTTTGAGCACCACGTATTAATTGAGAGTTAAGTGGCATGGCGACATTACCTATTTCTAGACTTTGCAGGATACTATCTTCACCACCTTCAAAACTACCGTCTTTTGCGCCTTCGACACCATCAATATCAGAGGGTATGAAACTTAATTTTACTTGATTTTGAAAGTCAAAAGTACTTTGGGTATCGTAATTTGCATTGACTTGCAATCTTGTACCCACTTTTCCCACTAAGCTTAGATTAATTCGTTGGTTAAAGTCAAAAGTCAGGTTTTGTCTATTGCGAGGGGAGAAACTAGGATTATCAGACCTGTTGAATAACAAACCTAGATCGACCTCTACAGATCCTTGGGGATCGATATCAATTTCTGGGCTTCCAAAAATGGTAGTAAACAACTCGTTGTTGACGTAAAAATTAGGTAGTAAATCTCTTTGTTTTGCCTTATCTTCTTTAGTTTTACCAGCAATTGCGGCTGCTTTTTGTTTAAAATACTCCCGCATTTGCTCTTTCATTACTCGATCTAGATACTGTTCCCGTGTAAGGATAAAGGGAAAATCTATGTTATAACCATTAAAACTGCTTGAAAACACATAACGATCTAGATTTGCATCATACACATATAAAGTGGTGATGCTAGGAGGGTTGGGTAATTCTATTTTACCTAATAGAACACCAGTTTTTGTGCTGTCTTGAGGGGTTTGGGCTGGCTCTTGCGCTTTCGCGAAAGCGAAAACAATTAAACAACATATCAATGCATAAGTCCTAAACATATAATTATGGTGTCTCAAATCTTACAATTGTTTAAGTGCCTGTTTTATAAGATGCTCTGTAGTTGCATCGGGTTGTGTTGAAAGTATGTTATCGACGACCTTTTGAGCTTGTTTACGCATGTAACCTAATGTTTCTAGTGCAGATAACGCCTCTTCTCTTCCCGTATTGTTTGAAACTACATTAAATTGTGCATTATCGATCACTTGTAATATTTTGTCTTTTAAATCTAGTATGACGCGCTGTGCCCCTTTGGCCCCTATTCCTTTTACACTTTGTATGGTTCTTACGTCGCCGCTAGCAATGGCTTGCGCAATTTGCTGAGGGTCTAGACTAGAAAGCATGGTTCTAGCAGTATTTGCCCCTATACCAGAAACAGATAGCAACAACTTAAAAACCTCTCGTTCTGCTTTTTCTGCAAAACCAAATAGGCGTTGTGAATCCTCGCGCACTAATTGATAGGTAAATAGCTTTATAGCCTCGCCCTCTGGAATTAACGAATACGTATGAAGTGAAATTTCTACAAAATATCCTACACCCGCACAATCAATGACTACATCTGTCATATTTTTCTCTACGAGCTTACCTTGTAACTGTGCAATCATTTACTACCTATTTTAAGCGGTCAAATGTAACAAAATATAAAAGAGTAACTGCCAATAGTTTGATTTTGGTTTTAACGTTTCTTATTTGCGTGTTTTTCTTTTTGTTGTGCATCTATTACCGCAACAGCAGCCATATTTACAATCTCGTCTACACTTGCCCCTAGTTGAAGGATGTGAACAGGTTTTTCCATGCCCATCATTATAGGGCCTATAGATTCTATACTATTTAATTCTTTCAGTAACTTATAAGTACTATTTGCACTTTCTAAATTTGGAAAAATAAGGGTGTTTACCTTTTTACCTGCTAGTTTTGAAAATGGGAACTTGCTTTGTAACAACTTGGGATTCAATGCAAAATCGGTTTGTAACTCGCCATCTACCACAAGATCTGGATAATATTTATGTAAATATTTAACAGCATCTGTTACCTTTTTTGCATTTGGGTGGTAGGAAGAACCAAAATTTGCATAAGAAATCATTGCCATTACTGGCGCAATACCAAACATAGCTGCGGTGCGGCCTGTCATTTGGGCTATTTTGGCTAGTTCCATAGCATCTGGATCAATATTTATAGAGGTGTCAGAAACAAATAACGGCCCCCTATCGGTAATCATTAAATTTGTAGTAGCAATTTTATCCACGCCAGGTGATTTTCCAATTATCTCCATCATGGGGCGCACCGATATGGGATAAGATTGCGCTACGCCTGTAATCAGCGCATCTGCATCGCCCAGTTTTACCATCATGGCAGCAAAATAATTACGTTGCCTTAATATTTTACCCGCATCAAAAGCAGTGGTGCCTTTTCTTTGTCTCAGTTTCCAAAACTCGTGTGCATATCTATCCTTACGGTCTTTTTCTTCATCAGACTTTGGATCGATGATCATACAAGGTTGATCAAAACCTAGGTCTTCCATTAATTCTTCTATAATATCGCGCCTTCCTAATAAAACAGGAATACCTATACCTTCTTCTAGCACAATTTGTGCAGCCTTAAGCACATCTATATTATCAGCCTCGGCAAATACGATTCTTTTTGGATTAGTTCTTGCACGGTTTAATAACAAACGCACCAGCTTATTATCAGACCCCATGCGGCTTAACAACTGTTCTTCATACTTTTGCCAGTCGGTTATGGGCTCTTGTGCCACACCACTTTCCATGGCTGCTCTTGCAACTGCAGGCGGTATGGTAGAGATAAGTCTAGGGTCAAAAGGCTTTGGTATGATATAATCCTTACCAAAGGCTATTTTCAATTCTCCATAAGCAATATTAACCTGCTCAGGTACAGGTTCTTTAGCTAGTTGTGCAATCGCATAAGTAGCTGCAAGCTTCATTTCTTCATTAATTTTGGTAGCGCGCACATCTAGCGCCCCTCTAAAAATAAATGGAAAACCCAGTACATTATTTACCTGATTAGGGTGATCACTTCTACCAGTTGCCATAATAATATCTTCTCTAGATGCCATGGCGGTGTTGTAATCAATTTCAGGAATAGGATTTGCCATTGCAAAAACTATAGGCGAATAATTCATAGACTGCAACATAGCACCATCTACAATACCCCCAGCCGAAAGTCCTAAAAACACATCGGCGCCATTAAAAGCCTCTCTAAAACTCACTTTAGGATGATCGGTAGCAAACTGCATTTGTTCTATTCCTAGATCTGTGCGGTCTTTAGTAATTAACCCATCTACATCAAACATAAGGATGTTTTCTTTTCTTGCGCCCAGTTTTACATAAAGGCTGGTACAAGAAATGGCAGCACTACCCGCACCCGAAATAAGGATTTTTACATCCTCGATTTTCTTATCGGCCAGTTCTAAAGCATTTAACAGGGCAGCGCTAGAAATAATTGCTGTACCGTGCTGGTCGTCGTGCATCACAGGAATATCCAGCTCTTCTTTTAACCTGCGTTCTATTTCAAAAGCCTCTGGCGCTTTAATATCTTCTAAATTGATCCCGCCGAATGTAGGGGCTATATTTTTTACTGTTTTTATAAATTCTTCAATATCTTTTGTATCAACCTCTATATCAAAGCAATCTAAATCTGCAAAAATTTTAAACAGCAAGCCTTTTCCTTCCATTACAGGTTTTGAAGCTTCAGGGCCTATATCACCCAATCCCAGTACCGCAGTGCCATTTGTAATAACAGCAACCAGGTTACCTTTTGTAGTATATTTATATACATTTGCTTTGTCTTTTGCAATTTCTAGACAGGGAGCTGCAACACCAGGGCTGTAGGCCAGTGCCAGGTCGCGTTGTGTGCTGTATTTTTTTGTAGGAACTATTTTTATCTTTCCAGGAGTAGGCTTTGCATGATATACAAGGGCTTCTCTTCTTTTACTATCTTCACTCATTACTATCCAAAAGTTTAAGGAAACAAATGTAAGGTTTAATGAATAATTAGGTTTTTATTTCTAAGGTGATTTAGACTTTTCCATTTGAAGTTATTTAAACTTTTTCCATTTGCCAAAAAATTACTCTTTTCCATTTCTTTTTGATCTTTTACTTCCTTGCTGCCGTCCATAAACATAAAAAAAGATTTTGAAACAGAAAAACCTGTAAAATATGTTTTTAACAGTCAAGTTACCAAAGAAGGTGTAACACAACCCTTGACCACAACGGGTATTCAATGGGTAATTAAAGAATGCCGCTCTAAAGTAAATACTCAAAAGAAGTTTACCGCACATACCCTGCGCCATTCCTATGCTACCCATTTGGTAGAAGAAAGATTATAAAAAGATAGCAAGAGCTAAATTACTGAAATACAAAGATTAAAAAAAATAGGTGCAAAGCGCCATAAACTACTATTGCCTAAACTCAAAAAATACGGCTTACAAAGAAGATATAAAAAGCCAAAAACTAAAAATCAACTGCAAAAAACGCCATTTTTGAAATGTTACCTTTTAATAAAAAAAAACCAGCGCTAAAAAAGAGTAATCCTTCTACAAAGGCAAGTGCCTAATCCTCAATTCCCCCCTTATCTAGTATCCCGGATCAGTCAACAGAGCATATAGCGTTGACCTATAGGCACGCCATATGCTTAGTTATTGTAGTGCGTTTTTTCTTCAGTCAAATATATGTTCTTCATAATCTTTCCACCATTTTTCAATATCAACTTTTGGTTTTCTACAAATATATAGAGGCATTCCGTTTTCTTCTCCAATTGCGTATTTATGAGTAATTGTTTTTACTAATTCTACTTCTTGAAAAACACTTTCCACAGATGGTTTTTCGTTTCCTAAACTTATCCAAACATCTGCATCTTTTTTTCCAAAACCCCAATTCCAAAAACTACCGTGTCTGCTAATTGGATTCGGAAGATTGTATTTCTTTCCTAATATTTTAAGAGCACCAGCCTCTCCATAATTTTCAGCCCATAAAACACAATTATTCTTTTCTTTCGTACTCAACGTCTGGAAAACACTATCAACCAACTTTACTTGTTCATTCCAACCAAACATATCCGCATAATCGCCTTTCAATTCTATTCTCCCATTGTTTTCTTTAAGTTGGGCGTATTTCACATATTTTTCAATAGGTAAAATAGGTGTTGACTCTGGAATAAAATAAATAGAAGGTAATAGTGCAATAGTGGCAATTGCATATATAAATAAAGGCTTTTTCGATAATAAGGATTCTATTTTTACTGCTCCACCAGCAAAAAGAACTGGGTAAATGGCAAACACAAAATATGCTTTGGAATTAAGTAGCCACATAGTGCAAAAAATAACTAACGATGCTATGCCTATGGTTCTGTAATTCTTCAAGTTTTTATCGATTATAAATGCTACTAAACCGAAAAGGCTAATAATTAGAGTAAATGGAAAGTTTAATTGTTCCAAACCAAACTCCATTGGGTTAATTTCATTTAATTGGTTTTCATTAAGAGCTTGCAAATGTTTTAATAGTGGAAAATCATTTTTTGCTTGCCAGATAACATTTGGCAAGAAAATAACTAAAGAAATTAAAGCCGAAATATACAGCCATTTGTTTTTAAATACTTTCCTTTTTTGATGAAAAAACAAACCAATAAATAGTCCAAAAGCCCAAACTAATATGGTGTACTTGTTCATTAATCCTAAACCTAAAGTTATACCTAATAGAATCAAGAAATTTTTGTTCTTCGAGTTTATAAATTTGATGACAAAATAAAACCCTAATGTCCAGAATAATTGGTCGAACGCAACAGGTTGGAATAAGGTATGATTTCGATAAAAAGGCAGAAATGCCAAAATACATATTCCTGATAGTAAAATAGCTTTTGATTTCCCACCAAGTTCTTTAGCAATTAAACAGCATAAAACTAAAATTCCAACACCTGCAAGCGTTGGAAAAAGACGTACTCCTAAAAGTGAATAATCAAAAAGTAAATAAGATATTTTTCCGATTAAGGCTATAAGAGGCGGAAATTCCATAAATCCCCAATCCAAATGTTCGCTAACCGACAAGTGAAGTAATTCATCTCGGTGAAACCCATAATTCTTATTTCCAAACCATTGAATTATCAGTTTGATAACAGATAAAATTAGAATTATCGGTAAATATTTTTTCATTGATTGATGAGTTCTTAAATGCACTACAACAGAGCATTTAGCGTTGACCTATAGTCACGCCATATGCTTAGTTATTGTGCGTTCGTACTTTTTATAATTTATTTTTCACTACTCTTATTTTATTCTTTATCACTGAAAACATACTTTTTGCTAACAGGTAAACTTCAGATGAACCCTTTAAAGGTTTTCCGTTTTCGTCTGCTTTGAAATTTCTTTCTGCGTTTTTAATGGCTTCTTCTATAAAAATAGGGTGTCTTCTTGAATCAAATCCGCCTTCATAACTTTCATTTACTTTTTGCTTCCAACATTTACAGATATCATCAGATTCAAATTCCTCATTTTTTTCATTTTGATGGAAAAACAACCAAACTTCGAAGCAGGGGTTGCTTTCTACAACAAACCAATTGTCTTTTACCTTACAACTTGCTTTAATCTGTTTAATTTGTTCTTCCCTGCTATTTGATTTATCAGGGTCGGTATCTAAAACAATCCAAACTTCATCATTTTCTTGCAACGGGAATTTTGGTCTAGCACCTGTAAATGAGCTTTCAGCTAAATTGTAAAGACCTTTCGGAGAATTATCATCAATTGAACTTAATTTATTAACTTCTACTTTAATTCGTGAATCAATTTCTCTGAAATATTCAAAGTATTGATATTCTCTTTTTGCACCTTCACAGAAAATATATAGGCTTTTAGCTTCTCTGCTAGGAGGCTGCCTTTCAAAAAGCCTATTTGTTAAAATCATAATCATGCCATATTAAGTCCTCTAAATTTCCTAAAAAAGGAATTGAACCATATCTACCATTTAAATATCCTTTTCTAATATCAATCGTTTTATGCTCTTTAAAGTCACTCAAGGAATACAAATCTGTAGAACCATTTAAATTTTTTTCAGCAAACCAAATTTCATCTTGTCTAAATATTTCTTGGTCTAGTAAATTTGATTCGTGAGTTGTAAATATTAACTGCCCTTTTGTTTTCTTATCTAAAGAGAATTTTTTTACTAGTTCTTTTATTAAAAGTGGATGTATACTCCTTTCTATTTCGTCAACAATATATACTTTTTCTGATGAAATTACATTCTTAAACGCTGGCACAAAATCCAACAATCTAACTGTTCCATCTGATTCTTCATCTAAATCAAAAAAAGCAGATTTATTAGTTGAAGAATGTTCTACTTTTAAGGTTTTTACCCATATAGTGTCATTTTCTTTTACTATAATTAATTCATCTCCACGTCTGCTTCTTAATCCGATCATTTTTTTCGGAGAGTCTTCAACTTCTTTAATTAACTTGTCAAGTTCATTCTCATTATCTTCTCCGAAGAATTCTTTAATATTCTTTTTTTCAGCTCCTAATGATTTAATTCCGATATTAAAAGAACACATTAAATCTTCTGCATATTTTTTGAATTCAATATCGGTGTCAATTTTATGGGCTAATGCTCTTGGTTTAGAATCTGGTGTTATAATTTGTAAAGTTTCTGAAAACCATTCATAAGCCTTCTTCACATCTTTTAAGAACTTGTTATCTCTGTTTGATAATAATTTTAATACGGGTTCATTTGGTTTAACAAATTCTTCTAACAAGACTGCTTTAAGAACTTGACTTTTTTCGTCATTTTCAAATTCACCAAGAAACTTTATAGTAGTTTCTTTATCTACAGTTTTTCTTTCGAAAATTAACTTGTCATCTTTTTTCCCTAAACCCGATACGTACAACTCTTCGGTTGATATATTGTCATCTGAAAGCACTATGCCGTAATATAGTGGAGTGTTATCTTGAATAAACTCTATAGCAAGTACTTGTTCTTTTTGCTTCCCAAATTTGTGCTGTGTGTCTTTAAGTTTAAATGGAATTTCTTCTTTTGTGATTAACTTTTGAAGATGAAATAAGGATTTAATCAAATTTGATTTTCCTGCTCCATTTGCACCATAAATAGATGAAAGTTTGAGTATTTCAAACCCATCTAAATCATACTTATGGTCTTGTAGTGTCTTTAATCTCTTATTAGGAATAGTTGTAAACTCTTTTCTTTCACCAAAAGAGAACATGTTTTCAATTACAAATCTTATTAACATAATATAACGTGATTATTTCACGCAAATATACTTAATATACTCTTTATAATCGATAAAAATTGTTGATAATTATTTTTAGGTGATTATTTCACGTTTCTATGCATGACGCACAACGGTTTGGCTATACGCAGTATCGGGAAAATAAGCTATTCAGTTTTTCTTTCAATTACAAAATTGGCAAATAAAGCCCAAACTCTCGTTTTCAACGCCAAACCTCGCCATTAATTATACACATTGTTGAACTAATCCTCGTGCCTCGGTAGCTTTTTACTATGATACCGTAAAAACACGTTAACTTTTGGGATTCATATAAAACCTTAATCCTATGTATTCGAAAAAAGTCTCCAACAATTTTACAAACGGCTCTTACCGATGTAGCTGATTTCCAAAAACTAGCTTTTACTCTTGAAAAGAGCTTTACTATTAATGGTAAATCTAAAAGCACCTTAACTAATTACCTAAGCTGTGTTGACTATGTAAGATTTATTGAGTCTAAAATCTCAAAAACTAAAAATCAACTGCAAAAAACGCTATTTTTGAAATGTTACCTTTTAATAAAAAAGAAAACCAGCGCTAAAAAAGAGTAATCCTTCTACAAAGGCAAGTGCCTAATCCTCAATTTCCCCCTTATCTAGTATTCCGGATCAGTCAACAGAGCGTATAGCGTTGGCCTATAGTCACGCCATATGCTTAGTTATTGTATGCTGGCTTTTAATTTGTCCGTTCTACTTTAATTGGATTTTGGCGAGTGTCAAAAACATCATTGATTTCAATTCTATTTTCTTTTTCATTAATCCAATAAATGACTTTGTAATTTTTGTAAACTAAATATCTGAATTCTTGCTTTCTATCCTTTAAAAGTTCTTCTCTTTGCCCAATTCTCGGTTGAGACTTTAGTTTTAGAGCTTCATCATAAATTCCATTCACAATTTTTTTAGCAATTCGAACACCTGCTTTTTCACGATAATATTCATAAATCTTTTCAAGTTCTTTTTGAGAGAAATCAGTCCAAAATAATTTTAATTCCATTTGGCGATTTTGGCTTTTAATTCGCTAGCTTCAATTAATCGACCAGTTTTTGAATCTTCCATTGATTGGTCAATTCGAGAATTAAATTCCTCAATTGTCATTGGTTTAAAATCTTCGTTTTCTGAAATTTTATTTTCTTTTCTCAAGATTTTTTCAAGTCGTGAAATAACATCTTCACTTTGAATTTTTAAAAATTCTTGAATAAGTTCTAATTTTCTCGTTTGTAAATCCATTTTTTAGCCTTTTATTAAAGATACAAAATTATCAATTCAGACATTATTTTTTCTTCTTACGACAAATTTCAGAGTTTGTTGCCAACGGTCTGTGTATCTTTCAGTGACGACCAAAAAAGCACAGCCGTTCGTTTTTCAATCGTAAAGTTAGAAAATAAATCCCGAACCATTGAATTCAACTCCTGAACCTCGCCATTGAAGATACACATCCTAAGTTTACAATTCATTAAATTTAACACTTAATTAGAAAGGTACAAAGCAGTAGGGTAAGGTTAAGATATACGGTGGGATACGATCCCGTCAACATTGATAATCCCTACTGCTTTTAATCTTTAAATCCGTTCAGTT
>CAZQGX010000041.1:0-29398 GCA_964593255.1 uncultured Flavobacteriaceae bacterium | reverse complement strand
CGCCTGGTATCAATACAAACAAGAAGCATTTAATATGCTAATTAGAACTTAGCTCTTAACTTTTAAAAGTTTGATCATAAAATAACATAATCTATGTGTGGTAATCACGCATTTCATTAATTATATTTGCAATGGTTTATGGAAAATAAAAATTCAAAAGAGTTTTATGCAAAGCTTAAATTACAGCTAGCAGATACAAGTTTATGGCCATCAAAGTATATGTATAAATTTATTATACCTACTGATGGATCTGGAGCCGCTAAAATAGAGAAGATTTTTGATAATATGGGAGCGGTTATTACTACAAAAGAATCTAGTAAAGGTAAATATACAAGTGTATCGATCATTGTAAGGATGAAGAACCCCGACGCTGTCATTACTAAATATAAAGAAGTAAGTAAAGTAAAGGGAGTGATATCTCTATAAATTGAATTTTAATACTATTTTGCAGTTTATACCAATTCATTCATTTAATAATACCGTTTTAATTTGATATCATCATTAGAATATAATTCCGAGCGCAATCAGTTGAACATTCCCGAATATGGAAGACATATTCAAAAACTTGTTGAACATTGTAAAGCCCTAGAGTCTAAGGAAGAACGCAATCGTATGGCCACTGCTATTATAGGCGTAATGGGTAATTTGAACCCGCATTTAAGGGATGTAGCAGATTTTCAACATAAATTATGGGACCAGCTTTTTGTAATTGCAAATTTTGACCTTGATGTAGACTCTCCTTATCCTTTACCCGATAAAGAAACCCTTGCAGCAAGACCTAAAAGGATGCCTTACCCTCAAAAAATGCCTAGGTATAGATTCTATGGGAATAATATACAAGGAATGATTAATGTCGCTCTAGGCTGGGAACGCGGTGAAAAAAGAGAGGCTCTTGCCTATGTTATTGCAAACCACATGAAGAAATCTTTTCTTAACTGGAATAAAGATTCTGTAGATGATTCAGTGATTTTTAAACATCTTTTTGAATTGAGTGATGGTGAAATCAATCTTGCTGCAAAAGAAGAAGACCTTTTAGAATCTAAATCTTTAATATACCGCAATACAAACACCAATCGTTCTAGTACCAATCAAAAAAGACAGTACGGTAAAAAAAATGGGCGAACCGCAAATAACAACAATAATAGACGTAGAAGGAATTAATAATAATTATTCTTATTACCTAAAACAACCCCCATTTTAATCTTAAAATGGGGGTTGTTTTTTCTAAAAATTATTTATTTGATAACATCTAGCTTTAAAAAATTACATCTTAATAATAAATACTTATAAGCATTTATTTATGAACTAGATTGATTTTCTAGTGTCCTCTGTATTCATTCTCCAGGCGTCTAGCATCCATGAAGTAGTTTCTAACTCTCTTATGTAAGCACCTATTAAGTCAATAGTTCCTTCATCTTCACATTTTCCTGCTGTTTCTATAACTTTAGACATTTGTGAGAGTATGCTACCGTGGTCTGTAATTAGGTTATTTACCATTTCTATATCAGATAAATTAGAAGTTGTTTCTTTAATATTAGAAATTTTTAAATAGTCACTGTAATTTGATGTGGGTTGATACCTTAATGTCAAAATACGTTCTGCAATTTCATCTATTTTTATAATTGCATCGTCATACATTTCTTCAAATTTTACATGAAGGTCAAAGAATGATTTGCCTACTATATTCCAGTGATAATTTCTCAATTTTTGATAATATAAATTATAATCGGCAAGAAGAATATTCAATTCTTTACTTGTGTTTTTTGCTTTATCTAGGTCAAAATTTAGGTAATTCATGTTTGAACTTTTTGTTTTTGTTTTTGTTTCAACTTTTCTTGTCGCTGTGGTTTCCATATTAAACTCTCTATTTTTTATGTTTCTGTTTCCGAAACTTGTTAAAGGTTGTTTTTTTGTTTTTGTTTCAAATTTTCTTTCCATCCCTAAATATAATAAATTAAGATGCTCATTTTATGAATATTAAGTTAAACTATGTTTTCAAACTCTTAAAGGTAACAGTTGCAAGATTCATTTTATTTATTTAAAAAGTTATTTACGATTATTTTATAACAAAAAATCTTTCAAAAGTTTTGTCTTCTAGTTGCATCCAGATAAGTGGAGCAAAACCTCTATTCAAACTTTCTATAGTAAGTTTCACAATTTCTTGAAATGTATAGGAATTAGGCAGTTGTTGTGGTGCCATTTTCCATGCATATTTTTCTGGTAGGAAGTAGATGTTGTTGGTTTCCGCTTTCGCGAAAGCGAGAATATCATAATAATATCCTGCAATACTTTTTTTATTGATGTATTCAAACTTGTGATTCCACCAAAGGTGAGGAATAAAAACATGTGCTAAATAACACACTTGTTGTTTTACAAGGTGTGCATTGATGTCATGGCTTTTTAATAATTTTACTGTTTGGGAAGCGTGCAGAAGTGGTAGTTGATGATTTTTAAGATGTTGTATTTTTGATACCAAATGGTCCCTATCATTAGGGCCTCTATACTTGTGTAGTTCTTGTAGTATGGGGGTCTTTTCATTACTTATTACGTGTGGTTGATAAATGTAGAATTTATACACCAGTTCTATATGCAAAATAGCACCTGTGGCTGTTTCTTTTGCGATATAATCTAGCTCTCCTAAGGTGATTTTACCATTAAAAATTTGAACGTTAGAAAGTAACAATTCATAATTACTGGATTGTTCTACACAAAATTTGAAGAAGTATTCTGCTCTTTTTCCTAGCAGCGTTCCCTGTGGTATTGCAGGCAGTGTAAGCGTGTCCTGTTGTAGTAAATGTGCAAAGTTAAAATTTGCTAATTGAAATTGTTGTAGACCTAGTAATTTACCCGTCCATAGGCTTGCCGTTTTATAAAATGCTTCAAAACGGGCAAAATTATTCATCATATTTTTATTTATCCTACTTCAAGTGATGATATTGGCTTTTTAAATAACTGCTAGCAGCTGGGCCTAGATTAAAGAGAAGGTCTAAACCGCTTAATGGCTGTATAAATCCGTGTTTCTCTTGGAAAACTTGAATATAAGGAGCCAGATACAATAAAGGTTGACCTTTTGCATTTACTAATTGTTTTGCTAGTTTATCATCTTGATACGTTACAGTTTGTCTCACATCTCTAGAAATCATTAAATGTTCTAGTAAAAAATAAAAGGTTTTAATATTCCAATCGATCAATAATTCTGGTATTTCTGTAAATAGTAATTCAAGCTCGTCCTGGTAATATTCAAAATAGGGACTACTGTAATAAGCATTTTTAATACTTTTTAAATGCGTTGTTGCCCAGGTTTGCGTATGGTCAATTTGTACAGAATTATAAGGTACAGACTGATCTTTTTTTTGATGTATTATGGGTATGTTTAGAGCAAGTTTGCCGTTTGCAGCGGCAATGTAAGCTCTATTTCTATAGGTTTGTTTGATAAAGCTGTCTTTTGTTTCAAACAAAATAGTGCAGCTTCTATGGATATGAATAAGCGATATCACATCTACAAAATAAGAGGGATGTAATATCAATTTATTCATAGCGATGTTTCCTTAATTTATTTTTTAGGAACATCTTTTTTACTGGCTTTTTTGTTTTTTAAAACTTTTTTTATAACAAAATAAGCCCCTACAGCTATTAAGAAATAAATTAAATAAGATGTAGGTTGTCCATCGCCATTAACGGTGGTAAACATTCTTTCAATTCTAAAACCACTAGGAAAAGATTTGTTACCATCATAACTCATCCATACAAAAACTGGTTTTCCTACCACGTGATTAAATGGTACATAACCCCAAAACCTACTGTCTAGACTGGCATCGCGATTATCTCCCATCATCCAGTAGTAATCTTGTTTAAAGGTATAAGAGGTAAGGGGTGATCCATTAAGTAATACTTGATTTCCTTTTAGGCTTATATGATTAAAGGTATTCATTTCACTACCTTCAAACACTTCTATGATTCTTTTAAAATAGGATATGTTTTTATAATCAATCTTTACAGTCATACCCGCCGCTGGAATTAAAAAAGGCTCGCGATCGTCATTATTATTATTAGTTCTTCCATCATAAGGAAAAATATAAGGTTTCATGTATTCAACATCCTTACCGTCTATATTTTTTGTTTCTCTTATTACTGGTATACCTAGTTCCATGTTTTGTTTTTTTACATCAACAACATGCCCTGAGGCTTTAATTTTTTCTACAGCAGCCTCGGTCGCAGCTTTTACATAAAATGCTGGTCTTCCTGTTTCTGTGTGGGTGCCAAATTGAAAACCATCTGTAATGTCATAGGTAAAGAAAAACTCTTCTCTAGTAAGTTTGCTACCATCAGGAAAAATCATTACTTCATCTGTTTGCGATACAGCATCAGTTTGTATTACATAGCTATATTGAGGTTTTGCACGTTCTGGCAGGATTAATTTTTCCCCATTAATAAAAATAACACCATCTTTCATAGACATGGTATCTCCTGCAATAGCGACACATCTCTTTACATAGTTAGACTTTTTGTCTATGGGTTTATAGTGATACTCGCCATCGTCATAGGGATAGGAATTAATAGTATCTGCTGGATAATTAAATACTACAATGTCGTTGCGCTTTATGTCTTGAAAGCCAGGTATCCTTAAATAAGGTAATTGCGGCCTTGCCAGATAACTTTTTACCCCTGCAACAGGAATGGTATCATGCACCATAGGTGCTGCGATAGGCGTCATCGGTAATCGAGCACCATAATGAAACTTGCTTACAAATAAGAAATCTCCAGTAAGCAATGTTTTTTCTAAAGAAGATGTAGGGATGATAAAAGGTTGCATCACGTAAGTATGTACAATTGTTGCAGCAATTACTGCAAACAATATAGAATTAGTCCATTCACCCGCCGCGGTTCTTGAACTTAAACTGCGATCTTTTATGTGTACTAACGGTTGTGTATAACTAATATAGTAAATGTAAAACCCTAGGCTTACGACAACAAGTGTAGTATCTACCGCTTTATTATATCCAAATGACCTTAGGGTATCTACCCATATGACAACTACCAGTATGATGTTTACAACTGGCAGGAATAATAAAATAGTCCACCACCATGGTCTGTTCATTATTTTCATTAAAATCACTGCATTATACACAGGTACAAATGCTTGCCAAGCTTTATTACCAGCAGCGACATACATTTTCCATGTTCCTAACCCGTGGATCAACTGGATTATTATAAAAACGATCAACCATTCTGTCCAATTCATATTGTTGTTTTATGTGATAAAAGAAGTTTGTGGAATTTTTATAGTCCCAAAACGTCTTTCATAGTATAAATTCCTCTTTTGTTAACGATCCATTCTGCTGCGATAACGCTTCCTAGGGCAAAACCTTCTCTAGAATTTGCCGCATGTGTAATGGAAATATTGTCGATTTCATTTTGATAGGTAACACTGTGTAATCCTTTTACATCGTCTTGCCTCAGTGCTTCTATAGGAATCGAGTTTTTTTGCAGTTCGTCACCTAGATGCCATTTTTTCTTGTCATTATACGGGGCAAGTCCATCAAATAAAGAAATAGCAGTGCCACTAGGCGCATCTTTTTTTTCTATGTGGTGCACCTCTTTTATTTTTACATCGTATTCTTTAAACTGATTCATCAATTTAGCTAGAGACTTATTGAGTTCAAAAAAAATATTTACTCCCAGACTAAAGTTAGAAGCATGAACCAAACTAGATTTATGTTTTTTAATCAATTTTGTTATTTCGGGTAGGCTTTCATTCCATCCTGTAGTACCGCAAACCACTGGTATTTGAGTAGGAATAAGGAATTTTAGATTTCCTAAAACGCTTTCGGGGCTGGTAAACTCTATAATGACATCGGCTTTCATAATGTCTTCCATAGAATCGTTACGACCTACTTTTGTTACTACGGTGTGGCCGCGCTGTTCTGCTATTTTTTCAATAGCCTGTCCCATTTTACCGTATCCTAATAATGCTACTTTCATTTTTAAAAAGTGTATGTTAAATTAAAACCATAAGTATTTCCTATAGCTAGAGTGTTGTAATCAAGATAGGGTAGTAAGCTCAAATTGCGATCTACATTAAACTGACTTAAATGCCCATCTACATTGGCATCAATTATTTGTACCACATACATAACAGCAGTTATCAAAATACTTAATTCTTTATTGCGTTGTGAAGTTTTTTGTGCCCTTTCTAGTCCTGTTGTGCTTATTATAGGCGTACCGTCTTCTGTCGAAAACTCGTCATTTGTCCCCCCAGCTAGACGAATTTTAAAAGCATCTCGCAATCTATTGTATTCCTTATCATTTACAGTATATACATAAATGGGGATTCCTACGGCGGCGATCGCAAGAGGTACTTTCCAGTATTTTTTATTGTAAACTTGCCCTAAACCAGGAACTACAGCACTGTAAAAAGCAGCTTTTGATGGTCTGTTTGCATCATAAACGTTTCTCACACTATCTTGTGCAACAAGTAGGGTATCAAAGTTAGGATTAACTACTGTATTGTTTTGGGAAAACCCTAGCAGTCCAACTAATAGTATGATATACAGTAGAATATTATTCATTTATTAATTTTACGATACGTTCAAAATCTGCTTTAGAAGCATAGTCTATTGTTATTTTTCCCTTGCCAGATTTTGACATGGTTGTGGTTACTTTGGTGTCTAATTTATTAGTAAGTGCTATTGTTTGCTTTGAAACATACTCTGGTAGAGATGCTTTTTTAGGTTGCTTTTGCGAAAGCGTGCCCATTTTTAATTCTTTAACCAGTTTTTCTGTTTCTCTTACTGATAGCCCCTCGCCCACTATTTTTTTATAAATCTCTAATTGCTGCTCTACATTTTCTAGATTGATCAATGCGCGACCGTGTCCCATTGATATAAAAGCGTCTCTCATACCTGTTTGTATAATAGGATCTAACTTTAAAAGACGTAAATAATTTGTTATTGCACTACGGGATTTACCTACACGATCGCTCATTTGCTCTTGTGTAAGGTCTATTTCTTCTATCAATCGCTGGTAGGAAAGTGCAATTTCAATAGGGTCTAAATCATGACGTTGTATATTTTCAACCAGCGCCATTTCTAGAGATTCTTGATCGTTTGCAATGCGCACATAGGCAGGAATAGTTTTTATTCCTAAAAGTTTTGAAGCACGACAACGGCGTTCTCCAGATATCAATTCATACTTTCCAAAACCTTTTTTACGCACAGTAATAGGTTGTATAACACCTAGTTCTTTTATAGAAGAGGCGAGTTCCTTTAATTGTTCCTCGTTAAAACTGGTGCGAGGTTGAAAAGGATTCATCTCTATGTCCTTCAATAACAGGTCGATTACACTACCTACTATTTTATCTGCATTCTTATCTGTTGCTGTGTTGATGTCATTGCTAGGGTCTTTTAATAAAGCAGATAATCCTCTTCCTAGTGCTTGTTTTTTTGTTGCTTTGGCCATTTTGTCTAGGCGTTTTTCTGTAAAAGTTCGTTTGCAAGACTCAGGTAGTTTTCAGACCCTTTACTTGCAGCGTCATAATTTATAATACTCTCACCATACGATGGTGCTTCACTTAATCGCACATTGCGTTGTATAATTGTTTTAAAAGTAAGTCCCTCAAAATGCTGATTCACTTCTTCTACTACTTGATTTGATAATCGCAACCTACTGTCATACATGGTTAGTAATAATCCTTCTATATCTAGATGTTGATTATGTAATTTTTGAACGCTTTTTATGGTGTTTAATAATTTGCCTAGACCCTCTAGTGCAAAATACTCACATTGTATAGGTATAAGGACAGAATTACTTGCAGTAAGGGCGTTAAGTGTAAGCAGTCCTAGTGACGGCGCACAGTCTATGATGATATAATCGTAAAGTTCTCTAACATTTTCTAGTGATTTTTTCATCATATACTCTCTGTTTTCCATATCAACTAGCTCTATTTCTATTGCCACGAGGTCAATATGTGCAGGAATGAGATCTACATTGGGTGAGCTGGTTTTTATGATTAAATCTTCAGCTAGTGCGGAGTTTTCTATAAGTTGATACGTTCCTTGCTCAATAGATTCTACATCTATACCTAGACCAGAACTCGCATTTGCCTGTGGATCAGCATCTATAAGAAGTACTTTTTTTTCTAGCACACCCAGACAGGCCGCGAGATTTACCGCGGTAGTCGTTTTACCTACACCACCCTTTTGATTTGCAATTGCAATTATTTTACCCATAAAAGACCTAAATTTTTAGACTGCTAAAGTAATTATTTTACAGCTTATTTTAAGGTGATTTGTGTAATATGGTTGAGAACATTTCATAAGAACTTCAACAATTTCTATTATTTTACCGATATCGAGTGCGCATTTTTAAGTCACATAGCTATTTAAGATTAAAATTAGGCTGCCTGCAATAGTAAATTTTATTTTAATGCTTGTCATGCATAACTGCAAAACACCTTATTTGTTTTCTATGGTTTCAAATCAATTTACTGATTAATGACTAAATTTGTGATATGAAAAAACTTCTCGTAATAGGCAAAAACTGGCCTGAACCCCAATCTACCGCTGCAGGCTCTAGAATGATGCAATTGTTAGAGATTTTTAAACAGGGCGGTTATTCCATACACTTTTGTAGTGCTGCGCAAAAATCAATTCATGCACTAGATTTAAGAACCTTGAATATTGTAGAGCATGTGATACATCTTAACGACCCTGGTTTTGATATACTTATTAAAGACTTGCAACCACATGTGGTACTTTACGATCGTTTTATGATAGAAGAACAGTAT
Organism: uncultured Flavobacteriaceae bacterium; assembly: GCA_964593255.1. Taxonomy (GTDB): domain Bacteria; phylum Bacteroidota; class Bacteroidia; order Flavobacteriales; family Flavobacteriaceae; genus Nonlabens. The sequence continues at coordinate 20,613 of CAZQGX010000041.1, read as the reverse complement.
GGCTGGCGCGTGCGAGAACATTCACCAGAATCCTTTCATATTCTAGATACAGTAGATTTACATTTTTTAAGAAATGCAAGAGAGCTAGCTTTAAAAATAAATGGCCCTTTAAAGCTTTTTAATGAAACTGCTATGCGAGAAATTGCTGCGATGTATAGGTGTGATTTTAGTATCATTATTTCACAAGTTGAATGCAACATTCTTAAAGACAACTTTCAATTACCAGCTTCAAAAATTATTTATATTCCATTTTTATATCATTTGTCAAAAAAGGAAGAAACATTAAATAATAAAATTCTCTATAACAATCGTTCTCATATGGTGATGATTGGTAACTCGTTGCACACACCTAATTATGATGCTATCGTGCATCTTAAAAAACATATTTGGCCCACTATCAAAAAATTACTTCCTGCGGCACAGGTACATATCTATGGTGCTTATCAAACTCAAAAAATAAAACAATTACACAATAAAAAACAAGGTTTTATAATTAGGGGATTTGCTGACGATGCGATAGAGACAATAAGCAATTATAGGTTATTACTGGCCCCATTAAGATTTGGTGCTGGATTAAAAGGCAAAATATTTGATGCCATGCAGGCATCCACGCCCGCGGCCATGACCAGAATTGCTGCCGAGGGCATGTTCATCAACGCCCCGATTTACGGCTTTATTGAAGACGACCCTATTAGGTATGCACAAAAATGTGTTGCTTTATACCAGTCACCGCAGGACTGGAATCAAATCTGTAAGCTCAATGCTCAAATTCTTGAAGAGGTATATGAATATTCCGCTTTTGCGAAAGCGTTACTAGAAAAAGTCTCTAACCTTAGTAAACCTAAAGAAATAGAAAAAACCAACTTTTTTACCGCCATGCTTAATTTTCACGCCCATAATAGGTATAAATACATGAGTAAATGGATAACTTTAAAAAACGCTAACAATGCTTAAATCTTAATCATTAACAGTTTTTTTCTTCAAAAAAATAAACTTAAATAATTCAAATAAGGCTAGTGCAATAGCTCCTACAACTATTCCCGTAATAAACTCGCCTAGGATAGAAGGAAAAGGATGAAATAATTCTTCTATAAAATGAATGTTGTGCACAAATATACCACCAGCAACAAGCAGCAAGGCAAGAGTACCTATTACTGCCAGGCTTCTTACTATCACAGGCAATGCTTTTACTAAAAAGATTCCTATAGTTTTTAAAATTCCCTTTTTACCATCACTTTTAAGAATCATTTTCATACCCAAATCGTCCATTCTTACTATAAGCGCTACAATCCCATAAACACCTACAGTTGCAATAATTGCCACTACAGAAACTACCATTATTTGCATCATTAATGATTCATCTAGTACGGTGCTCAGTGCGATAATCACAATTTCTACCGATAAAATAAAGTCGGTTGTAATAGCCGATTTAATTTTAGATTTTTCTAATTTCAGCATTTCTTCTTCGGTTGGTGCATTTGCTTCAATTTTTATTGCGGCTGCTTGATGTCGAAAAAAGTACTCATATATTTTTTCAACACCCTCAAAGGCTAAGAATGCACCCCCTAAAAGTAAAATAGTTGTCAATGCCCATGGTGCAAATGCACTTAATAAAAACGCAACAGGTAATATGATTAATTTGTTAATAAACGATCCTTTCATAATCGTCCATAACACAGGAACCTCTCTTGAAGATACAAATCCAGATGCTTTTTCTGCATTTACTGCTAGATCGTCACCTAAAATACCAGCTGTTTTTTTGGTTGCAATTTTACTCATTGCTGCCACATCGTCCATTAAGGCTGCGATATCATCTAATAAAACAAAAAATCCTGATGCCATTTCAAAATATTTTATGGCTGTGAAAGTAATCTAAATAACCAAGAGTAAACAATTTTTTAAATCGATTATGAATCACTACTTTACTGCTTTGCTCTTTGCAAGTAACACATAGAATTAACTTTAACCAAATAAAAATAAAATCAAAATTAAAAATCTGTTGTGTGCTATATGACAAACTTTTTAAACACAAAATATCGACTTTGGTTTACTGTAAAAAGCCTTAAAGTAATTTATTACAAGAGATTTTTCTAAACCGATAGGCTAATAATGACATTAAATAAAATAAGATTCATGTTTTGAACACTTTGGCTTATTTATTAAATACAAGCTTTTTAATTCTTATTGCTTGTTAATTAATTTTGATCTGGTTTATTGATACAGATGGTGTTTGTTGTGGTTCCGCTTTCGCGAAAGCGGTCATATAACTATCTTTACCGCTATAAAAAAGTTTAAATTATATGAAAGTTTCCTACAACTGGATCAAGCAATTTATTAACGTACCTGATGCGCTGGAAGAGCATACCGCCTTGTTAACTTCATTAGGGCTAGAGGTAGAAGGTGTGGAAAAGTTTGAGAGTGCAAAAGGCGGTCTAGAAGGTATTGTAGTAGGTCATGTAGTATCTTGTGAGCCACATCCTAATGCAGATAAATTACAATTAACTCGTGTAAATATAGGAGATGAAGTATTGCAAATAGTTTGTGGTGCGCCTAATGTTGCTATGGGGCAAAAAGTACCTGTTGCCATTATAGGTACTACTTTATATGATGCTAAAGGACACCCCTGGAAAATTAAAAAAGGTAAAATACGAGGTGAAGAAAGCCATGGGATGATTTGTGCCGAGGATGAAATAGGACTAGGAACTTCTCATGATGGTATCATGGTGCTAGATGATAGCCTTAAAGAAGGAACGCCTCTTAAAGACCTGATAAAAGTAGAACATGATCACGTTATAGAAATAGGATTAACGCCCAACCGTTGCGACGCTATGTCGCACATGGGGGTAGCACGTGATTTGAGAGCAGGTCTTGCTGTTAAAGATGAGGTAATCGAATTTATCACACCGTCTGTGAGTAGTTTTTATGTAGATAACCGGTCTTCTAGGGTAGATATACAAGTAGAAAATACAGATTTTGCACCGCGCTATTGTGGTGTTACTCTTACTGGTTTAACGATTGCACCATCTCCAGATTGGCTTAAAAATCGGTTAAAAGCAATAGGTATTGCACCCAAAAATAATGTGGTGGATATTACAAATTATGTGATGCACGAGCTAGGACAGCCACTACACGCTTTTGATTTAAATAAAATAAACGGGGCAACGATTATAGTAAAAACATTGAAAAAAAACACTCCTTTTGTTACACTAGATGGTGTAGAGCACCTGTTGCACGAGGAAGATTTGATGATTTGTGATGCGGTAAAACCATTGTGTATAGCAGGCGTTTATGGAGGACAAAATAGCGGAGTTACTACAGATACTACCGCAGTGTTTTTAGAAAGTGCCTTCTTTAACCCAATAAGTGTGCGCAAAACTGCCAAAAGACATAATTTTAATACCGATGCCTCCTTTAGATTTGAACGAGGTATTGACCCTAATATCACTGAATATGCCCTAAAACGCGCAGCTATTTTGATTAAAGAAATCGCAGGTGGTGAGATTTCTAGCGATATTACAGATGTTTATCCTAATAAAATAGAACCACATCAGGTGTTTTTAACTTACCAAAAAATTAATGGACTGATAGGACAAGAAATTCCTAAAGAAGAAATAAAAAGTATTTTAAGGACACTAGATATTAATGTAAATAATGTTACTGAATCTGGATTAGGACTTACTATACCGCCTTATAGAAATGATGTAACAAGACCCGTAGATGTTATTGAAGAAATTTTGCGGGTTTATGGTTATGATCGCATTAACTCTTCTTCAAAATTAAACGCAACTATTGCACCATCGTCAAAACTAGAAAATAACCGATTGCAAAATATTGTTGCACAACAACTAGTAGGACAAGGTTTTTATGAAATGATGGCAAATAGTCTGACCTCAGAAAAATATCATTTGTTAACAGAGCAAATTACTCCTGCTACCGAGGTGCGTATGTTAAATCCATTGAGTAGCGATCTTGCAGTGATGCGACAAAGTTTAATTTATGGTGGTCTAGAGGCTATTGCATACAACCTAAATAGAAAACAAGAAAACTTAAGATTGTTTGAATTTGGCAATTCTTATCATCAATATCAAAAAAGTGAGTTTACAGAAAATAAACACTTAAGTATTTTTACAACTGGAAATACAGCCGATAAAAACTGGAATCAAACACAACAGCAAGCAGCAGATTTCTTTTATTTAAAAGGTGTTGTTATTGCGCTATTAAAACGATTAGGAATTGATAACATAAGTGAAAATGCTACAAAACTAGACTTTTTAAGTGAGGGAATTACATTGAGTTGTAGTGCCAAAATAGCAGATGTAGGTGTGGTTAAAAAGAAGATGTCATTGAACTTTGGAATAGAGCAAACTGTACATTTTGCAAACATTTACTGGGGCGAGGTCATAAAATTACTTTCTATAGAGCATCGCTCTCTAATAGAAATCCCTAAATTTCCAGAGGTAAGTAGGGATTTTGCACTGCTTGTGGATGAAGCGATAAGTTTTAAAGTTTTAAAAGAAATTGCTCTCAATACAGAGAAAAGTATATTAAAATCGGTACAGTTGTTTGATGTTTATCAAGGTAATAATTTACCCAAAGGGAAAAAGTCTTATGCGGTAAACTTTACTTTACAAGATGCAGGTAAAACACTTACCGACAAACAAATTGATAAGGTAATGAATAAAATACAGCAACAGCTTGAACAAAAAGCCGGTGTCACGTTGAGGTAATTAGATCAAAAGTGTATTTTTTTAGTTATAAAATATTTTCAAAGGAAGTTATAAAGATTTGTGGCAATTTAATTATTCATGAAATTGAGTTTATTTTTTTAATTTTGAAAATGATCTGGCTTAAAAGCAAAAAATTAACATGTACCTTTTGAAATGATTAGGAATCTGTTACGACTTTAAAAATATGGGTGATCATATTACGAGCACCTTTTAAATAATCCGATAAACAGCTATAAACTATGTGGAAGCGCACCGATATTGAAGAAAAGCTTAAAAAATCAAAAGCAAAAGCCTACAAAGAAAATGATATTCTTGATCAGGTTGCAGCTATATTAAAAGAAGAAGACCGCAAAGAAGATGAAATAATGGCGCGCATGAAAAGTCCGCAACGACCTACACCACGCAATCATTTTGATATAGACTTGCTAGAAACAGATCGTATTTATCATGTAGATCAAATTAGAGATATATGTATTACCTATAGATTAAGGTTTCTGGATACTAAATATTTCAAAAATGAAATTCCTTATGATGCTTTAATTAAAATTAAAGAAATGGAAAAAGATCATAATTTACAAATGCGTGGTTTTAAAATTGTTGCACCTTCTAAAATGTTTAAATTAGAAAATGCTGATGACCCGTTACTGTTTGCTCCTATAGGTAATGGTTATTTTTATCTTATTCATAAATGGGGTAATGATTTAAACCCCTTAAGAAAATTATGGGCATGGAGCTTTAAAACTTTTGAAAATTTAGCTGTTGCTACTATCCTAGTTAGCCTATTAGTATCTTATCTAATTCCTAATGGTATATTTTCAAAAGAGACTACATCGGTAGAATTTATTATGATATTTTTCTTCACTTTTAAGGCTATAGGGAGTATGGTATTATATTATGCATTTGCAGCAGGTAAAAACTTTAATACTGCTATCTGGAATTCAAAATATTTTAACGCATAGGTTAAATTGTATCAATTCTAATCATTATAAACAAGCATCTATCGGCAAGACCGTTAGATGCTTTTTAATTATATTTGCTTTTTAAGAATTAAGAAAATCAATACAATATAATGAGAAAAAGAAACCCGGTTTTAGGAGGTATAATGGCTGCTATTTTTATAGGTTTTGGTATATGGCGATTATATAATTATTACGCCTTAGAAACTCCTATGGAAACCTATCAGTTGATTTTAGGTTATGGTATAACAATTTATGGTTTTTACCTGGTGTATGCATTGATGACTCAAAACAATGTCAAATCCTAATTCAAACAAGCGCTACTATACGATTTTTCTCTCCCTTGTTTTTATAGCATTAGGAGGCTGGAAATTGTGGCAAAAGTTTATTGAACAACAAGAAATTGCAACCTTTCAATGGATTCTCGCTATAGTTCTTTTAATATTAGGAGTATATCAACTTATAAAATTGCGTGATAGTAATAAGTAATTTTAAATATATTATTGTATCCTTTTTAGGACTACTATCAAAAAATATGAACCACAGCTTTTTAACTACAATATTTATCGCCTAGGTTTAATTTGATTAAAGATTAAGAGAAAGGTAAGCATTGACTAATGACTACAATACAAAAGAAAAAAAGCTGCAAGTGTTTTTAAGAATTAACAGCTTAATATTTTTATTTTAAGAAAGAATTTTATCTATTTAGCATCGCATCTTCAAGCTGCTTTTTAATAGATTTTTTTTGTGATAAAGTAAGAGCGACCCATTTTAAAGCTTTAATTTTACGCTGAAAACGCTCGTTGTTTTTGTGAAAAGATCGACATTTAATACAATGACCTTTATGTAATTTATGGCGGAAGATTTCCTTTGCATTAAGGTCACCATATTGTTTTCGCGTGCTTAAAATACTTGCCTCGTCGCAAGATATCAAATATCTACCCATCAGATTATTTATTCTTTATACCATTTTTTGTTTAGGCACTCCATAAGCTGTACTCTAGCACGATGGATAATCACCCAAAGGTTGGACGCCGTGATGTTATGTTCCTTACATATAGTTTCGGTTTCCAGATTGTCAATGGTTTTTTGAACAAATATAGTGGCATATCGTTCTGGTAAACAAGCGATACACTCTTCTAATGCTTTGCCTAGTTCTTCTTGTTCTATAATATCCTCTACATTAGGGTTGCGCATATCTGCTGCACGATCTTCCATCCAGTCTCCTTCTTGGTCGCTATTGGGTAGGTAACTCATGCGCACTTCTGCTTTTCCTTTTTTAGAATTTGTTTTGCGGTAGTGGTCAATGATCTTGCGTTTAAGAATAGAAATCAACCAGGTGCGCTCAGTAGAATTTCCTTTAAATCTGTGTGCGCTTTTTAATCCAGCAAGAAAAGTTTCAGACACAAGATCTTGTGCCATAATAGGGTCATTCACCCTACTTATAGTAAAGTTAAAAAGATAGTCACCATAGCGATCTACCCATTTTTCTGGTATTAATTTTACTTCAGGCAATTTGGTTTAGTTTATAAAATTGATTTCGATAATTTAATTTTTCATGTTTTGTAATTACTTTGATTTTCAGTTTTGTAGTTATTCAACTGTTAGTAAGCCAGCTCGTTTCAATAAAGCATCTATTTTAGGTTCGCTTCCGCGAAAGCGAGTATATAAAAACATCGGGTCTTCTGTACCACCTCTCGACAGTACGTTCTCTTTAAAAAGTGTTGCGATTTTGCGATTAAAGATTCCATTTTGTTTGAATACTTCAAAGGCATCGGCATCTAGTACTTCAGCCCATTTATAACTGTAATAGCCAGCACTATACCCACCTTGAAAAATATGTGAAAATGAAGTACTCATGCAGCTGCTATCTACATCTGGATACAAATCGGTTTGTTCAAAAATCTTTTTTTCATGCACTTTTACATCTGTAACATCGGTTGGATCAATACCATGCCAGCTCATATCCATCATCCCAAAGGAAAGTTGTCTTAAGGTTTGTAATCCTTCTTGAAAGTTTGAAGCTGCCTTTATTTTTTCAATATAATCGATGGGTATTACCTCGTTTGTTTCATAATGTCTTGCAAATAGCTCTAGTGCTTCTTTTTCATAACACCAGTTTTCTAGCAATTGGCTAGGTAATTCTACAAAGTCCCAAAATACAGATGTACCAGACAGACTTCTATAAGTAGTATCGGCCAGCATACCGTGCAATGCATGTCCAAATTCATGAAATAAAGTAGTTACCTCGTTAAAAGTGAGTAAGGAGGGCTTGCTGGCAGTAGGTTTTGTAAAATTGCACACATTTGATATGTGGGGCCTGCTGTTATGCCCTTTCTCATCCCGCCATTGTTCTTTAAAAGAGGTCATCCAGGCACCGTTGCGCTTTCCTTTACGAGGAAAAAAATCGGCATAAAAAACCGAGTTTAAACTGTCGTCTTCATTTTTAACGATATAAGTAAGCACATCTGGATGGTATTTTTCTATATCATCAGTAAGTTCAAATTGAAGACCGTACAACCTGCTAGCAATTTCAAAAACACCGTTGATTACATTTTCTAATTTAAAATAAGGTCTTAACAACTCGTCATCTAGGTTAAAAAGTTGCTGTTTTAATTTTTCTGAATAATAGGCAGCATCCCATTTTTGTAAAGATGTTACAGGATTTGCGGTGTAATTTTGCGCAAATTCGCGTAAAGTTTTAAAATCTCTTTGCGCTGCAGGTAGTGCCTTTTCAAGAATTTCTTTAGAAAATTTGATTACCTTTTCTGGTGTTTTGGCCATGCGTTCTTCAAGAACAAAATGTGCATGCGTTTTGTAACCCAGCAGTTGCGCTCTTTCAAATCTTAATTGTGCAATTTTTAATACATTTTCTTGATTGTCATAATCGTCGTTAAATGCTTTTGCTCCAAATGCTTTAGAAAGCTCCTCTCGCAGTTCTCTATCATCTACATAGGTCATGAAAGGTATGTAACTAGGGTAGTCTAGGGTAAAAAGATATCCTTCCTTTTTTTTGGCTTTTGCGGCCTCGGCAGCGGCTTCTTTTGCGCTTTCTGGTAATCCTGCAAGACGAGAATCGTCGACCAGGTGCATTTCATATGCGTTTGTGGCAGCCAGCACATTTTCACCAAAGGAAAGTGACAATCGTGACAACTCTTGATCTATTGATCTTAAACGACTTTTTTTATCCCCTGCAAGGTTGGCACCATTACGAGAAAATCGTTTGTATTGTTGATTTAACAGCGTTTTTTGCTCTTCATTAAGTTGCAGTTGCTCTCGTTGCGCATATACTTCTTTTACACGTTCAAACAAGGCTGCATTTAAGGTAATATCGTTTGCAAACTCGCTTAGTTTAGGACTTACCTCGCGAGCGATGCGTTGCATTTCGTCGTTTGTCTCTGCGCTGTTTAGGTTAAAAAATATGCTAGAGATACGTGATAATAAGCCTCCTGCTTTGTCTAATGCTTCAATCGTATTTTTAAACGACGCTTTTTCAGTGTTATTTGTTATGGCGTCTATCTCTTCTTTGGCGAGTTGTATCGCTTTCGCAAAAGCGAATTCATAATGATCTTCCTTAATTTGAGAAAAGGGAGCTGTTTGGTAAGAAGTTTTAAATTCTTGTACTAACGGATTACTATATTTACTCATATTTTGTAAAAATAAAAGGGATGACGTGATTGTTTTATTTCTATTTTGTTAAACTTTTATTTGATAATATTCAACAAAATATTGAAGTGTTGTTAAAGGAAAAAATAGCCATATCCAAAAAACAGTATGGCGGCACCTATATGTATCAATCCCAAATAGTTGTAGTCACTTTTTACAAATTGTCTATTGATTATTACCGCCATTAAAAAATGAATGGCACCTGCCGTAAGGAAGTGCCATTTTTCATAATGCCATAAGGACAACTCGTATAGCAACCAGATAATGGTTATTGCTATTATAATTAAGGAGAAAAATTTATAAGAATTAGACATTTTTAGGCAGTTCTTTTGCCGCGCTCATCACTTTTTCCTTAAGACTTTCTTTATAGGCTATAATTCTAGCACGCACATCTGCTTGAGTGGCACCTATAATTTGTGCAGCAAGAATCCCAGCATTTTTTGCACCGTTAAGAGCAACTGTTGCAACGGGAACGCCGCCAGGCATTTGTAAAATAGATAAGATACTGTCCCAGCCATCTATAGAATTACTAGATTTTACAGGTACACCTATTACAGGTAGTGGTGATAAACTAGCGACCATACCAGGTAGGTGTGCAGCACCACCAGCACCTGCGATAATTACCGCAATCCCACGGGTATGTGCTGCGGTGCCAAAAGTAAACATCTTATCTGGCGTGCGGTGTGCACTTACTACATCAACCTCTATTTCTATGTCTAGTTCTTTAAGAATGTCTATGGCGTCTTGCATCACGGGTAAATCGCTTGTAGATCCCATGATAATTGCTACTTTTTTATTCATGTGGTAAATTTACAAAAATCAATTCTATCGCAGCAAATTTTAAGGAAATGGTATCAATAGGTGGTGATTGATTTTGAAATAGACGCCATCAACCCAAAAACCAAATAAAACACCCTTAAAAACAATATTATTATTCATTATAAAGCTCGTTGCAATTATTAACTGGTTTTTGATGTTAAATTCTAAATAACAACAAGGCTTTAATAACTCTTCCTGTTACAACCTTAATTCTTAACATTATTGCAACGTCTTTGCAAGGATATACTATATACTTTTACATACAAGTATTTTAAACTTTTTCAATTTGCTATAAAATTCCTATTTTACGTTTCTTTTTCACCTTTTTTCTTTCTTTAGACCATATAGTTACAGTAAAAAAGTCACTAAATAAACAAAAAAAGCTAATTTTTACAAAATGTTAAAAGTCTAAATCACTTCTATCAAGTTAGACCGACTTTTAACAAATGGAAAAAGTTTATTTTACATAATTAAATCAACAAAAAATGAAAAGAATTTTTATTCTATTATTTGCACTGGCATTAGTTTCATGTAATAATACGCCCAAAGAACTCGCTGCAATTACAAATACCAGCGACGATCAACAAAAAACAGATTATCCCATTAAAAAAACAGATGCCCAATGGAAGCAGCTTTTAACCGCTCAACAATATGATGTGTTAAGACAAGCAGGCACAGAACGACCACACACCAGTAAATTAAATAAAGAATATGGACTGGGAACGCTTGTTTGTGCTGCATGTTACGCACCAGTTTATGAAAATGAGCACAAATTTGATTCTGGTACAGGCTGGCCCAGTTATGATAGGGCGATAGAGGGTCAAGTAGAGCGAGACATAGACTATAAAATAGGATATGCACGCACCGAGTTAAAGTGCAAGACTTGTGGGTCACATTTAGGACATGAGTTTAATGATGGACCTAGAAAAACCACTGGTAAGAGACATTGTATTAACGGGGTGGCATTAAATTTTGTTCCTAAAGGTGAAAAATTGCCCGAGTTGAGAAAATAATTTTGACTTCTTATTTTAATTTTATTTTAATCGATAACTAATATAGGTTTGATTCAGATCAAATAAATCATTTTTCAATATTGGCATTTTCGCTTTCGCGAAAGCGATAATTGTAAATTAACATCTTGCCAAACAAAAAGACTTTTAATGCACTAGGTTGCAGAGACACTTGTATCCATCATTTAAATAATTTTATCCAATTAAAACTGACAAATCAAAAATACCATCATGACAGAACAAGAATATAAAGACAAGTTAACCCCAGAGCAATATCATGTTTTAAGAGAAAAAGGAACTGAACGTCCTTTTACAGGAAAGTTTAACACGCATTATGATAAAGGGATTTACACTTGCGCTGCATGTGGAAGCGAGCTATACAAATCAGATCAAAAGTTTGATTCTGGTTGTGGCTGGCCCTCATTTGATGACGAGATAGAAGGTGCTATAGAACGTAAAAGGGACACCACCCACGGCATGATTCGTACTGAGATTATGTGTGCTAATTGCGGCAGTCATTTAGGTCATGTTTTTAATGACGGGCCTACAGCAACAGGTATAAGACACTGTGTTAACAGTTTAAGTCTTGATTTTAAAAAAGAAAAATAGCAGTCTAGATTTGTTATGAAATTTTGCGATAAATAGAATAAAATTACTATTTAATAAATGTGTAATGTTGATTTTTAAGAAGGTAGAAGTGACACTAGAAAGTATTGAGATCGTAGATTCATTTAAAATCAGTTTTTTTATAATTAATAGTATAAAGCGTTGTTTACTTGTCTAACTTTCATGGAACAAGATTGTTATTTCAATAATTCTTTTAGTTTTATTATCACCTGTTTACTTGCTTGATGGTGACCATAACAAGACCAATGTTCGTCCACGCTGCTGCGTTCCCATGATTTATCGTTAGTTGAATTTAACAATATCGTTTTTATGTTATATGAATTTAATAACGCCACAATTCTCTTATCTGTATTAGGGCGTAAAACAAGAATTATTTTGTTTAATTTATAGTTATAGCTACAATATGATAATAAATCATTAAACATTACACTGTCAAATTTATTAGTTTCAAAAATTGCATTAGATTTTTTTCCTTGATTCTGCTTCTCGATAAAAAAGGGATACTTTAGGTAGAAGTAATACAATAGCTTGATATTATACAATACTTTTTTCAACCCTGGTGACTTTAATTGTGTGGGAAGTAATTTTTTATCTGTAACCGAGATTTGCAGTTTGTCAGTTTGTCTATTGATTTCAGAAATAGATTCATAAAAATCATTATCACTTACATAAATTAAATGATATAGGGGATTTATTTCTTTTTCTAAAACATTTGTAATTTCAAAAGCTTCAATAAAGGTAATTCCTGATCTTGCTGCTTCAAAAAAGGCATAATTTGGTAAATCTTGTTTTAATAAACTACCTTGATTGCATTCTATAGGATTCATGAGGTTCTCGATAAATGAATCACCAATTATGGAAATTGTTCTATCTTTTTTAACTTCATGAGTACCTAACCAGCCATATTTATTTACATTCCATTTTGTTACAGCTTTTGTAAAATATCCAGATTGATTGGGTTTATATCTTTGTATGCCATAATCATCTATATATCTTTCTGGTATTTCGGGCACTAATTGAAATGCTCTTACAATCAATTCACCTGTAATGAATAGGATAAATGCAAATATTAAAATTGTTTTCAAAAATCTTTTCATGATAATATTTAAAACTGAAAATATATAAATTCTTGTTCACTGCCGCCCAGCCAAAATATTAAAATAATAATCATTATATAAAATAGCCATCGCAATGGTCGATTCAATTTTAAATTTGCAATTGCATATTGTTGTTCTCTTCCATACCACTCTATTATTAAAAAGAGACCTACAAGCATTAAAGTTGTTAAAGCATGGGACATACCTACAAATCGGGGAATGCTTAAAATTGAAGGAGATAGTATCGCAGTAATGTAACTTATAGCATGCCTCATGTTTTCTGCTCTAAAAAATATCCATGCAAACACCGTTAAACTAAAAGTGAACAGCATCAATAAAAAATCTTTCAGACTAGGAAATAGTTTTCCTTTTGCTACTGTATCTAAATGGTTTCGGTTGCTGTTACTTAGTATTAATGGCAAGAAATATATCGCATTTAACACACCCCAAACTATAAAAGTCCAATTTGCCCCATGCCATAATCCACTTACAATAAAAATTAAAAATATATTTCTAACTTTTATTAAGGTACTGCCACGGCTGCCACCTAGAGGGATGTAAAGATAATCTCTAAACCAAGTTGAAAGTGAAATGTGCCATCGTCTCCAGAACTGGGCAATATCTTTTGAAAAATAAGGGAAATTAAAGTTTTGTTTTAAGTTGAACCCAAAAAGGCGAGAAGTACCTATTGCAATATCTGAATATCCTGAAAAGTCTCCGTAAATCTGAAAGGTAAAAAATAAAGCCCCAATAACTAATGTACTACCATTCATGTTTTCTGAATTATTGAAAATTTGGTTGGCAAATTCGGCACAATTGTCGGCAACAACTATTTTTTTGAATAATCCCCATAGAATTTGACGCATTCCGTCAACAGCTTTGTCATAGTAAAAAGTGCGTTTTTTGTAAAATTGTGGCAGTAAATTTGTCGCTCTTTCAATAGGTCCCGCGACTAATTGAGGAAAGAAACTTACAAAAGCAGAAAAAGCAATAAAGTCGTTAGTGGGCACAAGTTTTCTCTTGTAAACATCTATACTGTAACTTAGGGTTTGAAAAGTATAAAAACTAATCCCTAGTGGTAGTATAATATTTAAAGAATTAGCTTGTATTACTAACCCTAAAAATGAAAAAGAGGTAATAAAGTTGTTGAGAAAAAAATTGTAATATTTGAAAAATCCTAAAAAACCAATGTTGATTAAAATACTTAACCACAGTAAAACCTTTCTTTTAGTTAGATTTTCTTCTTTTCTTAGTTTTTGTCCAACAAAGAAATCAACAACTGTACTGAAAAAAATAAGAGACAAAAACCTCCAGTCCCACCAGCCGTAAAAAACGTAACTTGCTGTAACTATTAAAAAGTTTTGAAGTTTTATGCTTTTGTTTGTTACAAACCAATACAGTATAAAAACTACAGGTAAGAAAATAGCAAAATCAATTGAGCTAAATAGCATAAATTTTGTCTACTCTTTTAATGTTGTGATTTGCATTAATAACTTTATAAAGTTAAAAGGTAACCTATATAAAAACACCATCATACAAACATATATGCATGTAAGTATAATGGTGGTGTTATAATAAATTAAGAATAATAAAACAGCTATTCTTTAAACTTAACCTTGTAATCTTTTATAGCTTGATTAACAATTTCTAGTGCTTTTTCACGACCTTGAAAATCTTCTACTTCAACTGTTTTGTTTTCGAGTTTTTTATAATCCTCAAAAAAGTTGCGCATTTCTTTTTTCCAGTATTCTGGCAACTCGCTTACATCATTAAAATGCGCTACAGACATGTCGTTTGCAGCAACAGCAATAATTTTATCGTCCATCTCGCCGCCGTCCAGCATTTGCATCACTCCTATAACTTTTGCCTCTACCAGGCACATGGGTACAATTTCTATTTGAGAAAGTACCAGTATATCTAGCGGGTCTTGATCATCACAATAAGTTTGTGGTATAAAACCATAATTAGAAGGATAATACATAGAAGAGTAAATAACACGATCTAGAACAAGCATTCCAGATTCTTTGTCTAATTCATATTTTGCTCTAGTATTTTTTGGGATTTCTATAATTCCTGTTACGTGACCTGGTGCATTTTCACCATAACTTATGTCGTGCCAAGGGTGTTTAGTCATTTTTTAATTTTTAAAGCGGTTGCAAAAATAGGTTGTAATCCGCTTTCGCGAAAGCGAAACAGCATTAACTTACTATTAACTTTCAAGTTTCATCGTTAAAACCGACTATTACACCTAAATATTTACGAGAGTGAAACACAAACCAGTGTTAAATATGCATAGAACGTATGAAATTATCTAAAACTCCCTTATTTTTAAATTATGGCACAAGAACGATTAGGTTTTAAATTTGAGTTTTATAACGAAAAGGAAAAAGATCCTTTTGACAAGCTTTTTGATATTTTCAAAGAGTTAATAACCCATACATCAGGAGATTTTGATGAGGCTATAGACTGGTTAAGAGCTCTAGATAAGGAATATGAACTTACCACACCAGAATATACTATAGACGATTTTATAGAAGATTTAAAGGCGCGAGGGTATATTAAAGAAGAAATTGACCTAGATGGAGAGCAGCAAGAAGGTGAAGAAGGGGATGGTGGTAAACCAGGCCGATTTTCTATTACTGCCAAAACTGAGCAACTGTTGCGCAAGCACGCCTTAAATCAAATTTTTGGTAACATGCGCAAAGGCGCTAGTGGTAATCACAAAACAGGCAAACTAGGACTAGGCGATGAGCACAGTGGTGATTATAGGCCTTATAAATTTGGCGATGGACTAGACCGTATTTCTATGACAGAGAGCCTGCGCAACGCACAAGTGAATCATGGAATGGGTGATTTTAACCTTACCGAGGATGATCTAGTAGTAGAAGACTCTCAATTTAAGGCCCAAATGAGCACCGTATTAATGATAGACATCTCACACTCGATGATACTTTATGGCGAGGACCGCATTACACCTGCAAAAAAAGTAGCCATGGCACTAGCAGAATTGATCACCTCGCGATATCCTAAAGACACACTGGATATTATTGTTTTTGGTAATGACTCGTGGCCCATAAAAATAGCCGATCTTCCTTATTTAAAAGTGGGGCCTTATCACACTAATACTGTCGCAGGCTTGCAACTGGCAATGGATATTTTGAGAAGAAAAAGAAATACCAATAAACAAATTTTTATGATAACCGATGGTAAACCTAGTTGTTTAAGACTGCCAGACGGTACATATTATAAAAATTCTAATGGTCTAGATCCATATATAGTAGAAAAATGTTACACCATGGCGGCACAAGCTAGAAGGTTGCATATTCCTATCACCACTTTTATGATTGCAAACGATTCTTATTTACAGCGATTTGTTGATCAATTTACAGAGGCTAATCAAGGGAAAGCTTTCTTTACAGGGTTAAAAGGGCTAGGTGAGATGATCTTTACCGATTATGAAGCCAATAGGAAAAAACGTATTAAGTAGATAAAACGATCTCTTGAAGTTGCTAGTTATGTCACATCAATACCACAACCTACTGCAAATTTTAAAATTAGATAATTGAATTCTTGGTTTTCTCATATTAAAGTGCAATTTTAAGAAATCAAATTTTCAAATAAGTTGCATTATCTAAAAAACCAATTTAAAGGGCAGATAAACCCAATTGAATACACAATTCAAAATCATGGTTTCATGAAATCTACTTCCATGTGATTCTAAATTGTAATCTTACGAGCTTTAAAACTTATCCAATTTGCGTAGTGAGTGGAAAAATCAAATAACTTGAATAAAATGAAAGCAATTAACAAAATAACAAAGTCAATATTAGTAGTCGCATTATGTTTTTTAGCATTTTCATGTAGTGAAGATGAAAACATAACTTCAGAAACGCAAGAATTTAAATCAATGGATTTACTTCTTGAAACTATGAATAAGACTGCGAAAGAAAACAATAAACCAATTACATTTGATATCGTTTTTGCAAACGATGTATTTTCTGTAAATAATATAAATATTGTTGATACTTTTGAAGAAGAGTTCGCATCAGGTTTTGCCAAGAATGGAGATCCACAACCAGGAGATTTAACTATAACTTGTACTGATGATCCTGACAATCCAACTGTTTGTCCAGGAGGAGAAGGACAAGGAAGTTGCGTAGGTTCAGCGGTTATCAAATGTCTGAATAAAGGCGAGTGTTCAACAGTTTGTCCTGTAACAGCAACACTTGTACCATAAAATAGTTACAAATGTCACTCGAATTTGACGTGACATAACAACGTATAAAAATAATAGGGCGATTAGTTTCTTACTCGAAATTAATCGCTTTTTTGCTTTCTCGCCGTTTTTTTGTTTTAGCTTTTATCTTTAATTTTATAAAACCATAAAACAAAAAGAACAGCTTATCTACATTCGAATAGTTAGTGTCTGTTTTCAGCCCTACTATTCTTATACACAACCGAATTAAAAAAAAACAGGTGAATTATATAGTTCACCTGTTTTGTAATTACTCTTTAAGTTTAGCAATTATGATTTTTTAAAATCTATTTAGTATTAAATTATAAAAGAAAACAATTATTTTTTATCACCAAGTAAGAGGACCTGCTCGCAAACTACCTCGGTAGTGTAGCGTTTTTGTCCTTCTTTATCTTCCCACTGTCTGGTAACCAGTTTACCTTCTATACCTATTTTATTTCCTTTTTTTACATATTGAGAAATAATGCCAGCAGTGCCATTAAAGGCAACCACGCGGTGCCATTGTGTGTCTGTAACTTGCTCGCCTTGTTTGTTTACATAACGGTCTGTGGTAGCGATAGAAAATTTAGCTATTTGCTTACCGTCGTTTAAATTTACGATTTCTGGATCTTGTCCTAGGTTACCGATTAACTGTACTTTGTTGCTTAGATTGCTCATAATAAATTAGTTTGTATGGGTTAAAAAATTAGTTAATGCCACCGTTTGTTATTGATGACGTTGCAAAGATGTGATAGCATTAAAGTAATAAACGTATTTTAACCGTTTGTTTACGTTTATTTACGTTTGTAAAGAGGTATACTGGTATGTGTATCATTCAATGAGAAGCAAAAATTGCTTACGACGACCCGTTAATTTTGAATTGCTAGCGCATGGTGTTGTACCCATTTATAAGGAATGTTGTTGTTATATCGAGTGTTTAAATAGTTGATATCATAGTTTTATACCGCTTTTGCAAAAGCGTATTGCAAATAATATCAATTTATAGCAAGCAAAAGTGGAGGGGAAAAATCAAAACGAAAGCCGAATTTTTTCCAATAAAATCATTCTAGTATCGTTATCAATTCGTCTAAGCCGACTTACACAAGCGTGTAGAGGATGTCTTAATATCTATCGATCAACCTACATTCATTTAAAGCTGAAAAGTTAGATGAATGGTTGCACAATCGACTGCGATACTGCATATTTTATCATAGGAAGAAAGTAGATAGAAAGCTCAAGTATATAATAGCTTTATGGATAGAAACAGGACAGACTTATGCATATAATTTCATTAGAATAGACGGCTGGACGGTTGATCGAGACCCTATATTCGGTACTACAATAATCCTATCTAGAATAAAACAGAGGAGCTACAAACCGAAGATAGATGATCTGAATATAAAGCAAACCACTATTTTGTGAACCGCCGAGTAATTAGATCTGTATGCAAGGTAGTGTGAGAGGCGCAGTGGCGGTTATATAACCGCCACTGGTCTACTCGACTCTAAAACCTTATTAATCAACAGTGAAATAATATTCTCTTTCAGATTCATTTAAAAACCTCCAGGTTACACTACCACAGCTATTGAAGCCTATTTGACCAATACGGTTTTCAATAGGATAATTATCAGCAATTAATTCATTTCTCTCAACATTTTGAATCATTGCATCTTGCCAGCTAATTACATAATCGCCTGTTGAATTTGGTTTTAATCCAATTTTATATGAGTAGAACATATTATTATTTTCTATTTCAGGAATAACTTGTAATTGTGCATTTTCACAGCTAGGAAGCGTGGAAAACTCACCTATTTCAAAAGTCAAATCAAATTTATCAATAGCGTCTTTACAGTTTGATACATTTGTAGGTTGTATAAATTTATAAATCGAAAAAACATCGCTTCTAGGATTATCAGCAAAAATTGAATCATTTATCGCTAGGTCGAATGCCTTACTTGATATTTTACCAGTTATCCATATGGTATCATTAGTGGTAAAATTCTGTTGATCTGTAATATTTACTTTGTAAGTATTAAAAACCAGCGTGCTTTCTTCTAAATCATCCTCGCATTGAAAAGCCATTAGTAAAGCTGCAAGAATTGTAAATTTCATAATATTTTTAAACATAACCTTTATTTTCGTTTTAGATGCAAAATTATAGAATAGGTTGCGTAAAATGTTTTAAAATTATTCTCAGCTCTAGCCAAGCAGGGATTTGAACCGCTTATTACATTACGATGTAAATAAAGCCCAATAGAAAGTGGATTTACTGAACGGTTAACGCCTTAAAGCACAAAATTCTTAACATCTATTTTAATAGGATGTGTATATGGAAAGAACTTGAAATTATTGATATGTATTTCTTTAATTCTTTTCATCCCTAAATTGTTTTGGAATTAATTCTAGCAACGGTTTCGCTTCTACTGCTGGCTACTAAAATACGTTTGCGAATAGTATTTTCTTTTTGTTGCAACTCGTAATACACTTTTTGGACAATGTATTTTTGGTCTTTTGCTTTGACAATGTCTGAAACTGTTTTTTTTGGTACAAATTGCAAGATATCTATTGCCCTGACTTTCATTTCTTACTTAAAATATAGTTCGCACACCATCATATTAGCCAAATCTTCAAACACTTGGTTTATTACCACATTGCTCACTTTTTCTTAAACGAGTGTTTGCTTTTGGTTGTTTAGGGAAGTTAGATATTTGTTAACGGTTTCGAAGGGTTTATTAATATCTTGCGAAATTCTAGTAGGTGTGAATTTTTGGATTTTATATTTTTCCCAACGATTTGTCCCCATGCCAGATGCTGTAGATATAATATTAAAGCACCAAAAGTTTAAATTCTACATATAAATGCAACTTTAAGATGTAACACTTTCCGCTCATTTTAGCTAAGATTTCTATTAATTCAATTAAAAGGCCAACCATTTTGTCTATCACATCTAATTATTCGGTTTAAACGACTAGAGAGCTACTTAACCACATATAAAGAATAAGTACTGCCCAATAGCGCCATAGGCATAGCTATAAACTACACCCTAAATAGTTATCAGTACCTCAAACATTATATAGATGACAGGAAATTAGAGAATAACAACAATAATATTGAAAACGCAATAAGGCCATTGGATATTGGTAGAAAAAACTACCTTTTTGCAAGAAGTCACGAGTCGGTACAAAACATAGTTATTTTCTATTTCATTTTTGCAAATTGTAAAGCGCACAATATAAACCCTAGTGAATGATTAACTGATGTAATCAACAGAATATCTTAACATAAAGCTAATAAACTGGACGAATTACTCCCACATAATTGGAACAATAAAAATACGTAGTTTACAGAACACTTATGTTTATAAAAATAAAAGAGCGAGTTAGATAGTAACTCGCTCTTTGTTTGTTCTAAAAATAATAATCTATCGTTTTAATGCAAAATGTCCTTTAAAGTTACGACCATCGGCTAGTTCTACTA
>CAZQGX010000040.1:0-29795 GCA_964593255.1 uncultured Flavobacteriaceae bacterium | reverse complement strand
TAAAACTAATTTATTAGTGTAAATATAACACATCTGTCCTAGAACTTAGCCATTTCAATTAATTTCTTTTGACTATCTATCTATACGATTTGATTGAGATAAAAAAATCAAACAATTCTGGTTTTTACGTGCCAGAAACTCAAAAGTTTTAATTCATAACTTAGCA
This sequence comes from uncultured Flavobacteriaceae bacterium, assembly GCA_964593255.1. Lineage (GTDB taxonomy): Bacteria > Bacteroidota > Bacteroidia > Flavobacteriales > Flavobacteriaceae > Nonlabens. The sequence continues at coordinate 29,629 of CAZQGX010000040.1, read as the reverse complement.
TTTTCCAATTGTTAAAAAAAATGCGATCTAAAAAGTCATTGCTTTTTTTTAAATTGTTATAAATATTAAAGTTGAAGATAAAAAAGCTACACTTATAGCTTGAGACCCACTATTGTCTACTCGTCTTTAAATTCATACTTTTTTGAAAGAAGAAGATTACATTAAAAAAGAATTTATTTTAGATCACAGTCGACTTGAAACGGTATTAAATTTATTATTTTACAACTGTTATATATGGTGTCAGGATCTACTTTATTATTCAGCTTTCGCAAAAGCGAGATAATAACAATTTTATAAAAGGTATAAACTATTAAAAAAACATCTTATATCAACATAATGTTTTACAACAAGCGAAATGCCTAAAATACTTTTAAAGACAACCATTAATGCCCCTATCGAACTCGTTTTTGATTTGTGCAGAAGTATTGATTTACATATGTTATCCATGCAACACAGTGCCGAGCAAGCAATTGCTGGACGTACAACAGGACTGATAGAAAAAGGAGAGACAGTCACCTGGCGTGCAAAACATCTAGGACTCACACAAGAACTTACTAGCTTAATAACCGATGTGTCGCCGCACCACTACTTTGCCGACGAGCTAGTAAAAGGTGCATTTCAACATTTTAAACACGAGCATTTTTTTGAATCACCTGCACATAATGTTACCATTATGAGAGATATATTTGACTATACATCACCTTATGGGATTTTAGGCAATATGGTTGATTCACTATTTTTAAAATCTTATATGACCCGTCTTTTAGAACATAGAAATAAAACCTTGCAGCGAGTAGCCGAAGAAGGCAGTTGGAAAACCCTTCCTGGCATGGAAAAACATTTGTAGATGTTTGACTTTTAATAAAAATCACCACGCTAGATCATTTTATCAAACCATTACTTATTACAAATTTTTAAAACTATTGATATTTAACCACAAAAAAAAGTCCTTGATTGCTCAAGGACTTTAATATTTAATTTAGGTTAATAAATTAATCTTCTTTAGTAACCGCTGTAGATTCAGATAGTTTTTTTGAAAACTCTGCAGATATTGCGCTTCTTTCAAAAGTGATTTTACCGGCACCAGTTTCTAATAAAACAGTGCCTTTATCTTCATTTATTTGATTTACTTTACCATGAATACCACTAGTGGTAACTACTTTAGAACCTACTTTTAAAGATTCCGAAAAATTCTTTTCTTCTTTACGCTTTTGTGCTTGTGGTCTCATTATTAAAAAATAAAACACTACAATAATTAAAACGTAAGGTAAAAAGGTTATTAATTGTTCCATTTCCATTTAGCTTCCTTATGCGTTTGGCGCTTGTGGCTTAGCCTTAGGGGTTACAAAACCTTTAATGCGTATTGATTCTTTTCCAGCCTCGGTATTTGCGGTAATGGTAATGGTTTTTGTTTGTGCATTAGGCTTACCACTAGTATTAAATTTAACTAGCATTGTTCCTTCAGCACCAGGAGCTATGGGCTCTTTAGACCATGTAGGTACTGTACAACCGCAAGATGCTTTTGCATTTACTACAATTAATGGCGCTTTACCAGTGTTAGTAAATGTATACTCGTGCTCTACAATAGTACCTTCATCTACAGTACCAAAATCATATTCAGTTTCTGTAAAAGTCATTACAGGGAAGTTTCCAGCAACTTCTTTGTTTGCAGCAGCAGCTGTAAGGTTTTCTTGATCAATCGTTGCAGATTCTGCTTTTTGATTACAACTTGTTAAAGCCATAGTAGCAGCAACTGCTACCATTAAGATAATTTTTTTCATTTTTTTTTGATTTAAAGTTTTAAATACGCGCAAATATAAATAAAAAGGTTTTTTAAACCAACCCTATTAACAGTTGCTTACATCAATCCACGTCCTGCCTTGTGCAACTCGCCGCTTTTCTCAAACTCTTTAAGCAAACTATCTAAAATACCGTTAATAAAAGTAGCGCTTTTAGGGGTGCTATAGTCTTTTGCAATTTCTAGATATTCATTAAGAGTAACTTTTACAGGAATATCAGAAAAATATAAAAACTCGGTTTGCGCCATCATGATAAGGACTAGGTCTATTTGTGCGATACGGTCTTTATCCCAGTTGGGCGTTTTTCCATCTATACGTGCTGCAAGTTCTTCCATATTAAGGATGGTTTTTCTAAAGAGACTCATGGTAAATTTTGCGTCTTCTTGATCTTTAAACAATTCAGGCAGCACCACGTCTTTGGTGGGTTTAACCTTGCGTAAAAATTGTAATATGGTAGAATTAACAAGTGGATAATCATCTGTCCATGTTATGTTTATATCTTCTAGATAATCCAGTAGCTCGTCGCTAGGCGCGATAATATCCTCGTAAATATGGTTTAAAAACTTCAAATCCTTTTTCACAGATGGTTCTTCATCCATGGCATAGACCACAAAGGTTTTGCTTTCCTGAATTTTATAATAGAGATTTTCTACATACTTTGAATCTAGATGCCATGGATCGAGGTTGCGTTTTTTTAAAGCCTCTTTAAGCGCTTCACTTTCTCTTAACTTTAAAAGAATTTTATTGTCTATAAATTGTCTAGAAGGATTGTGTTCTACACTTTTAGAAATTCTTTGCTGTTTTTTAGTGTGTTTATCTACCGCTACTTCATGAATTTTAACCAGCAGTTGCGCCATGTATAAAAACAGGGTATAGGATTGCGTCATACTAGAGTTTACAAACTTTTCTAGATCATTTAAGTCATCAGGTTGTTGACGTTGAAAAGAAAAAACTGCTTGCATAACTTTGATGCGTAACTGTCTTCTGGTAAGCATAAGAACGTTTTATTGGTTTACTATAATTGGGTTGTAATGGTGGTTTCCTTTTTACCTCGCTTTCGCGAAAGCGATATTAAAAGAAGCTGCTGTAATAACTACTAGCATGATTAATAGATTAAACTCTATATCTATAACTATAAAGTTAAATTTAATGGTAAAAATAAGTTTTTTTAAAGATTGTTAGCCTAGATGTTCATGTTTTCTAGCTGCAATGCGAGCTTGTGCAATTTCTAGCGCTGCCTGATGTGTGGTTACACCAGATTCTTGTGCTCTATTAAGGATTTCTATGGTTGTGGTATAGATGTTTTCTGTTTTTCTCATGATTTCTGAACGGTCATACCCTTCTAACTCAGCATAAACGTTAATGATTCCACCTGCATTGATCAAAAAATCTGGTGCATAAACAATACCTTTTTGCTGCAACAACTGCCCGTGTTTTACCTCGTCTTGTAGCTGATTATTTGCAGCACCTGCAATTACAGTTGCTTTAATTCTATGGATCGTCTGGTCGTTTATGGTGGCACCTAGCGCACAAGGAGCATAAATATCCATTTGTTCTTCATACAAATCATTACCACCATAGATGGTTGCACCATATTTATCTCGCACTTCTTCTAGACGGTCCTGATTCACATCGGCAATGACCACTTGTGCACCTTCTTGTGATAAATACTCTACTAGTGTCTCACCTACATTGCCTATTCCTTCTACATATATTTTTTTATCCTCGAGAATATCGCTACCATATTTAAAATGTGCTGCAGCCTTCATACCCATAAAAACACCATAAGCAGTTATGGGCGATGGATTACCCGCACCACCTTTGTCTTGAGAAATACCAGTAACATATGGAGTTACCTCTCTTACTGTATCCATATCCTCGGTGGTCATTCCCATATCTTCGGCAGTGATGTATCTACCGCTTAAAGAATGCACAAACTCACCAAACCTGCGCATTAATTCTGGTGTTTTTTGGGTTTTTGAATCGCCTATGATAACGGCTTTACCACCACCTAAATTTAAACCTGTGATAGCACTTTTAAAAGTCATACCTCGAGAAAGTCTTAATACATCATTAAGGGCTGCCCATTCATTTTCATAATTCCACATGCGAGTACCACCTAGAGCAGGACCTAATACTGTATTGTGAATGCCTATGATCGCTTTCAAACCTGTATCTTTGTCATTACAAAAAACGATTTGCTCGTGATTATCAAATGAAAATTGTCCAAAAACAGGGTCTTGGTGAATGAGTTGTTGCAATGAGTCAAATTCTTGAGACATAAGAGGGATGTTTTAGCGCTTTTTTTATCTTTTTAAAAGCGTGCAAAAATAACTTGATTTTAGGGATTTAGCAATTTACAGTGCTTAATTTAAAATCATAAAAAAATAAAAAAATCTCTATAGAGAAAGCAGTTTAAATGAAAGAATTAAAAAAACTTAATGTACTGTTTGCCAAATACAAATGGCAACTTATCGGTGGTATAGTAGTTACCATTATCTCTCGCATACTTTCTCTTTTTTTACCAAAATATGTAGGTAAAATTATCAACTTGCTTAATGAATACAGCACAGCAAGTGCAGATGAGCAGGATGCGATGGGCGACGATCTAACGCTTTACATATTCATTATTATAGGGTCTACCTTAATTGCGGCGCTACTTACCTTTATCATGCGACAATTAATTATCGTGGTTTCTAGACATCTAGAATATGATCTTAAAAACGTTATTTATGCACAGTACCAAAGACTTTCTTTAGGATTTTACAAACAAAATCGCACGGGTGATTTAATGAATCGGATAAGTGAAGATGTGTCAAAAGTGCGCATGTATATGGGCCCTGCAATTATGTATAGCATTAATATGTTAACACTTTTTGCAGTTGTAATTCCTGCAATGATCGACACAGCACCTACTCTAGCTATTTATACCATTATTCCTTTACCTATACTTTCTATTGTTATATATATTATAAGTAGAGAGATTCATAAAAGGTCTACTCTTGTACAGCAATATCTTTCTAGTATGAATACTATTGCGCAAGAAGCCTTTAGTGGTATATCTGTTATAAAGGCCTATAACCTTGCACCGCAAATGACACGTCAATTTACTGTTGTTGCAAACGAGAGCAAGGAAAAAAACATAGACCTCGCCCGCATACAAGCCTTATTTTTTCCATTAATGTTATTACTTATAGGTTTAAGTAATATTATGGTTATTTATATAGGTGGTAAGCAAGTAATGACTGGTACTATAGAAGTAGGTACTATTCCCGAGTTTTTAATTTATGTAAATATGCTTACCTGGCCAGTTGCTGTTGTGGGGTGGGTCACAAATATGATACAGCAGGCAGAAGCCTCTCAAAAAAGAATCAACGAGTTTTTAAATATCGATCCCGATATCAAAAACTTAAATGAAAACCCAACACCTATTAAAGGGAATATCGCATTTGAAAACGTCAATTTTATTTATGACGACACTAATATAAACGCTGTAAAAGATGTGTCATTTGAGATTGAGGCTGGTCAAACACTTGCAATTTTGGGTAAAACTGGTAGTGGTAAATCAACCATTCTAGAACTGATAGGCAGGTTATATGATATTAAAGATGGCAGCTTAAAAATTGATGGAAAGGAAATCAAGGATTTAAATTTAAATGATTTAAGAAGCGCTATAGGTTATGTGCCACAAGATGCATTTTTATTTTCTGATAGCATAGAGAACAACATCGCTTTTGGTAAAAAAGACGCTACTAAAGAAGAAATCATCGCAGCTGCAGAAAATGCTGTGGTCCATGAAAATATTTCAAATTTTACAAAAGGTTATGAAACCGTGCTAGGAGAAAGGGGAATCACCCTAAGCGGAGGGCAAAAACAACGTGTTTCTATAGCAAGAGCCATTATTAAAAAACCTCAAATTTTATTATTTGATGATTGTTTAAGTGCAGTAGATACAGAAACAGAAGAAAGGATTTTAAACAACTTAAAAAAAGTTACCAGTAATACCACCACCATAATAGTAAGTCATAGAGTGAGCAGTGCAAAAAATGCCGATCAAATAATCGTACTCGATGATGGTAAAATTATAGAACGAGGCAACCATGAAACATTAATCAATGCAAAAGGTTATTATGCCGAATTATTTGCAAATCAAATGATTGAAGAAGAGGTAAAGTATAATTAAGGTATGCAACAAAAAAATTAAATATTGTATTTAAAAATGCATTAATACAACAACCACATAGAAGATGTAGACGCAAATCAAGTATATACTTATGCAGTTTACTTTTTGTGGCGTTTTAAAGAACGTGCATAGTTAGTAAAAGGGAAGTTTTTTAAAACGAGCCTTGCTACTAGTACCTCGCATAAAAGAACTATAATCAAGACCTAAGACATTATCAACAATTCTTTGAATCGCAATAAATGCTAGCTATTCATTGCACCTATTGATGTTCAATTGCCGCCTTATACGAAAGATCCTGCAAGTGTTTTAAAACCAAATCTTTGTATTATTTATGATGAACATAAATAATGACGAGAGAGGTTGTCATGGTGAATCCCGAATTTGTTATTGTAATCCTGTCAAAAGGAAATTCTAAAAAATATTCTAAAAAAAATAAAATGTATAAAGAGGCTAACGTAAGAGAATATTAAATTATGAATTATACAGGGGCAGTGTAATGATTAACGAGATTAATGAAAAAGCGGTATATCCACCACAACGACTTCTTACCGATGCATATATAAGCACATCTACCATTTTTCAAATGCTTATATGTAAGGGTATTGATATTTTTAAAGGTCTAACCAATAGCCTGAATCAACCAGAACCACAATACACAAACACCAATAAAAATAACTAACTGTAAAACAGTTGTTTATTATATTATATCTAGATAAGCCTTTCGTTTTATCTTTTTTTTCTATTTTTGGTCATCATAAAATTAAAATAAGAACATGAGCGATAGAGATTATCAAGAACAAGAAGAGATATTTTCAAAAGTGGTGCGAGCAGGAAGACGTACTTATTTTTTTGACGTAAGATCTACAAAGGCAGGCGATTACTACCTTACCATAACTGAAAGTAAAAAGTTCACTAATAATGACGGAAGCTTTCATTTTAAGAAACATAAAATCTATTTGTACAAAGAAGATTTTGAAGAATTTACTGATACCTTAAAAGAAATTACAGATTTTATAATCGACAAAAAAGGTGACGAAGTCATCTCTGACCGCCACCAGACCAATTATAAAAAAGAAGAACATCACCACTATATAGAGGATGAAAAAAAGCCCAGTCCCGCCGAGTCTTTTACAGATATAAGTTTTGATGACATTTAAATAATTTCTTAAAATTGACCCAAAGCCTTTCTACATGATAGGCTTTTTTTATTTTTAAACATTAAACGTAAAACTTACTTCATGAAAAATGCGATGGCACTTATACTGGTGTTTGCTTTGAATAATTTCGCTTTCGCGAAAGCGAACCAACAACAAATTCAAACCATACAAAACAAGACTCTTTTAACCCAGGCCATAGAAAATCCAACCCTTGATTATTATCTACCTACAAACGTAAAATATGATCCTAACATCCCTACACCACAAGAAATCATAGGCTATGTCCCTGGAAGCTGGCATGTTACCCACGATAAACTAGCACAATACATGACGGTACTGGCAGATAAATCCGACCGCTTTACCCTAGAAAATCGTGGTTTTACTTATGAACAAAGACCGCTTTATTTATTAACAGTAACTAGTCCAGAAAATCACAAAAATATAGAGCAAATAAGAACTGATCACGTCGCAGCGACAACACAAGACAATGTAGACCGTAGCAATGATCCTATCGTTGTATATCAAGGTTTTTCAATACATGGAAATGAACCTAGTGGGTCAAATGCATCGCTATTACTCGCATATTATCTTGCAGCGGCCCAAGGGCCAGAAATAGATTTGCTTTTAAAAAACACAGTTATTCTATTAGACCCTTGTTTAAATCCAGATGGGTTGCAACGTTTTGCTGGTTGGGTTAACCAGCATAAAAATAAAAACATCAATCCAGATAACTATGATAGAGAGTACAACGAGACCTGGCCAGGTGGTCGTACCAATCATTACTGGTTTGACATGAATCGCGACTGGTTGCCAGTACAATTACCAGAATCACAGGCGCGTATTAAAACTTTTCATAAATGGTTACCTAATGTACTCACCGATCATCATGAAATGGGAACCAATTCTTCCTTCTTTTTTCAACCGGGCATACCATCTAGAACGCATCCACTCACCCCAGCGATGAATCAACAATTAACGGGTGAGATAGGAAATTATCTAGCAAAAGGATTTGATGAAATAGGATCCTTATATTACAGTGAGGAAGATTTTGACGACTTTTATTACGGTAAAGGTTCTACTTTTCCTGATATTAATGGAAGCATAGGTATTCTTTTTGAACAAGGCAGTTCTAGAGGGCATGCACAAAATTCTGAAAACGGTGTACTTACTTTTTATTTTACCATTAGAAATCAGTTTACCGCTTCATTAAGTACCTTAAAAGCTGCCACTAGCTTGCGTAAAGAACTGCTGGATTACCAAGTTCAATTTTACAAAGATGCAAGAAAAGAGGTGTCTAATGATGCAATTATATTCGGTGATTATACCGACACAGGTCGCACGCTGGCCCTAGTAGAGGTGTTACAAAGACATCAAATAGCAGTACACACAATTAAAAATGATATTTCTAAAAACGGAAAAATCTTTAAAAAGAATCATGCCTTTATAGTTCCAAAAAATCAGAAAAACTCTAGATTGATCAATGCCATGTTTGAAAAACGAACCACTTTTACAGATAGTTTGTTTTATGACATTAGCGCATGGACGTTCCCGCTGGCATTTGACATGGATTATGATGAAAAAATAAGTATGAGTGAAGCAGGTGAAATATTTGATGCCAGTAAAGCCAAAACTACCAACAAATTGACCCCATCCCCATATGCATATTTAATGTCATGGAATGAGTATGACACCCCACAAGCACTTAATATACTGCTATCACATGGTATAAGAACTAAGGTAGGAATGAATCAATTTAACATTGAGAATAAAGATCATGATTATGGAACTATCTTAATTCCTGTTCAAAACCAAAAACTTGCTGCCGGCGAGCTGCATGAGTTACTAGAAAAGATTCAATCGCAAACCAGCGTAAACTTTATACCTGTAGCAACTGGGCAAAGTAAAGGTATCGACCTGGGTTCTAGACAATTTAGAGATATTTCATTGCCCAAAATTGCATTACTAACAGGTGAAGGCATTAACCCTTCTGATGCAGGAGAAATCTGGCACCTATTAGATACTAAATATAACATCTCGGTTACAAAAATTGACTTACAAGATATCAATCGTAAAGACATATCTAGATATAATACTATAATAGTACCTGCAACCTATGGCAGTCCAGAAAATGAGGTAGTAGACCAATTAAAAGAATGGACACGATCTGGTGGTACATTAATAGGTTATGGCAGCGCTTTAAGATGGATGAGTGATTCTAAGCTACTACCACTTACATTTAAGAAAACCGAAAACCCAGCAAAAGACGTTACTTTTGAACAACGTCGTGACCACAGCGGCGCACAGGTTATAGGCGGTGCTATTTTTGAAAGCCACCTGGACCGCTCTCACCCTATTGCTTTTGGATTTAAGGACGATCGACTTGCTATGTTTAGAAATACAACATTATTTGTAGAGCCCTCAAAAAGCAGCTATAATAACCCTATCAAGTATACTGATAATCCATTGATGAGTGGGTATATTTCTAAAATTAATCTCGAGGCGCTAAAAAATACAGTGCCCTTTCAACACAATAATTATGGTCGTGGTGATGTAATTGGTTTTACAGATAATACTCAATTTAGAGCCTTTTGGTATGGAACTAATAAACTATTGATGAATGCTATATTCTTTGCTAAAGAGATGTAGATTTTGTAATGAATTTACATAGCAGTTATTTAGGCTTTTAAAAATTCTATCAAACATTACCTAGTTTTTGTTTGTCAAATGGCTTTTGGGTTTTGCAACTAGATTATGAAAGAAAAAAAAGAAACATAAACGGTGATTGTTTTGCAAATGAAAAGGGTTAACATGATTTAATATCAAAAAATCGTAAAATAAAAGGTTTAGGTGTGATTTTAAAAGTGCAACTAAAGTTAGGATATTTATTATCCAAAAACTCATTAAATAACTAACCAAAACCATATAGAACTTTGCCAAATTTGCACAAATCTAAGATTTTCTTCAAATGAAGGTTTTGTTTATAAATTAACTACTAGATTTAAGATGAATTAAATAAGACCCTGCAAAATATCAAGCATTTACCTCTACCCTACTCGATCACCATTTTGAGAATGTGCGGCAGGCTGTATAAGTATCACATCGTTATTTTCTCCCACAATACCCAAAACTAGACACTCGCTCATAAAGTTTGCAATTTGTTTTTTAGGAAAATTAACAACAGCAATCACCTGCTTACCTATCAAATCTTTTTTGTTGTATCTCTTGGTGATTTGAGCACTTGTTTTTTTGATTCCGCAAGGTCCAAAGTCTATATGTAGTTGATAGGCTGGAATCTTTGCCTCAGGAAAATCGCCTACTGTTATGATTGTTCCAACACGCATGTCTACTTTTTCAAAATCCCGACCAGAAAGCTCCATTAATTCATTCGCAATTTTTCAATCATTTCTCTAGATATTGCAACATCAGCTCCATAAGCATCTAAAAGTAACCCCTTGCTGCCATCAGTGCATTCTAGCACATAGAGTATCATGTTATCTGCGGGATCAGAAACCCCTTCAAAACGATAAAACTGTTTCACTTCTATCTCGCCAGCTTTCCATTGTTTTTTTAAGTGTTTTGAATGAACACCATCTTCTACAAGATCAAAATCTATGTCATAACCTTTTGCTTGTAACGCTTCTACAGCTTCTGTAACCGTATCATATCCCTTTTTCATAAGTTTAAAATTTATCTAAAATAAAACTTTATCTTTAGAAAAACTAGCATGTTACATTGTGATTTAAATTAAAAGATGGTTAGACCTCATTAAGGTTTTCTACCTTCGACGATTGTAGCATCAACATATTTTTATTTAACATTGGTAATATGTTGCAGCAGGATGAATTTCATGATCTCGCTTTCGCGAAAGCGGAATAAACGAAAGACTAATTAGAAAAGCTATGTTGTCTGAATATCTGTCTTCTTATTTCTTTTTTTTTAAATTTACAAAAAATGTGATTCGGTTGTATTATTTTGTTTAAGCCTGATTACTTTTACAATAAATAAAATCTTATGTCCCTTACACCATCAACCATGCTACCATTAGGTACTAAAGCACCAGATTTTAACTTGCTAGATACCGTGAGCGGTAATATGTTGTCTTTAAGTAAACTGAAAGGCGACGAGGGGACTGTAATTATGTTTATTTGTAATCACTGCCCATTTGTAAAGCATGTAAATGAAGAACTAGTGCGCATTACCAATGATTATCGAGTAGCTGGATTTAATTTTATTGCCATTTCTAGCAATGATGTAAGCGCATACCCGCAAGATGGTCCAGATGCTATGAGACAGCAGGCAACAATTGAATCATATCCTTTTCCTTATTTATATGACGCCACACAAGAAGTAGCCCAAGCATATAAAGCTGCTTGTACACCAGATTTTTATTTGTTTGACAGCTATTTGAAATTGGTTTACCGCGGTCAACTAGACGACTCTAGACCGGGTAACGGTATACCATTATCCGGCAGGTCGTTGCGAGAGGCCATGGACGCCTTGCTGGGCAATAAACAAGTACCTGAACCACAAAAACCAAGTATAGGTTGTAATATAAAATGGAAAAAATAATTTTTGCTATCGTTATTTGTGATATTTAATCATCGATAAGGAGGTGTTAAAAATAAATTACTTAAGTCAATCGATTTTTAATTGACCTCTTATTTCATTAAAGTAAGTTATATTTTTTTCAGTAAGCCATGCATGTACTAGCTATTATAAACGATAAACAGTATTTTAGCAGCCTATAAAAATATTTGTTTATGAATGCACTTAAAGTAGTATGGAACCCAATAGAAGGTATTGATTTAGGTTTTTTTACTATTCATTTTTATAGTTTGTCTTATGTTCTTGCTTTTGGACTAGGCTGGTATCTTATGAAGCCCATGTTTAAAAGAGATGGTGTAAGTGTAGAAAAAATGGATCCTTTATTCATGTATACGGTTATAGGTCTTTTACTAGGTGCGCGAATAGGACATTTCTTGTTTTATGAACCAGCTATCTTTTTTTCTAATCCTTTACATGTGCTGTTACCATTTAAAATAAGTCCATTTGAATGGACAGGATTTGCAGGGCTAGCGAGCCACGGGGCTGCTATAGGTGTAATTATCGCCATGTTTTTGTACAACCGCAAGCATTTAAAAAAGAACCCTTTGTGGATGCTGGACCGTATTGTGATCCCCAGTGCTATAGGTGGAACTTTTGTAAGATTAGGTAATTTAATAAACAGTGAGATCAATGGAAAACCTAGCGGAGACTTCTTTGCTGGTTTTAAATTTGTGAGAGATTTTAGTGATCAAAAAGTGCGTGCTGCTTTGCAACAAACTGGAATGACAAGTCCAGACAAAGCCATAGACGCCCTAGTCAATGATCCTAAATATGCAGACCTACTGGCAAGCATACCCTATAAACACCCTGCACAACTTTATGAATCTATTTGTTACATAGGCGTTTTTATAGTGCTGTACCTCGTGTATTGGAAAACCGATAAACGTCATAAATCTGGATTTTTAGTAGGTCTTTTCTTTGTACTTTTATTCTCTATAAGATTACTTATTGAGAACATTAAAGAGCCACAAACCGCCGCTGATGGATTTGAATTCATAAGTATTCAATTTAATACTGGCCAGCTGTTAAGTGTTCCTTTTATTATTTTAGGATTGTTTCTTATGTTGCGTCCAGATGTAATGAGGGATAAAAAAGAAGTGTCCTGACTTTTAGAACTAGTTATTAAAAAAAAGTTTCTTATAACAGCTTGAATTCAACTGATAAAAGCACATTTTTTTATGTTTTTGAGGGGCTAAACTTAACTAATCAAATGCCAGATATTTTTCTTTTTGTATATTAATAAGCTGGGGTTCCATTTGATTTAAAGGATGACCGTTTAAAACTTCATGATATTTATTCAAGTATTCAAGAGTCATTTTTTTACTGTTAAAATTTTCTAATGCATACTCGTGACAGATTTTTTTATCAAAATCATCAGCATATTTTAAAGATTCAACAAGCTCACTTTTTTTCGTGCTCAGGTAACCTACATCTTTATTAATCAATTCTTTTAAAGAGCCATAGGGTGTCCCAAATATAGGACAACCATAAAATAGGCTTTCAATAATAGCAAGTCCAAAGGGTTCATGCCATAAAACAGGAAAAATTAATCCTTTAGAAGTGTTTAAATACTTTCCTTTTTCTTTACCGCCTACCATTCCTTTAAATCTTATCCTACTTGAAAATAAACTTAAAGGATTTGCTTTAATCACTCGCTCACTAAACTTTTTACCTCCTAGAACAGTTAATCTCTCGTTTTTTGTCTTTCTTATAATTTCTATAGCTCCAGTTAAATTTTTAACCCCCCATGATGCCTTTCCTAAAAAATGAAATGCGTCTCTTTGTTTATTAAAATTAGGCTTTGAGTAATCGCTCCAGTCTAGCCCGTTATGAACAAAAGATGTAGAATTATACCTCGAGGCATGGTTTTCTGAAACAAAGACAGTGTTTTTATTAAAAGTTAATTTGTCGTTTGTATTACCATGCATTGTTATAATGTATGGCTTGTTCATTTCATTTATATTATCAGGAACAAAATTAAAATGTACAACGTCTATGTCTTTAGGGATTTGGTCTAGAATATTAATGTGATCATCTAAAAAAATTACATCAGCAAATTCACAGGTTGAACCTTGTTTAGCCAAAAAAGTAACCTGATGTCCTAGCTTTGTGAGCTCCTTGCCTAACGACCAGATCACTCGCTGTGTACCTCCATAAAAGTGGACAGGAATGATTGAATGTTCAACGATTAATATTTTCATTTTTTTTAAATCAAGTTTCGTTAAACATAATTGTATTACACAAAAAATTCAATAATAACTAACGATTGACTTTTTCATATCATCAATTATTAGCAGTTATCTTTATGTTATTTAGAATTATTTTTTTTCTAAATACACCAGTGCTGCAAACGGCAACGAAGTAAGATAAAAAGCGAGCAGTTTACAGCAAAATCAAAAAAGGTCAAGACACCTACAAATACCAATTACCACGATACAAATAAGTACTGAGGCTTTACATCGTCTGGAATCATTGTTTTTTCAATAGTTGCACCTATGTCAAATTTTACATCAGTTGGTAAATTGTCTTTAGAAATCGTAAAATAAAAATTCTCGTCGTTCACCCATATTACGGCATCGTCTATCATATTATCTATACTGCTTACTTTATATGCCGTGCTGATTTCTTTGTATGTACTATTTATGGTTATTCCTTTTATAGTGGTATACCTTTCATCACGTATAATCACATTTTCTATGGTAGCAGTACTATCTAATGCACTAGAAGGAGTAAGCGTTAATAAGTGAGAACCGCCTTTTTCATAAATTTCAATTAAATTTGGACCATTGCTAAATTCGTCTCCTTTTATTTGTTTTACAATACTATCATTTAAATAAATACTATCTAGTTGATAAACTTTTATATCTTTAGTTAGATACCCCACACGATCTTTATTCCATTCAAATGGGTCTTGTTCTTTGGTACAGCTAGCAATCATGATGATCACAGCAATTAATGCAATTATTTTTTTCATGTTTTTAAATAAAGGATGTAAAATTACAATTGATACGTGAACTTAGCGAGCTTTCAACAAACTATTTTACGTTTCTAAAATTTATTATTTAAACGCTTTGCCTAATATCCCCATTACCCCTCTAATAAAAGAGGCACTTGTAAGCACCTTTACAATAGGATTTTGTCTTGTGCTACTACTAGATCGGCTGGGTGAACTTGTTTTAGACCTCTCTTCTGCTGCTTTTTCTTTTACATCTTCTTCATTTGCCTTGTCTATTTTTTCTTGCAACATTTCTTCAGCGCTGTACCTATTAACTTCTTGATTATATTTATCTGTCAGTTGCGAGTCTGCTATTAGATCGTTCAATTCTCTATCGGTTAAGATATCCATGCGACTTTCTGGCGCTCTTAGTAAGGTAGCTGCTAGTGGACTAGGCCTACCTTTTTCATCTAGTGCGCTAATTAGTGCCTCGCCTATCCCTAGAGATGTTAATACCTGGGCTGTATTATAATAATCACTTTCTGGGTAGTTTTGTGCAGTAAGTTTTATGGCTTTCCTGTCCTTTGCAGTAAAGGCCCTTAAGGCGTGTTGTACTTTTAAACCCAGCTGGCTCAAAACTCCTTCTGGAATATCAGTTGGATTTTGAGTCACAAAATATAATCCTATACCCTTAGATCTTATTAATTTTACAATACTCTCAATTTGATTTAGTAAAGCTTTGCTGGCATTATCAAAAATTAGATGTGCCTCGTCAATAAAAATAACCAATTCTGGTTTTTCACTATCCCCCTGTTCTGGGAATGTAGCATAGATTTCAGCAAGTAGGCTTAACATAAACGTAGAAAACAATTTAGGACGGTCCTGAATATCGGTAAGTCTTATAATGTTTACATAACCATCGCCATCGCGGTCTTTTCTCACTAGATCTTGTACCTCAAAACTGCGCTCTCCAAAAAAACGTTGCGCACCCTGCTGTTCTAGCTCTATTAACTTTCTTAAAATTGCTCCTGTAGAAGAGGTTGAAATGCGACCATAAGCTTTTTGAAATTCTTCTTTGCCTTCGCCTGTGGCATACAGTAATACTTTTTTTAAATCTTCCAGATCTAATAGTGGTAATTTGTGGTCGTCACAATATTTAAAAACAACCGATATAATTCCCGCCTGTGTTTCAGTAACATCAAGAATTCTAGACAGTAAAACTGGGCCAAATTCGCTTACTGTTGACCTCATTTTTACACCATCTTGTTCTGAAATGGTCATGATTTCTACAGGCGATTTACGTTTCTTAAATTCAAGACCAATTTTATCGTGCCGCTCGTTAATTTTTTCATGCCCCTCGCTTGCAGCTGCAATTCCAGAAAGATCCCCTTTAATATCCATCAATAAAGTAGGTACACCATTTTGTGATAATTGCTCTGCAATTATTTGCAAAGTCTTTGTTTTTCCTGTTCCTGTTGCACCAGCTATTAGCCCATGGCGATTCATTGTTTTTAAAGGGATTTGCACATGTGCATGGGTGATTGCTTCTCCTTCTAAAATAGCAGCGCCCATAATAATAGCGGGACCTTTTGGGTTATAACCTTCTGTAATATGTTTAATAAATGCTTGCTTGGTAGACATATAACTTTATTTTAAAGGGTAAAAATACAGTATTCAACTACATAATTAAAATTTCACGCCACGTGTACATCAATAATTCAATAGATATAACATTTCTAGTTTATAGAAACAGTTGCTAAAACGTATCTTTGCAAAATGCTAGCAAAACAAATACAGCAACAGGTAGAAAAGGGAACCATGTTACCCTTAATGGAAGAGTTTTATACCATCCAGGGAGAAGGGTATCACACTGGTCGCGCCGCTTATTTTATAAGAGTAGGTGGTTGTGATGTGGGTTGCCACTGGTGTGATGTGAAAGAGAGCTGGGCGCCAGAAAAACACCCGCCTACTGCCGTAGATCAAATCGTTACAAATGCGGCAAAATACAGTAAAACGATAGTGGTTACCGGTGGCGAGCCGCTTACCTGGAATATGGAACCACTTACAACAGGTTTAAAAAAAGCTGATCTAGATATTCACATAGAAACCAGCGGTGCCTACCCTTTAACAGGTCAGTGGGACTGGATTTGTTTATCTCCCAAAAAAGCAAAAATGCCCTTGCAAGAGGTCTATCTTGCTGCAAATGAGCTTAAAGTTATCGTTTATAATCGTCATGATCTCGCTTTCGCGAAAGCGGAATCTGAAAAAGTCTCGTCACAATGCAAGCTATTTTTACAACCCGAATGGTCTGTAAGAGAGAAGATCATCCCATTAATTACCGAGTTTGTGATGGAAAACCCTAAGTGGCAAGTTTCCTTACAAACTCATAAATACTTGAATATCCCTTAAATATTAGCAAGTTTAAAAAAAAACATTTACAATAGTGCCGTTATACAATATGTACAGCAAGGAGTATTAATAATGATCTAGTGTTGGGTATGGTTTTTTAATGAATAAAAAAAACAGAAAAGGTGTTTGCAGTCATAATTAAATGATGTCTAAAGTTTTTGTTTTTCTTGTGCGCTTCAACTTTTCATAAGGGAACAAATCTATGTGAATTCCCTAATTTTTAAGATGCTTTACGATTAATTAATGTGGCAAAAGTAGTTAACCAATATCTAATGCAAAATACCGAAGTAGGTGTTGCCTTTATAAGGGTTATGTCAAAATAAAATATATAACGCTTCATAAAGTATGGTTTGCAGTTGAATTGTTTTGTAGAATTATTGATTTAACAACAATTAAAATTACAAGCGCGTGAAAAATCAATAATATGTTAATAACTTAAGCGGGTTACTCTATCCATAACTCCTGTAAACATTAGCACTTTCTTATTTTTGTATGTACAAGTTTATAGTAAAAAATCATACCTATTTATGAATGAAGATAATATGAAAATTTATGGTGCCGATCAAATACAGGCACTAGAGGGAATGGAGCATGTGCGCATGCGTCCATCAATGTATATAGGTGATGTGGGAATAAGAGGTTTACATCACTTAGTTTATGAAGTAGTAGATAACTCTATTGACGAGGCCATGGGAGGTTACTGTGACAATATCACAGTAATTATTAATAAAGACAATAGCATTACTGTTAAAGACGATGGTAGAGGTATACCTGTGGATATGCACAAAAAAGAGGGCGTATCTGCACTGCAAGTGGTAATGACCAAAATAGGCGCAGGGGGTAAGTTTGATAAAGACTCTTATAAAGTTTCTGGTGGTTTGCACGGTGTGGGAGTAAGTTGTGTAAATGCACTATCGGCTCACTTAAAAGCTACTGTTTATCGAGAAGGTAAAATATGGGAGCAAGAGTATGAACGTGGTAAGGTGATGTATCCAGTAAGGGTTGCTGGTGATACAGATAAAAGAGGTACAGACATTACTTTTATTCCAGATGCCACAATTTTTCAGCAAACTGTAGAGTTTAATTATGATACTCTAGCAAATAGAATGAGAGAACTCTCTTTTTTAAATAAAGGAATAAAAATCATTTTAACCGATGCTAGACGACAGGATAAAGAAGGAAACAACATTACAGAAACTTTTCAGTCTGAAGAAGGATTAAAAGAATTTATACGTTTTCTAGACGACACACGCCAGCCTATCATACAAGAGGTAATTTCTATGGAAGGTGAGAAGAATGGCATTCCTGTAGAGGTTGCCATGATATATAACGACAGTTATTCAGAAAACCTTCATTCTTATGTAAATAACATTAATACGCATGAAGGAGGTACCCACCTTGCAGGTTTCCGTCGTGGGTTGACTACTACATTAAAAAAATATGCAGATGGGTCTGGACTGCTCGATAAATTAAAATTTGATGTTTCGGGAGACGATTTTAGAGAGGGACTTACCGCAATTATTTCGGTAAAAATCCAAGAACCTCAGTTTGAAGGTCAAACCAAAACTAAATTGGGTAATCGCGAGGTAACTAGCGCTGTGTCTCAAGCAGTGTCACAAATGCTGGAAGATTATCTAGAAGAACATCCTAACGATGCCAAAACGATTGTACAAAAAGTAATTCTTGCGGCAACTGCACGCCATGCCGCCCGCAAGGCACGAGAAATGGTACAACGCAAGACCGTGATGAGTGGTGGCGGTTTGCCAGGAAAACTTTCTGACTGTGCTGAAACCGATCCTACATTATGCGAGGTATTTCTTGTAGAGGGTGATTCTGCCGGGGGTACTGCAAAACAAGGTCGCGATAGAGAATTTCAGGCCATTCTTCCTTTAAGAGGTAAAATTCTTAATGTAGAAAAAGCCATGCAACACAAGGTTTTTGAAAATGAAGAAATACGCAATATCTACACCGCACTAGGTGTAACCATTGGTACTGCCGAAGATTCTAAAGCCTTAAATCTAGAAAAACTGCGTTACCACAAGATTGTCATTATGTGTGATGCAGATATAGATGGGTCGCACATTGCTACTTTAATACTTACCTTCTTCTTCCGTTATATGAAGGAGCTTGTAGAGCGAGGTTATATCTATATCGCTACACCACCTTTATATTTAGTTAAAAAAGGTGCTAAAAAACGTTATGCATGGTCTGATAAAGATCGTGACGCTATTGCCGAAAGTTTTGGTGGTGGTGCGGCAATACAGCGATACAAAGGTCTAGGAGAAATGAATGCAGACCAACTGTGGGATACTACAATGAACCCAGAGTTTAGAACACTGCGTCAAATCACCATAGACAGCCCTGCCGAGGCTGATAGAGTATTCTCTATGTTAATGGGTGACGAGGTACCGCCGCGTAGAGATTTTATTGAGAAAAACGCCATTTATGCAAATATTGATGCATAATAGGTTTTTATTCTAAATTAGTTGTCAATTTTAAAACCCTTGATTTTCAAGGGTTTTTTTTTTATTTTTTTAAGTTTTTGATCTTTGTTGTATGTGCATAATTTTTTAAATGTAGGTATGCCCTAAAAAAACAATCTATAAAACAGAAGAGAAATTAAATGCTGTGAAATTTTCACGACTGCAATAAAACATATAACACATCATCTTTTAAAAAACGAGTGAAGAGCAAATTTTAGAGTGCTTAAAAGGTATAAGTATCAATAGAAGGTGCATAAATGATCAATGTTAAAAATTAGGTGTAGCCTAATGTTCTTGGCTACTTATCCATTGATTTATAAATGTTTAGGTGCTCAAATCATTTAACAATAATTTAAATCGTACTTGCAAGTTACTTTCTATTGCATAAAACTGATCAAGTTGAATTCCTATTATAATCAGAAATTTGATATTTTAGGCATAAGAGCCGAATTGCCAGAGACGACAAAAGCATCTCTTGATTATAAATGTAACGACGGTATCAAAACCTTTTTATAAATACCCAATACTTAAAAGACATACTTTTAGACTCTTTCCCCCATTAAACAGTAAGCTTTTGTTTATCTTTGCTTAAGTCATAAGGGCTTTAAAACATACTTAAATTAAATCTAAATAATATGAAAATTACAGTAGTAGGAGCAGGCGCAGTGGGCGCAAGTTGTGCAGAGTATATCGCAATTAAAAATTTTGCTAGCGAGGTGGTCTTGCTAGATATTAAAGAAGGTTTTGCCGAGGGTAAAGCTATGGACTTAATGCAATGCGCATCTCTTAACAGCTTTGATACAAAAATAACAGGTGTAACAAACGATTATTCACAAACCGCAGGCAGCCAGATAGCTGTAATCACCTCAGGAATCCCTCGTAAACCAGGTATGACTCGTGAAGAGCTTATCGGTATCAACGCCGGTATTGTAAAATCAGTGGCGACTAGTATTGTAGCACATTCTCCAGATGTGATCCTTATTATAGTTTCAAACCCTATGGATACCATGACTTATCTAGCACACAAAGTTACTGGTCTTCCTAAAAATCGTATTATAGGTATGGGCGGTGCGCTAGACAGTGCACGTTTTAAATACCGTCTTGCCCAGGCACTTCAAGCACCTATATCTGATGTAGATGGAATGGTTATCGGTGGTCATTCAGATACAGGAATGGTACCATTAACACGTCTTGCAACACGTAATTCTGTTCCTGCCAGCGAGTTTTTATCGACTGAGAGATTAGAGCAAGTATTACATGACACCAAAGTAGGTGGCGCAACCCTTACCGGCTTATTGGGTACCAGCGCTTGGTATGCTCCTGGTGCGGCAGTATCTTCTTTAGTTCATGCTATTGCATGCGATCAAAAAAAGATTTTCCCTTGCAGTACTTTGTTGCAAGGTGAATACGACCTTACAGATCTGTGTATAGGTGTGCCAGTAGTTTTAGGTAAAAACGGTATTGAAGAAATCGTTGAAATCAAATTATCTAACGAAGAAAAAGCTGCAATGAAAGCCAGTGCTGAAGGTGTTAAAGCAACTAATGCATTGATCTAGATTTCTATAAATTAATTGTTAAAAACCGTTCTTTATAGTGCGGTTTTTTTATGCCTTGTTGCGAGTGATAAGTTATTTTGCTCTTTTAGCTCTTTTTATCTCGCTTTCGCGAAAGCGGAATTATCATAAAGTTATGAAAGCTATACATTCATAATCATCCTATTAAGGAGATTAAATTCTATTTTCTCTCTAGCTGAAATAACGAAATAACACCAATTTGTTTATTAAACATAGAAAATTTCATAAATGACAATTAATTGATTACTTGTTAGAAAATTACTCATAGAATACTTTATATTTGGCACGTGAAAATTAAATGGTACATAGGCGTCTTGATTGCCGCTATCTCTTGTTTTGTTGTGCAGCAGCATATACAAAAAAGACCCAATCAAGAAATGGTTCTTACCTTTTCTACAGTGGATAGTGCCGATAGTCACAAAGCAACTGTTGCATCGATTGAGTCCCAACTATTACAAATAGGTGCAGAGCATATCTCTATCGATGAAACTGTAAAAGGTTCTTTAAAGATTTCTTATTACAGTAGTCTAAACTTACCAAAAGTAAAAAGTATATTGTTTACAACAGGAGGTTTAGAAAATCTAAAAGCTAGTTGCATATGGAACGGTAAGGATGATAAAACACCTGTACAAGATCTGTTATTAGAGATTCAAATTGACTTTTATGAATTAAAAGATCAAAAACATTCTGGGATGGATCACGAGGGTTTGTGCTACATTCAACTTAAACAGAATTATGATCGCAGTCCACAGGTTCATTTTTTGCATCTAGCACAGGTTCTTTCTTACAATTATAATAGCATTACTGCTATTGATCTAAAAGTTTGTGATCATACATCGCTTACAATAGAAAATTCTCTTTTTATAATACCCGAAGTGCGAGCAGGGCCTCTTTCTTAATTTTATTTTTTTTACAGTTTATATTTTTTACTAGAGTATCCAGTCTTAAAATAATTGTATAAAATTCTTCAGCTTTTCATTTAGTTAGGGCACCTATTCTGTCTTAACTATAAGGTAAACTTTAAATTTACCATTTTTTTTTTAATTTTAACTTTAAAACAATAAAATCATGCAAAATAAAGGATTGATACGTTTTTTTGCGATCATTTTTGCTATAGCTAGTATTTACCAGCTTACTTACACCTTCATCACAAATAAAGTAGAAGGCGATGCCGCAGTTTATGCATCAAATACAGTAGATAAAGATGCGGTAAATGCAGCCACATTAAAGAGTGATGCCGAAAAACGTTATTTAGACTCTGTAGCATCTGTAGATGTTTGGGGTGGCTTTACCAATTATGAAGCTGCAAAAAACCAAGAGCTTAAAAAAGGACTTGACCTTAAAGGGGGTATTAATGTTATCCTTCAAGTTTCTGTAAGAGATTTGTTAATGGGAATGGCAGATAATTCTACCGATCCTGCTTTTAACAGTGCTCTAGATGCAGCAGATTTAAGAATACAAAATGGTCAAAATGACTATTTTGAATATTTTATAGAAGAGTTTAATAAAATAGAAGGAGCGCAGCTGGCGTCTCCAGATATTTTTGCAAATCAAGAAATGCAAACTCGCGGTATTGAGTTTGATATGACTAATGCACAAGTAGCTCCTATTTTAAGAGAAGAGTTAAAAGATTACATGAACAGCGCTTTTGATGTATTGCGCAAGCGTATCGATAAATTTGGTACAACACAACCTAATCTACAACAACTGGGCACGTCTGGTCGTATTCTCATAGAGCTACCTGGTGAAACAGATGTGAAGCGCATAAAAGACATACTTACTAAGGCGGCACAGCTGGAATTTTGGCATGTTTTTAATCCGCAAGAAATATCTTCTTACCTTACAACTGCAAATGATTTTTGGGCAGATAAAATCGCTAAACAAAAAGAACTAGATCAAAAGGAAGTAGCAACAGATGATGTTGCAGCGGCTGCAGGAACCGTACAAGACACCACTCAAACTGGTCTAGGAGATTTATTAAATCAAGAAGGTATTACAGATGCATCTAATAACGCAATAGATGATGCAAACTATGACGACAGCCCTATTCTAGGTAGAACATTACAATTATCTAGTACCGGAGGTCTATTAACTTTTAGAGAAAGTGATAAAGATCTTGTAAATTCCTACTTAAACGACCTACAGGCTAGAAGTCAACTATCTGCTGATCAACGTAATGTGAAATTTGCATGGAGCTTACCAGTTTTAAATAAAGAATTAGGGTATGAAGTTGTTGAATTGTATGCATTAAAAGGTAATGCACAAAATGAAGCTCCATTATCTGGAGGTGTTATTACAGATGCCAGCCAGCAGTATGGCCCAACTGGTGCGCCTATTGTGAGTATGTCCATGAATGGAGAAGGCGCTAGAATATGGGAAGAAATGACCGATAAAGCCTATCAAGAAAGAACCCAACTAGCTGTTGTACTAGACAATACTGTATATAGCGCACCTAGTGTTACTAATGGTAAAATAAGTGGTGGTAGCACGCAAATATCAGGAAATTTTTCTATTGATGAAGCAAAAGATCTTGCTACAGTATTAAGAGCTGGTAAATTACCTGCAAAAGCAGAAATCGTGCAAAGCGATGTTATAGGGCCATCATTAGGTCAAGAAGCTATTGATAGTGGTTTAATGTCTTTTGGTATTGCACTATTACTGGTCTTAATATGGATGATCTTTTATTATGGTCGTGCAGGTGTGTATGCAGATATTGCTTTACTTGTAAATATTTTGTTCATATTTGGTGCTTTGGCATCTCTTAAAGCGGTTCTTACCTTACCTGGAATTGCAGGTATTGTATTAACTATAGGTATATCTGTAGATGCAAACGTTCTTATTTTTGAAAGAATACGAGAGGAACTAGCAAAAGGAAAATCACAAGCAGATAGTATTAAAGACGGATTTAACAATGCACTAAGTTCTATTTTAGATGCAAACATTACTACCTTTTTAACCGCAATTATCCTTTATGTTTTTGGAACAGGTCCTATCCAAGGATTTGCAACTACTTTAATGATAGGTATTCTTACCTCATTATTTACAGCGGTATTTATCACTAGACTTTTTGTAGATGGTTACATAAGAAATGGTAAGTCTATCACCTTTTCGACAGCTGCAACAAAGAACTTGTTTAGAAATGTAAATATAGATTTCTTAAAGAAAAGAATGATGGCTTACATTATTTCTAGTGTACTAATTATAGGAAGTTTAGTTTCTCTTGCGACCAATAAATTGAATCTAGGAATCGACTTTACAGGTGGACGTACCGTGATTGTAAGTTTTGATAAAGAAGTGAATGCCACAGAAATCACTAAGCAGTTAAGTGCTGCTGATGTTTTCGGTAGTGCCGAGGCAAAAACCTATGGATCTGCTAATCAATTAAAAATTAGTACAAAATACGGTATTGATAGAGAAGATAGTGAGGTAAGTCAAGAAATAGAAGATAAATTATTTCAAGTGTTACAACCATATTTGCCAGCAAACATGACGCAAGAACAGTTTGCAGATATAAGTGATGAAAATAAAAAATACGGGGTAAGATCTTCTTTTCAAGTAGGTGCTACCATTGCAGATGATATTTTGACTGGTTCACTTTATGCGATTCTAGGTTCTTTAATTGTGGTGTTTCTATACATACTATTACGTTTCAGTAAATGGCAATTCTCTCTAGGTGCAGTTGCTGCCGTATTCCATGATGTGATCATTGTATTAGGTGCTTTTTCTCTACTCTATAAGGTGCTACCATTTAATTTGGAAATTGATCAAGCATTTATTGCTGCCATTCTTACTGTTATAGGATACTCCTTAAATGACACGGTGGTTGTTTTTGATAGAATACGAGAATTTATAAATGAACGTACCTATTGGGAGTTTACAAGAACAGTAAACGCCGCTGTGAGCAGCACTATTTCACGTACCTTAAACACCTCTTTAACTACATTGATTGTACTGCTAGCTATTTTCTTATTTGGCGGTGAATCCATAAAAGGATTCATGCTTGCATTAATAATAGGTGTGATAGTAGGTACTTATTCTTCTGTTTTTATTGCAACTCCTATAATGTATGATATGATGGATAAATCAAAGGGAAGGTTAGAACCTAAGGAAATAAAGAAAAAAGAAAAAGAATAATTCTTTTTCTTTTTTCATATATAAAAACCGTTTGAAAATCAAGCGGTTTTTTGATTTAAGCAAGCTTTTTAAATAAAAGAGCTAACTTATAATTGTTGTAAATGATAAAAACTTGATAGAAATTAAATAAACATAATAAAGAGTTAAATATTTTCATTAATTTGCATTGTTTAATATCACCTTAATTATTAAATAATTTTAAATATGAAAAAAAATATATTAAATATTGTTACCATGTTTTTTGTTTCATTTATGTTACAAGCACAGGAGTTTGCAATGAATGACGCAAGTTTTACTACTTGTAGCGGTAGTTTTACAGACTCTGGTGGTCTTACAGGCGCTTACACAAATGGTGAAGATTCTATTATCACCTTTTGTTCACCTTTCACTACAGATGACATGCAAATTACATTTAATTCATTTACCCTAGCCTCAGGGGATTTATTATTTGTATATGACGGCGATAGTACAACGGCACCATTAGCAGGCGTATTTTTAGGGAGTAACTCGCCAGGAAATATCCTTTCCAGCCCAGCAAATACCTCAGGATGTATAACTTTTAGGTTCAGATCAGATTCAACAAATGTCGCAGCTGGATGGGAGGCCACAATTGCTTGTATTGATAATTGTCAGACAATAACATCTTCTGTAGTTGCTGTTCCAGCTCCCGATGCAGATGGTATTATAAGAGTTTGTCAAGGTGAAACAGTGAGCTATACGGGTAGTGCCAATTTTAGTGTAGACGGCGCTGGTGCAACATATGAATTCCTACTATCAGATGGAACACGTGTTGCAGGAACTACCGCATCGCAAACTTATGCAGCTCCTGGGATATATCGAGTAGATTTTATCGCTACAGATCCTACTGGTTGTAGAGACCGTTCTAGAGGGGATTCTAGCGATATTTTAGTGCAGGTTTCTACTACTCCAGATTTTACCGGTACACAAGCGGCAGATACCTCTATTTGTTTTGGAGAATCAACAGATATAACAGGTCTTGTAGAAACCACAGAATTCTTTGCAAATGTTGCCCCACCTATAACTGGGCAAACTTTCTTGCCAGATGGTAGCGGTGTGGCTTATCAAACATGTATAGATGTGTCAGGATTTAATGCAGGTACTACTTTTCAAAGTGCTTCAGATTTATTAAGCGTCTTTATAAATATGGAACACTCCTATATGGGCGATTTAGATATAACTCTTACAGCACCCGACGGTTCTCAAGTAAATTTTTTAGATTTCCCTAATAGTGGTGGCGGCAGGTATTTAGGTCAAGCACTAGATGATAATTCCTTAAACCCAGGAGTGGGTTTTATTTATAACTTTACCGAGAGTGGTACTGCAACGGCAACTTTAGATGGGTCAACAGGTGCAGTACCCTTTGCAACCCCTATGCCAGCAGGAGATTATTTACCAGAAGACCCCTTTTCTAACTTTATAGGTTCACCTCTTAACGGATTATGGTGTCTTGATATCATTGATAACCTGTCTATAGACAACGGTTACATTTTTGAATGGGGTATCAATTTCAATCCAGCTATCATCCCTACAGCTGGTAGTTATGAGCCTAGTGACGTAATCGAGCAGTGGGCTGCAAACCCAGATATCACTGCAACAAATGCAAACGTGATTACCGTAACACCTAATACAGCTGGTCAAAATTGCTATGATTTTGAGTTTACAGATAACTTTGGTTGTACCTATACTGAAACTGTTTGTATTGATGTAGCTCCTGAAATTACTACAGCAGTGCCTAATGACATCATAGTGTGTCAAACGGTAGGTGTAGAAACCCTAGATTTAACAGCAAGTATTAATGAAATCCTTAATGGTCTAGATCCTGCCTCGTTCACTGTGGCTGCCTATAATACCGATGCAGATGCGCAAGCTGAAACAAATCCAATAGCAAACACTACTGCATACGATGTTACTACAGATCAAACCGTTTTTGTAAGAGTACAAGATACTGCAACAGGTTGTTTTAAAGTAGTAACTTTAAATGTAGTATACTCCTTTGCAGAGGCTAATACGGCACTAGATCTTCAGGCTTGTGACGACCCTACAACTTTGGATGGTTTAGAGTTTTTTGATATTAGCTCGCAAGAGGCTGCTATTTTAGGTACACAGTCACCAAATGAGTTTGGGGTTAGTTATTTCTTATCTCAGGCAGATGCCGACGCTAATGTGAATGCTATTGTAGACCCTACTAATTTTCAGTCGGCTGGAGAGACTATTTATGTGAGAGTATCAAATATTCAAGATGCAGATTGCTATGCAGTAACAACTTTTGATGTGATTGTAAATGCACCGCCAGTTATAGGTGCGGTCATGGACATTACAGAATGTGACGATTCACCTATTGATGGTGCCATTTCATATGACTTTTCTCTTATTGACTCGGCTGTTTTGAACGGTCAGTCTACTGCAGATTTTAACATCACTTATCACACCACGCAAGCAGATGCAGATGCAGGTACAAATGCTATTAATACAAACGCAGTAGTATCTGCTGGAATAGTTTATGTAAGACTAGTAAGTAATATTACTGGTTGTTACAACACCTCTTCTTTTGACTTTATTGTAGAAACCTGCGAGGTAGTTGTGCCACAAGGTTTTTCTCCTAATAATGATGGTACAAACGAC
Source organism: uncultured Flavobacteriaceae bacterium (assembly GCA_964593255.1). Taxonomy (GTDB): domain Bacteria; phylum Bacteroidota; class Bacteroidia; order Flavobacteriales; family Flavobacteriaceae; genus Nonlabens. The sequence continues at coordinate 1,707 of CAZQGX010000040.1, read as the reverse complement.
ACTTTTTCTATCCCAGGACTGGATCAGTTTTCAAATTTTGAGTTAAAGGTATTTAATAGATTAGGTTCTGTAGTTTATGAAACTAGGGCTTCTAATTATGTTGAGTTTGCTGGTATTCCAAATACTGGTCTTAATGCCGGTGATGGATTACTGCCTACGGGAACTTATTTTTATGTGATTAAATTTAATGACCCTAGTAAAGAAGATGTTGCAAGTTGGGTTTATATCAACTATTAAGTTTTAGGTTGTACTGCTTTCGCGAAAGCGGAATAATCAAACACACCATAACCCAAAAAATGCCTCTAGAATATAGAGGCATTTTTTTGGTCATTAAGTTCATAAAAGCAAAGTTCTAAATTAAATATGTATGATCTTTGTTAAAAATGTAGTATTGTGGATTTCTCAGACTTTAGAGATTTTTTTGTTAGTACTTCAACGACGGTTCAGCAAGAGATTGTTTCATCTTTATTATCCTTGTCTTTACAAGAGTAACAAGTAAAAGATAGCAAGGAGCATAAAGTAGATACTTGTCCACATTACTCGTATAAACGCATACGAGCTATCGGCGAGTTAAAAGATGTTGAGCGTTACCTTTGTAATGGTTGCTATAAAAACTTTACAGTTACTACTGGGAATTTTTGGTATAACATTAAAAATAAATAATGATAAAATTATAGGCTTGAAAAGCAAGATTTTTAAAATTACTAAAATGCAATAATTTTCTTTTCAAGCTCTTGCGACGCTATTTAAAACGCTATGAAACAACTACTTCAAAAGGCTATCCCTAAAATATATGGTTTATATTTTAACGTATTACATTTCTTTTCTAGTAAAAAGGCAGCCGCACTAGCACTCAAGGTTTTCAGTATGCCAAGAAAGGGTAAAGTCCTTGACCACCACAAAGACTTTTTAAGTACAGCAAGAACACAAAAAATAGCTTTTGAAGACGGCTTGCTACAATTGTACCATTGGAAAGGTGCTGGCCCAACGGTCTTATTAAGTCACGGGTGGGAGTCAAACAGTTTTAGATGGAAATATTTAATAGAACCTTTACAAGAACTAAATTATAACATAATAGCTATAGATGCCCCTGCTCACGGTGATAGTGATGGAACTTATTTTACAGCTGTTAAATATTCTCGTGTGATTGCATCAATCATACAATTATACCAACCACAAATTTTAATTTCCCATAGTGTGGGTGCCTTGGCAACTATTTTTCAAGAATCAAAACATCAACACGAGTTTATTAAAAAAATAGTTCTTTTAGGAAGCCCTAATAGTTTAAAGGTTATTATGCGTGGATACCAACAATTGGTTGGTTTTAATAATGCAGTTTACGATAGCCTAAATCAGTTACTTAAAATTAAGTTTGGCTATTTTATAGAAGAATTTAATGCCGCAAACTTTGCTGAAACTATTAAAACACCTACTTTATTGATCCATGCTCCTACCGATTTAATTGTTCCTTATGAGGCTATGGAACAAATAGCAGTTGCCATGCCTAATGCAACCACTTATACATCACAAACAGGTGGACATAGCCTATATACTCAAGAAGTTGTTGATCAAATCCTATATTTTTTAAAGGGCAAATAAAAACTAACAACATATATTTATCTATATTTAATCTGTTTTAAATCAATTAACTAATCGAATATCCGTAATTACGCCTAAATTTTGTATATTGTGTTGAAATATAATAAA
>CAZQGX010000039.1:6462-30085 GCA_964593255.1 uncultured Flavobacteriaceae bacterium | reverse complement strand
GATCAGTCAACAGAGCATATAGCGCTGGCCTATCGGCACGCCATATGCTTAGTTAGTGGCATGGTGTTTTTTAGAGACGGCAGCATTTCTATGCCAAAGGCCTTTAATATTGAAATTAAAGATATCAACTCTCAAATTGTTGAACAACTAGAAAAAAAAGCCAGTAATAATATAGAGCTTACTTTAAATAGTGTTGTAGAATTTTTGGGTCGTAGGAACCAAAATCTAGAGGCACATTATAAGGTTTTTAAAGAGCAATTTGTAATTTGCTGGTCTGGAAAAGTCAAACACAAAAATAAAGAAACCTACTATTCTAGAGTGGATATTGAAATGGTAAACGAGCAAGTACGACTGTTTTATAGCGCCCTAGACGAGGTGAAAATCACATATGACGACGATAGTTTCAGTATTTTAGAATTTGTTAAATTGGGAATAGGAGTAAATCAAAAATACCACCCGCTAGAACGGCAAATCTTAAGGTTTTTCCCAAATGGAACCTATAAACTAGAAAATAAAATAGTATTTAACCCACCTTTCTATGATCGCAGGACATTACACCACATTTACAATACAAACCTTTCTATTTTAAATAAATTATCAAATGCAGCAGTGTTAAATGAACAAGATCTAGAAGATTTAAAACAATTACCAGAAACCATGTTAATTTGCCAGTTTAATAATGTAGGAGAGCCTATAGAAAAAATGAAAGCTCATAAAGATTTGCTTGCCATATTTCCAGAAGTTTATAAAACATATAAAGATGCCTTGCGGGTATTGCGCAAGGTGAAATACAATTCATAATTCATGAGAACCATTGCTATAGGAGACATACACGGCGGCTACAAAGCGCTGCTTCAATTAATAGATAAAATAGAATTAAATGACGATGATCAACTCATTTTCTTAGGTGATTATGTAGATGGATGGTCGCAAAGTTATGAGGTAGTAGATTTTTTAATCTCGCTTTTGCGAAAGCGGAAACAAAACAATCAAACGCTACCTATATTTTTAAGAGGGAATCATGACGAGCTGGTAGTAGATAATCTACAAGCGGCGCAACCTCACAAAATGTGGCTCTTTCATGGTGGACAAAGCACAGTAGACAGTTATGCCCATAGAACAAAGGAAGAAATTGAGGCACATTTTAATTTTTTAAAAAACGATTTACACAACTTTTACGAGTTAAATGGTAATGGCTTTTTTCATGCTGGTTTTCACAATCTTAATGGACCCCATTATGAATATTTTAAAAATATTACCTCCTGGGATCGCACGTTGTGGGAACTAGCATTGTCGTTAAACCCCTGTTTATCACCAGGTAATGACAAATATCCCAACAGATTAAATCTTTACAAAGAAATTTTTATAGGTCACACGCCTACAAACCGCTGGGGGCAACACAAACCTATGAATGCTGCAAACGTTTGGAATCTAGACACTGCTGCAGCCTATAAAGGCCCATTAACCGCCATGTGTGTAGAAACGAAAAAAGTATGGCAAAGCGATCCCGTTCAAGAGTTTTATCCAGAAGAAAATGGTAGAAATTTAAAATAATAGCACCTTCATCGGTATTGTGTATGATTAATTGCCTGCTATCAAGCACTAGATTTAATAAATGTTTGATACCTTGAAAATTTTCGAAAATTTTCTGAAAATGCCCAAAAACCCAGCAATTAATTATACACGGCTTGTGCCATGTCAATTATCAACAATAGCTTTTATGTGTTGAAAAAACATATAAATTTATGTCGCTAAGTTAAAATTTGAGCGACGATTAAAAAGGGTGTTTCCTAATTCACTTAGCAGTTTATTAAAACTTTCGTTTTTAAAGCTAGGCTATTCTATTTTTTAAATGGCTTTTCGCTTTCACATACTCCATTATTATCTGAATAGTCACTCCTTACTTTGACTTTCAAAAATTTAATGACCAACTATGAATTTTAATTTCTTATAAAATTGTCAACTGAACACTAAAATGTTGTTAACGATATGGCATAAGACTATGGACGTGCCAACTTTCTTTTTAAAAATTTAAAGGAGAGCAATTATAGGACTGTTTTAAAACCAGATAATTTTTGAAAGAAACAAAACAATATAACAATAAAAATTAGTAATTTTAAAATTATTTTTAAAAACAACCAAAATGGGAATATTTGACAGGATAAAAGAAAAATTAAGCAACGAATTTATAGACATCGTTGAGTGGCTAGATTTTACAGACGGCACCATTGCCTATAGATTTGAACGTTATCAAAACGAAATCAAAAACGGCGCAAAACTGATCGTGAGAGAAGGGCAAAAGGCGGTTTTTATTAATGAAGGCAAACTAGCAGATGTTTTTGAACCAGGAACTTATGACCTTACTACACAAAATTTACCTATTCTTTCTACCTTAAAGGGTTGGAAATATGGTTTTAACTCACCTTTTAAAGCCGAGGTTTATTTTGTAAACACAACACTATTTACAGATGAAAAATGGGGGACTAAAAACCCGATTACTTTAAGTGATGATCGTTTTGGGTTAGTAGAAATCAGGGCTTTTGGTACTTATGCATTTAAAATTGCCGACGCAGGTAAGTTTATTGTCGACATTGTAGGAACTGATAATAATTTTACCAATTTTGAAATTAACGAGCATCTTAAAAGTTTAATTGCAACTAGATTTACAGATACAGTAGGAGAGGCAAATCTACCCATAGAATTGTATGCAGCAAATACAACAGAGCTATCTGATACCTGTAAAGAAGTAATGCAACCAGAGTTTCTAGGTGTGGGAATATCTTTAGAAAGATTCTTCATAGAAAATGTTTCTATGCCAGAAGATCTTAAAAAAGAGATTTTTGAATACAGCCGTCTGGATAAAATAGATCTTGATAAATTGACTAAATTCAAAACTGCCAAGGCTATTGAAGCCGCAGCACAAAATGAAGGCGGTACCGCAGGTGCTGGTATGGGAATGGGAATGGGTTTTGTCCTTGCACAACAAATGGGTAATATGATGTCGCCACAAATGGGCGGGCAACAACAGCAAATACCTGTGCAACAACAACATTCACAGCAGTTTCAAGCTGGTGGCACACCACCACCCATGCCGCAAGCCGTTGCTTATTTTTATGCCTACAATGGTGCGCAAGCAGGTCCTGTAAACTATGAACAGTTAAGGTCTTTATACGCAAGTAGAACCATTAATAGAGATACCTTAGTATGGAAAGCCGGACAGGATGGTTGGAAAAAAATAAGTGATGTAGAAGAGTTAAAAGTTTTTCTAGGCGGTAACACCCCACCACCTTTACCATAAATACATATGTTAATAATTCAATTTTCTAAATTGTTAAAGAAATTAGATCATTGGGGATTCATTTATAGGCACCCAAACAAATAGTGATTTAAACACCATCTTTTAATTATTGTTAGATAGTTCTTTTATTAAGCAATAATTTAGATGTTGTACCTTATAAAATATTTAATAATATAAATGACACATGCTTAAAAATAATATCTTCAAAAACCCTTCTCTTAAAAACGTGATGATGTTGTCGCTTTTATGGTTTATATCAAATATGTTACTGGTTTTAAGTATTACAGATCTTTTTTCTGATAGCTTTTTACAGAAAAGATATCTAATCGTTTATTTTGTAATGATTGCGTCTACCACATCAATTATAAGAATTTATCATAATTATTTTAAAAACAATTAGTAAATATTATTATAAATAAAGGAAAAATGCCAGCCTAACTTTTTAAAATTAAAAGCATAACAAGTAAAATTGAATACAGAACCATCTAGAATATCAGAGCTTAAAAAGTCCTGCGTTAATTGCGGTGCAGAACTTACCTATGAGCCTGGAACAGATTTAATTACCTGTGATTACTGTCACCATAAAGAGGTGATCGAGCCATCTATTCAAGAAATAGAAGAGATGGAACTAGATAATTACCTAAAAGAGATGGGGTCGCAGTCCCACTCTATGGAAATCTCTATGCTGCATTGCAAAAATTGTGGTGCCAACCAGCATGTAGAAGAAAGTTACAAATCCTTGCATTGTGTTTATTGTACCATGCCATTGATTATAGAAGACGTCTATCATGAGAACTGGATATTGCCAGGTGCTGTGCTGCCTTTTGCTTTTAAACAAGATAAAGCATACCAAATATTTAAAAAGTGGGTAAATGGTTTGTGGTGGGCACCTAATAATTTGCAGCGTGCCAGCCTTAGTCCAGAAAATACTAAAGGGCTTTATGTGCCCTACTGGACCTTTGATGCGCAACTTGCAGCGCAGTATAAAGGACAGCGTGGCGAGTATTATTATGTCACAGTAACATCTGGTAGTGGTAAAAACAAACGCACTAGACGACAACGTCGTACAAGATGGTATCCTGCAAGTGGCGAGGTTTCAGGATTTGTTGATGATACATTGGTAAAAGCTTCAAAAAAAAATGGCAGTCAAATTCCACAAAAAATAGCCTCTTGGAATTTAAAAGAACTTAAAGCTTTTGACAGCAGGTTTCTTGCTGGTTATGTGACAGAAAAATATACCATACCACTTAAAGACGGTCATCTAGATGCAAAAGAACAGGCCAGGCAGATTGCTACAAATTGGGCCAAGAGAGATATAGGTGGTGATACCCAGCGCGTGCAGCAAATAGACATACAATTAAGTGAAGAGACCTTTAAACATATACTACTACCTGTTTACATAAGTTCTTATCGTTTTAACTCAAAACGATATAATTTTTACGTCAATGGACAAACAGGAATAATCCATGGAACAAGGCCTTATTCTTTTTGGAAAATATTTCTTGCTATTGTAGCAGTTTTAGCAATAATGGGGACGATCATATATGTAGTTAATTTAAGGTAGTTTGATGGAAATGATGATGTTTAAAAAATAGTGCAAAGTCAATGTTGCCCAACTAAAATTAATTTAAACCATTTCACTGTATTAAATAATACGCACTATAATCCACTTAAAGATATAACAGTTCAAACTACTCTTTTAATTTTATACATCTGATTTTTAAGCCACTATTTTTTCTAAAGTATACGCTGTCACAAGGTTTAAGTTTTCGACCATCAATCAATCAGTTCTCATTATCTAGCAAACCCACTTTTTAACACTTCTTTAATCCCTTCTAGATTCTCTGTAAACTCTATCATTTGACTTAGCACCTGTGACATTTGGTTTTGTCCACCTAAACCATTGAGCTTATTGTTTTTTGTAAAAATACTTTTAATCTCATTCCATCGTTGCTGTTCTTCACTAGTTATGGTTTTCACAAGTTCTTTATACTTTAAAAGATTAGCCTCGGCAGCACTGGTTAAAGTTTGTGATTCACTTTCATAGTGAGATAATAGCAATGTTTGCAGCTCTTTATCATCCATTATCGGGACTACTTTGGCCACTAGTTTGTTCATGTCACGATACGACCCTTGTAGTTTAAAAGAGGGCTCAGTACGATAGGCATCTTCCATTCCTGCACTTGCAATATAGGTTTCATTTACTTTAAGTAAGGTGTCTCTTATTTTGAGTACTTTTTCTAAAACGGCCAGATAATCTTCTATTTCTTGATTGCTGTGATTGCCTTTTAATTCTGCACTGCTAGTGCCATTTTGCACGCGGTCGATAAGCGTATATACATCGTCAAAATGTTTGTTGCTCAACTGCTGTAATACGGTATTGCTAGTTAATGCGTTTTCAACTAGACTTAACTCAAATAAATGAGCGGTATCGCCTATAATATCACCCAAATTATAGATATCGGCGCGATTTGCAAGCATGTCGGGTATTTGAAATTTATCCCCACTTTCTGTATAAGGATTACCAGCCATAATTACACAAAATTTCTTGTTACGCAAATCATAAGTTTGTGGTTTACCATTATAAACCCCCTCGATTTTGCGAGTTCCGTCAGATAGGCTTATGAATTTTTGTAAAAACTCTGGGCTACAATGTTGTATATCGTCTAGATAGAGCATCACATTATCACCCATTTCAAATGCTAGGTTCAGTTTTTTAAGCTCTTCTCTAGCAGCAGTATTGGTAGCTGCTTCTGGATCTACAGATGTGATGTCGTGACCTATCGCAGGGCCATTTATTTTCATAAAAATTAGTCCTAAACGCTCTGCCACATATTCCATTAAGGTTGTTTTTCCATAACCTGGTGGTGATATTAATAGTAAAAGCCCACTGCGATTGGTGCGTTGTGTGTCACCTACAGCGCCTAGTTGTTTAGCAAGATTATCACCTATTAATGGCAAATACACTTGATTAATTAGCTGGTTGCGCACAAATGAACTCATAACTCGTGGTTTAAATTCTTCTAATCGTAAGGATTCTTTTAGCTGCTCGGTCACTTGGTGTTTAGCCTTTCTAAACTTTTCAAAAGCAGGTACCTTTATCATCGCAAAATCTTCTAACAATGCGATAAACTCGTGATAGTTAAATACAAAACTCCCTTCTTTTATGCTGTTGTGAGCCCCTTTAAGCTGTGAAATAGTTTCTTCAGCAGCAACTGTAATGGTGGTTGCTGTTGCCATGGTTCCATAAAGTAGATTTGCCACACACTCGTTGATATAGGGCAAGTAAGCTGGTGATAATTCCGCTTTCGCAAAAGCGGAAACCCATTGTCTCACCAAGGTAATTTTTGACATCTCGCTATCACAGGCCTCTAGACTCTTTTTAAATTTTAAATCGGCATTTTGTTTTTTAATTTTCTTTTCAAACGCTTCTTTTAATTGCAACGCACTTGCGCTAAGACAGAAATGGTCATTGTCCTTTAACTCGTTAAATAGATAACTGGCTATTTTGTGGGCATTAATGGTAGAGTCTTGATCTTGTTGCCAGTGATGAATTTCTTTTGCGACCTTGTCAATAATAACATCATATTCCTTGCTTTCAGAAAAAACAGCAAGCACCTCGCCAGCACTTTTTAAAATGCGGTTCATGTCCTTGCGATGTGATGTTTCTAGTCCATTCCAAAAAAACTGCGCCTGTGCCCTAGTGTTAGGATCATAAGTAAGTAGGCCCAGGTCGTGGTGCTTGTGCAATAAGACGTTTAAAATTTGTGCTGCATCGTGATCATGGACTCCTTTTACATACCCACCAGAATAGTCGCCACTCGCTGCTTCTTGAACTGCTTTAAGAAGCTGTTCAAATCCGCAGGTTCTTAAATATTCTTTATTACCAGTTTTAAAGACCCTATATGCTAGGTATGCAGCGCGGTACACCTGCCCGTTTTCTGAGACCAGTTCTTGATTCCAAATTTCTTTAGACTGGGACAGTATCTCGTTATTCAATTCTTGATAAAAATCGGTACCGGTTAAATGATAGTATAATTTATCATTTTTAAACACGATGGTTAAATCTAGCTGTTGTTTATTAACGCCAAATTTGTGTTTTCCCAACCTAATGATGCGATCACCATCTTCATAAAGTTCGTTTTTGTCTTTTAGTTTTCTCAATGCATCCTCTCGGGCAACTTTTAAAGCGGTTTCTATTCCTTCTGCTTTTCCTGCATCGTCTAGTTCTTTAAGTTCTAGAACGATGTCACGCACCTTATTGATCATTAAATCGCTTGCAAAGTACCCGTTTATTTCGGCAGCGCTATTTAAAGACTGTGCTCTTTTTTGAACCCCTTTTAAAATGCGTGTTGCTGCATTTTGATAAGAAAGAGTTTTTTTATTACGTGCCTCTACCAGACTATTTTTACGATTGTCAAATGCGGTATAAACCTCTTCGCGCTTTTCAATGATCTCGTTGATATACTCGTCAAAATCGGCAAACTTTCCTTCTAGCTCTTCTAATTGGATAGAAATTTTAGTTAAGAATTCATCACATTTTTCAGGAGTATTTGCAATATCTAAGTAGTTAATAATACTTTGATCAACTAGTTTCAATTGTGCTGCAAAATCTGCTTGTGCCTCTTTTTTTCCTAGGGTGTTGACCTTATTTTTTATGGCAGCTTTTACCTGATTTATGGTGGCAAAAATCAAAGATATATTTTCAATAATTTTTGTAGAGTGCGAGGTGTCCTCTATTTCTAGATTAGAGACAATTTCAATCAATAGTTCTAGACTTACGGCAATTTCATTGACCTCTTTTTCTAGTGTTTTAACCTCTATAACCTTTTGTGTCTTGTTTAAGGCTTCCTGCTTTTCATTGATGGCATTTTGGTAGGGTGCAAGAGCTTTGTCATCTAGTAAAAAAGTTACCGCACGTCGCGATATGGTCTCGTTTTGTTCTACAACCCCCTCCTCAATTTTTTTGATAAAATTAGGGTCTATGTAACGCACCTCGTAAAGACCTATTGCCTCACCACGCAAGTTGCGCAATTGCATTAATAATTGTACAAAATCATTGATAGATTTAAAAGAGGCGCTTTTTATTTTACTGAAAAGACTATCAACTTTTTTAGAGATCTCCATGGTGTTTTCGGCTGCTTGTTTGCGCAGTTGCTTTACTTTTTCAAACTCGTCTATTGCAGCATTGGATGCTTTGTTGATTTCAATAAGCGGCAGGTTCAATTGCTTTGCATCTTGTTCTTGCAGCCAGTAATAGCCATCAAGAATATTTTTTGAAGTGCGCGCTATATCGTCATATAAACCTTCATAACTATCTCCTTTATTCAATAAAGTTAATAGTTCATTAGACTCGGCCATTGCTTTAACGATGTCTTTATTGCCTATTTTATACAACAAACTGTCTTGATGTTGTGAGGGCATGATCGCACCTTTTAAAAAAGGGGTTTGCCAGATCTGCAGGGTGTGGTGTTTGGTTTGCTCACTGTCTGGCTTAAAGTAGCACAATTCGCCATGTTCTAATATAGTAAAACCACCACAGGTAATAGGCGTCAACACCTTTTGGTCGATCACGTTATAAGACATTAAAACATAAAAAGCCTCTTGCGGATTATAAAACACATATAAATGATCTTCACCATTAGGCGAGGTGATTTTTTGCTGAAATCTTAAACCGCTAGATTTGCCAGCAAAAACATTGTATATCCCAGTCTGCAAATAAAAACCACTAGGGAAAATCACGCCTTGTCCATCGGGTAATAGCACGGCTGCTTGTGCGATACTATCTATTTTTTTTACCTCCTTAACTTTATGATTATAAATAAAATAACGAGGTGATTCTTGAAATGGTTTAATTTCTAAAATGATAAGGTTTCCTAGATCTGCATAGCGGTATTGCCCGTCATCTAGGGTTTGATCGCGGTGTGTAACATCTTCTCTATAAATACCCTGACCATCATTGGTATTATCTTCTATTTTGATAGTTAAATCCCCTCCTATGGTTTCTACAAAAACTATGTCTAAAATAGAAATGTGCCCATGAATACCATTACGTTGATGGTCTCGCCCAGCTTCCTGCCACTGAAAACCGTATTGCGGGGGTAATTTATACTCGTGTTCACTACGATTATCTACATAATTTAATTCATCACCAGAAATAAGCCATTTAAAAGTTTTGATATCTGTGACAGAGTCGCTTAGTTGAAAAACCATATGCAGGTAATTTCCTATAACTGCAAACTTTGAAAAGATGGTATTACGATAGTATTTATATAGATTTTCAAAGTCAGTTATAAATACAGGGTTGTTTATTAGATTTAGGTTGTTATCGCTTTCGCGAAAGCGAAATTCTTTTTTTACATAATTCCCTGCATTATCTCTTGAGTTCTCACCACGATCAAATTGATAAATGCTAAAAACATCGCTTAAAGTAACCTGAGTGCGCAACCCAAAATGTACATTATACCCAAAAATACTGTATTTGCCTATGGTAACAATATCTCTAGCAATGCAGTTGTTATCGGTATTGATGCGTTCATTTGCGAGCAGTTTGGTCTCTAGCGATCCAAAGATGTTTTTGCGCTCATCGTTTAGTTTATTGAGACGTTGCTGCAGGTCTTTTTTTTGCTGTAGTAGACGGCCCTGTATGATCTCGTAGGTTCCAGAGTCCAGTTGGTTTGTTTCTATGCTATCTTTCAATTCTTCTGCCATTGATTTCTATTTCAGTTTGTTGGCGCATCGCATGCGCCCTGTTCTGTGAGGTATAGCATGCGCTATTTATTCTTTTTAAGTCTTGTTGGGGCAGATTAGGCGGTACCGCTTGCTGCTGCTGGCACCCACTGCTCACTCTCCTTGCGTCAATTGTATGGGTGGCTTCGGTTTGGCTTTGTTGCTCTTACCCACTATGTTTGATTTTCAGTTATTCATTTAGGTTTTGTTCCCATTTTCTAGGATTATTTTTGATGAATTTGCTTAGGTTGTTATAGTGCTGTTCTGTTTTTTATTATTTCCTCATGATAGTTTTGTAATCAAATAGTTGTTTCTTTTTTCAATTTTTTATACCAGATTTGCGTGTCACTCCTTAACTTATTTTAGTAGGCAGTAGCAACTTAAGAAAGTACTTTTCTTGTTACAGCACCTTTGTAACTTCTTACAATAGCAACCAGAGACCCAGGTTTGTTGATGTGTTGAGGTGTTACTGCACCTGCACGTTTTTCCATTTCCTTTGGGCAATAATCTTTCTGTTTTTGTTGTTTATTGATATGAATTAAAAATTTGACGTGGTCTAGCATGATCATGAAAGCTTCTAGAGAAACATTATCTCTTAAATGAAGTGTATGTTTCCAATCATTAGCTGCTATTTCACCAAACTCGTTGAGCACCATTTCACCGTTCACAATCTTACCGAATAGTTGCCACCTATTTCCCACAACTACGGTCACTAGGTACCTGCCCACAGATGTGTAGTCGTACCCTTTGAGACGTATGGATTTACGGTCATGTTTTTGCTCCATTCATTCTATTGTTAATAGCGCTTTTCATGTTGCACTCACTTTCCTTGCGTTTTGCTGCTAGGGGTTGCGATTTTCTTTGTGTGGACGGCTGCGTCCTGCCCTTGCTGCCGCAATGTCTTTCCTAGGGTAGGCTGCGATCTATTCTTACTGGATATTGCCCAGCTTTTTGTTAGACATTCCCATACCTTTTGCAAGATTCATAAGATTGGTCAACATGTTTTGCTCTTCATCATCGTTAGATTTACTTTGTAAATTACTTAACAGGTTTGCGATGGTCAGGTTTTTTACGTCTTCAGAACTTATGTTGTACTTATCTGTAAATTCTTTTACTTTATCAAGTAAATTCCCTTTTACATCACCACTTCCTAATATAGCGTCCTTTACCTCGGTTACCGTTTCTGAATGACTTACTAGGCGATCATATCCTTTGGCTCTTGTTATTTGACCTATGATTTGCTCAAAGAACATGGTTTCACCACCTACAATATCTATTTTGGCCGCCCTCAGTGCATCACCTATTACTTTAGCTTGTGCATCGGCTATGTCTTTTTGTATATTGATTTGTGCTAGGTCTACTTGCAATTCTTTATCTAGTCGCAGTTTAAACTCTTCATGATCTTTACCTACACCGTCTAGTTTCTTCATTGCATTGGCTTTTTCTTCAATGCCCACAGCATCTGCTAGTGCTTTTTCTTTGATTACCTCTGCTTCGGCTAGTCCATCTTGTCTTTTTGCAGCAGCTTTTGCAGTAATACCGCTTGCTTCTGCCTCGGCTTTTTTCTGGATGATCAATGCATCGACTATACCTTGGCGCTCGCTTGCCTCGGCTTTTGCATGCATTACTTGTGCCTCAGATAGTCCTACAGTTGCTTCTTCTTTTGCAGTTGCCTCAGCAAGAATTTTACGTGCTTCTGCTTCTTTTTCACTAGCCTCTTTGTGTGCAAGTGCTTCAATATTGATTTCTTCTGCTTTTTGTATTGCGGCTTGTTTTGAAGCTTCGGCAGCTATAGTGATGCGTATAAGGTCGTCTTGCGCTCTAGCCTCGGCATTTGTTATGGCTACTTGCTTGCTACGATCTGCGGTTTTGAAAGCCTCGATATCTTTCATATTTTCTTGCTCTTCTACCACCCCTTTTTCTAGAATCACACGATCTCTTATGACATCTTGTATATTCTTTTTCTCTATTTCTACTACTTTTTCTTTTTCTATTTGCGCTAGTGTTACTACTCGTTCTCTTTCAGTCATTTCTAGCAACCTGTCCTTTTCTACTCGTTCAATTTCTACGGCCTCGGTGCGTTGCTTATTTTTTTCTGCAACTATAATTTGACGTTGCATGTTTTCTTCTGCAATTTTCACTTTTTCTGTAGTGACAATGCGGGCTGTTTCTGACTTTAGGCGCTCTTCTTCTGCTACTTTTAACGTTTCAGCTTCTTCTCTAGATTTAATATTTGCAATTTCTCTTTTTTGCTGTTCTTCTTTTTCGGCAAGTTGTTTGTCTAGTTCAAGTATTGCCTCTTTTGCTTCTACATCTTGCTTGCGTATGGTTTTTTCTTCATCGCGTTTGATAAGATTTGCTTTGATGTTTTGTGCAGCGGTGAGATCTGTAATTTTCTTAATACCCTCGGCATCTAGAATATTATCTGCTTTTAGGTGTACTACACTAGTTTGCTCAAGGAAGTCAATAGCACAATCTTCTAGTGTGTACCCATTTAAATCAGTACCTATAATATCAACAATCTCGTCTCTAAACTCGCGACGTGCTTCATATAAAGCAATAAATTCAAACTTTTTACCTACTGTTTTTAAGGCTTCAGAAAATTTTGCTTCAAAAAGGTCTTCTAGTGTTTCTATACGCGAGGCACGTTGCACGCCTATCGTTTGGGCTACCTTTTTAATGTATTCTACATCGTTATTTACTCTTACAAAAAAGGCTACTTTTATATCGGCCCTCATGTTGTCTTTACAAATAAGGCCTTCAACCCCCATGCGTTCTATCTGTATTTTCTTTACCGATATATCCATAGTTTCTACACGGTGAAAAACGGGTACTACAAATAAACCCTTGTCTGTAGCGACCTTTGTACCGCCAAAACCAGTACGCACCAGCGCTTGCCCTTGATGCACTTTTTTATAAAATAGTGCGATACCTAGTATGTAAATAATGACTAGGCTAAAAATACCCGTTACTACGGCTATAGCCCAAAATTGTAATTCTTCCATAATGTTTGTTTAGTTGTTTAAATAATTGTTTGTTGATTGATTTAATTTTTCATGTTATTGATTTTATTCTTTGCTCACAAAAAAAAAGTTTTTATCGTCTGATTGCTTTATGATAAGCACGCTTTCGCGAAAGCGTAATTCCCCACCATCTAGAGATTTTACGTAAATACTGAGCACATTACCATTTGCGGTAACCTGTGCATTACCCAATTTTTCACCAGAGATTGAGGATAAAAGTAGTGCTTTACGTCCTAAAAAATCTACAGCAGTGTCACCGTCTTTATTTACATGTTTAAAGAACTTTTTAAATGGGGTGGTAAAAATCTTTGTAATAATTAGCGCTGGAAAGGACAAAATAAGCATAAGGATAAAACCAAAAGCATTGTTTTCAGACCCTGTTATTGAGGTAATTAAGGTTGTTAAAGACCACCAGAAAAAGAACCATGCGGTAAATGTGAACATAAATGGCAAGCCTACAAAGTTGAAATAAACTAGAATCACTTGCCACCATTTTAAAGGGCGACGCCTTTTTGAATTGCGTATTTGATCTTTGTCGATTTCACTGCTTGCTACATCTTCAAAATCCATATTACCACCATCGGTAATATCCATATCTAGTTGTGCATCTATATCCATATCTAACTCAATATCAGTGTCTATACCACTTATCGCGGTGATGACCCAATAGATAAAAAGAATACCTAGTGATATGGTTAAAATAATATTGACGTCAGAAAATATAAGGTCTATAAATGCTTCCATTTTTTAAAAAGTGTATAAGGTTATTGATGCAGTGTATGGCACATGCTGTTATAGATTGCTGTGCATCACCTGCACCTACCCTGCTTGATTGTTGATACCTAGTTTTTCTTTTAGTTTTTCTAGGTCTTCATCAAGTTTTGCTTGCGTGCTGTTTGCAGCTGCATCAATCTCTTCATCAATAGATTTTTTAGAGCTGGCTAGATCTCCATAAGCCTCGGCAAGGGCTTCATCTTGGGCGACCTTTTCTTTCATACGCTCTAGCATACTTACTGTGCCGGCACTGTCTAATTCTGCCATTTGTTTATTGACGTTTTTTGTCGCGGCACTTACTTTAACTCTTGCTTTAAGAGTTTTAAGTTCGTTTTCCCAGTTGGTAATATTTCTTTTTACAGTTTCTATATTGTTTTTTAACTGTGCAACATTTTTGTCAAACTTTTCAGTATCGGCAATGGCCTTATTTGCTAATTGCTGCGCTTCCACTTTTTTAGCAAGTGCTTCTTTTGCAATTCTGTCAGCCTCTATAATACTCATATTTCCTGCTTGTGCTTTTTTAAGAATAAGCATGGCTTTAGATTCATAGTCAGATGCTTTATTTTCATAATCCTCGCTTTCATTTTTAGAACGTATAGCAAGCGCTTTTACTTGTGCAAGTGCCTCTATGCTTTTGTTAAGATCTTGTTTCATGTCCCGTATTCCTTGCTCGGTCATGCTTATAGGGTCTTCTAGATTGTCTACAGCTTTATTTGCTTGTGCTTCTCCTATTTTAAAAATTCTTTTAAATATATTCATGATGTAATTGTTTTTAGTATTTAGAAAATTTGATAATGTGATCAGAATACTCGCTCATTAAAATACTCAGTGAGTTTAAAGTACCCTCTAGTTCATTAAGGTTAATATGTTCAATTTGTAAAGTGTCTCTAAAAATAACCTTTGTCCCACTGTCGTCCAATACAAAAGCCCCGTGAATGATATCGCGATTTTTTTGCAAAAGGCTTTTAAACACTTCTTCATTTTTATTGTTGATTTTAAAAATATACTGTTCCATAATTAGAATGGGTGGTGCAATTCCCAAAATCATATTTTTAATACCTGCGCTTTCTTTTTCTATAACCATGATGCCGTCTTTGGGATTTTCTTTACTTATCTCTAGGTCTAGTTCTAGCAAGTATTCTTTAATAAGGTTGTAGTATTGGTTCATTTGGTTTTTTTAGAGTTTAATATTACAAAAAAGCTAGCGTATATGATAATAAAATTTGCACGCTATTAATTACTAGGTAAAAAAGTAGTGCTGCCATAGTTTTTTGGTTATGTTAGTTTAAATTTTTAAGGTTAATAAGCTTGTAGTAATTCCGCTTTCGCAAAAGCGATAACAACAACAACACTGGTTTAATTTTAAGTATTTGTGCAATTAAAAGCAGATGAGCACCAGCTTTTATTTGAAAAAATTACTCAAAATATTAGTACAAATAAAACAATTTAGCTAATATTGTTAGGGCAAATATACATAAAATAATTAAATTGCAAACAAAATTAGCAAAAAATGTCATTTTTCGGAAAAAATATAAAAAAAATACGAGGTGTCAAGGGTTTAAGCCAGCAAGCGTTTGCAGACTTATTTGACTTAAAACGTGGCACTTTGGGCGCATATGAAGAGGGCAGGAGTGAGCCAAAAATCGACACTATTATTTTAATTGCTAACTATTTTAGCATTACTATAGACGATATACTTACTGCCGAACTTACCGTTAACCAGCTATTAAAATTTAATGATAAGCTTACCTTAACACCCGAAGATCTAGAAATAGAACAGCTTGCAAAAATTCCCTGTATTACAGAAAAAACGGCTGCAAGTTATCTAGAGTATTGCAATAATGATGCTTTTATGGCAGACCTGCCGCAACTTGCTTTACCACTTAATACCGAGAAAAGTTTTATTGCATACACCATTACTAACCTAGAAATGACCAACCATGACAAAGGTTTGTACCCAAAAGATGTGGTCATAGCAGAGCGGGTGCCAAAAAACGTAATTTCAAAACTTAA
Organism: uncultured Flavobacteriaceae bacterium; assembly: GCA_964593255.1. Taxonomy (GTDB): domain Bacteria; phylum Bacteroidota; class Bacteroidia; order Flavobacteriales; family Flavobacteriaceae; genus Nonlabens. The sequence goes on along the minus strand of CAZQGX010000039.1, from coordinate 14,248 downwards.
TAATGGTACTATTGTTTTGGCAGTAACTGCTAAAGATTTGATCCTGCGCAGACTATATGCAACCCAAAAAGAACTGGTCCTGCGGGCAGATCATAAAAGTATTGAAGATGTGCATATAGACAAAAAGTCTATAAAACAACTGTGGCGCGTGCGATATGTGTTTTTTAGGCGCATCCCAGATTTTAATGATAATTTTGAAGAAAAACTTGCGATGTTAGAGCTACAAATGAAAGAATTAAGAGCCAAATAAAAAATTAAATCTACCGTGCCTGAGTAGGAAATTAGACCACTTTGCTTTTATAAAAAAAAACACAAACTATACGCTAACTGTTTGAAAATAATTTTAAATAAAGCAGTTACTAGTTTTATGATTAAATTTTTAAAAGCATGGTGTAAACTGCTGTTTATCATCAAAATCTTTTATGGTAGTAAATAATGGGTTGTTATTAAAAATGAATATACGATAACGACACCGTAGTAAAAACCGTTAACTAAACAGCATAAAAAAAGCCCCAACATATGTTGAGGCCTTTGTGGGCCCACCTGGGCTCGAACCAGGGACTTTCTGATTATGAGTCAGATACTCTAACCAGCTGAGTTATAGGCCCGTTTTCTTTAAGTAGAAATATCTATTTTAAAAAGAATGCAAATTTAAACTATTAAAGCATACTCGCAAATTATTCTTTAATTTCTTGACATAATTCTACTAGAACGCCGTTTGTGCCTTTAGGATGTACAAAAGCCACCCATTTATTATCGGCACCACGTTTAGGTTCTTTATTTAATATTTGAAAACCTTCTTTCTCTAGTCGCAACAGTTCGGCTTTAATATCTTCTACTGCAAATGCAACGTGATGAATACCTTCACCTCGTTTTGCAATATATCTTGCAATGGCACTTTCTTCATTTGTAGCAGCTAGAAGTTCTATTTTGTTCTCACCGCTTTTAAAAAAGCTAGTGTTTACAGATTCACTTTCAACTTGTTCTGTTTTGTAGGGTTTGCGACCTAATAATTTTGTATAAATTTCATTTGCAGCATCTAGATCTTTTACAGCGATCCCTAGGTGTTCTATTTTACCAAACATAGTTTTACTTTTTTTTGTACAATATAGTGATTAAGTCTTTTGACATTTTAGTCAATATTATTATGTGATAAGCAGGTTTGTTGTTTTGAGTAATTTAAGCTTTTTTCACTTGCTAACAAACTGCTCTTTTTCTTTTTTTCTCACCTTTTTATCCTTACTTATACCAGAATAGAAACTCAAAAAAACTATCAAACAAATAGAAAAATAGCTAATTCTGGCTTAAATGTTAAAAGTGAAAGCCTCTTCTTTTAAAAACTTCTCTAAATATATTGAAAATCAAATGAATAAGGGGTTAAACTGCAATTTTTAAAATACGGCTTTTACATCAAAATTTATTTTACATCTGTAGGTTTAAATTCAATTTTGCTCCTAATGCGTTGATAATTTTTAATAGGGTTTCAAAAGTCACATTCCCTGTACTGTTTTTAAGTCTATATACTTGTGCTTTTTTACCCCAACTAATTCTCCTAGTTGCCCTTGAGTTAGCTTTGGTTTTTTGCGGGCAGTTTTTATCATTGCCAATTAATTCAAGTTTTAACTCAAATTCGTATTCATCTTTTTCTTCCGTTCCCCCTCTTCAATTAATAGATCTTCTGTCTGGTCTTAAGTGTAACTCTTCATTTCTATTCATTATTAAAATACTTGTTTCTAATTTTGTTTGATTTGTCGATTTCTTTCTTATCCACTTTGCTTGTTTTCTTTATAATTCCATGATTTGTAAAAACTATTGTCTCGGTTTTATTTTCCTTAACTTAAAAAGCTAAAAGCCGATATTCATTTCCAGAATAGAGGGTTATGAATTCCCAAATATCATCTTTCAGTTTTTAAAAGAATTTTGCAACAGATAGTTGATCGGCTCTTCTTATATCTAGAAATATCTTTTTTTCTTGCTTTAAGTTTTACTTTTTAAAAATGTAAAAACTTCCTTAGGCAACAATATTTCAAATCGTTTTATGATTCCTTTAAAGAAGTAAATTTATATAAAAGTAAATAAAATTGCGTTTACTGTAAACTGTTAAGAAGGTTTTCTAAGTTTGTCGCTATATTAAAATTTAATGAAGCGATTTTCATAAAAAAAACGAGTAATATAAATTTGAGCAACTATTCATTAAGAACATCTTACCTTTGTCACATGGAAGAAAGTAATAGACAGAAAAAGATTGCAGGTGTTTTACAAGAAGACTTATCTTCAGTGATTCAGGATGTAATGAGAAAAAATGCGGTGACTAACCTTTTAGTTTCGGTTACAAAAGTTACGATCACTCCAGACCTGGGATATGCAAAAGTGTACCTATCTGTTTTTCCTGCAGATAAGGCGAGCAGCGTTGTAGAAGAAATAATAGAAATGGGTCATGAAATAAGGTATGAAGTAGCTGCCAAAGTGCGACACCAGTTGCGACGCATGCCCGAACTTCAATTTTTTAACGACGATTCATTAGAATATATGGATCAGATCAACCGCGAGTTAAAAGGTGAGAACAATCCTATAGAAAATCCTAATATCCTACCACGTCGCAAAAAGTCCTAGTGAGTTTTTCATACTACATAGCAAGACGTTACCTCGTTTCAAAAAATGGCAAAAACGCCATTAACATCATCAATATACTTAGTTTTATTATTACTGTGGTGGGCACTGCTGCGCTTTTTATTGTACTTTCTGGTTTTTCTGGCCTTAAGGATTACAGCACGGCTTTTTCAAATTATTTTGACCCAGATTTAAAAATATTTCCTGTAAATGGTAAGACTATTGCTATCCCGCTATTGCGAAAGCGAGAACTAGAAAAAATTCCTGGTGTAGCACTAGTTTGTGCTGTGTTAGAAGAAAAAGCGTTTTTAAATTACAACCAAAAAAATGATATTGCTTTTATAAAAGGGGTTCCCGACGATTATGCAAAAATGATACAAACCGACTCTATATTATATTATGGCAGCTGGTTATCACAAAATGATGCACAAGTTGTTGTAGGATATTCTATAGCGTCAAAACTTTCACTTACAGTAAATGATTATGGTAGTTTTATGCAAATAATGGTGCCGAAACCTGGAACTAACGCCATCAATAAATTAAATTTAAGCAGCTCTTTTTCAAGGCTTAATGCCATTCCTGCTGGGACTTACAGTGTTAATGAGACCCTAGATAGCAAGTATATTTTTACTAGATTAAGTGCCGCTCAAAATCTGTTGCAGTTAGATGAGTTTACAGCAAGTGCGGTAGAGTTACAGCTACACCCCACCGCAAATGAAGATGAGGTGCGTACCGCTGTTGAACAAATTTTTAAGGAACCTGTACAGATAAAAAATAAGTTTCAAATGAATGATGCATTGTATAAAATGCTTAATTCAGAAAATCTGGTAGTCTACCTTATTTTTACCCTAGTGCTAGTTATTGCACTTTTTAATGTGGTGGGTAGTATCATTATGATGATACTCGATAAAAAGAAAAATTTAAAAACCTTGCTAGATTTAGGTGCTTCTATAACATCGCTTAGAAAAATTTTTTTTATTCAAGGCAGTTTGATGACCATATCGGGCGGTTTTTTGGGCTTTTTACTAGGCTTTATTTTTGTATGGTTACAAATTAATTTTCAGCTTATCGAGATTGTGCCAGGGATTCCTTATCCTTTTGCCATAGAGTTATTGAACATATTTGTTTCTCTTGCTACCATAACGGTACTAGGTATTATAGCGAGCTATATAGGCTCTAGAAGGATAAATGAAAAATTATTGTCTCAAGCAAAGCTATAATCTCCAAATTTTTCTAAAACCTCGTCAAAAGCATCAAAAACACCTTGTGAATGATCGCTTGTTACCATTTTCATGCGGTATTCTTTAAAATTAGGTATGCCCTTAAAATAATTGGTATAATGCCTGCGGGTTTCATAAACGCCTAGTGTCTCTCCTTTCCAGTCGATGGCCATTTGTAAGTGCCTGCGGGCTACAGCTACACGTTCTTCCATTGTGGGTTTTGCACGGTGTGTGCCATGTTCAAAAAAGTGCTTTACCTCTCTAAAAAACCAAGGATATCCTATACTAGCCCGTCCTATCATACAGCCATCTAGACCATATTCATCACGCATTTTCATAGCCAGCTCTGGCGTGGTGACATCGCCATTGCCAAAAACAGGAATATGCATACGCTGATTGTTTTTTACGGCTGCGATTGGTTCCCAGCGTGCATGACCTTTATACATTTGTGCTCTTGTACGGCCGTGTATTGAGATTGCTTTAATACCTACATCTTGTAAACGCTCTGCCACCTCTATGATTTTTATAGAGTCATCGTCCCATCCCAATCTTGTTTTTACAGTAACTGGGATAGAGGTGTGTTTTACCATTGCCTGTGTAAGTGATACCATCAGGTCTATGTCTTTAAGTATGCCCGCGCCAGCGCCTTTAGAGACTACTTTTTTTACAGGACAACCAAAGTTAATGTCTATAATATCTGGCTTTGTGCGTTCTACTATCTCTACACATTGCAGCATGGACTCTAGATTTGCCCCAAAAATTTGAATCCCCACAGGACGTTCTGTCTCGTAAATATCTAATTTCATCATGCTTTTTGCAGCATCACGTATCAACCCCTCGCTAGAAATAAATTCTGTAAAAACGACATCGGCACCATTCTCCTTACACAGCGTGCGGAATGGCGGGTCGCTTACATCTTCCATAGGGGCGAGTAATAATGGGAAATCTGGTAATTCTATATTGCCTATTTTAACCATGTTGCGGGTAGGGTGTTGTTTTAAATTCCGCTTTCGCGAAAGCGAGATTATATACCATTATAATACAGTAGTAGGATTTTCTTTAAAAACTAAATTTTTTGAGCGTCCTTTTTTAAAGATTCTGTTTTTAGTAATACGGCCAGCTCTCAATGCTTTTTGTTCTTCATCTGGCAATTGTATTACCGCTGTGCAATCCCGACTGCAACAATTTTGTGTTTTCTCTTTGCAAGAGGCACATTGTATGAACAATAGGTGACAACCGTCATTTGCACAATTAGTATGCGTATCGCATGGTGCGCCACATTGATGACAATTTGAGATGACTTCTTCGCCTATTTTTTCACCTAGTCGTTGATCAAAGACAAAGTTTTTACCTTTAAATTTATTTTCTAGTCCCAGTTCTGTTACTTGCCTGTGGTATTCTATAATACCACCTTCTAGTTGATACACGTCTTTAAATCCTTTATGCTTGTAGTAAGCGCTTGCTTTTTCACAACGTATACCGCCTGTACAATACATGACTAGCTTTTTATCTTCTTTATGATCTTTAAGCTTGTCTTCAATATAATCTAGACTTTGTCTAAAGGTGTCTACATCTGGTGTCCAGGCGTTTTTAAAATGACCAACTTCAGATTCATAGTGGTTGCGCATGTCTACTAGGATCGTGTTTGGGTCTTCTATTAAATCGTTAAAAGCTATGGCATTTACATGCACACCTTTGTTTGTCACATCAAATGCGTTGTCATCAAGACCATCTGCAACAATTTTAGAGCGCACTTTTATTCTCAATTTCAAAAAACTTTCATTGTGATGCTCTCTTGCAATATTAATACGAACGTTTTTTAAAAAATCAATACTATCAACAAAGGCTTTGAACTCGCTAAAACGGTCGGCAGGTATAGAAACTTGTGCATTGATCCCTTCATGGGCTACATAAATTCTTCCTAGAACATCTATGGGATTCAAATTAAGAAATAGGTGATCTCTTAATTGCTTTGGATTTTTAATATGGTGGTACTGATAAAAAGAAACGGTTAGACGTTTTTTTCCTGTCTTGCGTATTAATTCACGTCTTTGATCAGCACTTAATTTGTTGTACAGTTGCATGCTATAAACAGTTTAAATGTTTTAGTTAAATAAGCAAAGGTAAACAGATTTAACAAAAGGATAAAACACGATCACCGTATGATTTTTCAATAGATTTTAATTAATGTTAAAACAATAACAATTAATTTATAAAAAAGTATTAATTTTAGACGCAAATTATTGTATTTCTAAATTTTAATACTGACAAAATGAAACTAAAATTACTTTTATTTTACTGTTTATGCTTCATAGCCTCTAGCAGTATAGCAAAAACAGCGACCTATTACAATCCTGGTCCAATTAATGGTCCGGCATTTGACAATTCTGTGGTGGTTTTTGGTCCAGTTGCTCCTACTGTTTTTAACGCAACACCTTCACCCATTATTACAAATGTAGTAGATGGTTGTGGTAACAATGCAAAGCTTGTTGAACTGTACATATCTGGTACGATCGATTTGGCAAACTATAAATTAGTACGCAGGACCAATGCAAATGATTGGACGGCAGGTGTTGATATAGATATATCGGCGCTGGGTATGCGTACCGACGAGTTTGTTTATCTAATTAGAGATCTTGCCACGCTTAATGCTGAATTTCCTAGTGTTAATATAACTACTACTAATTCTTTAGTAAGTGCTAGTATTACTCACAACGGCAACGATTCTTACCGATTAGTAGAAATAGCTGGGGATATAGTTATCGATCAATTTGGTGGTGATATAGACGGTACTGGTGAACCATGGGAATATGAAGATTCTTGGGGTAGTAGAAATAATGGTGAGGCCCCTAATCCGGTTTTTACACTTAGTGAGTGGACATTCAATACACCAAATATCTTAGATAATGTGGGTATTTGTAATGGTTTTACTGCTTTAGAGAATACAGTAATATCGATAGGAAACTATATTCCTTTAGCAACCAGCCCTACAGTTTCTGCACCAGTACCTACTGAGGCTGCTGCCGATGTGGTTTCTATTTACTCTGATGCTTATACTAATTTACCTATTGCAAATTATGATCCTAACTGGGGACAAACAGGGCACACATTAGTAAATACAACTTTTGATCCAACTGGAGCGGGAACAGATTTTGCTTTGGCATATCCTAACTTTAATTATCAAGGAACTGATTTTGGTAGCATTCAAGATGTATCTGCTATGGATTTCTTACATGTTGATATATGGGTACCTGCTGGTACAGACCGTTTAGTAAAAGTCACACCTATTAATGATCCATCTGGTACAGGTACTCCAGAAACACTCGTGGTTGTGCCTTTGACACCCGGTTCTTGGAATAGCGTCATGTTACCAAAAGCAGATTTTACAGGAATGACTTGGGACGCTGTATCTCAAATAAAATTTGATGGGCAATTTAACAGCGATGGGTCTGCTAATGCCACACCATTTGATATTTATGTAGATAACATTTACTTTAGTTTAGCTCCCGCAACAACTAGCCCTACAGTTTCTGCACCAGTACCAGCCGAGGCTGCAGCAGATGTAGTTTCTATTTATTCTGATGCTTATACTAATTTACCTATTGCAAATTATGATCCTAACTGGGGACAAACAGGGCACACATTAGTAAATACAACTTTTGATCCAACTGGAGCGGGAACAGATTTTGCTTTGGCATATCCTAACTTTAATTATCAAGGAACTGATTTTGGTAGCATTCAAGATGTATCTGCTATGGATTTCTTACATGTTGATATATGGGTACCTGCTGGTACAGACCGTTTAGTAAAAGTCACACCTATTAATGATCCATCTGGTACAGGTACTCCAGAAACACTCGTGGTTGTGCCATTAACACCTGGTTCTTGGAATAGTGTGACCTTACCAAAAGCAGATTTTACAGGAATGACTTGGGATGCTGTATATCAATTAAAAA
>CAZQGX010000039.1:0-6362 GCA_964593255.1 uncultured Flavobacteriaceae bacterium | reverse complement strand
CACCTATTAATGATCCATCTGGTACAGGTACTCCAGAAACACTCGTGGTTGTGCCTTTGACACCCGGTTCTTGGAATAGCGTCATGTTACCAAAAGCAGATTTTACAGGAATGACTTGGGATGCTGTATATCAATTAAAAATAGACGGACAATTTAATGGAGATGGTACGGCTAATACCACGCCATTTGATATATATCTGGATAATATTTATTTTAGTAAAACCCCTGTTACCAGCCCTACAGTTTCTGCACCAGTACCAGCCGAGGCTGCAGCAGATGTAGTTTCTATTTATTCTGATGCTTATACTAATTTACCTATTGCAAATTATGATCCTAACTGGGGACAAACAGGGCACACATTAGTAAATACAACTTTTGATCCAACTGGAGCGGGAACAGATTTTGCTTTGGCATATCCTAACTTTAATTATCAAGGAACTGATTTTGGTAGCATTCAAGATGTATCTGCTATGGATTTCTTACATGTTGATATATGGGTACCTGCTGGTACAGACCGTTTAGTAAAAGTCACACCTATTAATGATCCATCTGGTACAGGTACTCCAGAAACACTCGTGGTTGTGCCATTAACACCTGGTTCTTGGAATAGTGTTATGTTGCCAAAATCAGATTTTACAGGAATGACTTGGGATGCTGTATATCAATTAAAATTTGATGGGCAATTTAATAGTGATGGGTCTGCTAATACGACACCATTTGATATCTATTTAGATAATATTTATTTTAGTAAAACACCTACAACAGCAACTACGGTAGTTGTTGGCGCTGGTTCACAAACCAGTGGAACTAATGATAACGCTACTGTAGTGTACAGGTCATCGGCTTCTAGCACCTTTGACTATTCACAAAATGTATTGCTCTATACATTTAATGATTTAAGTGCTGCAGGTATTTTTAATGGGGCAGTTATTTCTTCTATAGGTTTTTTTAAGAGCGATAGTAACGAGATAACACCAGGACAGGTCGTAAATCTATCTATAGACATTTTAAACAGTGGGGGTACAGACCTGTCAACAGCAGATACCTATGCAAATCTTACTGCTGGATCCACTAATGTATTTAATGGAACAGTTGATAATACAATTTTTTCTACTGCTTCACTGGTTCAAATAGATTTACAAACGCCTATTACTTATACAGGAGGAAGTTTAGAAATTGGAATTAACTGGGATGCAAGCGCAATTTCAGGAAATCCTACTACAGGGACTTTTACATGGCTGCGTGATCCATCAACTACCAATCAGGCAAGAGGAACAAGTAATAGTTCAGCCATAACAGGTAATCTAACTACTGCAAGGCCAGCAGTGTATCAAGCGCAATTTATTTATACTGGTGGTGTTGCACCTACTTGCCTACCTCCTAATAGTCTTACTGTAACAGCGACTACTGTAGATTCCGCAACTCTTGCTTGGACTTCTGGCGGTAGTGGTGAAACTGCATGGGATATAGAAGTAGTGCCTGCAGGTACAACACCTACTGGTACACCTACAAATGCAGGAGTTATTAATCCATATATGGTTACAGGTTTAACAGGAAACACTGCATATGATTATTATGTAAGAGCAAGCTGCGGCAGTGGTGATTTTAGCACATATTCTGGCCCATTTTCTTTTGTAACAGATTGTGTTGCGGTTGCTGATTTTAATGAAAACTTTGATGCAGTTGCTATTCCAGATCTTCCTAATTGCTGGACTTCTATTGTAAACGAATTTGCAGTTGGAACAGACCCAGCGGTTGGAACTTCTACCGCAGCAGACAATAGTGTTCCTAATGGCGCTAGATTGTATAACGGTAGTGGTGATTTGACAACACCTAACGACGCCTATTTAATTTCACCTCAATTAACGACTTTAGGTGCGGGGACGCATCGTTTAAAATTCTTTGGTGATGCTTCTCCAGCAGGTGATGTAGAAATTGGAACAATAACAAATCCACTTGACCCTTCTACTTTTACCTTGTTTCAAACTATATCCTTGACAACAATTCATACAGAGTATATTATAGACTTTAGTTCTTATACGGGTACTGATCGATATATTGCATTTAAACACCCAAATACTACAACACTTGATAGTATTTATTTAGATGATATTATTTTTGAGGCTATTCCATCATGTCCAGATACAGCAAACCTTACTTTTGTAAGTAATACAGACACGACTGCAACAATTAATTTTGATAGCACAAATGCGACAAGTGCTGGTAATTATGAGTACTCTATTTCAACTGTAGCTGGTGCGGCACCTGCTGTAAGTGGATCATGGAGCGATGTTGCTGGTGTAACGCCTAATGTCACTTATACCATTACTGGTTTAACTGCAGAAACGGAATATTTTGTTCATGTAAGAGAAGTGTGTGGTGGTGGAGATTTCAGTCCTTGGAGCTCAATACCCGTTAACTTTACAACCGCTTGTGCCCCTTTTACCGCCCCTTATTTTGTAGATTTTGAAAACTTTACAGCAGCAATCTCTGGTTTTGAACTAGATCAATGCTGGCAAGAGGTTAGTCCTACAATTTTTGATTGGGCAATAGACAATTCTGGCGGTACTGGCTCTAGTAACACTGGTCCTTCTGCTGCTTTTAGTGGCACTACATTTATGTTTGTTGAAGCCTCTAATGGAGCAAATGGAGATGTTGCTACAGTTCATTCTCCATTAGTAGACTTATCCGCACTTGCAACACCATCTGTTTCATTTTATTATCATATGTATGGAGCCTTTATTACAGATCTTACTGTAGGTGTTTCTACAGATAATGGTCTGACTTTTACAACAGAACTAGTAATAACTGGGCAACAGCAAACTGCAAGTACTGATAATTGGTTACAAGCTATAATCGATTTGTCAAGTTATGCTGGACAAACTGTAATGGTAAGTTTTTCAACTTCAAAATCTATGGGTCCAGGAAATACCTTTGAAGCAGATATAGCCATTGATGATGTAAGTTTTGACGAGCTTCCTCAATGTATTGATGTATCTATGGTTACCGTTGATTCTTTTACTTCTGATACTGTAACAGTAAGCTGGACAGAAAACAATACAATACCAGCAACAGCATGGGAAGTGATCGCTGTTCCTGCAGGAGATCCTGTACCAGCAGTTGGGGCTTTAAATGTTACAACAAATCCATTCACAGTTTCTGGACTATCTTCAAATACAGCTTATGACGTGTACGTAAGAACAGATTGTGCTACAACTTTTGTTAGATTTGTTAGTGTTACCACTGCATGTACCACTTTTGTTCCTGATGCAATAGAAACATTTGACACGTTTTTACCTGACTGCTGGCAAGTAGCAGATGCTGGTGACTTAACAACCGGACCTTCTAACTTTGGGACCTCTCAATGGTTTGCAGAAGAGTTTGCACATGCTTCTACAACTGGTGGTGGGGCAGTAAATATTAATTTATATCGTGCAGTAGTTTCTGATTGGATTGTTTCTCCTCTTTACGACTTATCTGCTGGTGGTTATGAATTAAACATAGATGTTGCTTTAACTGATTACAACAATACAGCTGCTGGTGTTATGGGATCTGACGATCTTGTAGCCATTGCTTATACTATTGACGATATTAACTGGACTACTCTAAAAGTTTGGGACGTAAACGATCAACCCGCAACCGCTGGTGAAACTTACAACAATGCGCTTGCAGGGATTAATAGCGCCACAGTACGATTTGGTATTTATGCAACAGACGGTGCAATAGATGATACAGGAATAGATTATGACTTTCATATTGATAATTTTCAGATTAGAACACCACCTAGTTGTCCAGATACTGCAAACCTTACTCTTGTAAGTACCACGGTTAATAGTGCAACTATTAATTTTGATAGTGGTAATGCAGCAAGTGCTGGTAACTATGAATATTCTTTAAGTACTGTTGCAGGTGCAACCCCTGTAGTCACAGGGTCATGGAGTGATGTGGCAGGTGCTAATCCTAACGTTACTTATACTATTACAGGATTAACTGCTCAAACAGAGTATTTTGTTCATGTAAGAGAAGTTTGTGCACCTGGAAATTTTGGCACATGGAGCTTAACACCATTAAACTTTACTACTGATTGTGATGTGGTAACTAATTATCCTTACATTACAGATTTCAATAGTAACCCACCTAATTCCTGTTGGGATGTTGCAGGTGCTGGAGAAATAGGTACTGGACCATCTGGTTTTGGAACTTCTGAATGGAGAACAGGTACTTATAACAACGCTTCAGGAACACCTACCGTTAGTAATACGATCAATCTTTATTTCAATACATTTAGAGAATGGTTGATAACCGAATCATTTGATATGACAGGACCTTCAAACAATGTACTTACCGTAGAAGTTGCGGTGACAGACTGGTTGTCTGCAACTGCAGCAGATGTCATGGGAAGCGATGATCAAGTGGACCTATTAATCACTACAGATAATGGTGTGACTTGGACTTCTTTAAGAAGTTGGACAGCGGCAGATCAGCTTACTGCAACAGGTACTAGAGAATTTATAGATTTAAGCTCTTATACTGGAATAGTTCGGTTTGCATTTTTAGCAAGCGATGGTATAGTAAATGATGCTGAAGATTATGACTTTCACGTAGGTATTTATATTATAGACGGTACCGCTGGAAATGAAGATGCATTTGCTACTTCCCTCAGCCTTTATCCTAATCCTGTTAGTGGTGATGTAGTAACAGTAAATATGAATGCAGCAAGCAGTGCGGCTGTAAACGTGGCTATCTACAACACACTTGGACAACAAGTTATCAACAAATCATTTGATCAAGTAAATCAAAGCATCACAATTGATAACTTATCAAATCTTGCAAAAGGTATGTACTTAATAAGAATTACAAATGGTGATCAACAATCAACTTTAAAGTTTATTAAGGAATAAATTGATTTTTAGTTTTATTCAAAAAAGGGAATCTTTATTTAGATTCCCTTTTTTTTGCTTTATATGTTAATCAAATAGAAGTCGACAGCCCGGTGATCAAATACAGGACTTATTAATTGTATTAGCGTATACTTTTGAGTTTGCATAACTGCCGCTTAAAGTGGTTGTTTTTTAGGCGTCGTGTTTTAGTCTGGGAACATGTAAGTTCTTCCCTTCTCTCGCACAATTTTAGGTCTGCTCTTTTTTGTCGGGATATATTTTTCATGTTTTAAAGACGTGGTTTGAGGGATCAATTTTCTTTATGGGAGTCATTTTGCTCCAAGACTTAACAATTTCAAATAAAGCTTTTGGCACGCATTCTAAAAAAAGGTGTTTTTCGTTTTAAATGATAGTCTTTGATATGCAAATGCTACTATTTACTAGATCCTGAATGATAACCTAAACAAGGCTAGAAAAATTAATAAATTTGCATCATTTTAATAGCCTGCTGGTAAGTTGGTTAGAGGCTTTTACCGCCTGAAAAGCGATGGTGATTTAAAGATTGTTCAGCAAGAAAACAACAACCAAAACACAACAAGTGAAAGCATTTCTTAAAAAACTTAATCGTTTAAAGTAAACGCATCTCTATCTTCTAGAAATCTTAATTTAGATCGGTTTTCTTTGATGGTTGTTTTATCTAGCTCTAGGGTTTGGATTCCTTCTGTTTCCCATGGATGTGCTATTAGCTCATTACCCAACACGTCATAGACTTGTGAATGACCATTGTAGTTCATTGCTGTACCATCTATTCCTATACGATTCACACCTATTGCATAACTCATATTTTCTATAGCACGTGCTTTTAAAAGAGCATCCCAAGCATTAATTCTAGTTACAGGCCAGTTGGCCACATACATCACCACATCATAATCTTGGGTGTTTCTAGAAAAAACAGGAAAACGCAAGTCATAACAAATTTGCAAGTTAAATTTCCATCCTAAGTAGGTAGCAATTACAGGTTCTGCCCCATTAGTGTATACTCGATTTTCTCCAGCAAGGGTAAAGGTGTGCCTTTTATCATAAAAATTGCTTGTACCATCAGGCCTTATAAAAATCCCACGATTCATAAATTTATCCTTTTCTTGATACATGACACTACCATAAATAGCAAAATTTCCTTTTGTCGCATGATTTTTTAAATAATCAACAATAGCAATACCACTTGCAACGCCATGTGGTTTCATAGAAAAGCCAGTAGTAAACATTTCTGGCAGCACGACCAGGTTTGTTGTGTCGTAAAGTGATTCTAGATTTTTAGAAAACAGTTTTAGGTTTTCTTCTGGGTTTTCCCAAACCAGCGAGGTTTGTATCAAAGAAACTTTTAAGAGGTTTTTTTTCATTAATACCAGATAATAAAATAGTTTTTATTAGCTAAGTTCTAATTAGCATATTAAATGCTTCTTGTTTGTATTGATACCAGGC
>CAZQGX010000038.1:0-30750 GCA_964593255.1 uncultured Flavobacteriaceae bacterium | reverse complement strand
TATTTTTACGTTATCATAGTAAAAAGCTTCCGAGGCACGAGGATTAGTTCAACATAATATTTCCATATATTTTTGCGCAACGAGGTTAGTCCATGTTGTGCTCTTATAGTAACAAGGCCTACTACTTTACCGACTTCTAGATGTGGGAAGGCAATGTTTTCATATTGTATAAAAGGAGGGTTTGTTAAATAGGCATTGATCAAATTTTGAAGCTTTGAGTCGTCAAAAAAATCTACACCTACAATGTCATTAGTCTTATCATCAATGCCTATAACTACATAACTATTGTTTTTAGGATTTGTATTAGAAAGCGCACAAATGTGTTTAAGTAATTTTGCCTTGCCCTCTTTACTACCTAAATCTATCCTTAATTTTTTATCATAAAAACTGTTCTCGTCGTTGTGGGCAAGCAAATTCTTAACAAGCAATCGTTTATTAATCATGTTTGTAAAGTTATTTATTAAATGTCAGTAAATCCTGTAAAAACATAAAAGACTATTTTAATTAACTGTTTTATAACTTTAAGATTAGTCGCATCTAACAAAGAAAATAGACCGTTTAGCTTATGGAACTTAGAACATAGGTTAAAATTTAACTGTTTGGAAATAAGTTGTGAGTTAAAGTAAAATAGAACCGTTTGCTTTACTTAGATGGACTCTTTAAAAACAAAGTGTTAACTAAGGTTTACTAACAAGTACCTTTATAGCATTTAAAACTAAAAAAAGTCAACTTCAAATCTCGTTTTAACCTCACTTACATTTCTTGCTTTATATTTGTTACCATGCAAATACCCCAAGGTAAAAAAATATATTTTTCTAGTGATAACCATCTAGGTGCGCCTACACAGGAATTGAGTAAAACTCGTGAAAAAAAGTTTTTGAAGTGGTTAAACTATGTAAAAAAAGACGCGGCAGCCATTTTTTTACTGGGTGATTTATTTGATTTTTGGTTTGAATATAAAACTGTAGTTCCTAAAAACCAAGTAAGAGTTTTAGGAAAACTAGCTGAAATTGCCGACAGCGGCATACCTATTTATTTTTTTGTAGGTAATCATGATTTATGGATGTTTGGATATTTTGAAGAAGAACTAGGTATACCCGTTTATCACAAGCCACAAGTGTTTGAATTTAATGACAAGAAATTTTTTATAGGTCATGGTGATGGCTTAGGGCCTGGTGATAAAGGTTATAAACGCATGAAAAAAGTTTTTACCAGTCCTTTTTTTCAATGGTGTTTTAAATGGTTGCATCCCGATATAGGGATAAGAATTGCCCGATATTTATCCGTTAAAAACAAACTAATTTCTGGAATAGAAGACGCTACCTTTTTAGGAAAAGAAAACGAGTGGCTGGCACAGTATGCACAACGCAAACTAGAAAGTGCGCATTATGATTATTTTATTTTTGGTCACCGCCATTTACCTATGAAATTAGCACTAAATGAAAAAAGCACCTATATCAATCTAGGTGACTGGATCACTCAATATCGTTATGGTATTTTTGATGGTGAAAATTTTAAGCTAGGGCAGTTTTAAAGGTATATAAGTTACCATTATTTTAAGACAGTTGTGTACGAATAAAAAAATAGACCACTTCGTTTTTGGAATATAGAGCATAAACTAAAGTTGGTCTAACTAAACATCAATTGAAAGTTATTATAAAAAAAGACTATTTGCTTTAGTAAATGGACTCCTTTAAAAGCAAGTTGTAAAACTAAGATTTAGCATCAAAAGTTTTTATAACATTCAAAACTAGAGTGTTTTTGAAAGTTAATTACACAACAATGATTTTAAACAATTAAATCATTTAAAGTTATGGGCTAAATAGACGGTAGTATTCCTTTATGCAAATCTTGTTTTTATTCTCCCTTACAACGACGCTTGTTTCATCACTATTCAAAAAACCATTTTTATCATAAGATTAAATGATACCACAACTATTTCTATACCGCTATTAAATATTTATATTTGTAAAAAATTTAAATTATGTATCCACCAGAATTAATACAACCCATGCGTGACGATTTAGGAAACGCAGGATTTGAACATTTATATACAGAAAACGAGGTAAAAGATGCGCTAAGTAAAAAAGGAACTACCCTTGTAGTAGTTAACTCTGTTTGCGGTTGTGCAGCTGCAAATGCACGTCCAGGTGCAAAAATGTCTTTAGAAAACGCTAAAAAACCAGACCACATAGTAACTGTTTTTGCCGGTGTTGATAGAGATGCTGTAAATGCAGCACGATCTGCAATGGTTCCTTTCCCACCTAGTTCACCTAGTATGGCACTTTTTAAAAATGGCGAATTGGTACATATGCTAGAGCGTCACCATATAGAAGGAAGGCCAGCAGAAATGATTGCCGAAAACCTTAAAGAAGCTTATAATCAAAATTGCTAATAGTAGTTTCCTTAAATAGTTTCAAAAGTGCTTTTGTTATTTTACAAAAGCACTTTTTTATTTGTAGCATATTTGGTTCAGGCTTTAATGCAATTGACTCAAGATCCATTTGTTAAAAAATCGCAATTACTAGCAAGAATGATACTTATTCAAATATGCTTAAATATTTGTGTATTATGAATACACTGAAAGTTAAAAGACCTGTGCACCGAAAAATCCTAGTACCTAAAAGTAAACTTAAAACACACTCCTTTTTATTATGCATGCATATCGATTTTAACCTGTCTCAATAAAACATAGCAAGTAAGAGCATAAATTTGCCCTATGCAAAAAATCATTTCCTACCCATTAACAATCATACATTTGATTCTTTTCTTTCTGGTATTAGTCATTTTTCACCCTGTACAACTCATTTGTCACAAAACATGGGGATATAACGCCCATAGAAAAAGTGTTTATATACTCAATTGGTTTTTAATGCAAACCCAGTTACCGTTATTCAACACCTTTAAAATCGCTTACAAAACACAGTTGCCACCTGGTCCTTCTTATATCTTTGTTTGCAATCACCAGAGTATGTTTGACATACCACCGCTCATTTATTACTTAAGAGACTATCACGCAAAATTTATCGCCAAAAAAGAACTTGCCAAAGGGATACCCAGTGTATCGCTTAATTTAAGAATAGGTGAAAACTGTGCAATAGACCGTAAAGACCCCAAACAAGCAATTGCTTCTTTAATAAGTTTTGCAAAAAATGTACATGTAAAAAAACATAGTGTGGTCATTTTTGCCGAGGGTACCCGCAGTAAGACAGGTGTTCCTAGACCGTTTCAAACCAACGGTTTAAAAACACTCTTTAAACACATCCCAGATGCCACAGTCGTTCCTGTGACCATAAACAACAGCTGGAAAGTAGACCGATATGGTAAATTTCCTTACGGCATGGGCAACAAAATAACACTATTAGTCCACGAACCCATCCCCATTAAAGGGCGGGATGCTAATGACTTAATTCTAGAAACACAACAAATAGTTCACGGCGGCATTACATCTACCTTAACTTAAAGTTGTCTGTTAATTAAGCTTTCGCGAAAGCGAGACAAACATAAAACCCTTACATTTACAATAAAATTTGCTTTATGAATACTACACTTAAAAATATACGCATCGAGGTGATGCAATCATTGGAAAATAAAGTTGAATCTTTTATGGATCAATACCTAATTCCTATAGATAAAATCTGGCAACCTACCGACTTTTTACCTAATTCGCAAGAAGATACTTTTTTTGAAGAAGTGCGCGAGTTGAGAGAACTAGCCAAAGAATTACCTTATGATTTTTGGGTAGCACTAGTAGGTGACACCATTACAGAAGAAGCGCTGCCCACCTATGAAGCATGGTTGATGGATGTAGAAGGCGTCAATCAAGTAGAAGGAAAAGGTAATAGCTGGTCAAAATGGGTAAGGCAATGGACAGGTGAGGAACACCGTCATGGAACAGTTCTTAACAAGTACCTATACTTATCTGGCCGTGTAAATATGCGCGAGATAGAAATGACTACACACCACTTAATTACCGATGGTTTTGATATAGGGACAGATCGAGATCCTTATAAAAACTTTGTTTACACCAGTTTTCAAGAACTAGCCACTTATATCTCACACAATCGTGTGGCAAAATTAGCACGTGGTTATGGAAACATAGCACTTTCTAAAATGTGCCGCATTATATCAGGTGACGAGATGAGACACCATAAGGCATACAGCACGTTTGTAAGCGAAATTTTTAAAGTAGACGCCAGTAATATGATGATTGCTTTTAAAGAAATGATGGTGCATAAAATTGTAATGCCAGCCATGTTTTTAAGAGAATCTGGACAATCTATAGGTGCTGCTTTTGAAGACTTTTCAAATAGTGCGCAGCGCATAGGGGTTTATACTGCACAAGATTATATAGACATCATGCAAAAACTAATAGCACAATGGAACATTGCAAATATGTCAAACCTTACAGAAGAAGCAGAAAAAGCAAGAGACTATTTAATGAAACTACCAGCACGCATGGAACGTGTTTCACAACGCATTAAAATCCCAACCGAGTCGGCAAAATTTAGTTGGGTTAACGAGCCTGTTTTAAAATAAGAAAGGTTTGCATTTAATGTTACAACATTTAAAACTGCATCCTAAACCCCCACTTTTTTCCTACACAAAGCAAGTCCTAAACGCAGGGAAGCATAATCTATTTTACCGTCAAAGTGGTCAAAAATTACTTTTAGACTTTCTTCATCTTTAATTTTATCAAACTGATCGGTAATAAGGTTATAGTGTTCTGGGTCTATTAATTTTTCTATTTCCACATCTCCATGAGATTCAAATCTTTTAGAAAGATGTGATAAAATAGTACCCAGTTGATAACCTCTTATTGCAGCGATTTCTTCGACTGTTTTTCCATCCCAAAACAGGCTTACCGATTCCATAACTGTGTCTTTTAACGATCTAGATGGTTTTGACCTGCTAGTTGTAGAAGGGCTTTTTTGATCGCGATAAACAAAAGCAGCCTTGCGAGCGTCTTTAAAAGATGTAAGCACCTCTAAAAAAGGAGTGCTATAAATCTCGTGTTTATAATTCCCTACACCTGTAATATCAGCAAATTCATCACTATTTAAAGGTATTCTCGCCGCCATATCTTTTAAAGTTGCATCACTAAAAACCATATAGGGAGCAAGGTTACTACTAGTGGCAATGCCTAATCTTAACTTGCGCAATACTTCATATACATCGCGATTCACCTTTTTAGGCAATTCTTCTAGAATGCGACCAGACTTACCAGCAAGCAGCGGCGCTTCTTTAGGTATTACAGCTAGCATTACCTTGCGGCCATTAAACAACACTTCTTTACCCTGCGGCGTGATTTTTAAATGATTCAATTCATGAAAAGCAATTTCTATCAACCCTTGATTAATCATTTGTACAATATATTGCTGCCAAACCTTCCATGAGATGTCTTTTCCTGCTCCATAAGTTTTTACCTTATCTAGACCGTTTTCTATAATAGCTGCATTTTGCGCACCTCGCAACACATCGATTAATAGGTTAAGAGAAACACTTTCTCTAGTGCGCACTATTGCACTCAGGGCTTTTTGCGCAAGAATGGTAGCGTCAAAAAAGTCTGGTTTATTTAAACACACATCGCAATTACCACAATCTTCATCTAGATATTCATTAAAATAAGAAAGCAACATTTTCCTGCGGCAGGTTAAAGCCTCGGCAAACTGTTTCATGCGTTCTAGTTTTGCTATTTGAACATCGGCATTACCGCTATCTTCGGCAAACTTGCGCAGCTGTATCATATCTGCATAACTGTGAAAAAGCAAGGCATGAGAATTCACACCATCACGACCTGCCCTACCTATTTCTTGATAATATCCCTCTATATTTTTAGGCATGTTGTAATGCAATACAAAACGCACATTAGACTTGTCAATTCCCATCCCAAAGGCGATAGTGGCACATACAATTTTAAGTTGGTCTTTAATAAAAGTTTCTTGTACCGTTTCTCTTTCTTCATGACTTAGCCCCGCATGATAAGCAGCAGCGTCATAACCATATCCCACAAGTTTACTGGCCAGTTGCTCACATGTCTTTCTACTTAAACAATAAATAATCCCAGACTCGTTTTCATATTTTTTTAAAAAACGGCGTATTTGTGACAGGCGATCATTTCCAGGTCTTACTTCTAGGGTAAGGTTGGGCCGGTCAAAAGAGGCTACGTATTCTACTGCATGTAGTATGTTTAATTGTGCTTTTATATCGGCTCTAGTAGCTCGATCTGCCGTTGCGGTAAGTGCGATAAGGGCCGCATTAGGAAAACTCTTTTTTAAATAGGCCAGTTGTGTATAAGCAGGTCTAAAGTCGTGACCCCAGTTAGAAATACAGTGCGCCTCGTCTATGGCAATCAACGCAACAGGAATATCTTGCAAATGTTGCTGTAGCAATCCCATACTTTCGGGAGCTACATAAACAAGTTTTAGACTACAAGCTCGCAATTCTTTAAGCATTTCTTTTTGTTGTGCTGTGTCTTGCGAACTGTTAAAATAAGAAGCAGCAATACCATTAGCTCGCAAGGCATCTACTTGATCCTTCATTAAGGCAATCAAAGGCGATACCACAAGGGTAATTCCATTTAAAAGTAAGGACGGCAACTGGAAACACATAGATTTGCCACCACCAGTAGGCATAACAACCATAAGGTCTTTTCCTGATAGTACATCGTCTATAATCTGCTCTTGTAGAGGCCGGAAACTGTCGTAACCAAAATGCTTTTTAAGTAGTTCTAATTTTTTCATGATATTAGCTTGTATGGAGTATAAGTTTCAAAAATAGGCTTTTACACTCTTTTTTAGAAATTTTATAGATTTTTGATTTTGAGCAGTTGGTATGATGTCTTATAGAAAGTCAACTTAATAGCTGGTTTATTTGTATTTTTCAGTTTTATATTTGGATTCAATTTTTATCTTGTTTAAATAGTTAGTTTTTAATCTCGCTTTCGCGAAAGCGGAATAAAAAGAAGTTTGTGCGATTTAAAAAAACGATACGAAAGCGAAACACAAATAAGTTTTTGCCACAACTTGTAACTACACTAAAAAAATATTTAAAATAGTCATCTATAAATCCTTAACCCTATGAAACACCTACTCTCTATTTTATTTTTAAGCACTTTTTTTATTTCTACCGCTCAAAATAAAAACCTGAATGATTATAAATACATTGTTGTAAAAAACAAATACGATTTTCAAGACAAGGCCAATGAATATAGACTCAACGAGCTGATTGTTTATGAGTTTGAACAACGTAATTTTAAAGCTTTTAGAGATTCTGGAATACTCCCAGCCGATTTTAATCGCAGTACTTGCAATGCCCTAAAAGTAAACATTGAGAAGTCTGGATTATTAAGTGTGCGACTGGTTATTTCTTTAATAAACTGCGATGGCGTCACTGTTTTTGAAACCAAAAAAGGCATAGGCAGAACAAAATCCTATGATAAAGCCTATTTTGAGGCGGTAAGAGATGCCATGAAATCTTTTGATAATGTAAACTACAAATATCTACCAAAAGAAAGTGCCAATGAAATAACAGCTATTGACAACCAAAATAAGGTTGCAGCGCCTGCTATGGCTTATCAACCTCCTGCCATATCTTCTCAAATAACAGCGGTTAAAAAAGATTATGCTACAAAGGATAATTCTTATTACCTTATTGCCACTGCAAACGATTATCACGTTTTTAAAGACGATGCGATTATAGGAACTTTAAAAAGAAGTAAAGGCGGGTGTTTTCTTGCAACAACCACCCAATTTATAGGCATAGGCTTTTATTTTGAAAACGGAATTGGTATTGAGTATGATAAGAATGGAAGGAACCAGCTAATCAAGTTTGAAAAAGTAAATTAATCAAGTATTACATACAGTACAGGCCTTCTTTTGATTTTATTTTTATTTTTTTAAGGTATTTAAAATTACGCCTATATGCCATTTTCCTATAGCGCAACGATTTAATTTCTTAATCCATCAAGGATAAAAGTAAATTTATTAGGGCGTTACCCTGCGGGTCGGGCCTTGCGTTACAATCTTTTTTTAGGCCGAAAAAGCCTTAAAAAAGGATTTTCACTTCACTCCCTAACGCAAAATTTAGTAAATAATAAAATTCGGCTATTTTTGCTTATTATTTTTATCCCATGCGCTGGACTTTAAAACCTGTACCCGATCAACAACAACAGCAACAACTAGCCCAACAGCTGGGCATTGACCCATTTCTTGCAGGACTGCTGGTACAACGTGGTATAGATACTTTTGACAAAGCCAAATCATTTTTTAGACCCAATCTAGAAGAACTTCATGACCCGTATCTTATGAAAGACATGGATCTTGCTGTAAAACGTATTCAAAAAGCAGTGGGGAATAATGAAACTATTCTAGTTTATGGGGATTATGATGTAGACGGTACCACCAGTGTGGCATTGCTATCTACTTTTCTAGAAAGTTTTTACGATCGTGTGAGTACTTATATACCAGATCGATATGATGAAGGATATGGAGTAAGTTATAAAGGAATTGATTTTGCTGTTGACAACGACATCACCTTGATCATTGCACTAGATTGTGGAGTAAAAGCCATTGAAAAAGTAGCTTATGCAAATGAAAAAGGAGTAGATTTTATTATTTGTGACCACCACAGACCAGGGAAAAATTTACCTGATGCAATTGCCGTTTTAGACCCAAAACGCCATGACTGTTCTTACCCATACAAAGAGCTGTGCGGTTGCGGCGTGGGGTTTAAACTATGCCAGGCACTGTGTATTGCAAACGACTGGGAGTTTGATATGCTTATTCCTTATTTAGATCTTGTGGCCACAGCAATAGGGGCAGATATTGTTCCTATAACAGGAGAAAATAGAATTCTTGCCTATCATGGCCTTAATGTGATCAACACCAGCCCTAGGGCAGGAATACAGGCAATCATCGCTAACTTAAAAAAAACACAGCTTTCAATAACCGATGTAGTTTTTATTATTGCCCCTCGCATTAATGCTGCTGGCAGGATGAAACATGGCCTGCACGCAGTAGCATTACTTAAAGAAACAGATCTAGAAAATGCGCAAAAAATAGCAAGTGAAATAGAAAACTATAATGCCGATAGGAAAGAAGCAGATCGCAATATCACACGACAGGCAATAGACCAGATTGTTATAAATAAAGAAGAAGACAACTATACTAGTGTGGTTTACAGTGAGGACTGGCATAAAGGGGTTATAGGTATTGTCGCCTCTCGATTAATAGAAAATTATTATCGCCCTACTCTAGTTTTTACAAAATCTGGAGATAAACTTGCCGCAAGTGCCCGCAGTGTAAAAGGCTTTGATGTGTATAATGCACTAGAACAATGCGCAGATCATATAGAACAATTCGGCGGTCATATGTATGCAGCTGGACTTACTTTATTGCCAGAAAACTATGAAAAATTCAAGACTCGATTTGAAGAGGTAGTTTGCGCCACCATAGAAAGTAGAGACATGACTCCAGAAATTTTGATAGATGCGATACTTCCTTTAGAACCTATTACCCCTAAATTTTATAGGATACTGCAACAAATGGCGCCTTTTGGACCAGGAAACATGACACCTGTTTTTATGACACAGCAGGTGATGGACAGCGGATTTGGCAAATGTGTAGGAAAAGATGAAGACCACCTAAAAATAAAAGTAGTGTCAAAAAAAGGTAATAAAAATGCATTTGACGCCATAGGTTTTAATCTAGCAGCCAAGTATGAACAAGTCAAGAATTATAAAAAATTCAATATTGTTTATTCTCTAGATGAAAACGAATGGCAGGGAAACACCACTTTACAACTGCGTTTAAGAGATATTAACGATTAGAGTCAAGATTCTAAAATGGCTTTAAAAAGGTAATAAAGCACATTTCTATCAGTCTATTTCCGCATGTATTTTCAACTTGAATATTTTAACCCAACTTGAAAACACATAAACACAAATAACTTTTAATCAATTATTTAAGTAATTTTTTTTAAAGTTGGGTTAAATAACAGAAAGAAGATTAATTTTAAGCCAGTTAAAGTCAAGTCTATTTTTTGTGTTCTAATAGCAAAGCGGTCCAATTTCTAAGTAAAACACAACTGATTTTTTATCACCTATTTTATTATATTTGCTTGTATCAACTTTGGCAGGATATTATTTATAAAGAGATTTAAATATGACAACCATAAAATTTACAAAAAAAAGACAAAGAACCTATTTAGTTGCAGGCTTGCTTTGGATTGTCTTAGGAATAATTTCTCTACTAACTGTATCACAATCTACCCTAGGTTACGGCGCTCTTGTTTTAGGGATTCTTTATTTAGGGACCTATCTTTTTGAAGCCAAAAACCAATACCTAACCATAGAAAATGGTGTGATAACAAAAAACCACTTCATTCCTAAAAAAGTTGCTATAAACGAGATCGTCAAAATCAAAAGATTTATAGGCACCTATGTCCTAGAAACTAATGCAATAGAGTTAATAATCAATACCGAAATTATTGATAAATCATCTCTTAACGAATTAAATGATGTTTTAAATAGAGTTAGCCTAAAAAAAGTCTAAATACTGGTTTATTTTATTGACTGTCAGCTGTTCATAAAACCCGATTAAATTCTAATTATGAAAAATATAGTGCTTTTTTCAATAGTGCTGTTTGGCCTTTATGCCTATAGTCAAGACACTCTTTATTTATCAGATAAATATAAAAAAGTCGACAAAACCGCAGCAGCATTCTATAAAATCATGGAAACTGACCCTGCAGATAAAAAACTACATATTGAAAACATATACTATCTTAATGGAATAACTAAATCTAAAAGAATTTATCGCAAGTATTACAGTAAAAAAAGACAGCTGGTAAAAAGCGATGTTTTTTATGAAAGTGGCGCGCACCATTTAAAAAGCACTTATTATAAAGGCAAGAAAGACGGGAAATTTATTTCTTATCATGAAAACGGTAACTTAAAAAGAAAAGATATTTACAAAAAAGGGAAGTTTATACGCGGCACCTGTTGGGATGAAAATAATAAAGAGGTTCCTTACTATGAATTTGAAATACGCCCAGAGTTTCCTGGTGGTACAGAGGCACTTGCTACTTACATAAAAAAAAACATTAATACCACCATCATACCAGCACAAAGTAAGGGTTTGACCATAAAAGCTAGTTTTGTTGTTGCCACAGATGGGGGTATTGAAAACATATTACTTAAAGGCGATACCGACGATATCACAAACAACGAAGTCATAAGAGTCATGCAAAACATGCCCAAATGGAAACCAGGACAGCAAGAAGGTAAACTCGTTAGGGTGCAGTTTGTGTTGCCAGTGGTGATTAGGTAGTTCTCTAAATAATCAAATGTGAAAACAACGCGATAAAATTAGGAATTGATAATTGTTTTAGAATTTAAGTTTAGGTGATAGCACCTCATTTAAAATCATTTTTATGAAATAATTTTGATCATTTTACAACAGGTTTTTCCTAAAGTAGAACAGTAATATTGCTTTTCTATTTTATACCTTTTTACCTCATCAAACCCCACAAAATCCCCTACTTCCTAGTAATCCACTGTGCGGGGTCTACTGTTTCTGTATCCTGCATTAAAACAAATTTAAGTTCGGTCTCACCAGAGTTTGATGTGAATATTTCTCCTATAATATCTTTCGTTTTTATACGATTGCCTTTTGCAACCCTCACCGACTTTAAATTGTCATAAATAGAAGTGTAATTACCATGTCGTATATGCACTGCAAGAATGCCGTACTTGCTTTTTGTAATGCGAGTGACCTCGCCTTCAAAAATGGCTCTTACGGCAGCTCCTTCAGGGCTTTGTATGCGCAATCCGTGAGAGTCTATAATAAGTGATCGCACTACAGGATGTGGCTGTGTGCCATATCTCATGGAGACAAAACCTTGTTCTACTGGCCATGGTAACTTGCCTTTATTGCTTTTAAAATTAGTAGCCAGTAGTTTTGCTTCAGGTGTTAAGAAAAATTTATTGGCCACTGTGCCTGTTTTTCCTTTATTAGAGGCTTTTATATCTGCCGCAATTAAGGCTTTTAACTCGCGGTCAATTTTATTGCGCTCATTTGATTTTTCTCTTATATCACGGGCATATTTCTTTTCATTAGATCGCACTACAGCGAGTAACTTTTCTTGATCTGCTTTGTCTTTTTCTAGCGTGGCGCGTTGTTTTTTATTGAAATCTAATACTTTCTGCTTCTCTAGCTTTTCTGCTTCTAGCGCTGTGTTTTTTGCTGCTATCGCATTAGATTTTACAGTGATTTCGGCAGCTTGTTTTTGTCGGTAATTGGCATAAGATTGCAGGTATTGTACTCTTTTATAAGCTTGTGCAAAATTTTCAGAACTCAGCAAAAACATCAATCTGCTCTGGTCATTTTGGGATTTATAGGCCTTTACAATCATCTTAGCATATTCGGCTTTTAAGGCTTTTATTTCGGCGGTTAGTTTTTTGATTTCGGTAGCGTTTGCTTTTATATTTCTCGTTAACGCGTTTGCCTGCCTGTTAGTAATAGTGATGATTTCTTGTGTGCGGTTTATTTTTTTATCTGTAGTTGATACTATCAATAACACATTTTTCTCTTCATTTCTCACGTTTTTTAATAGTCTATCAAACTGATTGATTTCTTTTTGAATTTCGGCTTTTCGTTCTTCTAGGGCTGCTTTGTCTTTTTGCGCTTTCGCGAAAGCGAAACACAACAACAGCGATATCACTAAATAAATATTTGTTTTCATTTATAATTTAAACTCACTATAACCTGCGGGCATATCAAAAGGAAATGTCATCTCGCGGTTAAATTCTACACTCTTAAATTCCATATTTACTTTTACCACGCGGTTTGTTTGGGTGGCGTTAATGTTGATTACTGTAGGGACAATTCTATCTTCAACCACCTGATATGCAGGGTAATTTACCTTTAATAATTTATTTTCTGATGGTTTAGAAATGGATTGTTCAGCGATTTTAAAATCTGTAGGTCGCAAGCTGAACATTTTTGTGATCAATTGTTGCTGCATGAATTGATACTGATTATTGACAATGCTAAAATCTTTATTTTTCAAAGGCTCTACTGCCTGTCCTAGCAATAAATCTTGTAGCTGTTCAAAAGTGACCACTTCACCTAGAAAATCACTGATCAGGCTAAAATCACCATCAAAAGCCCTTTTATTTATTTTGTCATAAAATTGCACCCGATCTGGGGTGATGTAGGCTTTGGCGCCGGTAAAACCTAAAATACTTGCGCTCATCCATATTTGCTTGCCCTTTTCCATACGCAAGTTGACAGTAAATGATCTGGCTTCTTGATCATTATCATAGCGCACTGATAGTCGTGATTTCATGGTAGTAAAATCAGTTTTTGCAGCCTGATGGGCTTTTACTACTCTTGCTTTGGAAGCTGTTGCCATTGCGGCATTTGCAGCTTTTTGTTTTGAAGAACAACCCGCTAGCAATACAAATAAAGCGATGCTTATAATTTTAAGATATTTCATTTTAATTTTTTAGATATTGCTGCTACTTGAGAACGCATTTTTGCGGCCAAAGTTGCATTGCCTTTTTGATCATAACTCAAGGCGAGTTGCTGATAGATATCCCTTTCTAATTGCGGCTCGTCTAGTAAAAAACTTAACCCAGTCTCTAGTTGTTCAATTGCCAAGTCGGGTTGTGCAAGCTTGTTATTTGCAACACCATTTAATAAATAAAGTAATGCCTGTGCAGGATACACCTCTAGCGCCTTACTGGTGATATTTAGAGTTTTTTTATAGTCTTTTATGTCTATACTAAGAAGGGCCACTTTTTTGATTAGGTCATAATTTTGGTCTTCTATTTCTAGTCCTTTTTCATAAAAAGACAAGGCTCTTATGGCATCTGTTCTCTTTAAATAATAGTCGCCCAATGCTTGAAAAGCATTAATATCTTCTACTTGATCTGCAAAATCGTCTATGGCATTTTGAATATCATCATTTTCTACCGCTGTAGGGTCGGACTGTATAAAGTCGTTTAACACATTAATTTTTGTCTCTACATCAAATTGTGAGGATTCAAATACTTTTTGCATGCTTTTAATCCCCTTGCGGGTGTCACCAGTGTCTAAATAAATTTTATAAAGAGCTAGTTGTGCTTTATCGCTATTAGGTACATTTTTCTCGAGCTTTTCTGCTATTTCTTGTACTTTAGTGGTATTGTTCTTCTTGCTGTAAATATAAATTAGGTTGATATAGGGTTTTTCATCTTTAGGTTGTGCTTTTATGGCAGCCTCTAGATCTTCTATATTCCCATCCCTAACCTCGTTTACTTGCAACCTTACTTCTACCTGGCGTTTTATTAAATCGCGGGCATCGTCAGTACCTAGTCTTTTATCTAGCTTTTTAATGATCGCAAGGGCTTCTTGATTTTTACCTATTTTGTAAAATTGATAAGGCAGTAACTCTTCATAATTCTCGTTGATTTTAGAAAGTTTGACTAGTATACCTACCGCCTTTTCATAGTCATTTTGTTTGTTATAAACGTCATATAAAGTTTCTAGTAACCATTCATTTTCTCCTTGGATTTCTATGGCTCGGGCTATTTTTAATTCCGCTTTCGCAAAAGCGTTACTCATCAAATAGTTTTTACCCAGTTCAAATTGCACTGCACCATTTAGTGGTTCTAGCTTTTCACAAGCCTCTAAAAAAGTGATGGCTTTATCGTGATTACCAATGGCTTTTGCTGCCAGGGCATTAAAAAAATTCTCTTTAAAATCGTCTGAAACGTCACCTAGATCATCAACATTCACATCGTCTGAAGAGATTTCTTGTTGTGCAGCCATATGTGATCCCAATAAAGAAAATAACAGTAAAAAAACGATATGACTTGCCTTATTCATGCTTTAGTTTTAATTTTAATTTATTGATTTAGACTTTATCATAACTCGACTATCACATGCATATCCTTAGCCCAAGTAGCCGTGGCGGATTGGGACTGTTAATCTCTATTTTTAAGTTTTGACAATCCCTATTCTATACTATAAATTCTTGTTTTTATTTTTAAAAAGTTTAATCAAGAGAGGAATAATCGCCTAAACTTATTTTAGTAAAATGTGCATCAAAGGTGACATTGCTGCCTATCATTGCTTCATCTAGCCTGGCATTTTTAATAAGCGTATTTTTTTGAATTAAAGAGTTTGTAATATTTGAGTCTTCTATAACCGTGCCAGCACCTATAGAAACAAAAGGGCCTACAGTACTATTTTTAAGCACCACGCTATCATCGATCACACAGGGCTGTATGATTTTTGAATTGTGTAATATAGGTGATGTATTTAACTCTGCACTGCCATCTTTTTGCATAAAACTTATGATGCGCTGGTTAGTCTTTATAGCCACCTCTTTATCACCACAATCCATCCACTCGTCAACAGTTCCTGTTTTGAAGACGTTTCCTGCCGCCATCATTCTTTTAATACCATCATTGATCTGGTACTCACCAGCATTGATAATCTTGTTATCTATAACAAATTGCAATTCTTTTTTAAGGTTTGCTATTTCTTTAAAGTAATAAATCCCTATTACTGCCTGATCGCTTACAAATTCTTTTGGCTTTTCAACCAGTTGTGTAATCTCATCTCGATCATTTAATTGCACCACTCCATAGGCTTGAGGACGGTCTACTTTTTTAGTCCAGATCACAGCATCGGCAGCTGGGTCTAGTTCAAAACTAGCCCTTATTAAGGTATCTGCATAGGCAACTACTGCTGGACCAGAAAGCGATGGCGCGGCGCACATAATTGCGTGGCCGGTGCCTAGTGGTGTGAGCTGTCTATATATACTGGCTTTGGCGCCTAGTGACGTTGCAAGATCTTTAAGGCTTTGTACCTCCTTGTCTCCAAAAAAAGCATGTTCACCTAAAATAAAAGCAATTTCTTCTATAGGTTCTGAAAGAATACGGGCGATATCTTTTACCAATCTGTGTACAATAGGTTGATTTGCAATAGGTATTAATGGTTTGGGTGTTATTAACGAGTGCGGGCGCAATCGGGAACCACGACCCGCCATAGGTACAATTATTTTCATAAACTTTTGTTTTCTTATTTTATCAGTTACTTTTTCATCTAAAAATAGCACAATGCTAGCTTTAAAATTGAATTTTTAATTGTTTTGATCTTTATTCTATATAAGTTGCTAAGTTAAAAACTTAGATGGATATTTTTAATACTATTAGCAATGGGCTTTAATCAGGTTTATATATGAATGTAATATTCAAATTTCTTATAAATTCAAAATCGTCAATCCACTTAACATTCATATTATCGCAAACGTGAGGGATTTTAATTTTGGTTTGTTTCTTAAAATAGTCTTTCGTTTCCTTTGTCACGACAATTGCATTTTCTTTAATTGCGTGGGCATTTACCCAAAGGTCAGCTTTCGAGTGAATTCCGTTACTTGAAACTAAATATTTGTGACTTGAATGAAATGCGTAAATTTCTTTTAAACAGTTCGTAACCTCTCCATCAATTTTTCTAATCGGAATATCGCTATTTTTAAACCATTCAAATAAATTGTCCTCGCCTTTCTCTATTTCTTCATAAACTATTTCTGGAATAAAAATCACGCCTTTCTTACCTAAATCGTTTAGAACTTTCCAATAAGAAGGACAAATTTCTGGCGAATAATATTTTTGCCAAGCTTGAATAAGAATATTGGCATCAATACAGTAAACTACTTTTTCATCTTCAAACATTAGGCAAGCAGTTTTTCAAATTTTTGGAATTTATTAATCTGCGTGTTAAGAAGATTACTTGCAATTGATGGTGACAACGAACCGTTATTAAAAGAATCCATCACAATTCTCGTGAATAGTTTGCTGTTTTTATTTAGGCGAAGAAGGTAAGCGTCTGGTCCGCCTTTTCTTTCTCTTTGTTTTTCCTTTTTAATCTTTTCTCTTTCCAAAAACTTCTCAAATTCATCTTGAGCGTCTTGTTTTAGAGTTTTATATTTGGAATGCGAAATTAAATTTAAGTTTAAAGCGCGAACTAAAAACGCGAAAGAACTTATGCCTAATTCTTTTGCTTGTTTAAAAATTAAATCATTTGAATCGAATGTATCCGCTCCCAATTGGTTAATTAATTCCGTTGGCATTAGTGCATTGGCGGCAACTTGGTTACAAAACAATTCTACTGGATGAAATTTTGATTTAGGTTTATCAGTAAAATCAATATCTATTTCATTTGATATACCCGATTTAGCTATCCAAATATGTGCTAATTCGTGGACTAATGTAAAGAGTTGTGGTGCATTCCAATTTTTGGAATTTACAAACACAAAAGGGGCGAATTTGTCTGCAATCGCAAAACCTTGAATCAATTCTCTATCTAGTACTAAATGTGAATGCAAGTAGCTGGCACGAGATATAAATATCCCCGCAGTTTCTGCTTTATCAATCCATTCGTTTATTGGTGTTTTCTGATAATTACTTGGACTAATTTTTAAGGTGTCCAATATATCTCTAGCAACAATTTCTGGATTATCATTGATAGAATATTTGCCAACAAAAGGAAGCTTGTCTTCTCCAATTTCTTCGTATAATTCACTTATCCAATTCTGTTTTTCCTGAACATCACGAATTATAAATAATGATGCTGTATCTAACTTCTGCGCATCATCTCTTCGATAATCTTGTAGTGGTTGAAAATCTTTTGGTATTTCCGGTAAAAAGAAAAGTGAAAATGGTCTTCTAAAGCTTTTTGCCAATATTTGCGCTTGTCGAATTGTCGGAAAATCATTTCCTACCTCCCAAGCCAGATATCTTTCAGGCGATATTGAAACCTTTTTGGCAGCATCTCCCACAGAGATATTAGCGGACTCTCTTGCCCACTTTAAAATCTCGGGAGTTATAAATGCTTTATCAGCCATTAATTTTTTGTACAAAGATATAAATATTATTCAGGGTCTTACTTTTTCAACATACTGATAACATTTAAACAGCGGTAACTGTAAATAATCTGAAATACTCTATTAATTTTCAACCTTCCACACTTTCACTTCACCCCGGTGCTACCAAAACCGCCAGCTCCTCTTTTAGTATTGCTCAATTCTTCTACTTCTTGCCAGGTAGCGCGCTCGTGTTTTGCGATTACTAATTGTGCGATACGTTCACCGTTTTCTATAGTAAATGCCTGGTTAGATAAATTTACAAGAATAACACCTATCTCGCCCCTATAATCAGCATCTATAGTCCCTGGTGCATTAAGAACAGTAATTCCATGCTTTGCAGCTAGACCGCTTCTAGGTCTTACTTGTGCTTCACTTGCTACTGGTAACTCTATAAAAAGACCCGTTTTTATGATGGCGCGTTCTAATGGCTGCAAAGTTACAGACTGCTGTAAATTTGCTCTAAGGTCCATTCCCGCACTGGCATTGGTTTCATAATGTGGCAAGTCGTGTGATGATTTGTTAATGATCTTAATGGTCATTTTCTATTCAGGATTTTGTTGATAATTTCTCTTTCGCGCAAGCAAACTACACCTGCAATGAATAAAGTCATAAGCGCCCCAACTAAATATGTTTGCCCGCTTTGAATACCTAATCTGGGTCTTAAATCATAGAAAAACACAATGGAAAAGGTTATAGATATGGCTAGATACATTAAAATATTAGTCATATCATAAGGAATAGCAAGGTGTTTTCTACCTATTATATAAGATACAATGGTCATAAAAACATAGGCTGCACAAGTTGCATAGGCACTTGCCATAAAACCTATTGTTGGGATTAAAAGTAAATTGATCAATAGAGTAAGGGCTGCAGCAAAAATTGAAATATAAGCTCCATACCTAGTTTTATCTTGAACTTTATACCAAACCGATAGCGTTTGATAAATACCTGAAAAAAAATAGGCGATTAAAATAAGGGGTACAACCTGCATCGCTGTCTCAAGGTCGTTTGTTAAAAAGGGCTGTATAAAATCTACTAAAACAACGTAAGCCATTAAGGCGATCGCACCTAGGGCAACAAAAGCTTTAGTAATCAAAGCGTATTGCTGTGTGGCATTTGCACTTGCCGACTGGCTGAAAAAGAATGGCTCTACACCCAGTCTAAATGCTTGTGCATAAAGGGTCATTCCTACTGCAAGTCGATAGCCAGCCGTGTAAACACCTACTATTGCTTTATTCTCTTTTGCACTGAATGGCAACAGTTCTTGTAACAATATTTTATCTATAGTTTCATTGATAGCAAATGCAACCCCGGCAAGTAAAATAGGCCAACCGTAAGAAAGCATTTTTTTCCATAGTTCTTGATCAAATTCCCATCTTTTAAAATAAGGCTTGCTTACCAACAAAAAGGTAATACCACTTGCCATAATAAAAGCGATAAAAAATAACTCTATTCGATCTGTAGGTAAATAACCGGCTATAGTTGTATGATCTGGCAAAATGGTAAAAAACAGTATGGTCGTACCTACAGTAATAAAAACATTAAAAATTTTTATAGCTGCGTATCTGGTAGATTTTCCTTGTGCACGCATGTAGGCAAAGGGCACCACCATAAGTGTATCAAATGCAATTACAGCAATCACCCATTTCCAATATTGGGCAGACAGGTCTGTAATTGTAGCTATCTGATCAAGAAACAAATAGGAAGCTGCGGTAAAAACAACAGTAGAAACTAATAGCGATATAAGCGCTGTGCCAAAAGTTTTTAACGCTGCACCAGCATCGTTGTAAAACCTAAAAAAGGCTGTTTCCATACCATAGGTGAGAATAACATTTGCAAAGATGATATAAGAAAAAATGATAGAAACCTCGCCAAATTCTGTTTTACCTGGCAAGTATTTAGTAAGTAAATAAGTTAATAATACCGTGAGCAAGCGCGGCAAAACCGTCGCTAGTCCATAAATAAACGTGTTTTTAAAAAGATTTTTTATGGAGCTCAAAAGAGGTTCATTGAATTATATTTTTCAAAGGTAGGATTATTTTGTCTAGAGGGGCAAAAATTTAAATACTTAGTGATATTTTAAAAACTCCATTAATGGTTACCTTTTATATTTGCATTACAAGTTATTGCACGCATAACAGGTAATTATAATGCTTAAAATAAACAGATTAAACAGTTATTGAACATTTGAAATCTGCTTCCCAAAGCTAAATTACAAATAGTCCTATGTAAAACACAGCAACTATTTTTGTGGTGGTGCACTAGGATATGCGATGTTTTCTTTTTTAGTGATGTTTTGCAGCTTTGTATATTTAGTCTTACCGTCTACATCATAAGCAATAACAGCCTCGTTATTTGATAATTCAAAAGGAAGTTTTTCTAGTTTGGGCGGTTCATTTCCATATTCATCTTTTGGATCTAGACTGCTTTTGTCTCTTGTGCCAGGAAAATTAAACCTAGAAACCAGCATTTGTTTGTTAATAGAGGTAAACTTTGCCCTGTTATTTTCAAGTCCCTGAAAATAAACTGCTATTAATTGATGTCCCTCTATAATCGAGGTGGGAAAATACAAAGTTACACCAGTTACAGATCCCGCTGCGCCGCCAGTGAATTCTTCATAATAAGGTTGTTCTGCAACTGTGAAGTCGTTACTAGATACTGTTTTAGATATATTGTACGAACTACAGGAGCCTAAAAATAAAATGAGAATTAAAGAAAGATATTTCATTTGCTGTATATTGAGTTATTGATCAGGTGACAGTTTTAAATATAGAAGTGCGATAGACTTTAAACATTTTAGCAAAAATTAACTTATTAATGTTTATTAAAAAGCTTTTTTGAACTTCTCGGCTGGGGGCTTAAAAAGAAAAAAGATGAAAAAGAAACGGAAAACAGCAATTTTTTATCAAATGGAAAAAGTTTAAATGACTTAGTAATGATTAAAGCACAAATAGATATCGTTATTACAATTAATTAATAGTGCCGTAAAATAAACCTACTTTGTTTACCCCAAAAATATTCATAAATAAGAATAAGTGCTGTAAATTTTTACAAAATATGGATAAGATTTTTAAAAATAAATTGATCTTTTTTGACAATTAACAATAAGCATGAAAAAAATATTGTTACAAGTCGTTTTTAATCAGCTGTTTTTGACATTGAAAAAATGGTGATGGCTATAAAAGAACAGGGTAATAGTTGCCTCAAATTCTTTTATAAGCTAACTTTTAAATTGTTCCATCTAGTACAGTGCCTTCACCCATTTCTAAAGCTTTTGTCAATAAAAAATAGAGAACTACAACACCTGCAAACAAAATACTTGCAAAAAGCAGGGTAGATAATAAAGGTTTTTTTATGCGCATATGTAATTGGTTGTTTGAAAGGTAGGGTGTTTACTACAAAGATAAGCTAATTTCCTAATAAAATGTTAACAAGCGTTAATGTATTTGTTATTTTATAGCGTTTTGACTGGTAAATTGAAAATCATTATACTAAAACATTAACTTTGTATTTGATATGAATAACAAGAAGAAAACAAAAGTAAAGACCAAATTCTCAAATTTGAGTCAATCGGTTCTTAACGCTGTAAAGCAGGACCCTAATAAAAGCTATAACTATAAACAAATTTGTGCACAACTCAATATCACCGATACAAGCGGGCGCAACCAAGTAATTAAAAAATTACACCAGCTTAAATCTAAAGGTAAAATAGAAGAAATAGAACGAGGGAAATTTAAAATTATCAAGGCCATAGATTATTATACAGGTATAATTGATATAAGCGCTCGCGGCACAGGCTATGTGATTACCGAAGAGCTGGAAGAGGATATTATGATCCCAAAAAGATCTTTAGGACAAGCACTTAATGGTGACCAGGTAGAAGTTTATGTGTATAATAGAAAACGCGGTGCACAACCAGAAGGAGAAATAACCAGGGTTATAAAACGCAATAAAAAAGAATTTGTAGGAGAAATTCAGGTTCATGAAAAATTTGCATTTGTAAGAGTAACAGACCCAAAAATACAAACAGACTTCTTTATCCCAGGACGTGAAATTAATGGCGCCAAAGACGGTCAAGTCGTTCTAGTAGAATTTGTAGAATGGAATGACAAACAAGATTCACCTAATGGTCGAATAAAAGACATTCTAGGTGAACCAGGAGAGCACGATACAGAGATTCACGCAATACTGGCGC
The DNA here is from genome assembly GCA_964593255.1 of uncultured Flavobacteriaceae bacterium. Classification (GTDB taxonomy): domain Bacteria; phylum Bacteroidota; class Bacteroidia; order Flavobacteriales; family Flavobacteriaceae; genus Nonlabens. Next base: position 8,636 of record CAZQGX010000038.1, on the reverse strand, counting down.
AATATGGATTGCCTTATGAATTTCCAGAAGAGGTAGAAGAATATGCTGCACAGCTAGACACCAGTATTTCGGAACAAGAAATTCAAAAACGTCGCGATATGCGCGATATACTCACCTATACCATAGACCCTATAGATGCAAAAGACTTTGACGATGCTATATCATTTAAAGAGCTAGAAAATGGCAATTATGAAATAGGCATTCACATTGCAGATGTTTCCCACTATGTTAAAGAAGGAACCGTTCTTGACGACGAGGCCTATGAACGTGCTACATCTGTTTATCTAGTAGACCGAGTAGTGCCCATGCTACCCGAAATACTTTCTAATGGTGTGTGCTCATTAAATCCTCATGAAGATAAATTGTGTTTTTCTTTTATTTTTGAAATGGATGACAAGTGTAAAGTGCACAATGAATGGTTTGGCCGTACCATAATTAATTCAAATCAGCGATTTGCTTATGAAGAGGTGCAACACATTATAGAAACTGGAAAAGGTGAGATACCTGATAGTATATCGCTTTCGCGAAAGCAAACTACCATACCACATGCGATAGTAACAGCAACATTAAAACTAGACGAACTAGCAAAAAAAATGCGCGCACAACGCATGGCAGACGGTGCACTGAGCTTTGATAAAACCGAAGTGAAGTTTAACCTTAATGACAAAGCAGAACCAGTAGGGGTTTACTTTAAAAACTCTCGAGATGCAAATAAACTAGTAGAAGAATTTATGCTGCTAGCTAATAGAAAGGTAGCAGGATTTATAGGAAAAAAAGAGCCTAAGAAGACTTTTATATATCGTATTCACGACGAGCCTAATGATGAGAAACTAGGCGCTCTTGCAAACATTGTAGTAAAATTTGGCCATACACTAGAATTAAGAGACCGCAAAACAGTTACTCGATCCCTTAACAAATTATTGAGCGATGTAAAAGGTAATAAAGAGCAAAACATGGTCGATACCCTTGCGATACGCGCCATGTCCAAAGCTATTTATTCTACAAATAATATAGGTCACTATGGCCTTGCGTTTGATTATTACTCGCATTTTACAAGCCCTATACGTCGTTATCCAGATGTGATGGTACATAGACTACTGCAACACTACCTAGATGGTGCAAAAACAGCCGATGAAAAATTGTTTGAAGAAAAATGCGAACACTCTTCACAAATGGAAATACTCGCCACAAAAGCCGAGCGAGATTCTATTAAATACATGCAGGTAAAATTCATGAAAGAACATGCAGATGAAGATTTTCTGGGTGTCATATCTGGCGTGACCGATTGGGGTATTTTTGTAGAAATTATCTCAAACAAATGCGAGGGCATGGTACGACTAGGTGATCTAGACGATGACAGTTATGAATATGTAGAAGAAGAATTTGCAGTGGTAGGTCGCAAAACAAAAAACACTTATACCCTAGGTGATGAGGTTTATGTAAAAGTAAAAAATGCCGACCTTGTTAAAAAACAGTTGGATTTTTGGATGATAGGAAGTAAAGATGCTGTAAAAGGTTAAAACTTATTTTTTAAACCTGCTGCTTACTTATCCCAATAATTAAGTTAATACAATTATTCTTAGCATGCTGTGGTTGGGTTAAATCATAGCCAATTAGGGTTTTATCCCCAGCCTGTGTATTTTGTTTTAAAATGCTTTATGGTCAATTTGATATATGGCGGTGATTTTTGGTTATGATAACTTTCAAGCCCACTCGTTAGTAAATAAACCTCAATTTTTGAGTTGCAATGTAATTCTTAAATCCCAGTTGGCTTGTAGTTTTTGCAACTCGGGGTAGTATTCTACCCTTTCTGGCTGTGTGTTTTTTAAGAAATTACCAGCATCATATTTTCCGTTTGCATTGGTGTCATAAATAACTCTTATAAAATACTCGCCAGGATTGATGTATAAAAATTCATACGTTCCGTTTTCTGTTATTGCCAGCTCTGCCTCTACTTTTAAATCTTTTTTCACCACTTGCAGTATAATAGGAAAAGTAGTGCCCCCACTTGTAGTAATGACAAAGTTTCCTAGGTCTCTGGCTTTTTTGGTCGTAAAATTATAGTTTAGTGTATCTGGATTTTGAGCACCATAAAAGTCGGTTATTGCCCCGGGAAGCATGGTGAGCTTGTAGTTTTGCTCTTCATTTCTTTCAAAATCAATGGTCACTTTATTATTAAAGTAATCTAGCTTTGTGTTAAACACCTGTGGCACACTGTCTTTGTCCATCAACTTGATAAAAGTTGTATCTAGTTTTTCAATGGGTGTAGATGCTGTTACACTAGCTAGGGTGCGCAGTGAAAAATCACTTTCTTTTTTAACGACTAGACTGTCTTTTTTAAGCTCTTTTAAAAATATAGTAAAATTAGTTTCTTTGCCATTTATTACCGTCTTCATCACTACCGAATCTTGTTTGATCAACGGCTGGTACCAATATTGTAGGGTATCTTTTTTTTCTAGTTTTGTTAAACGGCTTTTGGCAATTAACGATTCTTCTATTGGTTGTACTTTTATTCCTTTTACATCGCCTGTGTAACCCACATAAAACTTTGATGCTGATTCTTGTGTGATTTTTTTAACTGTTGCATCTAATTCTTGTTGGTACATTTTAACTTCATAAACCCTGTCACTAGGTACTGTTATGGTATCCGATACAAAGCCTATTTTATCTCTTAAAGGGTCAAATCGCAAATCACTAATTTCTTCTTTTAAAGCCACCATTTTATAGGTGCCCTCTTTAAGGTTTTCCATGGTAAAAGTTGAAAGACTGTCTAGCGTATTTAAAACATATCTAGGCGACTCTTTATAAACCAAACTATCTGTATAAGACTCATTGACCTCATAAAGCATCACATTTACAAATCGATCTACCTCAAAATTAAGAGCATCGGTGATTTTACCTTTTAAGGTTAATGAATCAATCACTTTGCCTGTACTAAATATATATTTAAAAAAAGGATAGGCATTTTCTTCATTATTATCGACAATACTTTCTCCAAAGTTGAGTACGTAAGTCGTATTGTCTTGCAACGTATCACTTATTTGAATAGTAATCTTTTTTGAGGCACCACCTTGTGGGGTGATGATAGGACGTGTTTTTAAGGGCGGCGATATTACCAGTTGTTTTTGTAAATCTTTTAGTTTTACAAATTCATTAAACTGAATCTCAATAATTTGGTTCTTAAAATTTCTAGTATAATTATCTGGATAAACTCGTAAAATTACCGGTGGCTTATCGTCAACGGGGCCGCCGGTAGGCGAACCCTTTTTAGCACATTGCACCAGTAGTGTTGCTATTAAAAGAACACAAAAAAGAGTTAGGAAATGTTTTTTCATCTAGTTCATTAACGCTTGCAAGTTAAGATGATTGTTTTAAAGTAGGAAGTAAAGTGTTGAGGTTAGTAAGATTTATTAAAATTGTTTATTATTTAAGGAAAGATTAATTTTAAACTTAATCCATCCATGCCTAAACCATCCCTTCCAGCACCGCTGCAATTTTACGATCATTAGACAGTCTGGGCAGTTTATTTTGCCCGCCTAATTTGCCTATAGTTTTCATGTAATTTTTAAAAGCCTGTTGTGGCACCGCGGTGATTTTTAAGGGTTGTAATATTTTACCTACTATTAAATCTTTGTAATAACTGTTTTGTGCACACATCTCTTGATCTAGTGTGGCGGCAAGCTCTTTTAAATCTACCTGTGTGGCTGTGGCAAATTCAATAAACCATTCATGATAAGGCAACTCGCCTGCAGTAGGTTGTAATTGTGGTGCCACTGTAAACTCATTGATAACAACTTGTAATTTACTGGTTGCTGCCTTCATGGCCTCTTCTACTTCTTTACCTATCACATGTTCACCGCTGGCACTTATATAGTGTTTTATGCGCCCTGTAACGACCACACAGTAGGGTTGTGTGCTGGTAAAGGCAACGGTATCACCTATATTATAAGCCCATAATCCTGCAGATGTTGAGATGATCATCACATAATTTACCCCTACTTGCACATCGCCTATGGTAAGTCTAGGCGCATTTTCATCAAAAAATATATCGGCAGGTATGAACTCATAAAAAATTCCGGCATCTAGAAGCAGTAACATGCCATTTTGGTTTTGCTTGTTTTGATAGGCAAAAAAACCTTCACTAGCAGGAAAAAGCTCTATGCTATCTACTTTGCGACCTATAAGTTGTTCAAATTTTGCTTGATAAGGTTCAAAATTAACGCCGCCATAGATAAATAGGTTAAAGTCTGGAAACACCTCGCCTACTTTTTTACCGGTGCGTTGCACGATGCGTTCAAAATACATTTGTACCCAGCTAGGTATGCCAGATATCACACTCATTTTTTCGGGCAGGGTCTCATCTATTACTTTTTCTACCTTGGTTTCCCAGTCTTCTATACAGTTCGTTTCCCAGGTAGGCATGCGGTTTTTTTGCAAATAATCTGGTACATAATGTGCTACAATACCACTTAACCTACCCAATTGTATACCGTTTTTAGTTTCCATTACTGGGCTGCCCTGCAAGAAAATCATTTTACCGTCTACAAAGCTAGCGTTACCTGTTTCATGTATGTAGCTTAAAATTGCATTACGGGCCGCCTTGATATGCTCTGGCATGGATTCTTTGGTAAGTGGGATATATTTGGCACCGCTAGTAGTTCCAGATGTTTTGGCAAAATACAGGGGTTTTCCTGGCCATAAAATGTCGCTTTCGCCTGCCACTACTCGATCTACAAATGGCCGTAATTGCTCATAATCTCTTACAGGCACGTGTTGTACAAAATCTTTATGTGTTGTGATGTTGTTAAATGAGTGTGCTTTCGCGAAAGCGGTATTACCAGCCGTCTTAATCAAATATTTAAAGACCTTTTCTTGTGAACCTATTGGGTCTTGAGACCACTTTTTAGTTCTAGAATCAATAATGCGGGCAAAAACAGTGGCTGCGAGTGACTTTAAAGACATTTATTCAAAATTAATAAAGTTAGTAGGATCCTGCGGGTAGCCATCACTCCAAATCTCAAAATGTAAGTGTGGCCCTGTAGATAACAAGCCTGTGCTACCCACACTTGCAATCACCTCACCTGCAACCACTTGATCATTTTGCTCTTTGGTAATTTTTGATGCGTGTTTATAAACGGTAATCAATCCATAAGAATGCTCTATCAATAAGGTGTGGCCTGTATCTACATCCCAGCCAGCAAAAATCACAGTGCCATCTGCAGCGGCTTTAATAGGTGTCCCGGCTGCCGCGGCTATGTCTACCCCATAATGTTTGATGCGAGTGTCATAATCGCTAGAAATACTTCCTTTAACTGGGGGGTAAAAAACAAAGTTGGTTTTTGCAATAGCGCCTGCAATAACACTGTACCGGTCTGCCTGTGCTACCTCTTCTCTTAAAAGACTATCTTCTTTAATTGGTGCGATGTCTGGCGGCGGCAGGTCGGTTTCTATTTTTGCAATGCTGTCGATGCGATCGTATTCTTCTACTGTAATATCGCCGTTAAGCAGCATTTTAATACGTTGATAATAAGCCTCGTTAACCTGTAAGGCTTGTTGTATGGAGTCTGTTTTTCTAATAAGTTCTATAGAATTTTTTTTTGTAGTAACATCGGCATAGCCTGGGATGTACTCTCTAATAGGTGTAAAGGCAATTAAAATAGTTGTTGCAGCGACAAGCAACACGGTGCTGGTAACTGTTAATATAAATACATTAAGGCGAGTTAATTTAAAACTGAAACGCTCTTCAAAGGTGTCGTCATTAAGCACCACCATGCGGTAGTGGTGCGTCCATTTGCTTTTTCTTTTTTTTTCTTTTTTTCTCTTTGCCATAAAGGATAAACCTGTAACAAATATAACTAGTTTTTTTAGGATGCACCATGAAGTAAAAAAGAGATATTACTGTGCTGAAAAATAGATTCTAAACTATTTTTTAACTTTAAACATGCCTATAAAGATTAACAGCTTACTATCTGTTGATATATTGACTTGTTGTATCTTTGCCACGTATTAAATAACTAAATCATGATAGCAAATTTCTTTTTGGCAGTTCCTGGTGTGTGGAGTATTATTCTAATAGTGGTAGTAGTACTATTGCTTTTTGGAGGTAAAAAAATACCTGAATTGATGCGCGGCCTAGGCGGTGGTATCAAAGAATTTAAAGACGCATCTAAAGAAGATGCTCCCGAAAAAAAAGATCCTAAAAACCTAAACAACTAGTTAAAGTATAAAGATGTAGTTTGAACTTTTTTTATTTGCTAGAAAAGTATTTTTTACTAAAATGTTAAAAGTCTAAATCACTACAAAAATTAAAAAATCTGCATTGTTTTAAAACGATGCAGATTTTTTTGTGGTTAAGAATTGGTGTTACATATCAATTTGACAAAAGCAAATCTCCTGTATAGCTAAGTGTAAAAGTGGCGTTAGCATCGTCTGCCCTACCTTGTCCTGATATTTTAAAGCGTCCATTTTCAAGAGCTTCTACAGTTATGGAACCTTGAAATACATCATCTTCTACAGCCGCGGTATCTGTTTGAGCATTGTAATCTAAACCTATGTATGCAGTTACCGTTTGCGGTTGATCGTTTACATTATCAAGATTATAAACCCCAGCTTGTAGACCATTATTGCCAGAGGTATAAAATTCAAGCCCAATAATATTTCCTGTTCCCACCAGCTGTGAACTAGCAACGTCTAGCGACAGCCCATCATCTACTAGAAAAACAGTTGTAACAAACAGTCCCGGATTATCAGGAAAACTAGCCGATCTAAAACCAGTATCGAGCTCATAAACGGTACTGCCTATTTTAAATTGATTATCAACCTCGACAGGTAGCACAGGTGATGGGTCATCATCATCTGGATTACAACTTAAAAACAAGGCAGTAATCAATGTAAACAATAGAAATAAGGTTTTGTTTTTCATAATTTTAATTTTTAATAAGGTGATGCATTATTATAATCTTCTTCTGTGAATTCCCACGATAAATTAAAAACATTCCCGTCCTGTTCTAATTCATATCCATTACCACCCTCAAAAATTGGGTCAGGATTTTGACCTGAACGAAATAAATAGGTTAGCTTTTTTGAACCATTAAATTTGACAACTATCGAGTCAAACTTATAAACAGTTGCAGGCTCAGTAACATCTCTCTCAGTTCTACATCTTTCAACTATCAAACCATTTTCTTGAAGTGAAAAAACTCCTATTTCAGTTAAAAATTGACCGCTATTGTAGTCAAACATTTCCAATACAATATTTTGATTAGAATTGTTTATGTAAGACTAGCAAGTAGTTCGATCTTCTTGATCTGGATCACAAGAACAAAGACTTGTTAGAATCATCAATAAAACAAACTTTCTCATGACTACCAATTGTTAAAAAGTTGGAGAATATCTGCGGGATCATCTTTATTTAATGCTACAAGATTAGCCCTATAATCATCTAGGTCAGTAGCATTTTTTAATGCTTCTTGAACCTCCCTTACAGTAAAATTCTCAACATTATCGAATGGTAATAAAGTATTAAAAATTCCTTGATTCAGATCGTCTGTCAAGTCATATAACAAAGTTGTGCACCAAATATTTTCAGATATAGTTTGCAGTTGTTTATTGTCTACTTCATATAAATAACCAGGTAAGCCCAATCTATCATAAAACTCATCCATATAAGTTATTTTAATGTGTGTTGCATAAGAATCCATAAGTCGTCTATTGTCATCGCGTTCACCATTTGCGGTAAACGGTGGGATATAAGCGTCATGTACCAAGTTAGTATAGGCTAGCCAGTCTACTTTCCAATGAACAGCATGCGCTAGTTCGTAAATAGAGACTCCTATAACATTCTCAGTATTTTCATCCCACGCTTTGATCCTAATACGTGATAATAAATTTCTAGAAATTAAACTCCTAAATGGGACATGATTACTATCATTATTTGCTTCTACCGCTGCAATTTTCATTTGAAATAAAAATCCACTAGCCCAAGGAGGTCCTGATAAAGTAGGTAAATTCTCGTAATAGTACATATGTGTTCCTCTATGAATATGTGCGTGATAGGCATCTTCTCGGTCTCTTATTTGTTTGATCCACGCTCTGTCTCTCATCTTAGGTCCTTTAAGCTCTGCTTGCCATCCATTATCCCTAATACTATAATTGTGCCTTTCCCATTGAATAATATATCTAACGACAGGTCTTTTACGGTCAAAAGTGAAATTTCCTGCAGAGTCAGTAATGGCGTTACCTAATGTAAAGGTATCTCTTACTAAAATTTGTGCTCCTACCAAAGGTGTAAAACTACCGATTTCTCTTCCAATAATTCTCGTATCATATATTGACCTTCGACAAACCCTACCTATTAAAGAATCTTTTTCAATTTCTATTTTACTGGGTGTGGACTTCCCGGCCGTTGGGGCACCATTATTACCATTATCATACTCAATAGGTTCATTAAAGCCTATGTTATAATTACCACACGGTACAATTTCATATCCAGTTATAAATTGTTCTGTTGTTAATGTTTCTCCTATATTTTAAATCAAAAGTCTGTTCAAAGTATGAATAAAATTCTTAATTCAATTAAAATAAAAGGCTAAGTTCTAGGACAGATGTGTTATATTTACACTAATAAATTAGTTTTA
>CAZQGX010000037.1:0-30820 GCA_964593255.1 uncultured Flavobacteriaceae bacterium | reverse complement strand
CTGGTATCAATACAAACAAGAAGCATTTAATATGCTAATTAGAACTTAGCTATAAGAATCAAATTAGGATTTAAGGTTTTGACTTGTAAAATACTGTTTGAACCAATAAACGCATGTCACCAAAAACTTCATTAAAAACTAACTTTTTACAGCTTTGCCAGCTTGTTTTGCAAGTTCGTTGCGTTCAATTTTATGGTCTGGGCGCGTCCATCTAGGTTTTTCACCTTGATCTTTATAAATGGAATACTGCGCTTCTACAGTTTCTGGTTGTGATTTTTTCACAAAAGGCTTCATAGGTTCTAATCCCAATAACTCAAACATTTTCATATCTTCATTTACATCAGGATTAGGTGTGGTTAATAACTTATCACCAGCAAAAATTGAATTTGCTCCAGCAAAAAAGCACATGGCTTGTCCCTCGCTACTCATGTTTGTGCGTCCTGCACTTAATCGCACTTGCGTTTGTGGCATAACAATACGAGTAGTTGCTACCATACGTATCATTTCCCAAATAGAAACTGGCTGTTGTTCTTCTAGCGGGGTGCCTTCTACAGCGACTAGTGCGTTGATAGGAGTGCTTTCTGGTTGCGGATTCAAACTTGCAAGGGCTACCAGCATCCCGGCACGGTCCTCTATCTTTTCTCCCATTCCTATAATACCACCACTGCAAACGGTTACATTAGTTTTACGCACATTATCAATGGTGTCTAATCGATCTTGATACCCGCGTGTAGAAATCACCTCTTTATAATATTCTTCACTACTATCCAGGTTGTGATTGTAGGCGTATAGCCCTGCCTCGGCGAGGCGGTGCGCTTGATTTTCAGTAATCATGCCCAGTGTACAACACACTTCCATATCTAGTTTATTAATGGTACGCACCATTTCTAGCACTTGGTCAAATTCTGGACCGTCTTTAACATTGCGCCATGCTGCGCCCATACAAACACGAGAGCTACCGCTAGATTTTGCTCTTAACGCTTGTGCTTTAACTTGTTGTACCGTCATAAGATCATTACCTTCTACCTTTGTATGATATCTTGCGGCCTGTGGGCAGTACCCGCAATCTTCTGGACAACCGCCAGTTTTTATAGAAAGTAATGTAGAAACCTGTACTTGATTAGGATTATGAAACTGGCGATGTATGGTCGCCGCATCATATAACAAATTCATAATTGGGCGGTTATAAACTTCTAATACTTCTTCTTTAGTCCAGTTGTGTCTCATAATTAATCGGTAATTTAAAAAGTAAAAATAGGGCTTCTTATATTATTTTTTAGCTTTTATGAGCTGCAAAGGTGTTTGATTTTATTTTTCAATCAGTAAACTCACTGCATTACCCCCAAAACCAGTAGCATTAATCAAAATACGTTTAGGAACTCTATCCTCCCCACGCGGGTTCACAAATCCATCATCTAAGTAAGGAATTTTAAAAATAGAGCCTACTTGCAACATCTCGATGGCCATGCCTAGGCTTATGGCACTACTCGCTCCCAGTGCGTGACCCAGCTGCCATTTATTATTGCATAATTGAGGATAAGAAATTCCAAAAACATTTTTTATCGCTTCCATCTCTGACCGGTCGCCTTTTATAGTCCCTGGTGCATGGGTAATAATAGCGTCTATACTATCGGGCGTTACATTTTTAATCGCTTGCCGCATTGCCTGTTGTAGACCCTCGCCAGTGGCAGTGACCGATGTAGCGCTGTCTAGCTTTTCTATAGCACTTCCATATCCAGTGATTTTGGCTAGGCTATTTTTATTCTCTTTAGAAAGTAAAAAACAGGCAGCTCCCTCTCCTAAAATCATGGTGTTTTGAGATTTCCTAAAATCTAAGGATTTGCATGGATACTGATCACTATCTCTTGAATATATGCGCAAGGCTTGCATTTGGGCTATAGTAAAATCTGTTAATGGCGCCTCGCTACCCCCTGCGATAAAACTCGTCGCCATATCACTTTCCAACCATGCGATAGCATTAAGTATGGAATGGGATGCTGTTGCACAAGTAATGCTATGAGAAAATGCGGTACCTTTTAAACCCAAGTCCTGAGCCACCCAACTAGAAATGTTTCCTAAGGTTGTTAATGGCGATGTTGTGGTTGGTGGTATTCCGCTTTCGCGAAAGCGAGAATAAAAATCTTCCCACAATCCAGTTGCTCCCCGACTAGAACCAATGTTTACAGCTGTTTGAGCAGGAAGTCCCTGTAAAGATTGAACTGCAAAAAGTGCCAATTGTACACTGCGGTCTAAAGATTTATAAGCTTTTTTTTGATTTAAAAATGCCTGTAGGTCTTTTTCTACTTGTGCCGAGAGAGGACTGATCCATGCACCACTCTTTTTTTTAAAAAAAGTGTTTTCTTGCTGATTTTTAAAAGATGTTACTGCGGCTACTATGGTAACATCGTTAATATAAATAGGGTTTTTCACAATTAATTTTACTACCACAAAAATGCAAAGAAGCTACAAAGTAACCTATATCTTAAGTGTTTTATTATGATAAAGTTTACAAGTAGAAAAAATACAAGGAATCACCAGAAAAAGTTAAAATATCCTACTCTTGTTAATTAATACTATTATTTGTTGAAAATTAAAATTATTTATTTACTTTTAAATTAATTTAAATTAAAACATTATGAAAAAAATTACACAACTAGGCAAGTTTTTTTTCTTGCTGCTTTTTATTATTTCTGGCAATCAGGTTCTGGCTCAAAGCCAGTTTAATCCTGTAATTTCTGGTGGTAGTACATCTACTTTTGGTCGGGCGCCACAAGGAGAGCGATCGGTAACAAGAACTGTTTTTATCGTCACTGCTGCCGAAATGACTGCGGGCGGTATTAATAACGGTGATAACATCAGTGGTCTAGGATTTTCTTATGAAACTGCACAAAATATCCCCACATCAGGAAATATTAAAATTTATTTAGAAAACACCACAGCTGTAACTAATACTAAAAGTACAACTTGGGCGACGGTAATTGCCCCTATGACCTTAGCTAGTGATGCTGCAACTACCATTCCCGCAGCAGTTGGAGATTACAATATAGAGTTTTCAAATGGAGCGCCTTTTACTTATACAGGTGGTAGTTTATTTGTAGCCTTTGATTATCAAAACTTATCAAATCCAGTTGCTACAACACCAAATGTGTCTTTTTGTGACAACACCCCAGTAGGTGGTGCACCAGGTGTATTAAGCGTAAGATCAGACCCTGGTAGTACAACTTTACCTACAACCCTGGCACCATCTAACTTTAGACCGCAAGTGCGACTAGGTGTACCCGTGGCCTGTGCAAGACCTACTAACCTAGGCTTTGCAAATCAAACCGCAACATCTGTAAATTTAACATGGAATCCTAATGGCGGGACTGGTATAGAATTACAATTTGGTCCTCAAGGATTTGATCAACGCAATGCGGGACAACTTATTAGCAGTCCTAACGTTATTTCTCCTTACACTTTAACTGGTCTAACTCCAAATACAGTTTATGACTATTATGTAAGGACAGTATGTGCAGGAACTGTAAGTAACTGGAATGGTCCATTTACATTCACCACACTCTTTTTACCTAGTGATCTTCCTTATAATACAAGTTTTGAGAATGATGAATTTAATTATTTTGGTTGGATCGCACAAAGAGATCCATCTGGCACTGTAGGTAATTTTTGGCAGGTAGTAGAATATCCAGTAGGAGACCCGTTTGTGCAGCAAGGTGTCTACTCCGCCCGTGTGGGAGTAGGCGTAACAGTTGCACAAGCTAATGACTGGATAATTTCCAGGGGTATCAATCTCGCGGCAAATCAAAACGTCGACATATCATTTTATACCCGTGCATTACAAACTGGTTCTACCACACCTGCAAAATTTAATTTAACAGTAGGAACAACACAAGATGCAACAGCACAGTCTATTATTGCTACATCACCAGATTTTACTAATACAACTTACTTAATTAACAACTACAGTTATACTGCTCCAGCAGCTGGGGTTTATTATTTTGGTATTCAAAATGCTATTGCTACAAATACAGCTGGAACTGTATTTTTTGCGGTAGATAACTTTACAGCAGCTGCAGGAACTGCATCTGTAAACGATGTTAATGCAAATGATTTTACCGTATATCCTAATCCAGCAAGTAGCATTATTGCTATTAATAGTAATCTACATACCATTAATAAAGTGGCGGTTGTAGATTTAAATGGTAGAACGGTAATGAATGTAAACTTTGAAAATGTGCTTGATGCATCACTAGATATATCAAACTTATCTTCTGGCATGTACCTTATTGACATTATTACCGATGCAGGTACAGTTACCAAAAAGATCATGAAAAATTAAGTATAAAAAGTATCGTATCATTTTTTAAAAATCCTGTGAGTTACATCACAGGATTTTTTGTTAAGTAACATCAAGAAACCTGATCCAAAAAATCTCGTAATAAGTCATAAACAAAATGTAACTCTTCAATACTAGTTGTAAATGGTGGGACGATATAAACCGTTTTACCTAGTGGTCTTAAGAAAAGACCCCGTTGCCAAAACCACATAAATATCTCGTTGCGCTTTGATCCATAACGTTCCATTTCTATCGCTAGATCTATTGCAAGAATCACTCCTTGCGTGCGCACTGCGGTAACAGCTTTATGATTTGCTATTGATGATTTAAAATCTTTGTGTGAAAGCGAGATGTGTTTAATTTGTTCCTGTAATTCATTTGAGGTTAATAGGTCAATTGCTGCAGCTGCAACCGCACATCCTAGCGGGTTACCAGAATAGGTGTGGCCGTGAAAAAGACCTTTGGCAAGATCATCATCATAAAAAGCATCATAAACTTGCTGAGAACAAGAGGTTATCGCCATGGGCATTATGCCACCTGTAAGCGCTTTTGATAAACACATAATATCTGGCTTTGCACCTAATTGATCACTGGCAAAATTGGTTCCTGTTTTACCAAAGCCTGTCATTACTTCATCAGCTATGGCAATGCAGCCATTTTGTTGAAGTTTTTTAATTACCTGGCAAAGGGCCTCGTTATCGTTAAGTTGCATTGCTGCGGCACCTTGCACAAGAGGTTCATAAATAAAACTTGCCACTTGATGTCGATCTAATAAAGTATCTATTTGTTTAAATACTTCATGCAGATTATCTTTTGTAGGGGCTGGAATACGTACTACTTTTATCAAAAACTTTTCAAACGGACCGTTATAAACCGATAGCCCACTGGCGCTCATCGCACCAAAGGTATCCCCATGAAAACCATTTTCTAAAGCGATAACTGTATCCAGTTGTTTCCCTTTATTAAAATGATATTGAAACGCCATTTTTAAGGCGATCTCGACACTAGTAGAACCATTTTCAGAAAAAAATAACTTTTGCTGATTTGCCGGTAAAATAGCCATTAGCTTTTCAGCAAGAACTGCAGCTGGCTCGTGCGTCATTCCTGCAAAAACCACATGATGTAAGTGATCTACTTGGTTTTTAATAGCCCCAGTTAGTGCTGGATTTGCATGTCCATAACTACAGGTATACCAGCTGGATATTCCGTCAAAATAGCGATTCCCGTCGTAATCATATAAGTAATTACCACGAGCATGAGAGATGACTAGTGGTACAGCGGCAGTTTTATGTTGGGTAAGCGGGTGCCATATATAACTCGCATCATTTTTAAGAATATCTTGTCTTTTCATACAGATTTTAAAACTTTTTCAAATTTTAAAGCATATTTAGCAACAATTCCTGCATTAATAGTTGATTCTTTAGAAATACTACCCAAAGTTCTTATCCCTGTCATTTTTTCTATCACCTCTATTGTTCCTGCTAATTGTACATGGTTATATATAATTCCAACGCAATTTAATTTTTTTGCTTTTAAAAATTGTGCACTTAACAACGTGTGGTTGATACTTCCTAAATAACCGGCACTTACTAGAATTACTTTGTCATCTGGCTGAATAAGATCGGCTATGGTATGTTGATTATTAATAGGGACAAGTAAACCACCAGCACCCTCTATAACTAGAGTATTTTTTGTTACTGGCCGTATAATTTGATTCAGCTGTATTTCTATTTCGTCAATTTTAGCAGCTTGATGCGGACTCATAGGGGTTTGTAAACTATAAGCCTCGGGATGTATGTAAGTTTTTGAATTATTTATAAGTAGAGAAATAGTGCCTTTATCAGTTTCTTGTAAACCACTTTGAATAGGTTTCCAGTAATCTGCCTGCAAGGCTTGTGTGACAATAGCAGCCACGACTGTTTTACCTACATCGGTCCCTATTCCTGTAATAAAAATACTACTCATCTACATTAAATTTTGTGTGGCAACTTTTACATTCATAATTAAAAGAGGTAGAAAAAGGTGAGATGCTCAACCCTATCGCTTTTATTTGCTCTTTTAATGTGCATGCGGTTTCTATATCTCTCATTTCTCTTGCGTTACGTTTACCGCAATTGGGGCATTTTACATATTCTACACGGTGTTTTACCATATCTGGATTAGACTGTTCAATAATGCCCATAGCCTTTATATAATCCTCCTTATATACTTGCATTTTTACACCACCCATTGCATTTGTTGCAAAAGGATCGGTGCCCACGGTAAACTCGTCTTTTAAAAACACAGGAATATTTTCACTTTCTAGCTTTCCTTTTACCACAACCGCTTCGGCTGGATAAGCAAAAACCGCTACAGTTTTAAATGTGTTCATAGGTTTTTAAGAGTTTTTGCAAGCAGTTGCAATAGATCGTTCATCTCCTTTTCTGTATTAAAACTGTGTATACACACCCGCAGGCGCTCCTCACCTTTGGCCACTGTAGGTGATAAAATGGCCCTCACATCATAACCGCTTTCTTGCAATATAAGCGCTACTTTTTTAACCTGATCATTTTTTGGGATGATACATACTTGTATGGCAGTCTCGCTTTTGCGAAAGCGTAACCTCAAACCATTTTGCACCGCAAATTTATTGAACATTGCAATGTTACTAGCTAATTGAGACACAGCAGCATGGTTTTTATCAAGCGCATCGTAAGCATTTAAAATGGCATACAATGAATGCTGTGGAAGTGAAGTAGTGTAAATAAAACTGCGTGCATAATTGATTAAATATTCTTTTAAATCCTCACTCCCTAGCACCGCGGCGCCATGACAACCCAGGCCTTTGCCGAAGGTCACTACCCTTGCAAAAATGTCTTGTTCAAGACCTAGCTTTTGCGCTAGTCCCTCGCCTTTTTTACCGATTACACCTATAGCGTGCGCCTCGTCTAGGATTAAATGCACATTCTGAAAACGCTTGATCATTTGCACTAATTTCTCAAGATCGGGCAGGTCACCATCCATAGAAAAAACCGATTCGGTTACCACATAAACCTCTCGTTGCTCTTGCTCACTGAATTTTTTTAATAAAATCTCTAGGTGATCTAGGTCGTTGTGACGATATTTAAGAGATTTTGCTTGTGATAAAGAAATTCCATCTCGCAAACTTGCATGTACCAGTTGATCATAAAGAATCAAATCTGCGCGATCAGTAAGTGCTGGCAGCAAGCCGATGTTTGCATCATAACCCGAGTTAAATAACAAAGCTGCAGGTGCATTGTGAAAAATTGCAATTTGACTTTCTACCCTATCATGTAACTCGCTATGTCCAGAAATTAACCTGCTGCCCGTAGCACCATTTGAGGTTACAGTAGATGTAAACGATAACTTAGAAAAACCTAAATAATCATTAGAAGAAAAATCTACTAAATCTTTATGAATAGATAGTTTGCGCAAATTTCCAGAGAAATGTCGCATGCCGATGAGTGTTTGTAATTTTTCTGGAAGCATACCGCAAAAATAAGAGATTAGGTCAGTAGGTAATGGTTTATATTTTTATAAAATTAGCAGCTTTGATCAAGAAATAGCCGTGCATCTATCCTTACAAATCAAAAATAGATTTAAAAATAATAAAAACACCATCTAGTATCTTTAGAAACAATTTGAACAGCTGTAATAATCTAAAATATAAAAAAATACATTGAAATGACGACCTGTATTTTTTAAAAAAGACTCAAATATTTTCTTATTTATTATTGTTTATCAATAATTATTATATATTTGTTATCGTAAAACAATAATTATTATGAAGATGAGTTGGTTAAGTTTACTGCGTGCGATAATGAATTGGTTGTATTTTTTCAGTTGGTTTTCAGTGATTGGATCTGTAATTGTTTTAGTACTTATTCCCTTTGATGATGGGATAGGAGTTAACCTATTTGGCAAGCGCATTTTTAACGTGCACTGGTCATTTTATATAGTATCGGTTCTTGCAGTGATCGGTTATTGGTTATTTCTAGCGATGATTTATCATCTTAAAAAAGCATCTTATACCATAACGCCCTACAGGTTTGTTGATCCTGTTATACAAAAGCATTTTTATAAAGCAGGTATATTTTGCGTTATAGGCTCAATTGTTTCAAATGTCCCCGCATACATTTACAGTCTAGCTACAAAAACCTTCTTAAATGTCGATCGAGTAGCCATAGAAAAAGTGTCGCTAGACTTAGGATTCTCATTTGACTCATTTATTGTGATTATCGCTTTTGGTATATTTTTAATCATCATTTCAAAAGTGATCCATCAAACAATTCAAATTCAAGCAGAAAACGATTTAACTATATAATTATGAAAAAGTACTTTAATAAAAGTATGTTTTATATGTCTGCGGCTTTTATTATTTTTTTCTTAGCAGAAATATTTTATGATATAAAAGACCATTTTAACACAACGCAACTTGAATGGAGAATATGGGACATAATCGCAATAAGTAAGTATGTAATTGCTATTACTATATTAATTTTACTTGCTTTATTTATGAAAAATGCAAATAGTGGTCAGTTGTTTTCTAATAAATCCAGTAAACTATGGATATACAAAAGCTATTTATTATTAATTATTGGAAGCTTAAGCTTTATAGAAATGCTCTACAACGATGAGGATAGTCTTCATTTTGTATTTTATATATTTCTTGCTTCATTTTTTAGTGCAATGAGCACAATTTTCAAAGAAGCTGAAATATTAAAATCAGATAACGATTTAACCATATAATCATGCCTATAATTATAAATCTAGATTTAGTTTTGGAGAAAAAAGGCATGAAAAGCAACGAGCTGGCCGATATAGTGGGCATCACTACTGCAAATCTTTCAATACTTAAAACTGGAAAAGCCAAAGCCGTAAGATTTTCTACTCTAGAAGCGATCTGTAAAGCATTAGATTGCCAGCCAGGGGATATTCTGGAATATATAAGTGATTAAAATGCTGGTTTTTATGGGGGAGGTTGATATGGTCTCGCTTTCGCGAAAGCGAGACCCACATAAAAAACTCTTTAAAACAGATAAAATATTTAAAACGATAGTGTTATATTAGCGCCTATTAAAACCTAAACAAGATGAAAAAAGTTCTTTTTATTTTAGCTCTAATTATTACAGCAACAGTGAGCGCACAAGATTTAACGAGGGAAATGACAATCGCTATTAAAAATGATAGTCCTAGAGACTTAAAAGTTTTAGTGAATGACACTAACAAAAACCAATGTTTACAAGCTGGCACTGAAAAGGCAACTATTTTGCAACTAGCGGTACAAATGCAACGCGGTGATGTGGTTCATTACCTTATTAATGAAGCTAAAGTTGATGTTGATCAAGCTTGTAATAATAACACACCATTGATGTGGGCTGCAAAAGCTGGTAGTAGCGGTTTAGTTGCTAGTTTACTAGAAGCGGGTGCAGATGCCTCTATACAAGTAGACGGTAAAACTGCAAAAACACTCGCTAATGAAAGCGGTAATCAGGCAACGATTAATTTATTCAGATAGTCGATTTACTACCTTTAGAATCATAAAATGCCGCCGTGGTTAAATACTAAATGCGCAAATTATGAAAACTAAAAAAATTTGTTAGGGAACTTTTCTTTGATGACCTTTACAACTTTCTCCCAAAGTCAACAAGTGACAGCGGCCAGTTTAAAAATTCTACAACAAATTTTTAGTGTAAAAACTAAAAATGTCAGAGGTTTTTAAACCTTTGACAATGGTGTATCATATAAGAAATGTTTAAATACAAGGATGCTGAACAAGAAGTAACGATCACATTTGCATATGTTGCCTATCATTCTAATGTAAAACAAGACAATTTTAAAATGAAAATAATTTGTAATACAGAATGAACTTGACGAGATCAATGAAAAACTAAAAACATCATTTTCATAGTTAAGTGATATCTATAGACAAACCATAAAAAATTAACAACTGTTATTGATAAGTAATAGGTCATGACCTAAAAAAATAGACTACAACACTTTTGGAATATACAACATAGATTTAAATTAAAATAACTGAAAATCAATTAAAAGTCATCATAAAATTCGACTGTTAGCTTTATTAAATAAACCATTTTAAAAGCGCCACAAATTGTATTTATCGTTAAAGTCCTCGATAGTATTGAAAACTAATATATTTTTAAAGGGTTAATAGGGCAACAAAAATTAGCAACTAGAGTTCAGATAAATTCAGTCACTTAAAATAACAAAAAAAACCTTGAACTTCTAGCGTTCAAGGTTTTTTCATTCGTTAATATTAGGGTTAGGGTCTAAACTAGTCTGCTAATACAATTGCTTTATTATCTTTCATTTCTATAACACCACCTGTAATAGCAAAATTTGTAGTACCACCAGATTTGGTAAACATACTTGCAACAGAATCCTCGAGTGTTACATTTCCAAATATTTTAACCTCACCTTTAACAAGTAAAGAAACCACAGGTGCGTGATTGTCTAGCATTTGAAACTGGCCATTTAATCCCGGTACAGAAACAGATTCTACCTGACCTGAAAAAAGGGTAAACTCTGGAGTGATAATTTCTAAAATCATTGTAGGTATAAGTGTTATAATTTTATAGTTGAAAGATGTAATGTTTGCAAAACATTTTTCAACTATACAATTCTATAGGTTAAAATATTATGCGTCTGCAAGCATTTTTTCTCCTGCCTCTATCGCCTCTTCTATAGTACCTTTAAGGTTAAAAGCACTTTCTGGCAAGCGGTCTAACTCACCATCCATAATCATATTAAATCCTTTAATAGTATCCTTGATATCTACCAGCACACCTTTAAGACCTGTAAACTGCTCGGCCACGTGAAAAGGTTGCGATAAGAATCGCTGTACACGACGCGCTCGGCTTACAGCTAGTTTATCTTCTTCAGATAATTCTTCCATACCTAATATGGCAATAATATCTTGTAATTCTTTATAACGCTGTAATAACTCTTTTACTCTTTGTGCGCAGTTATAATGATCTGCCCCTAGAATATCGGCAGTTAGAATACGTGAAGTTGAATCTAGAGGGTCTACCGCTGGATAAATACCTAGCTCGGCTATTTTACGAGAAAGTACTGTTGTAGCATCAAGGTGAGCAAACGTTGTTGCTGGAGCAGGGTCTGTTAAATCGTCTGCAGGTACATAAACCGCCTGTACCGATGTAATAGATCCTTTTTTAGTAGATGTTATTCGTTCTTGCATAGCACCCATCTCTGTTGCAAGAGTAGGTTGATATCCTACTGCAGATGGCATACGGCCTAATAGTGCAGAAACCTCTGAACCCGCTTGTGTAAAACGGAATATATTGTCTACAAAGAAAAGTACATCTTTACCCTGACCATCACCTGCTCCATCTCTAAAGTACTCGGCAATAGTAAGACCAGAAAGTGCTACACGAGCACGAGCTCCTGGTGGCTCATTCATTTGCCCAAAAACAAAGGTTGCTTTTGATGCTCTCATACCTTCTTTATCAACTTTTTTAAGGTCCCAGCCGCCTTCTTCCATAGAATGCATAAAGTCGTCACCATATTTGATAATGCCAGATTCTAGCATTTCACGCAACAGGTCATTTCCCTCACGTGTGCGCTCACCGACACCGGCAAATACAGAAAGACCACCGTGACCTTTTGCAATATTGTTAATCAATTCTTGAATAAGTACTGTTTTACCAACACCTGCACCACCAAATAGACCGATTTTACCACCTTTTGCATAAGGCTCGATCAAGTCAATTACTTTGATACCCGTAAAAAGAACCTCTGTAGAAGTAGAAAGGTCTTCAAATGCTGGTGCGTCTCTATGAATAGAAAGACCATCTTTACCAGTTTTAGGCAAATCTCCTAACCCATCAATGGCATCGCCAATCACATTAAAAAGACGACCATAAATATCCTCGCCTATAGGCATTTTTATAGGATTACCAGTCGCTTTTACCAAGGTACCGCGGCTTAAACCATCTGTAGAATCCATAGAAATAGTTCTTACCATCCCCTCACCAATGTGAGATTGCACTTCTAGCACTAGTAAAGAGCCATCATTTCTAGTAATTTCTAAAGAATCATAAATTTTAGGAAGTGCACCTGTTGCACTGTCAAATGTTACGTCTACCACCGGACCGATGATTTGTGATACTTTACCTGTAATTTGAGACATTTATATAAAGTTTTAAAACTTAAAAAGATACATTTATACAGTCTTTTTAAGCGGTGCAAAGATAGTATTTTGATTTTATTAAAAATCTTTAAAAGTATTTTTTTTTGAAAAGCTGCATATTAATTGTTGGCTATTGTAATTGTGTAAGTTACGCTTTCGCGAAAGCGAGATAAGAGAAGGTTTAAGTTTAGGTTTAAGATTAAGATTAAGAGTGAATTTTTAAATTTAAGGTGTGTGATTACAAAGTATAGATAAACACAAAAGCACCTTAAAAATATAAGGTGCTTTAAAAATAAAGTTTGTCAATTAATTACTCTACTGTAACTGATTTTGCCAAATTGCGGGGCTGGTCAACATCTCTACCTAATTTTACCGCAATATGATAAGATAGTAATTGTAATGGTATGGTTGTTAAAAGTGGTGTCAATAACTCCATAGTTTCTGGAACTTCTATAACATGGTCTGCAAGGTTTCTTACATCTACATCACCCTCGGTAACAATACCTATAATTTTACCGCTACGGGATTTAATTTCTTGAATATTGCTCACTACCTTTTCATAATGCCCTCTTTTAGTTGCTATAACGATTACTGGCATTTGCTCGTCAATAAGTGCAATGGGACCGTGTTTCATTTCGGCAGCTGGATAACCTTCGGCATGAATATAGCTTATTTCTTTTAGTTTTAAAGCACCTTCTAGGGCCACTGGAAAATTAAAACCTCTACCTAGATATAGACAATTTTTTGCGTCTTTATAAATTTCGGCTACCTTTTCAATGTGGCTATTTGAATTTAGAGCCTCTGCAACTTTGCCTGGGATCGCCTCTAGCTCATGTAAATAGTTGTAAAAATCGCTTGTTGATATTTTACCTTTTTTCTTGGCTATTTGTAAAGCGATTAAAGTAAGTACTGTGATTTGTGTTGTAAATGCCTTGGTAGAGGCTACTCCTATTTCAGGACCGGCGTGCGTATAAGCACCTGCATGAGTCTCCCTGGATATTGAACTACCTACAACATTACATACACCAAAGACGAATGCTCCTTTTTCTTTGGCGAGTTTTATAGCCGCCATAGTATCTGCTGTTTCTCCAGATTGTGAAATGGCAATTAACACGTCATCCTTATCAATTACTGGATTGCGGTACCTAAATTCTGATGCATACTCTACCTCTACAGGTACTCTTGCCAGTTCTTCAAAAACATATTCGGCCACAAGGCCTGCATGCCATGAAGTACCACAGGCCACAATAATAATGCGTTTTGCATTTAAAAATTTATCTAGATGCTCGTCAATACCAGCCATTTTAATAAGGCCCTGATTAACTAGCATGCGACCTCTAAAGGTATCTCTTATTGCAGCCGGCTGTTCATAAATCTCTTTAAGCATAAAGTGCTGATAACCGCCTTTTTCTATTTGCTCCAGATTCATTTGCAGCTCTTGAACATAAGGAATAACAAGAGAGTCGTCATAAATCTTTCTTACTTTTAATTCTTTATGTGTCCTTACAACTGCCATCTCACCATCTTCTAGATAGATGGCATTTTTAGTAAACTCTAAAAAGGGTGAGGCATCGCTAGCGATAAAAAACTCGTTTTCCCCTACACCTATGGCAAGAGGTGAGCCCAATCGTGCTACCACAATCTCATTGGGTTTTTTCATGTCAAAAACTGCAATGGCATAGGCACCTATAGTTTGATTTAAAGCTATTTGCACAGCTTTACCTAGTTTTACATTTTCTTTGTTCTGTACGTCTTGAATTAAGTTAACGAGAACCTCAGTATCTGTATCTGATTGAAAAGTATAGCCTCTATTTATTAACTCTTGTTTTAAAGGCTCGTAATTTTCTATGATCCCGTTATGGATAATAACTAAATCACCACTATTAGAGAAATGAGGATGAGAATTCACATCATTAGGCACCCCATGCGTTGCCCATCTTGTATGACCTATTGCGATTGTACCAGTAGAGTTAATGGTACTTTCTAATTTTACTTGTAGATCAGATACTTTTCCTTTGGTTTTACAAAAATTGAGGTCTTTGCCATCATAAATGGCGATTCCTGCACTGTCATAACCCCTATATTCTAGTCTTTTGAGACCATTTAATACTATAGGATATGCTTTGCGATGTCCTATATATGCAACAATTCCACACATAAGTATTTATTTAATTTATTGTTTCAGAATAAAAAACCTTCAATTTAGGTCTTTTATCTGTATTTGTTGATAGGTTTCCGTGTAGCACTGTTCCTTCATGAGAAATAGCAGCGCTGATCGGGATTGATGTCATATCTGTATCATTTAACACATTACTATTGGTTACCAAATTTACGTTTTGGCTTACTACAATAGCGAGTCTTGTATTTTCAGAATTTCCTGCTAAAATATTACTTAAGTGTTGTGTAAGTCTAATTTTATATTTTACCCCTATGGTACTTGTATTATCGGGAATAAGCCTTTGCAATCTTCCTAAGTGGGTGAGATTTGAATTGATTGCACCTGCTGTACTACTAGATAACACATAATCAGAAAGTAATCTTTTTGTATCATAATCATAAATCAATATACGTTCTGGCTCTTTTTTAGGATCATCGGTCCCAACAATATCTTGGTTTACATAAAACTCTATATAAGCATCGTTAATCAACCAATTATTTGCAATCACATCTGTAAGTTCCATCGCTTCTCCATCTACTTCATTTGTCGCCTGACCAAAAAGTTCTACTATTGCAATCGCGCCAGGACCGCCTTTAAGGTAAACACTTTCTGCACCATTAACTGGATTATTAGAACTATTAATGTCAGTTACAATGCTAGGATTAAAATCATTTTCTATTAATCCCGCTCTATTACCATTTAAGTTGATAATAATATCTGATGTAAGACGCACAAAGTCATCTGTAAAACCATCACCATCGACATCATTAACGTCTATTTGATCTGTGTCGGCACTGACTGTAAGTGTGATTTTAGCCTCATTAAGATTTAAATGGATCATATGTCCATCGCCTGATAAGGGAGTGACCTTAAAATAAAGACCTCTAAAATAATTTTGAAATAAATTATTTGTAAACAGCTCTGATCTTGGGCTAATAATATTGCCAGATCCGTCTATATTAAAGATCAATTCTTTCCATCTATTAATGTCTAGACGTTCCATAATCCTAGGTGATAACCTTCTTGTAACAGTGGTTACTAGTGACCCATCTACTTCCTCAGTTTGTGTGATATCAATCTCGGATACATCGGGATAGAAGGAATCATCGGTATAAATAAGTTCTCCTTGATTACTTTGTATAATACTTTCAAAGTTTGAGTAATACACAGCTCTTTCAGTAATCTGATCTGGGTCGATACTACTTAAAAAATAATTACTTCTATAAATTTCAAATTTTACCGGATCGTTACCGTACAAAGAGTCTAATCTATAGGTTGTCTCTTCACCCTCTACTGCAATGGGTGTTGCAAAATATGGGATTTCAATTACCACATCTTCTAGCTCGATATTATTACCAAATCTAGGGTTTGCAAATTGTAAATTTACTTGAGTGACAAGTTCATAAATAGATGTTCCAAAAATAGGATCTTTATAAATCCCAAAAGGAAAGGAGTTAAAATTACTTGTTTGAACAGGGTTTACGGGAACAGTGTAAGTTTTTACATCAAACTCGGTTTCTTTAATAATACCTTCTGGGTTTGCTCCTAGTAGGTTATCACCTAATGGTGTTAAATCGTTTTCACAAGACACTATTCCTAGCACTACCATAATTATGACGGCAGTATAACTAACTATTTTTTTCATTCTTTAGTCTTCTTCGTTTTGTTTGAGCACTTGATCCAGATAAAATTCTTCATAGGCATCGGCAAAACCTTCTGGAGGATAGTATTTTAAAATAGGTTTGTTTTCTTGTTGGTCTATATATTGATCAATTTCTGTATCTAGGTCTTCACTTCCTTTAATAATTGCATCGCTATACTTAACCGCACTTTTCATTAAGTTGATATAAGTAGGGTCTTTAAACTCTTCTAGCGCCTCGTCGTCTAGTGCATCAAATTGTAGTTTTTCTATCATCTCATCATCTAACGATCCTTCAAAAGATTGATTGTATACAGAAAAAACAATTTTACTTTCCTCAAACAATGGATCATTACCGTAATAATTTTTAAGATATAGCGGCATTAAACTTGCTAACCAACCGTGAATATGGATGATATCTGGTGCCCAATTTAATTTTTTTACCGTTTCAATAACTCCTTTTGCAAAAAATATAGCACGCTCGTCATTATCTGCAAATAGCTCTCCATTTTCATCGGTGAGTGTGGCCTTTCTTTTAAAATAATCTTCATTATCTATAAAATAGACTTGCATACGCTCTTTGGGTATAGAGGCTACCTTAATTACTAGCGGCATGTCTAAATCGTTGATGATTAAATTCATACCACTCAATCGTATTACCTCGTGTAACTGATGCCTTCTTTCATTGATATTACCAAATCTAGGCATAAAGATACGTATCTGACCACCGCGATCATTTACCATTTTGGGTGCAAAATAGGACATAGACGACGCCTCAGTCTCTGGTAAATAGGGTATAACTTCAGATGATACGTATAAAACTCTTTTTTCCTTCATAATTAGATTTGTTGTAGCCTAACTTCATTCAAGTTGCAAAAATAAGCAATTTCTTGCACTTTGATTTGTAAACCTTATGTTTGTAGCCTTTACCTAGTTAATGACTGTTATGATATTTAAATCTCATATTTTACTTACACAGCATCTTCAAGACCCTATTTACAGCGATAAGACTGTGGGATTTGTACCAACTATGGGAGCACTTCATACTGGACATATTTCATTAATGAACAAAGCCATTGAGCAATGTGATTTTTTAGTAGTTTCTATTTTTGTAAATCCTACACAGTTTGACAATAAAAATGATCTTTCTACTTATCCTAGAACTATTGATAAAGATGTAGCACTTATTAAAAGTAATATCCCCTCTTCTAGATTGATAGTTTATGCACCTGCTGTAGCAGATGTATATGGCGCAAGAACAATAGCTAAATCTTATGAATACGACGGTCTTGAAAATATGATGGAAGGCGCAAATAGACCTGGACATTTTAATGGTGTGGGAACCATTCTAGAATTCCTTTTTAAAGCCATACAACCTGATCAGGCCTTTTTTGGAGAAAAAGATTTCCAGCAATTACAAATTGTAAAAAAGTTGGTTCATAAATTAGATTTAACTATAGCAATTATAGGTTGTCCTATAGAAAGAGAATCACATGGACTAGCGATGAGTTCTAGAAACGAGAGATTATCCACGGGTGCTAGAAAAAAAGCCGCCTTTATTTATCAAAGCTTGCAAAAGGCGCAAGAATATTTTAAAACCCATAGCATACCAAAAACTCAAAAAATGGTTGAACAGCTTTTTGAACAAAAAGCCGACTTTACATTAGAGTATTTTACCATTGCTTGTGAAGAAAACTTAAAACCTGCTGCACACAAATCAAAAAACAAAGCGTTAAGAGCATTTATTGTTGTGCATATAGAAGGAGTACGTTTAATAGATAACATAGCTTTACCTGCTTAAAAGAAAAAAAGATAGAATCAAGATGCAAAATATTTTTCTACAAACACACCTATTTACACAATTAAAAGTAAATATTTCTTTGCTCTTATAAATACAATTTAGAATTATTAAGATAAGTATTCAAACACATAACCTCTAGCAGTACCACATTTACAATCATACACCTACTTCTAAAAACTCCATAAAACCTATTTCACATCTTTACACAAATTGTATATTTGCCCCATGTTAATTACTGTAGTTAAATCAAAAATACACCGTGTTAAAGTAACAGGTGCAGACCTAAATTATATAGGCAGTATAACCATAGATGAAGATCTTATGGACGGCGCTAATATTGTAGAAGGTGAAAAAGTTCAAATCGTCAACAACAATAACGGTAATCGCCTAGAAACCTATGCTATTCCCGGGCCACGCGGTAGTGGCGAGATCACACTTAATGGTGCAGCCGCTAGAATGGTGTCAAAAGGTGATGTGCTTATCCTTATTTGTTATGCACAAATGACCATAGAAGAAGCCAAAACCTTTAAACCCACCCTGCTTTTTCCTAATGAAAAAGACAATACCTTATCTTAAAAAAGCTTGAAAAAAGCCACCCTACAGCTCTTAAAAATCATCTTGCCACTAGCGCTAGGTGTTTTTTTGATCTATATTTCTTACTCTCAATTCACAACTGCCCAACTTGATGAAATAGTATCCTACCTTGCAAATGCAGATTATTCTTGGATAGCTTTAAGCATGGTACTGGCATTTTTATCTCATTTATCCCGCGCCTGGCGATGGAATTATATGCTAGAAAGCATAGGTAAAAAGCCGCAGTTTATAACAAATATTATGGCCATCGGGGCAGGCTATGCCATGAATCTTATCATACCCCGCAGTGGGGAAATTTCTAGGGCAGCTATTGTAAACCGTACAGATCAAGTGCCTATGGACAAAGGTATCGGCACCATAATTGCAGAGCGTGTTCTGGACCTCATCATTCTATTAATCATCAGCGCTGTTGCCGCACTTACTGCCGGTGCTGCTGTGATTAGTTTCTTTAAAGATGGTTTGTATTCCGCTTTCGCGAAAGCGGAACCTTCAAAAATATTTTTATACCTAATTATAGTAATTCTTGTGCTTATTGTATTACGTTTTATCTTTAAACGTATCAACTTATTCCATAAAATAAAAGGTTTTATTACAGGAATGAAAGAGGGATTTATGACCATCTGGAATATGAAAAAAAAGAGATGGTATATCGCACACACATTTTTTATCTGGGGCATGTATCTAGCTATGTTTTATGTGAGTATTTTTGCAATTCCTGGCACCAGCGATATGTCGATCAGTGCTCTTTTATGTTCTTTTGTTGCAGGCAGTTTTGCTGTTGCTTTTACAAATGGCGGTTTTGGCGCCTATCCTTATTTTATTGCACAAGTGCTTCTTATTTTTAATATTGCCCAGCCTTTAGGAACCTCGTTTGGATGGATATTATGGCTGTCGCAAACACTACTCGTGCTGGTCTATGGATTACTGTCCTTTCTATTATTGTCTTTAAAAGGTAGTGTTTCAGGTAAATAGTTGTAAATTTATCCGCAAATCCCTCTAATTATGAAAAAATATATCATCCTTATGTTAATGGTCTTGTATCTAGGTCAACTAGCAACTGCACAAGCATTGTATAGAGCATTTCCTAGCGCGGTGCTTAAAGAAGATCGCAATATTAAGATCTTAAAACCTCGCAACTATTCAAACAATACAGAGAAATATTATCCTCTAATTATTGTACTAGACGGTGATTATCTTTTTGAGCCTGTTGCAGGGGCAGTAGATTACCTTTCTTATTGGGATCAAATGCCAGAGTCTTTTGTAGTGGGTATTAATCAAGGCAACTCTCGTTATGAAGATACTAATCTAAGTATAAAAACAGGTTTTCCCGACCAGAATACAATGAAGTTTATGGATTTTATTATCGAGATTAAAAAAACGATGATAGATGAATATCGCGTGGTTCCCTTTACCGTTATCGTCGGTAAAGATGTTACCGCAAATTTGGCAAGTTTTTATTTAATGAAAAAAGAGGTAGATATAAACGCAATGATTCAAATTGCACCAGAATATTCTACACTTATTCAAAAAAATCTAATGGAAAAAATTAGTCAACTTTCCCAAAACCAATTTTTTTATGCCGCTATTGCCGAAAATGAAAGTCCTGCCAGCCAGATTGTAAGCGCCAAAGTAGATTCTTTACAAGCAATTAATACCCCAGCAAATTTTAAATATGAAAAAATAACGGGTGCCAACGATTATAGTGTTGCCCCCCAAGCCATTCCTAGAGGGTTAGATTTTATTTTTAAAGAATACCAACTTGTGGATAAGCATCAACTAGCTAAAGACCATCCCATACCAGAACTAATTGAGGATGAAGAAGAACCAAAAAAAGTACAGGAAAGCATCCCTGTACTAAAAGACCTTATTTTAAAATACAAAACCATCAATGAATTATATGGTGTTAATCCTAAGATACGCATTATTGACCTAGTTACTATTGCAGATTTTGCTTTTGCAAGAGAAGACTGGGACCAATTGATCGACATAGGCTCTCTTGCAGAAAAAGAACACCCAAATCTACTTTATGGACACTATCTGCAAGGATTAGGTTATGAGGGAATGGGAAGATTATCTAGAGCTATAAAAGAATTAAACGCTGCATACAGTCTAGACCCTGCGGCTGGTATCACAAAAGAAATGATTCTTGATAAGGTAGAATACCTACAATCAAAAGAATAATATGGCAAGATTAAAGACAACCTGGTTTTGTCAAAACTGTGGCGCACAACATTCAAAATGGCAAGGGCAATGTACCTCCTGCAAAGAATGGAACACACTGGTAGAAGAAGTAGTTCAAAAACCTAGTAAAACATCTTGGGAAAATGGTGTTGATGATATCTCGCTTTTGCGAAAACGTGCCCCACAACCACAATTAATATCTACCATAAACGCTACCGAAAGTCCTAGAATGGACACAACAAATGCAGAGTTTAACAATGTGCTAGGTGGCGGCCTTGTACCAGGTTCTATTACACTTTTAGGTGGTGAACCAGGTATAGGAAAATCGACACTACTATTACAAGTATGTCTAAATTTACCCTACAAAACCCTGTATGTATCTGGTGAAGAAAGTGCACAACAAATTAAAATGCGTGCAGATCGCATAAAAAGCGATGCCGTTAATTGTTATATTTTAACCGAGACAAAAACACAAAATATATTCAGGCAAATTACTGATGTTGAACCAGATGTGTTGATCATCGATTCTATACAAACCTTACAAACCGATCATATAGAAAGCTCGCCAGGTAGTGTGTCGCAAATAAGAGAATGTACTAGCGAGCTGATTAAATTTGCTAAAGAGACCAATACCCCTGTGATACTGATCGGGCATATTACCAAAGACGGAAACATCGCTGGTCCTAAAATTCTAGAACACATGGTCGATACTGTATTGCAATTTGAGGGCGATCGCAACCATACTTATCGCATTTTAAGGGGGTTAAAAAATCGTTTTGGCAGTACCCATGAAATAGGCATTTATGAAATGCTAGGTCACGGTTTAAGAGAGGTTACTAATCCTAGCGAGATTCTTATTTCACAACGTGGTGCCCAATTAAGCGGTACCGCAATAGCAGCCGTTATGGAAGGCATGCGCCCATTGATGATAGAAGTGCAAGCCCTAGTAAGCACCGCAGTTTATGGAACACCGCAACGCAGCGCCACAGGTTATAATCTTAAAAGACTGAACATGATTCTTGCAGTATTAGAAAAACGAGCCGGTTTTAAACTAGGTCAAAAAGACGTTTTTCTAAATATTACTGGTGGCATAACGGTAGATGATCCCGCAATAGACCTTGCAGTGGTAGCCGCAATTCTTTCTTCAAATTTTGATATTGAACTGTCTTCACAACATTGTTTTAGTGCCGAGGTAGGCCTGGGTGGCGAGATACGCCCAGTAAGTCGCATGGAACAGCGTGTGAACGAAGTGGCAAAACTAGGTTTTGATAAAGTTTTTATTGCCCCAGCAAAACAAAGCTTTAACACCGCAGGTACAGAAGTACAAGCTTTTTCAAAGATTGAAGATTTAGTAAGGTATTTGTTTAGTTAGCAATAGGCTTTAAGGTTGAGGGATTTAGCACTAGACAGGTAAAGACCACACATCTTATAAAAACTCAACTATAAGAAAAACTCAAATAAGTATCTTTGCCTTGTTAACATCTAAAATAGACCGACAGAAAATTTTGACTATGAAACACCTTATCACCCTTTGTATCGCTGCCATGTTCATGACCAGTTGTGGACAGCAATCCCAGAAACAAGAAAAACAGCAATCACTTATAAAATTTGCCGATGCAGATATTTCAAATAACGATCTGGTACATTTAACCGATTTTGACGACAATTACTATTCTCTAGATCAAATACTAGCGGCAAATAAAGGCAAAGTGGTATATCTAGATATATGGGCTAGCTGGTGTGGCCCTTGTAAAGTGATGATGCCATATTCTGATAAATTACAAGAAAAATACAAGGGTAAAGATGTGGTTTTTTTGTTTATTTCAATAGATGAAAATGTAACCAGCTGGGAACGATCTGCAAAGAGTTTTAACCTGACCCAAAACAGTTTTCTAGCCCGCAACTATCCAAAAGCAAAACTGTATCAACAAAATAATGTTAACTCTATACCCAGGTATATGCTATTTGATAAAAACGGTCGCCTAATTGATGAAAATGCTAGAAGACCTAGTGAAAAGGATCTAGAAACTACTATTGATGGTTTTCTGGCGATATAGAGCTTATATTTAGTACAGCAAAAATCCCTTACATTTTTTTATAAGGGATTATAATTTGTACAAACTGCATTTATTTTTTGCTTTTAAAAATCCACCCTTTACGTGGGAAGATATTTATGGAGAAACTTAAATAATCTCCAGTCCAGTTGTGTTGCGTTACCGTGTCTGGAGATACATCAAGATTAGTTGCGAGAACGACTTGATCTATTATATCTACAAAATGATAATGATAGGTCATATCTATTCTCCACATCGTATTTTTAGATTTGAGATAAAAACCCAAACCTATATTTGCACCGCCAGTAATAGGACTATCTACCTCACTTTCAAAAGAAATCCTTCTAGGAATATTATTGATACTTGTGCTACCACCTAGGTCGTCACCTTCTGTAACGGCATAGTACATGACTTCTAATCCTACATGACCAGAAATAAAAAACCAATCGTTTACTTCTTTAATATAGGAGAGATCCACAGGTAAATGGTAGCTCCAGTAAGGAGAGTCTGTGCTTAATATCGTTAGATCAGTACTACGCCCCACATCTTCTGCCAAAAAGGTTTTTGAATCTTTTCTAACCATATTACGCACAAAAAAGCCTACACTCCAGTTCCAATTCTTTCGTTGACTAAAATTGTACTCTAATCCTAAAGCAGGTACCCAAGTGTCCAAAGCCTCAAAAGAAACACTGGATGCACCTTCATTACTCCAAAATAATTTTTGATACTTTACTGAAAAAGAAAACTTAGAATTATTTTCAAAAAGTTTTGCTGCATCACCGTCTTGAGCGTTTACAAATATAGGGATCATGACAAGCATGATCCCTAGTAAAATTATATTCTTATTGTGGTTCATAAGTCCAGTTTACGATCCAGCTGTGTTGTTTGTGCTGGCTATCTAGTTTATCAATTTCAGTACCTATTCTAGTTGATAAAGGAACTCCGTTTGGATTAGTACTATTGTTTCTAGGAATGCGATGACTAACTTCTCTTCTTCTTCTTTTCCTGTCAGGACTACTTTCGTCTATTGGACCTAAGTTTCCACAACCTAAATAGCGATCATGAATTTCACCTACAATTCTAGCATAAGATTTGATTCTTCTCTTTTTCCACTTTCTCTTTTTCTTATAATTTTTAGTAACCGCCTTAAAAACAAAATTAAATGGACCACCAGTTCCTTTAATCTTATGTTTATTTTTCATCTTATAACTACCATTAAAGAAACGTTCAATTTTATCTACTTTGTAGAAGCACTCTCCTTCATTTTGCGGTTCTGGAAAATAAACCATGTCTCCAGGCTCTTCTTCATTACCACCATAAATACTAGCTAATTCCTCTCCAGACACGCCATTATTTGCTGCTGTTAAAATATCAGTTGCGTTGACGTTGTTCATGTTGACACCTATGAGACCGTCTTCAACATATTTGTAAATGATGTTACAAATTATTACTTCTTGTTGTGGATTGAATACTGTTCTTTCAATTCCATCAATTAATGGAACATCATCTGGATCATTAGCCCAGTCAAAACCAGGTTGATCAGAAGTGTCTAAAAAAGCTTCTTCTGCAATTAAAACATCCTTTCGCAAACTGTAAAATTCATGGCTTTGCTCGAACTCATCTAGTGGAAGATCTGCATTAAATCCAGATGACTCTTCAAGGTCATTTAAGTCATCCTCACTTAAATTACTATTAGGGATTACGAATGAATCCTCGTGAGTTTCTACTTGTTGTTCAAGGTCGTCCAAAGTCTGATAAAATGACTCCATCGATGGAAAATGAAGCATATTATTAGTAGTAACTTGAGCGACTCCATTATCGAAGTAAAGTCCATAAGGTTCAAAATCACATTTAATATCACCACCACCTTCTTCAGATTTTGTGACGAGTGTTTCATTTGTCATCTCATCTTCACAGCTAACTAGAGAGAGAGAGAGAGAGAGTTAATAATCCTATTGAAACATATTTCAATAGATGTTTTTGTTTTTTCATCTTGTTAAATTTAGAAATTAATGTACGTCGATCGATCGTGTTAAAGATAGTATAAAGTTTTGTATGACATTAACAAGATTGGAAATAAATTTTGTTAGACATTAGACCATGGGTTTGAAAATAGAAACAAAAATAAACTCATTGAGCTTTAACAATACTATTCAAAACAGGATAACATAAAATTTATTAAAAATGAAATATCCTAAGAAACTACTTAAAAGATAAAATATAAAATAACTTTCGGCTAATGTGTTTATTTTATCGACGAATTGCAAATATGCTAAAAAAACGCCTTTAACTGCACATTTCCTGTGTGCACTGTTCTTGCAGTCTCGCTACTGCGACCGCTGTAGCTCAGGTTTAAATCAATAAATTTTGTCACACTTTTTTGGAATAATAAATTCCAGGTGAGGTTAGTGCCCGGTTGCAAACCTTCTAGCATTTGAAAACCTACTGGGGAAAAAGCCTGTCCTTCAAAATCGTTTTGCACATATTTGATCTCGCCATTAACCGCATATTTCTGTGCTTTGTTAAATGCCCATGCCACGCCTAGGTTTTGCTGGGCAAGTGTGGCGGTTTCATTGATCTGGTTGTCTTTATTTTTAAATTCATAAAACACCTCTAGCCTATTGCTGTTATCAAATAAGTAAGACAGCTGTGGTTTAAACAAAATGTCTTCTATCTCATAATTTCTATTGGCAAAATTCTCGCTAGTGCTTTTGTTCATGCCTGCCTGTGCGTTTACAGTAATCAGCCAGGTGTCTTTTATCTTGTGTAAAAATCTTAATTGGTGACTTTCTATCTGGTTTGCTAAGCTACCTATACTTTGCAGGTTTTCGTTTGCAGTGCTTAAATACGTATAGTTTGTAGTAAAATACTGCTTGCCTCTATTAAAAAACAAACTGTTTCTAAAACTTAAATTCAATCCTAATTGATCGTCACTACTTTTAAAAGGATTCAGGTCAAAGTTTTCTCCCACTCTTGCTACCATGCGATCTATTAAATAACTGGTTTGATTATAAAATCTAGACAGCAATTTTTTATAACCCGTTTCATTTACCCAAGAAATAGGGTTGAGTGTTATGGTTTGTGCAAATTTATTTTGGTGGGTAGGTAAAAACACCTGGTTGGGCAATAAGACCCTTACAAAACTGGCCTGGTCTTGAAACTGTGCTATTTCAAACTCGTTAAGGTCTTGTATACCATCGCCGTTATAATCTACCCATGTAAAGGTTCCCTGGCCGGGATTTACTGCTACATAAGTAAAATCTTGCCTAGGTATGCGGGCACTATTAGTTTCATAAGTGGTGTTCCACAATATTTTGCCATCATATATCTTGCGTTTGTATTGCACCCGCGAGTTAAAAGAAACCTCGTCTGCAACACCGTCTATGGCGCTTTTTAACCTTCTGTAATTGGCATATACCCGCAGGTTACTGACCTTGTTTTTTATAGGTTGCGATTTGATATAAAAGTTATTAGAGGTATTTACCCGCTCTAGATTGCCATTGCGCAAGCTATCGTTTACCCTGTTTCTATACCCTATTTCTACAAATGTAGTGGTGGTATCGCCACGCCCTGCATAAAACTCATAGCCTGTAAATTTTTGGGAGATCCCTGTCAATTGTTCGGTAGCATTTAGTCGTTGTTGATTGTTTTCACTCTCTAGTCGCGATCCTAGATAATAGGTCTTTATTTTCCTTAGCACATCAGCATTTACCCTGTTAAAATCTGATTCTTGCGTGATAGAGCTTGTTTTTAGTACGCTTCCGCGAAAGCGAGCTAACCATAAACTATCTTTATAAGTACCAGCTAATACATGTTTATTGCCGTTATAAAACCCGTCAAACTCGAGGTATTGTAATTGATAAGAAGCTGTTATGGTAGAATCGCGTTGATAATCGATGCCCAATGTGGTGAACAACTGATTGCCTTGTGTGGTTTCAAGATTCCAGTCGCGATTAAACTCTATATTATAAACCCGTTCTACATTTCTAAAATCTTGCTGAATATAGTCGGTATTGAGGGCAATCGCAAGGGTTTGCAAACTGTCTTTTTTAAGTAATTGTTGTTGCACAGCAAGTTTTGCAGCTACGCCTGTATTATCGTCATCATCAATGCTAGAAAATTTATTCAAATCTTTATTGCTCGCAGCAAGTTCGACAGCGATTTTTGTTCCTGTAATAGGTTGATAGCTTGCTTTTACCCCTGCGATACTCAATATTTCAGGACTGAATAACTGTATTACAGGTTCATAATTACCTTGTGGAACACCATTTACTGGGGCGATATATTCATAAATATTGGCGATCGCCTGGTCGTTGATCAGCACATAATTACCTTGATTGACACCTACAAAACTAAATCTGACATTAAATAATTGTGCTGTGCGATCTTGCGAAAAGACAAAACGTTCTACCCCATTGACTACCTGCTGCTGGTATAAAATCTGATTTTCAGAAAAATCGGCTGGTATGGCACTAGGCGCAATGGCCTGCTCTGGATCATCACCTGCGGCTACTAAAACAGCAACTTGATCTTCATTTAAATTTTGTTGTAGGGGTTGGTTTTTTGCATCTGTTTCTGTATAAATATAACTGTCAACTTTTAATTTTTTAGATTCAAACCCGCCAGTACCATAACCTATGAAACGAGTAAAATTGCGCTCGCTATACTGATATTCTATAGAAATTCTCATCTCGCTAGTAATAGGAAAAGTAGGGGTAAAACGCACCTCGCCGGCATTATAATCAATTACATAATCTTGATTTTCGCCACGTGTTAAAGGAATACCATTTACAAATACCCGCTCGCTACCAGATACTACTAAAATAAATAACTCTCCATTTTGACCAGTTAGTTTATATGGTCCTTGATTGCCCTCTTGCCCTGTAAACCTACTGGTATTAAAAGTGCCCCGCACCAGTGCGCCCGCAGCACCTGCATAGCCTCTAGTTTCATTGCCTATAAATTTTACCTGTCCAGAAATTCCTTGCACACGTTTAGTAAAATTATTGAACTGGTAATTTTCTTGCGTCACATCTACATCGCCAGCTCGTATATTCCAGTTTTCACTATAAAGTTCTATAAATATTTGATCAAACTCGTCTAGTCGTTGTGAATATCCATTTTGCGTTTGGGGTACATTAGCATCTTGTATAGACGCCCTAAGTGATACCCGATCGTTTAATTTACCCGTAATTCTCAAATCTAATTCAGAATCAACCACGCTGTTTTGATTATTTCCCACACGTACACCACGCGTAATGCTACCGCTGGTTTGTAGTCCATCAAAAGGTATAAATGTGCTAGTAGTGGTACGTCGTTGCAATGCCACGAGTTGTTCCTGACGGCTATCATTGTCTAGAATAATAGCAGGGTTATAAGTTTGATAAGATCTGGTCAAAAAACTTGGTAATGGTAGATAGGTAATATCGATAGAATCGGTAACAACGGTGTTTTTATTCTTAAAAATAAGAGTGGCAGTAGAAAAATCAATCGTATAACTGGTGCTATCAATGGGCATCCCTATTTTATCGACCACTTTTAAATAAGCTGGATTGATGCTTACACTGTCTAGTTTTATAGAATCTTTAACAGCTAGCCGCTTTATTTTCAAGTTATTATATTCTTGAGCGCCTGTTATAAAACAGCAAAGCAATAGAATAGTAAGCAGCCTGAACTTCATACACAATATAAACAGATGGTTTTCAAAAATATTTTAAATACAGCTGCAAACGGTAGATTATAGGATAAAATTACTAGATGTATATGGCGAGGGAACTTCATCTAACATATACAGCAAAAATTGAATTACGGCTTCAATAACTTACAAAATCAATCGGTGTGCTTAATTTCTCTTAATCACAATAGCGTTACTATACCTCAATCGTGAAATCTTTGATTTTATTGGGCATTAAACCTTCTTAACCAAAGCCTACTGCATCATTCAGGTTTAACAGATTTGTTGTGATGTAAAGCCCTAAAGATTTAATTATAGGTTACTTTAAATTAAATTCTCTTTACTTTAAACCATTTTAAAATTTAAGGAAAATAATGAGTTTTACAAAGCACAGTCTAAAGCTTTGATTCCATAGTCTTGTGCGAATATTATTTTTTAATTCGCCTTTGCTATATTTCTTTTAACACTAAATAAGTAGTATAAATTAAATAAGCGCTTAATAAAATAAAAGCCTCCCATCGATCAAGTTTTTTTCTTTTACCGATAAACATTGCGATCAATAGAAATACTGTACCGCCTATTAAGATGAATAATTCTTGATTGAATGCGGGGTTAAATGTCACGGGATTAATAATGGCGCTTATTGAAAGTATCAACAACACATTAAAAATATTTGAACCTACCACGTTTCCTATCGCGATATCACTGTTCTTTTTTATTGCGGCCACTATAGAGGTCATTAACTCTGGTAATGAAGTGCCCGCTGCAATTATCGTTAATCCTATTATTTTTTGACTAACTCCTAATTCTGTGGCCATATCGATACCATTGTTCACCACTAGTTTGCCGCCTAGGACTAATCCTAAAATACCAATTGTAACCAACCTCCATATTTTATAATTTGATTTATTTTCTGAAGCTATGGGGGCTGTCTTTTCTTGTTTTAATTGGTTAAACACATAGTATAAAAAACATAGGAAACACAAAAACAAAATGACACCTTCCCATCTAGAGATTTTTAGGTCTTGATTAATAAAAAAATTATTTGCTATTACAACTAACAAAATGGTAACTACAAGAGAAATAGGTATTTCTCGCCAGGCGGTTGAAGATTGTACTGTTATAGGATAGATCAAACCTGCTATACCTAATATGATAAACAAGTTAAAATTGTTACTGCCGATAATATTCCCAAAAACAATATCTGATAAACCATTATAAGCGGCAACTGAATTTACAACCAACTCTGGAGCAGAAGTCCCAAAAGCAACTATGGTGAGACCAATAAGTAAATCAGAAATATTGTTTTTTTTAGCTAGTGAGGATGCTCCATCAACCAGCCAATTAGCACCAAAAATCAAACTTATAAAACCTACAATAATTAAAATTAAGGATGAAACCATTTAACCTTTAGATTTATTTATTAAGTGCTTGATTCCTTCTTATTTCAATTTCATTACAGGACAATTTACTATATCATAAAGCCATAACTATTGTATATTAATATAGTTATGGCTTTCTGCAGTGGAGAATACCGGATTCGAACCGGTCACCTCTTGCCTGCCAGGCAAGCGCTCTAGCCAAATGAGCTAATCCCCCATAATAAAAAACAAATATACAAGGAACTTCTTTAAGTTGTGTAATTATCTTTACACTCTTTATGGCAGTACAAATAAATACTTATCAAATACTGCGGCTAGCTATTCCTGCTATAATCGCTGGCATTGTAGAGCCGCTTATAAGCATTACCGAACTTGCAATTCTGACTAACATAAATTTAAGTTACTGTATTTATAGCTTTGTTTTTTAATTCTCTTAGCCATTCCTAATTTTCTTTTTTGGTCTAAGTATAGATAGCCTTCAGGATTTTCATAATGCCCCCCTTAACGACCATATTCCATATTATAACTGCAAGTTTTCTCGCAGTTGCTGTTATCGCAGACACTCTGCCTTTTCTAAAGTTTATTCTATGAAAAAAGTCTCTTAAGGGTGTGCTATCTTTAGGATTTACTATAGAGTTGGCAGCGTTTTTAAGTGCTATTTTTAGTCTGCTACTTCCTTTTCCTACTTTGCTTGAAAGTACTTTACCGCCGCTTACTTTGTTATTTGGCGCAAGCCTAAGCCAAGAGGTTAACCCGAATAATTCATTAAAATTCAAAAAATCTGAGTGTAAAGTGTTATATTTAAGTGCTTAAAAACAAATATTTCACTTTTTA
>CAZQGX010000036.1:0-37580 GCA_964593255.1 uncultured Flavobacteriaceae bacterium | reverse complement strand
TAATTACACTGTGCTTGCGAATTAAAAGAAAAAGTTAAAGAAAATAAGGCAATTAGAAAAACGTAAATTTTTTTCATAATAATTGTTTTTGATTTTTTAATAAGCCTAAATATAAAAGAATTATTTTAAGAGAGAATACTTAAATAGATTTTTTCGTTAAACGACCAATTATTTTTTACAAAAGAATTTGAAATTGCTTGTATCTATTTTAATATGCTTTTTGATTAATGAATAATATTGGATAGGTTCTAACTAGCATATTAAATAATTGTTGTTTTTCTTAATAGTATACGCTATTTGATGCAAATGCAATAGTTGCAACTATTGTCATCTTATTAATTGAATTTTTAATTTTCTCAATTACTACTTGTCAACAGATATAAACCGTAATTAATTTAAGCAGCATATTTTATGTCTTGATGGTGGAAATATTTCTTCACTCTTTCACTATTTTGGGAAGGCATATTCAAAGGGTTTTCTACGTTATCTTGTAGTTGTTTCTGATTTTTAGTAGTTGATTTTTAAGACATACCATACTTTAAATCATAGTTTAAATACTCATCTGAGTTTTCTCCGGAGAATAAGAAGGTGAATAGCAGAGTTCAATTTTCTCTTTATTTTCTTCTACCCATTGTTTTACAATTTTACGATGATGTACTCGAAGATTATCTAAAATCAAGAATACTTGTTGTGCTTTGTTTTCAATGAGTTTTGACCTAAATTCAATGAATCTGTTAGCCTTCATATTTCCTGTGTATAGCATAAATCTTACTTTTCCTTGATTTGTAACTATTGAAAACATGTTGACTGAAAAGCGCTGGGCTTTGTGCTTTTTTTCTAGAGTTTTACCCTTTGGTGCGTAAGAGCGGTCGTGCTGGTTTGAATTTCTTACTCCAGTTTCATCTATCCATTGAATTTCTGCTGATTCTTTTTTTGCTCGTTTTTTAATTGCTGGATATTCTTCATCTAGCCAGTTTTGAACTTTCTTAGGACATTGTTCATAAGCTTTTTTCTTTGGTTTTTGAGGTGTAAAGCCCCATTTCCTTAAGTAATCTCCCAATGTATTAATAGCTAATACAATTTCAAACTCTCTTTCAACAAGCTCTTTAACTGCTTTTCTTGTCCATAAAGCGCAGTTTAGCTTCAATTGGTCTGGCATTACATCTATTATCATTTTTTGAATCTGCTTTTCTTGAGTTGCAGAAAGTAACATCTTATCTTCAGATTTAACACCTCTGGTATTTTCCTTTAATGATTTGTAGCCTTTAAGTATGTAAGATTTCATCCAACTACATGGCGTTGCCGTTCTAATCCCGAATAATAGAGCCATGTCTTTTTGCTTCTTGCCCGAATTTACTAAAGCTACTGCTCGTTTACGAAACTGATAGCGTTCTGAAATGGTACGCTTTCTTAAGCCCGTTTCTTACATAAAAAAAAGATAGAAAATATCAGTTTAATATTTCTATATTTTATCGCTAGGTTAATAAAATCAGTTTTTACTCCTTTTCTTTAAGGTTCAGTTTTTCTGCAAAATAATCGCAAAAATCCATCATGGTATCTCGCATTTTATCATCGTTTGTTGCACGGTAATAGGTATCTGCCATAGAAACTAAGGTCTGATGAAAAAAGACACGCATTTCATCGACTGGCATATCTTTGGTCCACAAATCAATTCTAAAAGATTCTTTTTCTTCACTATCCCACATAGAAACCATCATTGCTTTGGCGGTGGCAGCATCTACTCCACCATCTGGGGCACTCCACCTTATATGCTCGGGAACTCGGTTTTCATCTAGTTCGATTCCTATTTTGATCGTCGATCTTATTTTATTGTTAGACATTATTGTAGTGGTTTGTATTTTGAACGTTTAAAAACAGCTTCTCCGTCTAGATTGATCATGGTTTCTAGGTCTACTTTGTTATTTTCCATAAAAGACTTGACCATTCTGTAACCTATATAACGACCCACACCACCTGGGGTTTGCTGGTCTACCTCTAGATAAAACTTTGAAAAAGGTGCGGGTAATATAAATCTAGAAAGTAACGCGGTATCAGTATCATATAAGATTTCATTATCTATAAAATACCGCCACATTTGATTTTCATTATTAACCATAAAATCAAACTTTTCTGGTGTGCAATTAAATAATTGATTACCATCTACTTGCGGAGCAAATAATTCTTGTAAATAATGTAACTTGCCGTGATAGATCATATTTTCTAATAAGCTGCGCTGCATGGTGGGTGTAACAAACAAACTGGCATAGGCTAAAGCAGCATCTGCTGGTAACTGTGCTATGTTTAAATTTTCTCGTTGATATTTGTTGATCCCTGCATACAACTCGTGTTCTTCACCTAGATAGGTATCTATGGAAATAATCAACTGATCTGGGGTAGGAATAACCCGCTGGCGGTAATTTACATCACTAATTACAGTGACAATATCTGTAGATTTAAAATTTGGAAAATAATACACCACATGGCGCATTAGGTCTTCTATTTCTTCCTCTATTTTTTGGTAGTCAAAATTTGCATTTGCCACTGCTGCCTGCAGTGTATTGTGAATGGTATCTTTACCTGCTAATTTTGCAATCCACAAACTGTCTGATACTCTTTCTGGAAAAAACAAAGGAAATTCATTTTTTAACCTCGGCAAATCAGCTTGATCCGCTTCTGCAAATTCTTTGTGAAAGGTTATCAAATCGACATCTAGAGGTATGTTATTGATCTCGTCTTCGACTTTAGTAGTAGATGTACATGAAATTATTGCTTTCGCGAAAGCGAGAACAACAAAAATTTTGATTATTTTAATATGCATTACCTTAGAACCCAACAATATTTTATATATCTTTAAAAATACAAAAATACGATTATGAATGTAGAAAAAGTAACAGATCATATAGTAAAATGGTTAAAAAATTATGCCACTAGTGCGGGAGTTAACGGCTATGTTGTGGGAATTAGTGGTGGTGTGGACAGTGCGGTAACTTCTACCCTATGCGCCATGACTGGTTTAAAGGTATTGTGTGTAGAAATGCCTATACACCAGCACAGGGATCACGTTTTACGAGCGCAAGAACATATTTTACAGTTAAAAGATCGATTTCAAAATGTAACTAGTGTAAGGAGTGATCTTACGCCTGTTTTTGATCTTTTTCAAAACAGCATGCCGCAAGTTGAACACAGCGATCAAGTAGCACTGACGCTGGGGAACACAAGAGCAAGATTAAGAATGACCACACTGTATTATCACGGTGGGATTCATGGATTGCTAGTTGCGGGAACAGGAAATAAGGTAGAAGATTTTGGTGTCGGATTTTATACAAAATACGGCGATGGTGGTGTGGATGTAAGTCCTATAGCAGATTTGTTGAAAAGTGAGGTTTATGCAATAGGAACATTTCTAGATGTGCCAAAAAGTATTTTGATCGCCGCCCCTAGCGATGGACTTTACGGTGCCGAAAAAACTGATGAAGAACAAATAGGCGCCTCTTATGATGAGATTGAAGCTGCGATGAAACAAGTGAGCGATAACAAGGCAATAGACGATTTAAGTAATAGAGAAAAGGATGTACTAAAAATTTATCTAGATTACAATCGCAAAAATCAGCATAAAATGCAACCGATCCCCGTTTGTGAAATCCCACAAGAATTGAAATAAAATCTCAAATATTTTTATTTATGTTTATTAGCATAAAATATTTTACTAACATTTAAATCTATCAAAATATGAACAAGCGTAACTTTTTAAAACAAGCTGTACTTGCAACAGTAGGTGTTTATGTCGCACCTACAATATTATTATCGTCATGTAAATCAAATAATGAAGGTAAAAGTAATAACGACACAAACATTGCAGCTGTAACAGGACCTTTTACTCTACCCCAGTTAACTTATGGATATGATGCATTTACCGATGTGATCGACGCTCAAACCATGGAAATACATTATACCAAACACCATCAAGGTTATACCGATAAATTAAACGCCGCATTAAATGAGGCTGCTATAACTGGCATGATGATAGAAGAAATATTAAAAATGGATACCCTTCCAACTGCCATTCGTAACAATGGTGGCGGCTATTACAACCACAGTCTTTATTGGGATATTTTAACCCCTGGTGGTAACATGACTGACACTTTTAAAAATAAAATAAATCAAGATTTTGGATCTAAAGAGGGATTTATAAACGAACTGGTAACTGCGGGGGCAAAACGTTTTGGATCTGGATGGGCGTGGGTAGTGCAAGATGCCGATAAAAAACTGCACATTACATCTACTGCAAATCAAGATAATCCATTGATGAAAAGTGCCGAACTGCAAGGCACTCCTATACTAGGAATAGACGTTTGGGAGCATGCTTATTACCTAAAATACCAAAACAAACGTACTGAATACCTAAACAATATTTTAAAAATTATCAATTGGGAAAAAGTTGAAAATAGAATGGTGAAGTAGATCAAAATCAGTAGTTTTCTAATGGTTTTTAAGATATATCTTTTGGTATTCTATAAGTACCAGGTCTATCCCAACCAAAATCACTTAATTTTACATTCTTAAAAAAGCCCTCGTGATTTCAAGAACAACTGTAGATGCCGTATTTGAAGCCGCTCGTGTAGAAGAGGTGATAGGCGATTTTGTACAGTTAAAAAAATCTGGATCTAATTTTAAAGGACTCAGTCCGTTTACAGAAGAACGTTCACCTAGC
This sequence comes from uncultured Flavobacteriaceae bacterium, assembly GCA_964593255.1. Lineage (GTDB taxonomy): Bacteria > Bacteroidota > Bacteroidia > Flavobacteriales > Flavobacteriaceae > Nonlabens. The sequence goes on along the minus strand of CAZQGX010000036.1, from coordinate 32,869 downwards.
TTTATGGTGTCGCCTGTAAAACAAATTTGGAAAGACTTTAGTTCTGGTAAGGGTGGTAATGCCGTTACCTTTATTATGGAACACGAGCATTTTACCTTTCCCGAGGCTATTAAATGGCTGGCCAAAAAATACAATATAGAGGTAGAAGAAACCGAGCAAACAAACGAGCAAAAACAAGCACAAGACGAAAAAGAGTCCATGTTTCTAGTCTCAAAATTTGCAGCGCAATGGTTTGAAAGTCAACTAAAAACTGCTGAAGGAAAAGCCATAGGTTACAGTTATTTTAAAGAACGAGGCTTTACAGATGAGACCATTACCTATTTTCAATTAGGTTACAATCTAGATCAATGGAGCGCATTTACAGATGCCGCCATAAAGGCAGGATACCAACTAGAATTTTTAGAAAAAACTGGGCTTTCTATTGTTAAAGAAGATAAACAATTTGATAGGTTTAAAGGTCGTGTAATGTTCCCTATAAGAAGCCTTTCTGGTAGAGTTTTAGGTTTTGGTGGTAGGATACTGAATAATGAAAAAAAAGCCGCTAAGTATCTTAACTCGCCGCAGAGTGAGATTTATGATAAATCAAATGTGCTTTACGGAATTTATGAAGCAAAACAAGCCATAGCCAAAGAGGACCTATGTTATCTAGTAGAAGGCTATACCGATGTTATACAATTACACCAGGCAGGAATAAAAAATGTGGTATCTAGTTCTGGCACAGCCCTTACCAGCCAGCAAATACGATTGATACAACGGCTTACCAAAAATATTACTGTACTTTATGATGGTGATGCCGCAGGAATGCGCGCCGCTATAAGAGGTACAGATTTGATACTAGAGGTAGGTATGAATGTGCGAGTATGTACTTTTCCCGATGGTGAGGACCCAGATTCTTTTGCAAAATCACATACAACATTAGAAATAACAGAGTTTTTAAACCAAAATGCCAAAGATTTTATATCCTTTAAATCAAATTTACTAAAAGAAGATGCCGCTGGCGACCCCATAAAAAAGGCAGATATGATACGGGATATCGTGTCTAGTATTGCAAAAATACCTGACGATATATCTAGAGAAATCTATGTGAGAGAAAGTGCCGCAATATTAGGTATAGGTGAAGAAGTGCTCTTTTCTACACTAGCACAAGTGCGCAATACCCAGCTTAAAGAGCAAAGAAAAAGCCAGATAAGACAGCAATCACAACAAACACTTACTAAAACAGAAACACCACAAACCACCCTTAAAGTAGATCGTCGAGCAATACTAGAACGATCTATTTTAGCAATTTTACTTCTATATGGTGGCAAGGACGAGATATTTGAAGAAGAATATATAAGAGACGATAGCGAGCAAGATGTAGAGTATATCACTAAAAAAGAAGAGCACCGCGTCTATGAAAAGATTTATATGGAATTACAGGTGGACGAGATAAAGTTCACAAATCCAGACTTTCAGGTGATCTACACAAAAATTATTGACGTGTTGCTGCTAGAACAAAAACTAGATACCCAATTGATTCTTACAGCCTTTGAAGGTGAATATGCCAGCGTGATTGCAGATATCACAATGGCCGATGATAAATATCAACTACACGACTGGGAGCGCAACAAAATTTTTCCTAAAGAACGAGATCAGACCGTATCAGAATATACCAGCCAAGTGTTGCAACATTTAAGACAGTATTTAATATATGATCTGGTAGAAAGTATCAATAAAATACTTAAAGAAAAACCGACAAGTGTTGATAATACCGAGGCATTAAAACAAATCATGAGCTATAATGCCCTACGTCGCAAACTAGATGGTAAAAGCCGCACTGTCATTCCATCAGATGGATTGAGTCGTTTTTTATCAAATAAAAGCTAATTGGTTGATTAATTGGCGCTAGCAATAGCGGTTGATACGACCAGTCTTATATCTATGTAAAACATTATCACCAGCAGCAAAATATTAATTTATAAATACATGCCTATATGTCAAGTCTTACTTTAAAAATACTCCTGTAAAAAAAAGAAAAACAAAAGATTTAATGCAATATATTGAAAAAGTTTATGAATGTTGCTATTTTGGGTATTTAGGTAATAGGTTATATTTAATATTTAAGCAGTTTTGTTGTTGTTTTTTGAGCGCATGGTGGTTTATAATGTAATATTTTTTGATCTAATAAAAATCATTACTATAGCAGTAGTTACAATTCCCATAATCAATGATCCGACCACACCTTGTTTAGTATAGATTACATAATTTAATTTGCTTCAACATCAACCACAGCTGTTGTTTAACAATAACCTAATTGTACCGTTTTTTAAGATAATTTTATTTCTATCTCGCTTTGGCGAAAGCGAAACAATAAAGAATGGCTAAAAGAAGTAATATCTTAAACACGGTTTTACAACCCTAGCTTTGATTTAAATGCTTTGATTTTTTTCTTTCTTATTTCTTTACGGTGCCATTTGTACTGAAACTGTTTTGTATAATACATCATTTTTTGAAAAATATCTTCAAAGTCGCCATTTACGATTTGTGCATACGCGGCACTCATGATGCGTATGACATCTTCTCTATGTGTTAATTTGGCAAAGTTTTTTATCCTGCTTTCTAGATCTAATGATCTTATATTCATTCTATTTAAATCTACTAAAGAAAAATGGTAAGCATCGTCCATTTTAGTGATTAAAGTATTGCCAGGAGAATGATCTAGAAACTCTATATTTTTTTCATGTAAATTATAAGTAAACTTTGTAAAGTCGCGTAAAATCGACTCCCAATCATTAAACCTGTGGGATTCATGAACCAATTCTCTATACATAAAATCAAAAGATTCATGTTTACAAATGTAGTAGCTGGTATTAAAAGTTAACAGGTATGGAAACTCTAGATAGGCAATAGGGGTTGGTGTACCTATACCGTTATCCTGCAAATAACTACCATAAATAAAGGAGCGGGCAGCTTTAGATTTTCTAAAAAAACGGTAAACCACCTGATTAATTAGATTGGGTTTTTTAAACGATTTGATGTTGATCATCTCGCCATTTGACAACTGTACAGATTTGATAGTATTGCGAGAACCCTTTACTAGTGTGGTACCAGTATTATTAAAATTGAGAATTATTTTAATGATTTCGTCTTGATGGTCTTTATAGTTTTCTGAAAAAACTGCTTTCATAAGGGTAGAATACTATTTTTATCTATTTTAGACGCAAATTAGGTTATTTCAATTGTTGCACCTCGTTAAATATTAAAAAATAATCACATGATAAAAGCTGTTTAAAAAAATGACAGTTTATAAAAGTTTTTAATGATGATGTGTAAAAGAAATCCAAGCTGTATTACCTTGCCATTATGCGTATAACATGTTCCTTAATTACACCTACTTATAACTGGCCGCAAGCGCTAGAATTGTTACTATTAAGTGTTATGAATCAAAGTGTACTGCCAGACGAGCTTATTATTGCCGATGATGGTTCACAAATGGCAACCACAAAATTGATTAAACATTATCAACAACTATTTCCTGTACCACTTATTCACATCTGGCATGAAGATAACGGCAACCAAAAGCCAAAAATAATGAATAAAGCCGTTGCAGCCTCAAAATATAAATACATTATAGAGATAGATGGTGACATCATTATGCACAAGAATTTTGTAAAAGACCACCTTTCTATGGCCGAGGAAAATACCTTTTTATATGGCAGCAGGGTGAATATTAAAGAAAGTCATTTAGAAGACTTATTTAAGAACAAGCAAATTGAGTTTAATTATTTTTCTAAGGGTATCAAAAAGCGCAACCGCACCTTGCGCATCCCTATTCTTGCAAACCTTGCTAAAAAGGAATTAAAAAGGTCCAGCAAACTAAGGGGGTGCAACATGTCTTTTTGGAAAAAAGACTTTATAGCGGTTAATGGATTTAATGAAGGGCTAGTAGGCTGGGGAATTGATGATAGCGAGCTTATACAACGCATGGTAAATAATGGTGTCGCTGGCAAGCGCATTAAGCACAAGGGTATTGTTTATCATATTTATCACAAAGAGCAGGATAAATCGCATATACATCTCAATTTAGAAATAGAAGAAGCTGCCATTAAAGAAAAGCATACTTTTATTGAAAAAGGGGTTAGTCAATATTTAAAACAAATAGAATGATAGACATTTCGGTAATATTGATCAACTATAACTCGGCATCCTACTCCATGCAATGTATTGCATCTATTTATGAAAAAACAAATAGCAGCATTAATTTTGAGGTGATTGTAGTAGACAATAAATCAGAACATGAAGATTTTGCACAATTAAAAAAGTATTGCGACACCGTAAATTTTAAAAATTTAAGCTTAATAGCAAATGTAGAAAACAGTGGTTTTGGCGGTGGAAACATGCATGGGTTTAAAAAAGCTACTGGAAATTATATCGCTTTTGTAAACAACGATGTTTTATTTAAAAACGATTGTCTTAATATCCTTTCTACTGCGCTAGATATTCACCCACATATAGGCATTTGTGGACCAACAACTTATAAAGAAAACGGAGAGATTTTACCTACCTTAGATTTTTTTACAAGTCCATTAAAGGTGTTATTGGGTAGAAAAATATTTAAATATACTAGACCTAAAGATTATCAAAACAGGAAAACAAAGCTTAAAGAAATTACTGCCGGTGATTTTGTTTCGGGTAGTTTTATGATGATTAAAAAAGAACATTTTTTAAAGGCTGGTGGGTTTGATACCAATATATTTCTATATCACGAAGAAACCGATTTGTGTAAACGTTTAAAAAAACTGCATCTTATCGCTGCATGCATACCACAAGCAGAATGCCTTCATTATCACGGTGCAAGCACACCTAAATCTATAAAAATTAAAGCAGAATTAAAGCGGTCCCTATTATATGTTATAAAAAAACACTACGGTGATTTTACATATCATTATTTGCGCCTGTACTTTATAGTAACCTATTCTTTAAAAACAATCGTTAAAACAAAATACAAATATTTATTACAACAAATAAAGAGACCAGTATCATTACAAAAGTCTACTAAAACAAATTAATTAGTTGTTTAAAAAATCAAAGCACATGGACTATGATAATAAAGAAGGGTTTTACTACTTTAATGAAAGACCTGAAATGCTGGAGTTTTTTCCAGCAAATGCTAAAAGAGCACTAGATGTAGGCTGTGGTCAGGGTACATTTGCCGTGCAATTAAAAAACAAATTCCAAACAGAAACTTGGGGTATTGAATACATGAAAGAACATGGAGAACTTGCTGCCAAAGTACTGGACAAAGTTTTTATAGGCCCTTGTGAATCTTTTTTAGACCAATTACCCGATAATTATTTTGATGTTATTTACTTTAACGATGTTATAGAACACCTGGTCGACCCCTACATGGTTTTAAAAATAATGAAAAGCAAACTGACTGATAACGGCATCATAATAAGCTCTATACCAAACATAAGATACCACGGCAGTTTAAAAATGTACCTTTTTGATAAAGAATGGAAATATACGGACAGCGGTGTGATGGACCACACCCACATGAGATTTTTCACTAAAAAAAGTATTAAAAGAATGTATCAAGATTTAGGTTATAAAATTTTAACCCACAACGGCATTAATAAAACCAAATCATTAAAAGCATACTTTATTAATTTACTATTTCTATTTACTGCCCCAGATATTTTTTATGTTCAATACGCCACGGTAGTGAAAAAATAAACCATCATTTACAACCCAGCTATATAAAGCTGAAAACCTTTATTTCTAAAGAAAAGGAAAGAATCCTATCATTTACAATTAAGCAGAATCTTTTACTAATTGCACCTCATATAGCATCTTAAGAAATGCAGAAAAGAGCCTGCAAAGTCTTAATTTTGTAATTATGCAATATAGTGATAGAAAAAAAAATCGTCGAGCACCTATAAAAGGTAAGCCCTCTAAAAAAAATCTAGAACCCCAGGCAGAATTGCCCCTCGAGGCAATTAATCTTGCGGTTACTGCTTTAAAAAAAGGACAAACACTTATTTATCCTACAGATACCATTTACGGTCTAGGTTGTGACGCGACTAATTATGACGCGGTTCAAAAAATATATGAAATTAAAAGCCGTGACACCTCATCACCACTTATTGTACTAGTAGATAGTTTTCAAATGTTAGAATCTATTATTGAAGAGGTGCCAGAAATGGCATGGCAAGTACTTAAAGTCAATAAAAAACCACTAACTATAATCTACGATCGTCCAAAAAATGTTTCCGAAAATGTAATTGCTACAGACGGCTCGCTAGCAGTGCGCGTTACAAACGACCCTTTGTGCAGGTCTATTATAAAAAAGTTGCGCAAGCCTATCGTATCTACTAGTGCAAATTTCTCAGGTGAAGATTCGCCCGTACATTTTAGCGATATAAGCGACATATTTAAAAGTATGGTAGATCATGTTATGAATATACCGCTAGTGCACAAAACCATCAAACATTCTTCTATTATAAAGATTTCAACAAACGGAATCATTAAAATTATACGCGAGTAATGGTACCATACAAAACACATTATCCAGAGGCCATTAAAGAAAATGTTTTTAGAATCTTAAGTCAGGCAGCGACAGAATTAGAATTGCCAGCTTATGTGATAGGCGGTTATGTAAGAGATTATTTTTTAGAAAGAGGGCAAAAAAAAGATATAGATGTTGTGGCTGTGGGCAGTGGAATCTCGCTTGCGCGAAAGGTAGAAGAATTACTACCGCACAGTACCAAAGTATCCATTTTTAAAAATTATGGTACTGCCATGGTAAAAACCGATGATCTAGAATTAGAATTTGTAGGTGCTAGAAAAGAAAGCTATGATAGAGACAGCCGCAACCCTTTAGTAGAAGACGGAACGCTAGAAGACGATCAACACCGTCGAGATTTTACTATCAACGCCATGGCATTTTCTTTAAATAAAAATAGCTATGGCGCACTATTAGACCCTTTTAATGGCATGGAAGATCTAGAGAATAAAATTATACGCACGCCATTAGACCCAGATATCACCTATAGCGACGACCCGTTAAGAATGCTGCGCGCCATAAGATTTGCTGCACAACTAGATTTTAAAATAGAAGCACAATCTTTTGAAAGCATTAAAAAAAATGCCCACAGATTAAAAATAATTTCAAACGAGCGCATTGTAACAGAGCTGCATAAAATCATGATGTGCGATAAACCTTCCTTTGGATTTTTACTGCTAGAAAATGCAGGATTGCTAGAATTGATCTTACCAGAATTAATTGCCTTAAAAGGTATTGAAGAAATTGAAGGCCAAAAGCACAAAGACAATTTTTACCACACTCTAGAAGTTGTAGATAACATTTCTAAACATACAGACGATTTATGGCTGCGCTGGGCAGCACTATTGCACGATATAGGAAAAGCACCCACAAAAAAATTTAGTAAAAAGGTAGGCTGGACCTTTCATGGACACGAGTTTAAGGGTTCCAAAATGGTGTACCATCTTTTTAAAAGATTAAAAATGCCATTAAATGATAAAATGAAGTTTGTACAACTCATGGTGCGTATGTCTTCTAGACCTATTGCAGTAATTGATGAAACTGCAACAGATAGCGCTGTAAGAAGACTGGTGCACGATGCTGGCGAGCATCTAGAAAGTTTAATGACCTTGTGCGAGGCAGATATCACTACCAAAAACCCACGTAAATTCAAACAATACCATAACAATTTTCAACAAGTAAGAGACAAAATTGTAGCGGTAGAAGAACGCGACCATGTGCGCAATTTTCAGCCGCCAGTGAGTGGTGAAGAAATTATGAAAGCCTTTAATTTACAACCTTGCCGGGAGATAGGTCAAATTAAAACGGCTATCAAGGATGCCATTCTTGATGGTGTTATTTTAAACGACCACGATGCTGCCTATGATTTTATGATTAAAAAAGGGAAAAGTTTAGGACTTACACTTGCATAAAATGCCTTTTACATTTTGAATTTTGTACTTATATTTAGGCAGTTTTAAATTGTTTCTTTTTAAAAGTCATAAGTTTTTTAAATTTTGATAATGTTAATAGGTCTTAGTAATTCTCTTAGATCATCTCAACCTATTAAATAATAGACTCCTAACAAGTAAATTAATGTAAAATGGTATATTATGAAATCAATTAAAATCGCTTTAATTATCGCCTTAATAGTGCCTAGCGCATTTGCAACGGCACAAGAAAACTTGCTTTTTTTATTTAAGCAAGACGCGTCATCTTGTGATATTGATTTCACCCCCAGCACCAGTATAGCTGCCATAGAGCTATTTGCAAAATGTTTTGTATATCAATCTCCCGAGCTTGAAGCCCAGCAAGCCTTGCAGATTAAAGATATAGATTTTAAAAACTTACCAAAATTGACAGATACCGAAACCCAATTTGTAAGTTTACAAAGCAAGATCAAAGAGCCTCTTATACAATTTGGTAATTATGAATATGGTTATTTAAATAATAGTGTCAATAATCCCGCATTTTTTGAAGCCACTCGCAACTCTGTGTTAAGCGCTGCTTATGTTATTGCACCAGGTATTCCTGAATTTTAAAATATTAGATGTTAGTTACGCTTTCGCCAAAGCGTAAACAACAACCAGCATATCAATCAAATAAATAATGTTAAATACGGGCTAAAACAAATCACACAATTTATTAATTCATAGGCTCAAATTGACAACTTAAAATAATTGACTGTAAATGAAATAACTAAATTCTAAAAACTAAAAAACCACCTGTAAAAGATGGTTTTTAAAAATGAAGATCTTTAAACTTTTCCCCTTTGATAAAAAACTTAATCAGATCATTTTTGATAAAATATTTGGCCTAGTTTTTTGCAGTTTCTTGATTAAGAGGGATGCCTAATTCTATAGCCACCTCTTTTGTAATATCCAAACCGTCTACAGTATAAACCACCTGTCCTGCGTCAATAACTAATTGAAACGCTTTTGACTCGGCAATTTTTTTAACTGCATTACTTACTTTTAGATTAATAGGTTCCATTAATTTGTTACGTTCAGAAACCAATTTAAACTCGGCTATTTTTGATTCTCTTGCTAGTTCTTTTTCAAGAGTCTCAGCTTGTGCGGCCAAATCCTTCATTTGTTCTTCATTTAAATCAGGATTTTGTGATTTGTACTTTAAATCATTAAATTTTTGAGTCGCATTTTGCTTTGCCTTTTGTAAATCTGCACCTAGAGCGGCTTCTAATTTTGCAAGTTCTTTTTGGGCCGTTTCAAATTCAGGTAATGACTGTAATAATGCGTCGTATTGAACATAACCTGTTTGTGCGATCGCTGTTCCTGCTAATAGGAATAATACATAAAATAAATTTTTCATTTGTTTTCTTTAAATTAAGGTGTGCAATATAGTTAAGTCCACATACACTTTTGGACATATATGGTCATCACTTTTCAACTATTAGACCATTTTTTAATAGTTTTAAGTTAATTAGTGTTACGCTTTTGCAAAAGCGAAACCAAAACCAAACTCTAAAGTACAAATTATAAGTTATTTATAATGATAATACCTAATCGTTAGTGTATCGTTAAAAACAACGTTATAACACTATATTATCTTAAATTTGAAAAAAAATTAAAATATGAAAAAAATTCTTTTAATTATTGGCTTAAGTTGTGGTATGATAGCAACAGCACAATATCATATTACTTACAATCTTAAAAAAGGGGGGATATATCCACAAAATCAAACAGTGACAAGTGAGCAAGAACAAGTCATTAATGGCATGCCGCAAAAAACAACCACAAGCATTATTACTGAAACAGATTATAAAGTTACCGATATTAAAAACGATATTTATTACATTGATCTAGTGACAAAAAAAATATCAAACATTACTAAAAGCCAGATGGGAGTAGACACACTTACATCAGACGGCACAAGTTCTAACCCTATGAACAAGTTGTTTGAAAATATGATTAAATACCCAATTCAAATTACAATGGATAATAAAGGTGAGATCTTAAGTTTTGACAATAGCAAGCAGCTAGAAAACCTTGTTGATGGAATAGACTTGCCCGAAATGCAGCTAGCCCAAATAGTAGACGGTATGAAAGAGCAAATGAGTGCCGACAGTCAACTATCAAGTTATGAAAGAATTAGCGCTATATTGCCTAAATCAAAAGTAAAGGTCGGTGATACATGGAATCAGACAATTACTGTAACCTCTATAGGTACTTTTGAATCTGTTATTAATTATAAATTAGATAGTGTTACAGACGACTATTATATGATCAGTGCAAGTGCAAACCTGCAAACACCGCAAGGCAGTTCAACAAATTTAATGGGAATGAATGCAAAATTTGATCTATCCGGACCATCTACAGCTAGTTATAAAATTGACCGTAAAACCGGATGGATAAAAACAGCAACTATAGGGCAAACACTTGATGGTGCAGTGCTAATCGAGAAATCTGAGCAAATGCCACAGGAAATGAAAATGACCATGAAAACTAAAACTACTACGGTAATTGAATAAATAATATTTTTAAACATAGAAGTAGTTTAAACTTTTTCCATTTGCTAAGAAATTGCCCTTTTTTATTAAATGTTTAATATCTAAATATCTTCAAAAATACAAAGGCCATTTCATAATTTTGAAATGGCTTTTGTATGGATTAAAAGATGGTTGCTCGATACATTCTTGTAAACTATTGTAATTTTGAAGACAATTAAGTGGTTGACAGTAAATCTCAGTTAACGCCTTGTTATAAAAAAGTTCATCATCTAGAACGCATAAATGGCTTTTTATATTTTACTTTTAAATTGATTTACAACTAGTTAAAGCTAAGTCTATATTCAATTTTCTAAAAGCAAAGCGATCTAATTACTCAGTCCGCCACGACTGATTTATAAATTATTTCTTTCGACGATTAGCTCCTTTATCGCCACGTGTTTTAGGCTTTTTATATTTCTGGGCGATAATGCGACGGTAACTACCACCTTCATTGGTTTTAGAATTTTTTTCAGCTTTTTTATGAAAAGCAGCACCTCGCTCGTCTTCAATAACCTTATGCGGGTTGAATAATTCTCTTACAACAGGTTGCTCTTCGGGAGTTTTTTGTTTTGAGACCTCTACCTCTTTTGGCATATCTAGCTGTGGTATGTTGTAATCCATCAATGCCTCAATATTTTCTTTTAGATGCTTTTCTTGATCGGTAAAAAGTAAAATAGATAGCCCCTTTTCTTCGGCACGACCAGTACGACCTATACGGTGCATATAATTTTCAGGAAATGCGGGTACATCTACATTGATAACGTGAGAGATTTTATCAAGATCTAGACCTCTTGCCATAACATCGGTTGCGATAAGTATACGGCAAGCACCACTATCAAAAAGTTCTATAGATCGCAATCTATAGTTTTGTGTTTTATTTGAATGAATCACGGCGATTTCATTACCATAAACATTACTCATAACCTCTTGCAAGCGATCTGCACTTCTTTTGTTTCCTACAAAAACAAGAACCTTGTGGTATTTTTCTTTGTCTTTAAGTAGATGTTGCAGTAGGTTAGCTTTAGTATAAAAGTTTGCTACTTCATAACAAGTTTGCTCTATATTTTCTAATCTAGTACCAGATACTGCGATAGATATTTTTTCTGGATTATAAAAATAATGTTTTATAAAATCTTCTATTTGATCAGTCATGGTAGCAGAAAACATGATGTTTTGCCTTCTTTTAGGCAAGTGATCAAAAATATTAGTCAGTTGAAATCTAAAACCCAAATCCAGCATTACATCTACCTCATCAATCACGACTTTTTTACAGTTTTTCAAATTCACCGTTTGATGAACAATTAGGTCATACAATCTACCTGGTGTAGCCACAAGGATATCTACTCCTTCTGCATAAGCCTTTTTTTGTGTATTAATATTGGTGCCACCATAAATACCCAAAACACGCAAATTCATATATTTTGAGTACTCATTGATATTTTCTGTTACTTGTACCACCAGCTCTCTAGTAGGCACAAGCACCAGCACTCTAGGGTCATTTACACTTGCAAAATTAAATTCATGAAGTAACGGCAGCATGTATCCCAGCGTTTTTCCAGTACCTGTTTGGGCGATACCTATCATATCACGTCCCGACAACACCACAGGAAAAGCCTGTTCTTGTATAGGAGTCATGGTTGTAAAACCCAATTCTTCTATACCATTGTTTAAAGGCGTTTTAAGGTTGAGTTCTGCAAAGGATTTCATAATTATTAATTTTTGCAAAGATACCTTTTTTGGATAATGGAAAGTTGATAGTTAGTAATTGATATTCATCGACGACCGACAATTGATTAACGATTAACGATTGAAGAAAAACGATTGAAGATTTTTGATTTTTGATTGACGAATGACTGATTTACTCCTGCATCCCATCCCTAACCCTTTTCGCTGCGGCGAAAAGGGAACTTTTGATCTCGGTTTTAAAGTTTATGAATTCTTAAGTCATATGTCATAACTAATTACCCATATTCCATTATCCATATTCCATATTCTTATGAAAAAATCTCTGAACTCTTAACTCTGAACACTTAACTAAATTTCTTCATATCTCTAAACTCTTAACTAAATTTCTTCATATCTCTAAACTCATAACTCTTAACTTATTTATTCATAAGTCATAACTAATTTCCGTAACTAATTCCCACAAATAATTACTAATAACTCCTACCCTAAAATCTGGTATCTTTGCAATATGCATTTAAGAAATATACACAGGTACGGTTATGACTTTAAAAAGCTTACGGTCACACACCCAAATTTACAACAGCATATTATTGAAAGCCCTACTGGTGGGGCGACTATAGACTTTAGTAATGCAGCATCTATATTAGAATTCAATACCGCATTATTAAAACACCATTACAAAATCAACTCTTGGCGATTGCCAGACGGGTCTATATACCCACCTATCCCTGGTCGTGCAGATTATGTACATCACATTGCAGATCTGGTAGAGAAAGGAGAAAAAAAAGGCCTAGATATAGGTTGTGGTGCCAGCGCAATATATCCTATTTTAGGAAATGCCATTTACAACTGGCCCATGGTCGGTTGTGATGTGGTAGATGAAAGTGTGGGTTTTGCAAAAAAGAATACTGCAAAAAATGACCAGATAGAAATACGCCATCAAGTAGATAAAGGCAATATCTTTAAAGGAGTGATTCTCACAGGAGAATATTATGATTTTACCATGTGCAACCCGCCCTTTTACACCAGCGAGGTAGAGGCTATAAAGGCAAATAAATCAAAACAACGAAAATTAGGCACTGTAGAAAAGCGACGTAATTTTGCAGGTCACTCGCACGAGCTTTGGTGTAATGGTGGCGAGGCCCTCTTTATTAAACGCATGATTAAAGAGTCGGTTCACTTTAAAGATCAAGTAGGATGGTTTACTTGTTTGCTTTCGCGAAAGCAACACTTAAAAAATCCCCTAAAACAATTAGAAAAATTAAAGGCAGAACATAAAATTGTAGAAATGACCACTGGTCAAAAACAATCACGTTTTATCGCATGGAGATTTAAAAGTTTGTAACTTAGTTATTTGCTTAAAACGCTGTAAAAAATAATAAAATCCTATTTATTTAAACAAAAAGACCTCTATCTTTAACTAACTAATGAAGCAGAGATATGGACGATAAGACCATTAAAAATTTAAGAGAGGCGCTAGAATTCTCTCCAGAAAATATTCCTTTAAGACTACATCTAGCCGAAACATTGCGACTTGCAAACATGCTAGAAGAAGCCGAAGAAGAATATGAAATTATTTTACAATATAAAGCCGAACCTAAAGCTAGAATAGGTCTAGCACTTATTTCTTACAAGCAAAAAAACTATTCTAAAGCCATTGTAATTTTAGAAAGCCTGCTACAAGAGGGTAATAAAGACCTAGATACACATCTTTTTTATACCAGATCTTTAGTGAGGTCTAATGATATAGACCAGGCTATAGATGCCTATCAAGACTTGTTAAAATACCATCCCGAATTTAGTGATGACGAGCTAGATAAAGAACTGCGGCTACCATCAAATGGTATGGGTGATTATGAATTTGACGACGATGATTATGAAGATGATTATGAAGACATTTTTAACGAGGCAAGTGTTTTTATAGAAAAACCAGAGATCAGTTTTAAAGATGTAGGAGGTATGGAAAACGTAAAGCGCGAGATCGATCTCAAAATTGTGCAACCGCTACTACATCCAGAAATTTATAAAGCTTATGGTAAAAAAATAGGTGGTGGTATCTTATTATACGGCCCGCCAGGCTGCGGTAAAACCTATATTGCCAAAGCTACTGCTGGACAAATCAACGCAAAATTTATTTCATTAAACCTTAACGACATTCTAGATATGTGGATAGGTAATTCTGAAAAAAACTTGCACCGCATTTTTGAAGTCGCCAGAAATAACACTCCGTGTGTGCTATTTATTGACGAAATTGATGCACTAGGCGCCAGCCGCAGTGATATGAAACAAAGTGCAGGGAAAAACTTGATCAACCAATTTTTACAAGAACTAGACGGGATATCAAATGATAATGAAGGATTGTTGATTTTGGGCGCGACTAATATGCCATGGCATTTAGACACGGCTTTCCGTAGACCAGGGAGGTTTGACCGCATACTCTTTGTACCACCGCCAGATGCTCCTGCAAGAGAAGCGATTTTTGACCTAAAACTTGCAGAAAAACCTACTAAAGATATTAATACCCAAACCCTGGCAAAAAAAGCCCCCGAATATTCTGGTGCAGATATAGAGGCCGTTATTGATATTGCCATAGAAAACAAACTAGAGGACGCCATCAAAACAGGAGTCCCAGAGCCACTCACAACTAGAGATCTTTTAAAATCGCTGAAACTTCATAAACCCAGTACCAAAGAATGGTTTACCACCGCAAAAAACTTTGCTGTTTATGCAAATGAATCTGGACTTTATGACGACATTTTACATTACCTTAAAATTAAAAAGTAATGACACAGGTCTTATATGAACGGGCTTATTTGCTTTTTCAGCAAAAACGGTTTTTACAGTCCAAAGATATTTTAAACGAGGCTTTAACACAAGACCCCAATGACATCTCTTGTTTATACCTTCTTGCCGAGGTATACCTAGCACTAAACGACCCAAAACAAGCCAAACATTTTATAGATATTGCCATAGGGTTGCACCCATCTATGGACCTATTATTTGCCACTAAGGCTAGAATCATGCTACAAGTAGAACGCTATGACGAAGCAGAAGAATTATTGAGAGAAGCCATACAATTAAATGCACAAGAGCCACAAAACTATGCGATGTTGGGACATGTCTCGCTTTCGCGAAAGCGATACCTAGAAGCAGAACAACTGGCAGAAAAAGCACTGTCATTAGACCCGGCAAATCTACTGGCACTAAATGTAAAAAGCACTGCACAATTAAAACAGAATAAAAGGGCAGCATCTGAAGAAACTTTAAAAGGCGCACTAGGTGAAAATCCGCAGGATGCTTATACACATACCAATTATGGGTGGAATCAACTAGAAATAGGAGCCCACAGAAAAGCACTAGAGCATTTTAAAGAAGCATTGAGTTATAACCCAAACAGTACTTATGCACAAGCGGGAATGATACAAGCCTTGCAAGCCAAATATTTTATATATCGATGGTTTTTAAGATACCAATTTTGGCTAGGGAATATGGGTGCAAAATATCAATGGTACTTTATAATCGGATTTTATTTAGGCATGCAAGCTTTAAGTTATGTGGCCGATACAGTGCCTGCTCTATCACCATTTTTAAATCCTGTGGTTATTTTACTAGCTTTGATTGCGATAAGCACGTGGGTAATTAGTCCTTTATCAAAATTGCTGTTTAGCTTTAACAAATACGCAACTTTTTTGCTAAGTGATGAAGAAAAGCGCGCAGTAATATATACAGGTATTTGTTTGTCTATATCACTATTGGGAATTGTTGGGTTCTTTATTCTAGATGACTTTAGATTTTTGATGGTAGCGATTGCAGGGTTGATTTTAATGATCCCGTGGAGCATGTTTTATGAAGAAACAAAACCTAAATTAATGATGCCACTAGCAGCAGTAATCATGACAATAATTGCATTTACAGCACTTTATATAAGTTTTACAACGGTAGATGTGTTGAATATTTTTGTAACTGCATTTTTAATTTGCTTTTTTGCCTTTCAATGGTTTGTAAATGCAGTAAGTATAAAAAGAAGTAATATTTGAGAATAGTCTTAACTGACTAAAAACTTTGACTATCTGAAATCGTGTTTTGAATTAGTATTAAAGGAGAGTAGCCTGTTAGACAACTGACTTTTTTTAAAATGAGGGATATAGAACGAGGTTTTTCATCAAAAGCTTTAAGGAAATTAAAAACTAAAATCATTTTATAAAACTAATCGAGATATGCCGTTTTATAACAATTAAAACAACAAAATAAACACCGCACAATGCGTAAGTGTTACCATTATAATAGGACTACCTAAAAAAGGATATTAATATGTTTGGATTATTTAAGAAAAAGACAGAATTAGAAAAACTACAAGAAAAATATGAAAAGCTTATGAAAGATTACCATAGCCTTTCTACTACAGATCGCACGGCCAGTGATAAAGCCTATGCCGCAGCAGACGAGATTGCAAAAAAAATGGACGCATTGCGATAAATGACACGGTATTTTTTTAAGATATCAAGAATTTATTTGATAGCAATTTATAAAAAAACACTACAGGCAAAAGGTAGCGGGCATATCAATTTGTTCTATTAAATCAAGGTAAAATTATTATTGTAACCTATTGATAATGTATTAATAAGCTATAATTCTACGCTTATAATTAAAAATTTAATACACACCCTAAATAGGGCTCACCTACTTAACATTGAGTTTAAAAAATCATAAATCCGTAACTGCTCATTAATAAATCACATCTGCTCTGGAACCTCTATTCCTAATAATTGACAAGCGCTTTTTATAACAGCAGCAGTTTTATAACATAGTAATAAACGGAACTGTTTTAAAGGTGCATCCTCCTCTTCTACTATTTTAGGAACATTTTGATAAAAAGAATTAAACTCTTTAACCAGTTCATAAACATAATTTGCGATTAGGGCTGGGCTGTACTTATCTGCCGCGTTTTGAATAGTTTCAGGATACTCTTGCAAGGATTTGATCACTGCGGTATCTCTATCGGTTAATTTTAAATGTGTTGCAGCACTTAACCTAGTAGCATCAAAGTCTGCTTTTTTTAAGATCGACTTGATACGCGCATGGGTGTACTGAATAAACGGCCCTGTATTACCTTGAAAATCTACTGACTCTGCTGGGTCAAAAAGCATATTTTTCTTAGGATCTACCTTAAGCATAAAATACTTTAATGCTCCTAGACCTATCGTTTTATATAGACTTTCTTTCTCTACTGTAGTAAGCCCCTCTAGTTTACCTTGTTCTTGTGCAATGGCTTTTGCAGTTACTGTCATTTCTTCCATCAACACGTCTGCATCTACTACGGTACCTTCACGAGATTTCATTTTTCCAGAAGGTAGTTCTACCATACCATAACTTAAGTGATACAAGTTTTTTGCCCAATCAAAGCCTAGCTTTTTTAAGATTAAAAAAAGTACTTTAAAATGATAATCTTGCTCGTTACCTACCGTATAAACCATAGAATTGATATCATGGTCTTTTACTCTTTGTATGGCGGTACCTATATCTTGTGTCATGTAAACCGCTGTACCATCACTGCGCAAGACAATTTTTCTATCTAGACCATCATCTGTAAGGTCAATCCATACAGAGCCATCAGGGTCTTTTTCAAATACACCACGGTCCAGCCCGATTTGCACCACGTCTTTACCCAGTAAATAGGTATCGCTCTCGTAATAAATACTGTCAAAATGAACCCCTAGATGATTATAAGTAGTTTCAAAACCTTCATAAACCCATGAATTCATTGTTTGCCACAATGCTACAACCTCAGGATCATTTTGCTCCCATTTTTGTAACATTTCTTGGGCTGCAAGGTGTGAAGGTGCTGTTTTTTTTGCGTCTTCCAGTGTTTTACCTTTGGCTACTAAAATTTCTATTTCTTTCTTGTACTCTTGATCAAATTTTACATAATAATTACCCACTAATTTATCGCCTTTTAATCCAGTGGAATCTGGTGTAGCACCATCACCATATCGTTGCCATGCCAGCATGGACTTACAGATATGAATCCCGCGATCGTTAATGATTTGGGTTTTATTTACTTTGCGACCTGTGGCTTGTAGAATTTGTGCGATAGAGTAACCTAAAAGATTGTTACGCACATGACCTAGATGCAGTGGTTTATTGGTATTAGGCGAGCTATATTCTACCATTACGCCTGGCTGTGCGGTATTAATCTTTTTACTACCGTAATGCTCGTCATCCAGCATTTGGTTAAATTCTTCTAGAAAAACTGACGAAGCAATTTTAATATTTAAAAATCCTTTTATCACTTCAAAGTCGGTGATCAATTGGGTGTGTTCTTGAATATGATTTCCTATTTGTGTACCTATAACCTCTGGATTGCCTTTAATATGTCGTAACATAGGGAAAATTAAGATCGTAAAGTCTCCGTTTTGATCCTTGCGTGTAAGCGTTATATCTACCAGTTGTAATTGTACTGTAAATATATTTTGAACTGCCATTATAGTAGCGTCTTCTAATAATTTAAAAAGGGACATAAGTAAAAAATTAAGCCTACAAAGATAAGGTTTATGAAAGGCTTAATACATTCAACGTACTAATAGTAGAATCATTTTTTATGCTACACAACGTTTCTTACAACAATCCAAAAATAGAAAGAGAGATTTCTAATGAAGTAGGCGCCATTCTGACGCTTAAAGAACGCTGGAAACTGAAAGGCTCTGGGTCTCCTAAGCTTTTTATGAATTCCTGTAGCATCCAGATTTACAATTTAATGGTGCTAGATAATAATGCCAACACCTGTAATGTAGAAATACGTAAAAAAGGAATTGTAGTAAGATTTAGGTCACTTTTAGAAACTTATGCACTGCCGATACCTTACTACAAACTTGTAATTTATAAAGGTCGTGCCCAAGAATACAGCATACACAAAGATAATTATTATGTAAAAATCAAAGCCGACCATAAACGTATACATAATTTTTTTGAAAAACTAGGACAATTAAAATCTGATCAAGGATTTGAATATATAGATGATTTGTAGTAGTTAAATACATCTGTCTATTTCATAAATTAAAGAACTTCTTTTAAAGTAAAAATTTTTATAAGTTCATATTTTTAACCCCTAGTCATCATTTATTTAGAGAAAGTGTTGTGCAGTTTCCACTTTTTTAATGTCCATTTCTTTTAGTTTCGCTTTCGCGAAAGCGAGATATAAAGAAGTCGATGCCGTGTTTGTTGCATCATGAAAACCTAAAATTTATTAATATCATCATTTAAAAAGGTGTTTTTGATGATTGAAGGAACCCTCGGGTGCCAGTTTAATTTTAATATATTTGGTAAACTTTAATAATGAAGAGAATCGTTTACAATTTGTTTTTTTGCTTAATTATAATTTCTTGTGATGAAAACAGTGAGACTAGTATACCGCCTGAATTATCTACACATTTTTATAAAGGCATGGATCTTTCTTTTATGCCAAGCATTGAAACACAAGGAGTTGTATTTAAAGACGAAAACAGGCAGGATATTATTGATAATTATAGTTTTCTTGCTAGTAGGGGTGTAAATCTTGTGCGCATCAGATTATGGATCAATAATAACGAGGGCTTGTACAACCTTAACTTTGTAAAACAACAAGCGCAACGAGCACAAATAAATGGTATAGCTTTCTTACTTGACTTTCATTATTCTAATACATGGGCAGATCCTGGGGCACAGCAAATTCCTCAAATATGGGCATCACAAGATGTTACAACACTGTCGCAAACTATTAAGGACTATACCCAGAATGTATTAAGAGAATTGGTCTCGCAAGGTACACCACCCGCAATTGTTCAAATAGGAAATGAAACTGATAATGGGATATTATGGCCAGTAGGTAAGGTTTACAACAACGGTACAGAAGACTGGACCAATTATATTCAACTAACAAAAGCTGCAATACAAGGTGTAAAACTCATCTCACCACAATCCAAAATCATGATTCACAAATCTGGAGTTGACGGTGCAGATTACTTTTATAATCAGTTAAATAATGCTAATGTTGATTTTGATATTGCAGGATTAAGCTATTATCCATGGTGGCATGGAAATGATATCAACCTAATTGATAATAAATTACAGATATTTGCTGCTGGAATTTCACAAAAAGTAATGATTGTAGAAACTGCATATCCATTTACATTAAGCTGGAATGATCAACAAAATAACATTGTGGGCCTTAATAACCAATTAGCAACTCAATATCCTGCGACAGCTGCGGGACAACGTATGTTTTTGTTGCGTATTCAAAAAATAATAAAAGATTTACCAAACGGTAAAGGCTTAGGTTTTTGTTATTGGGCGCCAGAATGGGTAGCGATCAGTCCGCAAGCTTCTGGAGATTCCGGGAGTAGTTGGGAGAATCTTGCCCTTTTCAATTTTGACTACAAGGTGAATCCGGCAATAGAAGTTTTCTCAATAGATTAATCTTTAACTTTTACATATTTAAATCCATCCTTCAAAGAATTGCCCATCATCTGTGGTTGTAATCCGTATTTTTCTTTAATGTAATTCACGTACTTTTTACTTGTTGCTGGTAGTGGGATGTCATAAATACCAAAGAAAAAACCATCGGCTACCCTATTGTTGTAATAAAATTGTTGCAATTCTATACGCTTATGATTTTTGGAGTAGATTGATCTGGGAAAAGGTTCTATAAGAATAAAAACACTTAAACTATTATTTGTAACCTTACTTTGATCTACTTGTGAATTGCCTACATGATATATTGCAATACCTATTCCTATCACAACACAAATAACCATCCCATACTTTACAATTAGTTGATTAGGTTTAAAAATATTAATAAATATAAGCATCATAACTGGCGCCAGAATGTTTAAGAAAAAACGAATTTGTGGCGAGGTAAGCGCAAGAATCAATCCTTGCAGTAACAGCAAAATTACCAATAACTTTAATGCTATTCTTTTTTTGGTAAACACTAAAAACATTGTAGCAATAGAATAACAAACTACAACTACTTTATTTAAAAAACCATCAATCCCAGGTAAAAAAAACCACCTACTAAACAAGCCTGCTAGAGTTTGCTCTTGTACTTCATTAATGGTCATTAAATAGGCTTGATTAGGAACAACCGCTGCAATTTTTGCAGGCAATGACCATGCAAATTCCCACGGTGACCAAAAAGTTAAAGGATAAAAGGGCAAGCCCGTGACAATTAAGTTTTTTGAAATAAAAAGACCAGTAAATAACAATCCGAAAAACATCCAAACATTTGACTTTTTTATATTCCAATACTTTATTAATAAGGCGATAAATAATAAGAAAATTAATGCCGTAGACACTTTAAAATAAAGCAACTGCATAGAAAATAATGCTAGTAATGACAGTTGTTTCTCGTCATATAAATCCCATAAGCTTATAAATTTATAAATAACAAGATAACTTAATACATAAACAGGTATGTCTGGACTAGGGGCGCTAATAAACGAATAGAGAATTACTGCTAAAATCATAAAACCCCTGCGATAATATTTCAATAAATAACCTTCGTTTTTAACCGACTGTAAACTCCACAAACACCCAAGCAAGAAGTAAAAAGCGCCTACATCATTACATCGATCATATAAGGTATTAAAGTTTAGTGCCGCTTCTAGTATGTGAAAACCACTTTGTTGAGAAAGGTATATATGCAGATTTGAAAGTCCTTTAACCAGTCCATACTCGTCTAGCCATTTTATGGTTTGAAGGTAATAAGTTTCATTATCTAGCAAAGATGCTGGCAAGGAAGCGCAAAAAGCAATACTAGCAAGGATTAAAAAAACTAATGTTGTTTTAATCTTTGAGCCGTGCATCAATAAATCTTGCCAATTCTTGAATTGTTCTATTATAGTTAACCTATTAATAACACCACAAACAATTGAAAAAATGATCAAACTGCCAGACCACCAAAAACCTAGCGGCACAAAAAACATCCAAATGCTAGAGATCAATGTAATTCCCAAAAGCCCTAGAAACAAGTCATCTATAGTGTTCAAACTGTCTTTAAATAACAACTTGCTCATCGCATGGCCCACAGGAAATACCAGTATAAAAACCAGCAAAAAATAAACAACTACTACAACCAATATATAATGTTACTTGTATGAAGCCCCTAATCTAATTCTTATTATGCAAAATAGAAAGAGAAAAACAAGTTGTAAATGTAACAAATACCCAAAACAACGCACTAACCGATTAAATTAATCAACAAAGATATTTTTATCATGATATTAAGCCTTAAAAATGTTTCTAAAACCTACCCTAACGGTGTCAAGGCACTAGATGATGTAACCATAGATATAAAAGCTGGAATGTTTGGTTTATTAGGCCCTAATGGTGCAGGTAAATCATCATTAATGAGAACCATTGCCACACTTCAATCTCCAGACTCTGGTAGTATACATCTAGATGGATTAGATACCTTAAATAATAAAATCGAGTTTAGAAAAACACTTGGTTATTTACCACAAGAATTTGGAGTTTATCCTAAAATGAGCGCCCATGATTTATTGCATTATTTTGCCACGTTAAAAGGAGTTTCAAATAAAACAGATAGAAACAATATTGTCAATAAAGCGCTAGAAATCACAAACCTTACCGATGTAATGAACAAGCACGTGGCAGGTTATTCTGGTGGCATGAAACAGCGTTTTGGCATCGCACAACTGTTATTAAACGACCCAAAACTAATTATTGTAGACGAGCCCACCGCAGGACTAGACCCGGCAGAACGACGCCGTTTCCTAAATGTGTTAAGAGAAATAGGCACCAATCATATCGTGATTTTTTCTACACATATTGTGGACGATGTAAAAGAATTGTGTACCGATATGGCCGTTCTTAATGGCGGTAAAATCCTAGCACATTCTACCCCTAAACAAATGGTTCAAGCCCTTCAAGGTAAGGTATTTACAAAAACAATTGATCGTGATGAACTGGACCAGCAAGAAGCACAACACAATGTGATTTCTACTAGTTTTAATGAAGATAATGAACTTACTATACGTGTTTTCAGCGAGGTGGATATGGATCTCGCTTTCGCGAAAGCGAACCCCACATTAGAAGATGTCTACTTTACAACCTTGCGAGAAGATCAAACCGTAATTGAATTGTTAAACAACTAATTATGTTTAGTACCATTTTTATTCACGAGATAAAAACCTGGCTGAAAAAGCCTGCTTTTTACATTTTTGCCATACTGTTATGGGTACTCGCATTATTACTAAGTGCGTTAGCGGTAGGAGTATTTGACTTTACTGGGGCGACCGTAATTGCTACGGCCAAGGTTAATAGTGCCATTACCATTTATGGAATGATAGGGACTTTACTAATCCTTTTATATTTTTTACTGCCCACGTTAATAGGTGGGACGCTACAACGCGACTACAGTAATAACATGCATCACGTGCTGTATAGCTACCCCATGACCAAAATAAATTACCTGCTTGCCAAGTTTTTTGCAGGGTTTTCTATGGCAATGATCATCGTTTTAGGTTGTGTTCTTTTTATTACCATAGGCTTTTATTTACCTGGTGCAAACGAGGATAATCTAGGTCCTTTTAAATTAATCAATTACCTACAGCCCTTTTTAGTTTACACCATTCCTAATGTATTCTTTTACAGTGTGATTATCTTTTCTATAACTGCCTTTTTTAGAAATTTAAATGCAGCATTTATTTTTGTACTGCTACTGTTTATTGTACAAATCGCAACAGGAATTGCTGGTCAAGAAATGGAAGATACCACCTGGCTGCAATTACTAGAACCTACTGGCGATACCGCCCTTGCAGAAACTATAAAATACTGGACCCCAGACGAACAGAGTAATAGACTAATACCAGTAAGTGGTAACGTATTATACAATAGATTGATCTGGCTGGGTATTTCATTACTTGTTTTTATACTTACAATAGCCAAATTTAATTTTTCTCAAAATCCAGTAGATTTAATTTTTAAAAGCCGAAAGAAGAATAGAATTACTAAAAATAATTTTGGCGTTTTACAGCGCGTAGTCATGCCAGTTGTGCAAAGAGATTTTGGTTTTTCAAATCAAATGAAATCCCTATGGATGCTCGCCATTACCGATTTTAAATATATTATTAAAAGTTGGCCATTTATCATTGTAACACTATTTGCATTTCTATTTGCATTTTTAGGAATGATCGATGTGGGTAGTGTTTTTGGCACTGCTTCTTTACCAAAAACATGGAGCATGCTAGCAAATGCTGGAGGTTCTTTTCAGTTTTTTGGGGTAATTATGGTAGCATTATACGGTGGTTTTTTAATGAATAGAGCTAGACTAGCGCACATGGGCCAGCTACTAGATGTAACACCAGTAAGCAACGCATCTTTATTACTTTCAAAGTTACTAGCCTTATTTTTAATGATTGCTTTGTATCAATCATTCATTATGATCACAGGAATAACGGTACAAACGGTAAAAGGTTTTTATGAATATGAAATAGGCTTATACCTTAAAGATTTGTTTCTTATAAGAATATGGTGGTTCATACCTTGGATAGCGCTTTCACTACTTATACATACCTTAATCAAAAATAGATGGGTAGGCTTTATTGTAATACTTGCTTTGCTACTTATAGTTCCTGCTATACTAGATGGTGTGGGCGTAGAACAACCTCAATTAAAATTCAATTCTGGTGGCAGTTCTTTGAGCCCTAGTGATATGAATGGTTATGGATTTGCAAATAAATTTATAGCCTATCGCATTTACTGGATTTTTCTTGCTGTAGCGAGTTTAGTTACCGCAATAGCCCTTTATAGAAGAGGTGCTAGCGTAAAAATAAATGAGCGTTTACAAATAGCAAAAGAGAGATTTCAACCTGCCATGCTTTCTATTTTAATATTTTCTTTTCTAGGTTTCTTTGCATTAGGTACATTGATATGGCGAGCAAATAATGTAGAAATAGAAGTAATAAGCAGTAAAGAAAGAGAGAAATTAACAGTTCAAAAAGAAAAAGACCTTTCAAAATATTTCAAAAGACCACAACCTAGAGTTGTTGCCGTTAATGCAACAGTAGACCTTTATCCTTATCAAGGAAACTATAAAGCCACTGCTGTAATGAAGATGGTCAATAAAAGCGGGGTACCCATAGATAGTTTGCACGTAAATAGTGCTGATAGTCTGGTTACTATAAAAATGGATCGCAATTCAAAAATAGTTTATGAAAATAAAGACTATAACTATAGTATTTACCAATTTGAAAAACCATTAAAACCAGACGATACACTTGTATTTACTGTAAGTAGACACAATAGAAAAGCAACACTGCTCAATAACTTTTCACCTATTGTTGCAAACGGTACTTTTCTTAATAACGGTATCTTCCCAACTATAGGCTACAGTGAAGATTCTGAAATAAGAAATACAAAACTGAGGGAGAAATATAACCTACCTCCTAAAGATCGTTTACCATCACCATTAGCACCTGGCGCTACTGACAATAACTATATAGGCGGTAATAGCGATTGGATCGATTTTGAAGCAACGGTAAGTACTGTAGAAGATCAAATAGCCATTGCACCTGGGTACCTTACCAAAAAGTGGAAAAAAGATGGACGCAACTATTTTCATTATGAAATGGATAGTAAAATGCTTAACTTTTATAACTTTATGAGCGGCAGGTATAATGTATTAAAAGAAATGCACAATGGGGTAAGTCTTGAAATTTATTACCATCCTAATCACGATTATAATATTGATCGCATGATGAGTGCCCTAAAAGATGGACTGGATTATTACAATTCAAATTATACGCCCTACCAGCACAGGCAAGCACGCATCATCGAGTTTCCACGAACGGGTGGTGGATTTGCACAAGCTTTTCCTAACACCATACCATTTAGTGAGGCTATAGGATTTATTGCAGATGTAGACGAGGATGATCAAAATGGTGTAGATGTACCTTACTCTGTAACTGCGCACGAGCTAGCACATCAATGGTGGGCACATCAGGTTATAGGTGCAAATGCAAAAGGTACTACCCTACTTTCTGAAAGTTTATCAGAATACAGCTCTTTAAAAGTGCTAGAAAAAGGAAGTGGAAGCACGCAAATGCGTAAATTTTTGAAAAACGCTATGGATCGTTATCTATTAGGTAGAACATTTGAATCTATAGGTGAAAACCCATTGATGTTTAATGAGAACCAACAGTACATTCACTATCAAAAAGGATCTTTAGTGCTTTATGCAATAAGTGACTATCTGGGCGAAGAGAAATTTAACGGCGTTATAAAAAGGTTTGCAGAAAAATATCAATTCAAATCGGCGCCATATCCTACATCTGTAGAATTTGTTGATGATATAAAAGCTGTTACTCCAGACTCTTTACAATATCTTATTAAGGATATGTTTGAAACCATAACCTTGTATGACAATAAAGTAACAGATGCTGCCTATACAAAACTGCCAGATGGCAAATATCTAATAACCATAGATGCACTAGTTACAAAGTACCGAGCCGATAAAAAAGGGAAATCGGTATACAAAAATACTGCTGGTGATAGTCTTTCATTTACTCCAGAAGGAAAGACTAGAGACATCAAGTCGTTACCTTTATCAGATTATATAGAGGTAGGCGTTTTTGGTAAAAAGGATAAGGATACAGGTATAGAAAAAGTGCTCTACTTAAAAAAAGTAAAAGTGACCGATATTTCAAACTCTTTTGAGGTAATTGTAGATAGTCAACCTGTAGAGGCAGGTATTGACCCTTTCAATAAACTAATTGATAGAAATAGTGATGACAATCGATCTGTTGTAAACGAGAGAAAATCTGCTGGCAAACAAAAGTAACTTGAAAACATCCACCACTCAAAAAACGCTTTCTTAACAGAGAGCGTTTTTTGTTTTAACAAACTTATGTGCTAGGTTTTACTTTTCAATAGTATATTTAAAGCATGAAAGTATTACTTACAGGTGCAAACGGTTATATAGGCGTGCGCCTTCTTTATGAATTATTAAAACAAGATCACAAAGTGGTATGTGCTGTGCGCAGTGCCGCTAGGTTATCGGTGCCACAAGAAATTAAAGATCAGATCGATATCATAGAAATAGATTTCTTAAAGATAGATGAACATCAAGAGTTGCCAGCAGATATTGATGCCGCCTATTATTTGATCCACTCGATGACCTCTAGTACTGATAATTTTGACCAGATGGAGGCAGATAGTGCCACGAGTTTTGTAAAATTAATAGAAAAATCACATTGTAAACAAGTTATTTACCTCTCGGGGATTGTAAATGAAGAACAATTAAGTAAACATTTGCTTTCGCGAAAGCGGGTTGAAGACATTCTTTATACAGGCAACTTTCATCTTACCGTACTGCGAGCTGGTATCATAGTAGGCAGCGGGAGTTCTTCATTTGAGATCATACGAGATTTATGTGAAAAA
Organism: uncultured Flavobacteriaceae bacterium; assembly: GCA_964593255.1. Lineage (GTDB taxonomy): Bacteria > Bacteroidota > Bacteroidia > Flavobacteriales > Flavobacteriaceae > Nonlabens. The sequence goes on along the minus strand of CAZQGX010000036.1, from coordinate 5,219 downwards.
CTTCCTGTAATGGTTACTCCCAAATGGGTAAATACAAGAACCCACCCTATAGCCATACGCAATGTGATGAGCTTTTTAATGGGAGTTTTGGGTAGTGAAAGTTGTTATGATCAAAGCTTTGATATAGGCGGTAAAAGCGTTCTTACTTATAAAGATATGATGCTGGGATATGCGCAAAATAGAGGGTTAAAATTATACCTATTTACAGTTCCTGTTATGACACCTAAACTGAGCAGCTACTGGTTGTATTTTGTTACCAGTACCAGTTATAAACTTGCTCGTAATCTGGTAGATAGCATGGCGATAGAGGTAGTTGCAAAGAAAAATAATCTTGCCGAAGAACTAGGCATACAATTATATGACTACCAAGAGGCACTAACTATGGCATTTGCCAAAATAGAACAAAATCAAGTGGTAAGTAGCTGGAAAGATTCTATGGTAAGCGGCAGGTTTAAACACAACCTAAATAGTTATAAAAAGGTACCTAGTTACGGCTGTTTAAAAGACGCCCAACAACATGAAACCACCGATGCCGAGGCTGCACTAAATCGCATATGGTCCATAGGTGGAAAAAACGGATATTATTATGCCACTTTTTTATGGAAAATACGCGGTCATTTTGATAAACTATTTGGCGGGGTTGGCTTGCGGCGTGGTCGTACTAATGCAGATAAAATTTATGCTGGCGATGCACTAGACTTTTGGAGAGTTCTGGTAGCAGATAAAGAACAAAGAAGATTGCTTCTTTTTGCAGAAATGCGCGTACCTGGTGAGGCCTGGCTGGAATTTGAAATCGACAATAACAATATCGTACATCAAACCGCGACCTTTAGACCACGTGGTATTTGGGGTAGATTGTACTGGTACTCTATGTTACCATTTCACTATTTTATTTTTGCAGGGATGATTAGACATATTGCTACTGGAAAATAAGTACACTTTTACAAATAAAGCAAACAGTAAAAACGAAGTTTACAAACGATAAAAATTAATTGAACCATAGACGATGGTGCAACCACGTTTACAATCCCAAAAAAAGATAATATTCAAATATTATAGATAAACGCAAATTTCCAAAAAGCTAAAAGAAATATTATAGCTATTAATCAATTAGGCTTTAGGCAAGAAAACCTCGGCCATCATACATCGTACAGAGCCACCACCTAAGGTTTCTATAGTTGTAATAGAAGGATGAAGAATCTCATTATATTTTTCTAGTTGAGCAATTTGTGTAGTAGTTAATGATTGATAAGCCTGGTCACTCATAACCAAAAAACGTTTTCCTGCATCATTATACACTTGTATCATATTTCCTGCAAAAGAATTGACTTGCTTTTCTGTAATAGTAATCACTTGTTTACCATCTTCTTTCAAGTGTTTTAGGACATTTTTGGCTTCCTTTTTATCATCTATACAATCTAAACAAATTACTGCATATTCTTCTCCCAGCGCCATCATCACATTAGTATGATAGATGGGTAAACGTTTACCTTCAACACTTTGATACGCGGTAAAAATTACAGGTGTGTATTCAAAATCTTCACAAAATTCAATAAGCAATTCTTCATCGGCGCGGGGTGATATGCTGCAATAAGCTTTTCTATTTGCTCGATCTAGTAATAAACTACCTGTTCCTTCTAGAAAAAAACCTTCGTCCTCGGCACTACTATAATCTATAATATTTTCAATTTTAAATCCAGATTGCTCGATGATATCTAGTACTTCAGGTCTTCTTTCTAGGCGCCTGTTTTCTGCAAACATGGGGTATAATGCCACATCACCATTTTCATGGGTAGATATCCAGTTGTTGGGAAAAATGGAGTCTGGCGTGTCGCTTTTTTCATCGTCCGAGATAATAATAACATTAATGCCTTTTTGCTGTAACGCTTTCGCGAAAGCGTCAAACTCTTGTTGAGCATTCTTATTTGCCACCTCGTTTTTTATGCGCTGGTGGGCATCTATATCTTGATAATAGTTATTTACAGCAGTTTGCTCGTTTAAACGAAATTGTATAGGACGCACCATAAAAACAGTGTCAGTAATTTGTCTCATCTAGTCTCTAATTAGTGGTAAAGTAGAACAACGCAATAAGCCTTCTTGCTTTGAAATTTCGGCATAGGGTACTTCTTCTACAGTAATGCCATGGCTGCGCAACCAAGTGTTTAATCTAGTAAAGTTTTTTTCTGAAACCACTACATCTGGGGCGATAGAAAAAATATTTGAATACATGTGATACATTTCTTGTTGGGTGATTTCAAAACAATTATCCCTGCCAAAAAAATCTACTAAATACTGGTACTCTTCTTCTTGTAAAAAGCCGTTTTTATGAATAATGCACTTACCATTACCCACAGGTTGAAAGCAACAATCTAGATGTAATGCATTGTTATAAGGGTCCAAATTGTCTTTACGCAAGTTAAAACTTACCACTTTTTTATGTGGGAAGGTGGTTTTTAACCATTCAACTGCGTTAACGTTAGTACGAGCGATAACATGATCGGGGTAATCATCGCCTCTATAAGTGCCTACAAAAATATAATCCCCGTGCAACATGACGTCACCACCTTCTATATGCACTTCCTCTGGTGGTCTTATGACTTTTTGTGGTGGTATTTGATCTATAACGTACTGTATTGCCTCTATTTCTTCTTCTCTGTCGGGAAGAATATTTGCTTTTACAAAAACATCATCAATAACAAAACCTATATCTCTAGTAAATATTTGATTGCAATCTTCTATTTGTTCTGGTCTAAATACGGTAACATTATATTTTTCAAAAACCGCAGCAACCGCCTCCATTTCAATTATCATATCCTCTATTGTAGGATAGGTACCCGCTAGTATATGTTCTCTAGACTTTGGGTCGTATGCATCTTCAACTGCAGGTATAGGACCATTGCTTTGTGCAGTCCCTAATATGACACTGCGCAACCGCGAAGTCTCGTTTTTAACGTTAAGCTGTAGTCGATTCATCATGCGAATTTAATAATTAAAACGTGTATTAATTACAAATTACGCAATCGATTTATTAAATAAAATAATGCCAAATAATAATGACTAAATGTGTTCTATTATCGAGAAATTAAGGCTGTTCTTTACTTTAAATAATATGATAAATAGAAGTTTAATCACCTTATTATATGTAACTTATAAAAATACCTGTTATTAATTTTTACTTTGTACTGAAATTAATCAAGTATACCATGAATTGCTTTTTATGTTTAATTTAGTAGACTAATCATATCTTAAATTAAACATAAAAATTAAAAATAGAAAATGCTATATAACCCTAGTAAGTAGGAATTATATAACTAATTAAATAATTTTATGCGTTGTGTAAAAAAAGTATTTTTTACTATGGATATTTAACATATTTACCGCTGTGTTGAATTTCTACTTTTTCAATATCACGTAAGGAGTTTACATTTTTAAATTTTAAAAAATAAGTAATCTTGCGCCTTTTAATGTATCATTTTCTACCATCACTGTTTATTTTTTATTGATAAATTTGGATTTTATATGATGAATAACCACAAACAATTACAATGCTGATGTTTTTAAATGAAATTATAGACTTTTAACATTTTAGTTGAAACAAGCTATTGTTCGATTATTTGAAAGCTTTTTTGAGCTTTTTAGCCAAATAGATGAAATATAAAAGGTAAAAAGAAACGGATGGGAACATTCTTTTAGCAAATGGAAAAAGTTTGAATAACTTCAATATAAAAACCTCGTAAAACAAAGTCTTACGAGGTTTATTTAAAAATATAAAGAAGAGATTATCTATCAGATACCTCTTTAAATGATCTTAGGGTTTCACCTGTATATACCTGGCGAGGTCTACCTATTGGCTCTTTGTTCTCGCGCATCTCTTTCCACTGTGCAATCCATCCTGGTAGACGGCCTAATGCAAACATTACTGTAAACATTTCTACAGGAATGCCCATTGCTCTGTAAATAATACCAGAATAGAAATCTACATTAGGATATAAATTGCGATCTACAAAATAAGAATCGCTCAAAGCTTCCTTTTCTAGTCCTTTGGCAATGTTTAATATAGGGTCTTCAACACCTAGGGCATCAAGAACCTCGTCTGCAGCAACTTTAATAATTTTTGCTCGTGGATCAAAGTTTTTATATACACGATGACCAAATCCCATTAAACGGAAAGGATCATCTTTATCTTTTGCCTTTGCCATGTATTTATGTGTGTCACCACCATCTTCTTTGATTGCTTCTAGCATTTCAAGAACTGCCTGGTTTGCACCACCGTGAAGTGGTCCCCATAAAGCAGATATACCAGCACTTAAACTAGCATACATTCCTGCATGTGAAGAACCTACCATACGCACTGTACTTGTAGAACAGTTTTGCTCATGATCTGCATGTAAGATCAATAGTTTATTTAAAGCATTTGAGACAATTGGATCTACTTTGTAATCTGAACTAGGTCTATTGAACATCATTTTAAGTAGATTATCTACATAACCTAAATTATCGCTGCCATAATCCAGTGGGTGACCTTTACGCTTTCTTAATGTCCATGCAACTAGAACAGGGAATTTACCCATGATCTTAACTATTGCCTTGTACATATCCTCCTCACTATCCACATTTACCGATGATGGATTGAAAGCTATTAATGCACTTGTCAAACAAGACAGTACCCCCATAGGATGAGCTGTCTTTGGAAAACCATCTAGGATTTTCTTAATATCTTCATCTACAACAGACTGTTCCTTAATATCACTATGAAACTTTTTTAATTGACTTTCAGTTGGCAACTCGCCAAAAATCAATAAGTAAGCTACCTCTAGAAAATCTGCCTTGTCAGCAAGTTCTTCTATAGAATAACCTCTATATCTTAAAATTCCTTTTTCACCATCTAGAAAAGTGATTGCACTTACACAACTACCCGTATTTTTATAACCAGGGTCAATGGTAGTTAAACCACCTGTTGCACTTCTCAATGTATTGATATCAATCGCCTTTTCATCTTCAGAGCCTGTGATTACAGGAAATTCGAACTTCTTGCCATCAAACTCTATTGTTGCTTTGTCTGTCATTGCTAAATTAAATTTTATTTAAACAAAAATAAACCACAACCTTTGAATATTATACCAAATCGATCCTAAAAATTCTAAAGTCTTAGAAAAAGAACTAATTTTTTTTGAATATCCGTTTTCACACCTAATTTGAATTTATTGCCGCAACTATCA
>CAZQGX010000035.1:0-37928 GCA_964593255.1 uncultured Flavobacteriaceae bacterium | reverse complement strand
CTGGTATCAATACAAACAAGAAGCATTTAATATGCTAATTAGAACTTAGCTATTATAATTATTCTTTTAGACTTATTCACCTTTGATTTGCATTTTGGTTATCATCAATATTATACTTGTCTAACACTTTAATTTTTCATAACCTCTTGCAAAATGCATCGTTGCATACAGGGAAAAAAGTATCTTTGCTTGTTATCAATAAATTTTATGTTAGAATTAGAAGGTCACGATTACGAAAAAGCAATTCTTATAGGTGTTGTTACACAACAACAAAGTGAAAAAAAACTTCATGAATATATGGAAGAGCTAGAGTTTCTAGCCTACACCGCTGGGGCCACTGTTCATAAGCGATTTTATCAAAAAATGCAAAAACCCAATCCCAAAACCTTTATAGGTAAAGGAAAGATGGAAGAAGTTGCTGCCTATGTAAAAACACACGACATAGGAACTATTATTTTTGATGACGAGCTGTCTCCTGCACAACAAAAAAATATTGAAAAAATCCTAGAATCAAAAATTATTGACAGAACCTATCTTATTCTAGACATATTTGCACAAAGAGCGCAAACCAGTTATGCACGCACACAGGTAGAGCTTGCTCAATATGAATATTTATTACCACGATTGGTAGGATTGTGGAACCACCTAGAAAGACAAAAAGGTGGTATAGGAATGCGTGGTCCTGGCGAAACAGAAATTGAAACCGATAGGCGTATTGTGCGCGATCGCATCACCTTATTAAAGAAAAAATTACTTTCTATTGACAAGCAAATGTCTACACAACGAGGTAACCGCGGTCAGTTAGTTCGTGTTTCTCTTGTGGGATACACAAACGTAGGTAAAAGTACCTTGATGAATGTGGTTTCAAAAAGTGAGGTATTTGCTGAAAACAAACTTTTTGCTACTCTAGACACTACAGTTAGAAAAGTCGTGATCGGCAACTTACCTTTTCTATTGACTGATACCGTTGGGTTTATAAGAAAATTGCCCACACAGTTAATCGAGTCTTTTAAATCTACTCTAGACGAGGTGCGCGAGTCTGATTTATTGCTGCATGTGGTAGATATCTCACACGATTCTTTTGAAGATCATATTGCATCAGTAAATAAGATTTTAGGAGAAATAGATGCTATAGATAAGCCTACAATAATGGTTTTTAATAAGATCGATGCTTATAAAGCTCAATATTATGATGAAACCGATTTAATGGAAGAGCGTACCACAGCACACTATTCTCTAGAAGAATGGCGCGACACCTGGATGTCAAAAATGGGTAAGGACGTCATTTTTATATCTGCTACCGGAAAGGAAAATATGGAAGATTTTCGCAGGAAGGTTTATGGTAAAGTGCGAGAGATTCATGTACAGCGTTTTCCATACAACTCGTTTCTATATCCAGATTATACTGAAGAGGAGGAAGAATAACACCCCTGATTTTATTAAAATTGAATGTTGTCTGATTAACTATAAAAACCACATTAGGTTTAAATACTTTCAAGGCTTTTGAAGGTAAACTTCAGTTATGGTACTTAGGAGAAAAACCTTAGGAGGTATAAAAAAATGACGGGTTTTGTGCTTTAATTGATTGTTTTGGTATAAATTTAAAAATCGACCAACCATTTTGTCTAATACATTGAATTTTAAGAATAATTATAGGTAATTAGAAACCATAAAAAAACCGCTCTAGTTTTATCCTAGAACGGTTATCATGATTTAAAAATAAAGAGTCAATTATTTTTGTGCTTTTATAGCATCACGTATTTCCATAAGAAGTTGTTCTTCCTTAGACGGTCCTGCTGGCGCTGGTGCTTCTTTGGGCTTTCTGGCTTTGTTATATGCTTTTACAATTAAAAAGAGTACAAAACCTACAATTATTAAAGAAATAATGGTATTGATCCATTCTCCATATAATATAGCATTTTCTGGCTGGGTTACAACACCGTCTTCACCTATTATGGCTTCAGAAAGTATGATTTTAAAATCTTTAAAATCTACACCTCCTGCAAAATGACCTATAAATGGCATCATAATCAGGTTTACAAAGCCTTTTACTACGGCACTAACGGCACCTGCAAGAATTACAGCAACGGCTAGATCAATGACATTACCTGTCATGATAAAATCTTTAAATTCTTTAAACATTTGAAATATATTTTTGTTAATTTTAATACAAATTTAAGTGTAATTTATGATAAAAATAAGATTGTACTCTTTTTGTTTAAGAATATAGCGATAAACTGCCATTAATTAGTGTTAATTGCTGGTGTAAACCCTTGTTACCCTAGATTTAATCCCTGTAAGTAATTCATAAGAAATAGTGCCAGCCGCCTCGGCCATTTGTCTAGAAGTGTGCATTTTGGGATCAAAGATAAGTACCTCGTCACCTACTTTTGCAGGGATACCTGTAATATCGACCATAAACATATCCATACATATAATTCCTAATGTAGGTGCTGGCTGGCCGTTGATACGCACTTTTAAATTACCATTTCCATAAATGCGATTAATACCATCGCCGTGACCTAGAGCAATTACTGCATAGGTCATAACTTCTTGTGCAATAAACTTGCGGTTGTAACTTACCGTCTCGCCAGCTGCAATAGTTCTTATTTGCGATATGTTAGATATAAGCGTTGCAATAGGTTGTAAATGAACATCATGCGCAGCGTCGTTGCCATAGCCGTACAAACCTATTCCCGATCGTACCATGTTAAAATGCGCATTGCTGTAATTAAGTATCCCGCTAGTATTGGACTCGTGAATTAAAAAATCATAGTCTAGGGCTTGTTTTACCTGTGCGATGATCTCTTTAAAAAGGGTGATTTGTCCTTGTGTAAATGCGTCTTCATCGAGGTCTTCACTTGCTGCAAGGTGCGATTGTAAACCGCGCACATTGACATGCGGTGTGGCTTTTATTTTTTCTAAAACTGTGCTAACCTCTTCTGGATCAATGCCTATACGGTTTAAACCTGTGTTAAATTCTATATGTATGGGATAGGATTGTTGTTGTCTCGCTTTCGCGAAAGCGATAAAAGCATCCAGCACCTCGACACTATAAATCACCGGTTCTAAACAGCGATCTATACAAATCTCTATATCGTGTTGCTGTGGGTGAAGTATCAAAATGGGCTTTATAATACCGTGGTCTCTTAATTGAACGCCCTCTTCTACATAGGCGACCGCAAAATAATCGGTGCCTAACTCTTGAAGTTTTTGGGCGATGTGAACACTGCCGTGGCCATAGGCATTTGCCTTTACAACGGCCATAAATTTAGTTTGCTCGCTTATCTTGCTGCGCAAATAGTTATAATTAAATTCAAGTGCATCTAGGTTAACTTCTAGCCTTGTGCCTTTTGATTGCATGTTACTGGGTGTTTTTTGTGTTGATAGAATTATTTGTTGTTTCTTTATTTTTAAGTTTATCGGCTTGTATGGCTTTGTAATAAGCAGCGCGACTTAAGGGCTCGTACTCCTGTTGCTCGCCTAGCATGACTACATTATCATTAGCAGTTTTACGGTAAGAATACTGGGCAAGATTGCCTGTTCTTGTGCACACGGCATGTACTTTGGTCACATATTCGGCAGTTGCCATAAGGGCAGGCATGGGGCCAAAAGGATTGCCTTTAAAATCCATATCTAGACCAGCGACTATCACTCTAATACCTCTATTTGCAAGGGCGTTGCACACGGTAACAATTTCGTCGTCAAAGAATTGCGCCTCGTCTATTCCCACTACCTGGCAATTAGTTGCTAATAACGGAATATTTGCCGCAGCTGGCACTGGCGTGCTAAGAATTTGATTTGAATCGTGAGAAACTACCATTTCTTGATCATAACGCTTGTCTATGGCAGGTTTAAATATATCTACTTTCTGGTTAGCAAACTGTGCGCGTTTCAAGCGCCTGATCAACTCTTCGGTCTTGCCAGAAAACATAGAACCGCAAATTACCTCGATCCAGCCGAATTGCTCTTCATGATTCACCGTATTTTCTAGAAACATTTTGTAATTTAGAGGCGTTAAAAAATAGAGGTGCTTTCACCTCGTTAAGATTCCAAAAATACAAATAATCAAGCGGCAATAACCCTAATATGAAAAAGAAAATAGCAGCAGACCTAACGAGTCTAGCACATAAAATACTGCAACTTAAAAAAAAGGACGATGTGATTGCATTGCAGCACCTAGCTAAAGAATTATATGAAAAACTTACAATTCTAGCCTTTGCAGAAAAGCATTTTGCCGACTTGCAACCCACCGCTGGTGATGCCGAAGTAAAACGCAAATTGAAGGATCTTTTTTCAGACCTTGAAAGCAATGATGAGCTAACAGAAACAGAAAAAGCGACTAAAACTGTTAAAACACAAGAAAAGCTAGAAGAAAAAATAGAGAAAAAGCCAGAAGAAAGAATAGAAGAAGCAACAGCATTTTCTGATTATGATTCTAGTCAATACTTTAAAAGTAACGACGATGAAGATGAAGATGAAGAAGCCTATGACCTACCAGGCATTGCGACTATAAATAAAATGATTATAGAAATGCCAGACGAGGTGCCAGAAACCGCTGCCAAAATTGAAATCCCCGAGGTACAAGCGCCACCGCCAGCAGCTACAGACATGAAAGCTGATGAAGAAGAGCAAGGCATGATAGAAATACCCGACACTAAAAAATACACAAAAAATGATCTAGAAGAGATCACAGCAGGTTTTGAAACCATGCCGGTTTTTGAACGCAAGTTGCCACCACCTGTAGCCGAGGAAAAACAAAAATCCCTTAATGACAAACTGAACAGGGGATTAAAATTCGGCATCAACGATCGTTTGGGTTTTGTAAAAAACCTATTTAATGGCAGCGATCAAGATTTTAACCGCGTGATTTCACAACTAAACACCATGGAAACATTTAACGATGCACAACAATTTATAGATACCATGGTAAAACCAGACTACAACAATTGGGATGGTAAAGAAAGTTTTGCCAATAGATTTATGGAACTGGTGGAGCGTAATTATTAGGGTTTTAGAGTTAATCGTAAAACAATGATATTAAATAGCCAGTTATTTTTCATGAAGTCAGATAAAAAATTACTAAGAAATATTGCTGTATTTATGTGCTTAGCCTAATCATTTCAACTTTCACATATTGGCTTTACAGAGACGCAATTCAAGAGTTTGATGAAATGAAACATGCTAATCTTATAGAATGCTTTTGAATTCCTATTTATGTTTTGATAATGCTATTTTCCACAAAGTCAATTAGAAAACTTAGGTTCTACAAAAAAACATTAGTTTTAATTGGTAATCATCACAACTAGTTCCCTATTCAACCGAATATCTCACCATTCCACTCTCAAATGAACCACACCAGCACTTTTTATCTTCAAATAAATTTAAAAACCCGAAGGTGGTAATGAGTAAAATACATTCTTTCATAGTATTCTTTTTTAAAATTATGGTAATTGAAGTACAAAATGGGTTTTATTTAGATTGCTTAATTTAAGCTTTTTCAATTCTTCATTTTTCCAATTGGCACTTTCTAAATAAAGTTTATTCTTTTTGTAAAAATTTTGAAGTCTTTCACTATCTATTTTTACTTCTTCTTTATAAAAACTATTGCAAATGCTATAATAGGTATCAAAAGAAGCTACATTCATTTTCAAAGCATCCATATCATTAAGAATGGTTATGGCTTGTAAGGCATTCATTTGATCGACATAACCTAACAAATTTGTATGCCACATGGCAAGTAGGTTTTCATAACAATTTTGTGACTCGTGCTGATTTTTTTCAACTAGGTAGGCATTATAAATATACTCAAAATCTCGATTATACGTATTGTCAGTTATATTCCAGCCTTCCGAATCTATTGGCACAGCAAAAGATGATTCCATGTCAACTTTAGCATCTGCCAAAAGTTCTGGTGTTGGTCCTTCATTTTGCTCTTTAGAACAAGAGATGAAAAATAAAGGAAGAATAAATAGTAAAAGAGCTAATTTAAATGATTTGGTTTTCATAATATTTTATTTTAAAATTATACATCTAGTGGTTTGTTACAGCAGGAATTTCTTGCCTCAATAGCACTAATCCTTTCTCTACCTGTCCAATGCCAAGACTCTCCCTCTTGTACATATTTATCAAAAGAGGCTTCATTATTATAAAGAACGCCTGTACAGCATCTACCATCGACTATACGCCATGATGAAATTCCTTGTTCAAAAGAACCGCAAGAACAATAACTGTAATCTTGGACAGTAAAACTTATTAAACTTAAACCTAAAAAAAGATCAATAAAACATTTTTCATTATATAAAGTTTTAAATTAGGTAGTAAAGTAAAGTAAAAACCCTAATTTTCTTTTAAAAAAACTCAAGTCTAACTCACAAAGCACTAAAATACAGCAAATTAAAATTAATACATATTTGCGGCTAGCCTTATGAAACACTATAAAGTGTTGCGCTAGTACTAAAGCTGCCGGCAAAAAAATGTTATTAAATATAAAATAAAAATAGTAATAAATATGGAGATTATTTGAATTTCCGCTTTCGCGAAAGCGGAATAACAACCCCAAAAAAGCTACTAATTTAAAATTATAGTGTGATCAATTTCACTAGCTGTGAGGGTTTGATAAGATTTTTTAGTTTGTAGAAATATCAAACGCTTTAAAGATTGTAATTCTTGCTGGTTAAAAATCATAACCAGATTTTGCTGCATGGTATCTATAGGTATTCTTCTTTTAAGACCAGCGTTGTTGCAACGTGATTGCCAAAAATCTATATCGATTTGTGCCACAAAACTTTTAAATGTAGTGAACTGGATAGGTGTAAATTTTAAAAATATCTTATTAAAATAAAGATGGTACACTTTTAATTTTAAGCAGTAAACTAGCGATTCCTTTTTATTTTTTGATAGTATGATGACCTTTTTACACAGAAATCCTTTTTTAATAACAATCCATTTTCAATTGCTGTTTGTGTTGCAGTTGGTCCAGACTTATTGACGTATGATCTACAAGCAACTTTTCTAGCATATCGAGAACACTGTGCTGCATGGCCAGCGAGCCACATATCATGATTACACCATCTTGCTGTATGGTGTTTAATACCAGCTCTTTTTGTTGTGCCACTAGATCTTGTACATACTGTTGATCGCCTTGTTGAGAGTAGCATTTATGGATACAACTGTAAAGTATGGACAGATCGTTACAATTATCTCGGGCATCGTCAGACTGTAATAACTGGTCATAAATCCCAAAGGATGTTGAGGTTTTACCACCCCAAAACAGATGCTTTGGCTCGTTTTTATCCTCTTGTAACATTCCTAAAAAAGGGGCGATTCCTGTGCCGTTTGCAATAAATATTGCGGCGGTTGTTTTTTTAGGAAGGTGAAAATGTTTGTTTTCTTGCACACTTGCTTTAATGTAATCGCCGGTTTGTAATTGATATAAATAAGAAGAGCCCTTGCCATAAGGGTGTTTTTTGACACTTAGCACCACATCGCCACCTATTCTAGCGATGGAATACTGGCGGTGCAATTCAGTTCCATCAGGAAAAATGGTGAGTAAATCTCCTGAGGCAAAGCTGGTTTTCTGATGGGGTTGTAATCTGATGATAAAGGTGTCGTCTACATTTAATGGGGTGCGCTCGATTACCTTAAAAGAGATTTTTTTAAATCTTGGTTTTTTTACTCTGGGCTTTTTAATCGTTAATGGCAGCGCGACGCGATCACTATATTGTTTTACCCAATGCTCTATCGCGGCAGCACTGGCATTATTAATTTTATAAAGTGGTAATAATGGTTGGAAATCTGTATGCGCCTGCAACAACGTATCTATTTGTACGGCAAATTTGCAATAATCGGGATATTCTAAAGATCCTAGTCCTACAACGGCAAACTCGACCGGCTGCGATGGAGGTGCCGTTGTGAATAGTTTTTCAAATTTTCTGGCGTTTGTGGGTGCCTCGCCCTCGCCATATGTGGCAGTAAAGATGATGATTTGTCTCGCTTTTGCGAAAGCGGAATAAGAATTCAACTCGGTAACATATACTTTTTTACCCGCTGCAAGTAGGGCATTATAAAACCGCAGGGCAAAATCATAGGCAGTACCAGTTTCTGAACCCACTAAAATAATGATGTCACATGTGTCTTTGTCGAGTATAACAGGGGCAGAAGAAGCCTTTTTCAAGCGTTTAACCGCCATGACCGCACCCGTATAAATAAAGAATAAAATAGAAAGACTAGCTAGCAGTAAGACCAGTGCCCAACCTAAAGTCCCATCTCCAGTATGTAAATTCCAGCTGTATTGCGAGGCGAGTTGTACAAAAGGATAGGCTGCACTACTTACTATCTGACCTGTAGTTTGATGTATTCTTACCTCTCTATCTTGCAGGGCTACCTCAACAAAATCTGCCAGATCATTTGAAAACGGAAAATTTACTTTCCTGATTTGACTCAGTTTGGTTTGCTTAAAAAATGGCAAGTCTTCTAGATGCTCGTAGTGCGAAGTAGTAGGCTTATTTTTAATTTCTTGATGCGTTATGTTATGGTCAGGCAGCAAACCAAATCTTTCGGCCGATAAATAGACTCCGGTAACGGCAATAATCAAAATAGGAATAAAAAATAAACGGCTAAAAATGACATGATATCGCGACGCTACATCATCTTTTTGAACTTTGGTAAATAAGCCTTTAAAACCGCCCTGTCTTTTAAGCAATAATAACAAGCCTGTGAAGGCAATAAGGATCAATAAAAACGAAATCAACCCCACAAAAAAACGTCCAGTACTTTTTAAAAATAATGATCGGTGTAAATTGGTTGCAAAATCAAATATATAATGACGTTCTTGCACCGTGCCTAATGATTCTCCTGTTGTGGCATCTACATAAACATCAAGACTTTCCATATCTTGTGTAAGTACAGAAGCTTTTATAAAGCCTGTTTTTTCTACCTCTATAGAAAAGACCTCGTCATACCTAGAAGATAGCGCGCTAGTGGTTGTACTTAAAGAAATTTGATCTAGGTTGTTTGTAGCATATGCTTTAACCTGCTGCGATATAGGTTCTATTGCAAGAATGGCACCCGTTATAGAGGCGACAATTAAAAATAAAGATGCCGCAAAAGCTAGAATAAAATGGCTATACCGCCAGATGGAAATCGTCATTACTCTTATGTTACTGAGAAAGCAATTTTACATAACGTATAAAACCCTTTCCATCTTTTTTTGAAGCTAAATGTGCTGTGGTAAGTTCAAATTGAACATCGTCTTTGTAATATTTTTGATCCTCTACCGAGCTTTCAAAACGCAGGTGGTAACCTTTATCGATTTTATCTGTAGGTATTTGCAACACAATCACGCTGCGCTCGCCGCCACTTATAGTTGCTCCAGATATAGCGTCTATATTAGGACGGTATTTTCCATAAAATTTCCACCATTCTGGAATCTCGCTATACCATTCTTTGTCTTTGCCTTGTACATAAAGAGTTTCAACATAATTGCCAGATGCATCTAGTAAAGAAACTACCACATAAGCACCCTCGCCTGTATAATTGCTCATTTGAATTAGACATTTTACTGTTTTGGTCTCGGTGCTGGTAAATGCGGTAAGCAATCCTGCAAGGAATATAAATACAGGAATTATTTTAAATAGGGTTTTCATTAAATTATATTTTTAATGTTTTTAAACATATTATTTAAGAAAAGAAAGCGATACTTGCTGCTTTTCTAGTAGTTCGTTTTCTGTTGCCAGGTCAAATGCGGTCTCTTCAAAAGCAGTTTTGATTTTAACATCGGCACCTTTTGAGATTAAATACTTCATCATCTGGTCGTTATTTGCTTTCATTGCTGCTAGATGTAATGCAGTAAAACCATTTTTATTAACAGCATTAATATCGATTTTAAACCTTTCTAGACGTTTTAACAACTCTAGATTATTATCTACTGCTGCTATATGTAGTAATGTGTTGCCTTCGGCTAGAGTTGTATTAAATTTCAAGTCTGTTTTTTCCAGCATATTTAGTTTGGCATCAAAATCACTTATTTTTTTAATATTAAATGATTTTGCTAGGTAAAATGCAAGACTGTTACCGCTTGCATCTATTATATTAGGATCTGCTTCTTGTTGCAATAAAAAACTTACAAGCTCAGGACTATTGTGTTGCACAGCAAGCATTAATGCGTTTTGACCCTTGTTATTTATAGTGTTGATATCCTTTACATAAGGAAACAACCATCGCACCACACCTAATTCATTTCGGGCGGCTGCATTTAAAAATGGGGTGTTACCTTGCGCATCTTTTTGATCTACACTAGCACCTGCAGTGATAAAAAGCTCAAAAACATCAGTGTCGGTACTGTTATAAGCTAGACGGTGTAGGGGAGTGTTTCCATTTTTGGCAACCACATTAAATGCTATACCCAGTTCTTTTAAAAATTGATAAACTGATAAGGGATTGCTATATCCTCGTGTACCTTGTGCGGCAAACATAAGCGCATTGCCATCGTTATTATTTAAAGAAGTTACTTCTACTCCTTTATGTATCAGTAATTTTAAAAAGTCAATAGATGCTTTTTTAATTGCATAGTTAAAAACGCCGTTGCCATTCAGGTCTTTACTATTTAAATCAAAGCCTAAATCAGTAAAAAATGAAAGCGCCTCTTCGTCTTCTAAATGTGGCGCAGCTAATAGTAATAAGTTGGCACCATCTTCATTTTTCTGCTCGAGCAGGTTGACACCATTACTTTCAAAAGCCCTAAACAATTTATGGTCCAGTTGCCCTGCATTTACTGCAAAAGCCAGAGGTGTATAACCGTGACTATCTTTTTCAGTAACAGAAGACCCTAAGCTCAATAAATATTCGACTAGTTGCACTTGCCCTGCATAGGCAGCCCAATGCAAGTAAATACGGCTGTCGTGTGTTTTCTTGTTAACTGGGTTTTCTTTATAAGTTAAAAGATATTTTACCACGCGGTCATCTACCTTTTCTAGTAGGGCATAAACTACCGCATCAAATCCATTAATATTGAGTGCCGTGGCATCATTTCCCGCTGCGATTTGTTGCTTTACTGTTTCTAGAGAAGGATTTGTTTTCCAAAAAGCACGATCGTGAAATAAGTTTTCGCGTTGTGCAAAAGAAACACTGCTCCACAAAAACATTACAAATAAAACCGTTTTTGATAAAATTTTCATCCTATTATTTTTTTACAAAAGACTCAATTAATTTACTAATTTTATTTTCTTCTTCATAACCTTCTTCTAGCAAGAATTTATAAAGAGGCTTGTTTTCTACTCGCTCTTCAAGAACTAGGTCTTTATCGCGGTTATATACTTCTTCCCATTTGGTGCGCACTAGCTCCCATTTTTGACCATTTTCTTTCCACCACTTTGCAGCAGCTGCGCACTTACTATCATCTACTTTAACATAGGTGTTGTAGCCTTTTTCTTTTGCAAGTAGCACATCTTCTTTTCCGGATTCACGTATGATTTTTGAATTATCCTGATCGTGTAACCATCCATAGTTAGTAATTTCTTGACGGTTGCCACGCAACAATAGGTTATAATCACTTCTAGTGGTGTATTCCCTTCTTGCCAGTGGTGCAGGAGTAGTATTTTCCCAATAACTTCTTCCATCTACATGTACCCATGTTGCGCTACCTTCATATCTAGGGCTATCGTCTACTTGAAAAACCTTCTGCGTCCATTGTCCTTTAACATCTGCAGCAGGCAGCTTGTTAAATGTCCATTGGTTATCGGCATTATAGGTGTACAAATCTGTATTTTCAAAAAGCCAGTCTTGTCGCCAGTGCTTAACAATGTAAGGCGCTGCTGGGTTGCCTACTTGCAATAAATGCTGTATTTGAATTTTGTTTTCTTGATCGGTTACTAGCTGTGCCCATTCAAGTCCTTTATCTACTTTGGTTTCTGATGCCTTATAAAGGGAATCACTACTATAGTTAAAGGTCTCAGTAAAATTGAAGGTTACTTCATAACAACCACACATGTTTTTAATAGCGTTGCGGTCTTCCTGTTTTTTTGATGTTTGTGCTATAGCATTTATAGAAAATAATAATGCCAGTAGCGTGTAAAAAGATGTATTCATTACTATTGATTTTTTTAATTCGTTGCAAAAATAGTTATTTTTAATTAATCTTAATAAGAATTGTATTTATATTTGCGCCTTATTAAGATTCGTTATAAATAAAATGAAGTTTTTATATACATTAGTAACTAGCACTTTTATATTTCTATTCTCTCTTCAAGTTTTTTCTCAAGAGGTGGTGATAGATACCACACAAGTAAACAAGCTAGAAGAAGTAGTCCTTACGGCCACACGTACAGAAAGACAACTTTCTTCCTTGCCATTACCAGTTACATTGATCTCAAAAAAGAAAATAATGCAATCTGGTGCCATACGCCTTAATGAAATTTTAAGCGAGCAAACGGGAATCGTAACCGTTGCAGATGAAAGTGGTTTTGAAGGCGTGCAAATACAAGGTATCGCATCAGACTATATTTTGATTTTAATAGACGGTGTGCCATTAGTAGGGAGAAGTGCAGGCAACTTTGATTTAAGCAGGCTTACAGTGGGAAACATAAAACAAATAGAAGTAGTAAAAGGACCATCTAGCAGTCTTTATGGTTCTGAGGCTCTAGGTGGTGTCATAAACATAATCACAGAAAAACCAAAGTCTCAACAACTACAAGGCAACGCATCTTACCGTGTAGGCTCTTTTAATCAGCAGGACGTTAACATAGATATCAAACAAGGATTTAAGAAACTGCGTTATGGTTTTTTTGCCAATCGTTTTTCTAGCGATGGTTATGACTTAAATCCAGATGTAGCTGGCCAAACTGTAAATCCGTTTTATAATTATACCCTTAATGCCCGTTTGTATTATGACCTAAACGATCAATTATCCTTATTTACTTCTACTCGCTTTTACAATCAAGTACAAGAGGCTGGGTTTACAGCATTAGACACCAGTTTTGAAGGAGAAAGTAACGAGCAAGAGTGGAATGCGCATGCCCGCATGGATCACAAATGGAATGACCAATTGACCACCGCCTATGAATTGTATTTTACAAATTATAGAGCAAATGAATTGCTCGCAAACCCGATATCTGATGATTTTTTAAGCAACAGCGACTTTAATCAAACACTGCTGCGACCAGAAATAAGAGGTAATTACACTTTTACAAATGCAGGGACCTTGACCGCAGGAATAGGAATGCAATATGATGCACTAGACCGAACTTTTTTTGACACTGCTGTAAGTTTTAACTCTCAATATGCTTATGCACAATATGATGTAAATCCTACA
The DNA here is from genome assembly GCA_964593255.1 of uncultured Flavobacteriaceae bacterium. GTDB lineage: Bacteria > Bacteroidota > Bacteroidia > Flavobacteriales > Flavobacteriaceae > Nonlabens. Next base: position 24,619 of record CAZQGX010000035.1, on the reverse strand, counting down.
GAGGATTTAAATATTATATTGGGTGGGCGTTTTGACAACCATTCACAATACAACAATCAAATAAGTCCTAAACTAGCCGTGCGCTATCAATTAACTGATGACCTAGCGATAAAGGGATCTTTAGGCTATGGATTTAAAGCACCAGATTTCAGACAGTTGTATTTTGATTTCACAAACTCGGCTGTAGGATATACGGTTTTGGGATATAATGTTGCCATAGAAAAACTAAGAGAGCTGCAATCACAAGGGCAAATTTTAGACATTTTAGTTTCAGAAGATGATTTAAGCACACCTCTAGCTGCCGAAAGTTCTATAGGGTACAACCTAGGGTTTACCTACAAAAAAGGAAAATGGAACAGCGAGCTCAATTTCTTTAGAAACGATATCAATAATTTAATAGACACCCGCATTATTGCACGCAAAACAAACGGCCAAAACGTCTTTAGTTACATTAATTTTAATGAGGTTTATACCACTGGTTTAGAATTTAACACAAATTATCAACTTAATAAAGCCCTTAATCTAAGTGCTGGTTATCAACTGTTATATGCCTATGACAAGGCAAAACAACGCGAGGTAGAGAATAACGAGGTTTTTGCTAGAGACCCACAAACCAATCAAACTGTTGCCGTGGGGCAAAGTGATTACTTTGGACTGATCAATCGCTCTAGACACAATCTAAACTTAAAGGTGTTTTATGATATCGCTTTCGCGAAAGCGAACATAAATTTAAGACTATTGTACAGGAGCAAATATGCACTGTTTGACACCAATGGAAACGGGCTTATAGACACCTATGACAGCAGTTTTATAGATGGTTTTGTAACGGCAAACATAGCGGCTAGCAAGGTGTTTTACGACGATTTTACCTTGCAAATAGGAGCCAATAATTTATTGAACTATACCGATAGTAATATTCCCACATTACCAGGAGTCCAAGGATTTGTAAAAATCGATTACCAATTTTAACATTAATTTTTTAAGTAAACCCAAAATGAAAAAGAACATTTTATTAGTAGCCGCAATCGTCGGCACCGTATTCATCTCTTGCAGTAGCGATGACGACGCTGCACAAGTATCTAACCCAATTCAAACAGAAACGGTAAGCAACCTACATGCCCCGCAAACAGGTGGTCAAGGGCAGCCCATAGGTGGTGCTTTTACCAAATTTGATTTTGAAACGGGTATGACCACCACAAGCGATACCGACTGGGATATTGCTTTTAGAGGCACGACCATTGCGGTAAACGGTGGTGTTGCGACAGGTACAGCAGATGAGCCTGCTAGAACTGGAGACGCAGGTGCAGCAATTGTAACAGGTACCTTTGACAGTGTTACAACTGCCCAGGGATTGATATTTGAGCAAGACTCAAGTAATGCCTTTGCCATACCAGCTGGTAGTGATAATGGATGGTATAATTATAATTTTATGACTAATCTTATTGTACCAATACCTGGCAAAGTTTTAGTGTTTAAAACTACAGCGGGACACTATGTTAAGGTAGAAATTTTAAGCTATTATGAAAACGCTCCTGCAAATCCAGATCCAACAATCGATCCAGGTAGGTACTACAGTTTTCAATACGTTTATAATCCTAATGTAGGGGAAATCACATTTGAGTAAATATCTCAATATCATTAACAAAATAGCCCGTTTGTAAAAACGGGCTATTTTTTTAATTTAGTCTATGTATTCTTAAATCTTACTATGAATTTGTATTGCATTTAATGCAATAGTGGGGGTACATTTTTATGACTTAGTAGAAAGTTGCTCTATAGATCAACAATCCTAGTTTGTAATACCTATCTAAACTTTATAGATAATAACAAATAATCACAACGGTAACTAAAATTAAAGTCTACAAATACCTTCTTATTTCTTCAAAAGCTCCTCAGCATTTTGAATGGCAATAATTGTTCTTTCTTTAAGGGCAACGATTTCATTCACCTCTTTTTCTAGCACAGGCATTTTTTTATCTAGCGCCTCCTTAGTTTCTGGAGAAGGTTCTCCATAAGGAAACTTTTCTGAATAACTTGCCATCCACGACATCATGTCTTTATCGGCTTTCTTTAAACTTCTCACTACCCCTTCAATTTTTTCAGGAGTATAATTTGCTAATTTACCTGATTGCATCTCTTCATTTAATTGGCCAGCTAGTTCCATAAGTTGGCTCATTTTGGGCATGATGTCATCATGAACTTCCATTGCCTGTGTCATTAAGGCGTCATATTCTTCTATTTGTGCTTGTAGCGCAACTTCTTCTGGTTTTGGTTCATTTTTACAACTAGTAAATGCTAATGAAACGATTGTGATTAAAATTAGTATTTTTTTCATTTTAGATATTTTTAAATTTTAAATGACTTTTATATCACAAAGATAATTTACAATTCAATAGGTTGCAGATTATTGTTGCAGTAAAATAAATATAACTGTAATTTAGGAATTGATTTAAAGACCTATTTTTATGATATGCCTTTTAAACAACCACTTAAAAACTAACTTTTGCTTCCCATAGCCTATCATTCCATTTACCAGCACCCACTGCCAGAAGGACATCGTTTCCCCATGCTTAAATATGAATTGTTGCCGCAACAATTGCTTTATGAAGGAACCGCTATAACCACAGATTTTTTTGAACCTAGCCAGCTATGTAGTAGTATAAATGTATTGAGGGTGCATACAGCTTCTTATTTACAGGATTTAACGTCACTATCTTTAGACAAAAAAGCTGCTAGAAAACTGGGATTTCCACTGAGTAAACAATTGGTTGAACGGGAGTTGCTCATTGCACAAGGTACTATAGAGGGCTGTCTCAAGTCTTTTCGCCACAAAATATCTATGAATATTGCTGGCGGCACGCATCATGCCTATACCGACCACGGCGAGGCATTTTGTTTACTCAACGACCAGGCTATTGCTGCACGTTATTTACAACACCATCAACTAGCCGAAAACATTTTAATTGTAGACCTAGACGTACATCAAGGCAACGGTACCGCCGAAATATTTAAAAATGACGACAGTGTTTTTACATTTTCTATGCACGGTGCGGGTAATTATCCGTTTAAAAAAGAACAATCTGATTTAGATATTGCTGTGCCAGATGGTAGCGATGACGCATATTACCTTAACGAACTGAAAAACACACTTCCAGATTTAATTGCACAACAACAACCAGACTTTATTTTTTATTTGTGCGGTGTAGATGTTTTGGAAAGTGATAAATTGGGTAAACTGGCTATGACCGTTCAAGGGTGTAAACAACGGGATGATTTTGCTTTGTCTGCTTTTGCAAAAGCGAGATCAAAAACCAACTCTTTCATTCCCATACAATGCAGCATGGGCGGCGGCTACTCACCAGAAATTAAGACCATTATAGAAGCACATGCCAATACTTTTAGAGTGGCGCAGTCTATTTTTAATTGATAATCAATGTTTGGAATACATTTGAAGAATTTTTTCAGAGAAAAGTAGATTTATTAAACCATGCCTCTATTAAAAATTATATCCCTAGAAACAGTATTGGTGCTACAAAAATATTAATCGATGATGGAAAAGAGTAAAAAATACTTATATCTTATTTTACTATCTATCAAAAGGATAGAAAACTTTAGAGTTGATATGATTTACTTTTCCATTTACCAAATTAATTTAAAAACACAGATCGCGGTCGAGAGAAAACGAGTAATTATTAGAGAAATTTTAAATAAACTAAGAAAAACCGAACCAGATTTAAAAATGAGAATGCAAAATAAATTATAGGGTTTAGAAACAGACCAACCCATGCATAAGTTAGTATAGGCAATTCAATTGTATGGTCAATACTAAATCTACATTTGAAAAAGTTAGATGTAGAGAAACAACAAAAGTAATCAAATTTATAACCTATTAATTAACAATAGTATTCGAGAGTTCCGTCAACTATTAAAACTAAATTTCATAAATCGTTGCTGTTGTAAGTATTGCGCTTTTGCGAAAGCGTAAACTAAACAAAGTATTATTTTAATTGATTTTAAGGTAAATTCTAAAATATAAATAAAAGTCATTATTTTAGAACTTTACATTTTTTAAATTTAGAAATATTGGTTTTGATTTAAAAGTTTAGTGTGCTATCGAGTAATTAAATAATAATTACTGTATCACTACCTAGCTAGACCTGCCCTAGTAAGTTCTACAATTAAAGAATCACAAAAGGCGCCTTCATCTAATTCACCAATATTTGCAATTTCTATGGTATATACATTGGCTAGACTAGTATTGTCTATTATTGTTGTATCTCGCAGGGTGTTGAGGCTTTTTACCAATCTAGAAATAGGCCAGTCTTTCATTTTTATAGAATCTCCTGTTATTTTAAGACCTGCTTTTCCATAAACACCTGCTCGATTCCCTCCCTGTATGTATCCACTTAAATAATCGGTTTTCACTTCTTTTTTAGGAAAATCTGTACTACAAGAGGTTGTAGAGATAAGTACAAGTAACACAATGAAAAGTAATTTCATGATTTAAGGTGTGTGGTTAATGTTGTTTTTATTTGATAACGAATATAGGTCTACTTTAGTTTAAAAAAGGCGTGAGAAGAACTGAGTATATAAAAAAATCCTGATATTATTTTGAATAAATAATATCAGGATTTTATTTTTTGTGTAGAATACTAGGTTCTAATTCCTTTCAGGCGCTTCTCAATTTTTTGCTTTTTTGCAGTAAGCAATTTCATAAGATCCATCAATTCTTCATCCTTTGTTTCTTTATAAACTTCATTGATGCCTAGTATGAGCTCTTTAGCTCTTCTAGACGAGTGCACTCTATCGCTGGTAGACATGTTGCTCATAGAGGAGTCTAGCCATTCATTTGCGTCTTTTATTATATCCATTTGTCTTCTATTTAATCTCGTTTGTACGAGAACGTGATATTAAAAATTTAAAGAGCCAAAAGTTAATGTATTTTTTGATATTTCCTAACAAATGGCATTAAAATTTATGACATTCTTAATATCTGTAATATTCTGGTTTGAATGGACCTTTAACTTCTACTCCTATATAATCGGCCTGATCTTTCTTTAATACAGTAAGTTCTGCTCCCATTCTATCTAGGTGAAGGGCTGCTACCTTTTCATCTAGATGTTTAGGTAACATATAAACCTTGTTTTCATAAGCATCTCTATTGGTCCAAAGTTCTATTTGGGCAAGAGTTTGATTTGTAAAAGAGTTACTCATCACAAAACTAGGGTGTCCAGTTGCGCAACCTAGGTTTACAAGACGACCTTCGGCAAGTAGTATAATATCTTTACCGTCAATAGTGTACTTGTCTACTTGTGGTTTGATTTCTACTTTAGTATCTCCATAATTCGTATTAAGGAAAGCAACATCAATCTCGTTATCAAAATGTCCTATATTACAAACGATTACTTTATCCCGCATTGCTTTAAAGTGTTCACCACGTATAATGTCTTTATTTCCTGTTGTAGTAATAACAATATCTGCAGCAGCTACTATATTTTCTAATTTCTTAACTTCAAAACCGTCCATTACCGCCTGTAGGGCACAAATAGGATCGATTTCAGTCACAGTTACTATAGATCCCGCACCTTTAAAAGAAGAGGCTGTTCCTTTACCTACATCACCATATCCACAAACTACTACTCTTTTACCAGCAAGCATGGTATCTGTAGCGCGACGTACTGCATCTACTGCACTCTCTCGACAGCCGTATTTATTATCAAATTTTGATTTGGTTACCGAGTCGTTTACATTGATAGCGGGCATTACAAGGGTGCCATTTTTCATTCGTTCGTATAGTCTATGAACTCCTGTGGTTGTTTCTTCACTTAAACCGTTGATACCGGCAGCAAGTTCTGGAAACTCGTCAAAAACCATATTAGTTAAATCACCACCATCATCTAGTATCATATTTAATGGCTTGCGATCCTCGCCAAAAAATAGTGTTTGTTCTATACACCAGTTAAACTCTTCTTCATTCATACCCTTCCATGCATATACAGGTACACCCGCTGCGGCAATAGCGGCGGCAGCATGATCTTGTGTAGAAAAAATATTACATGACGACCAGGTAACGTCTGCACCCAGCGCTACTAGCGTTTCAATTAACACGGCTGTTTGTATGGTCATGTGCAGGCAACCTGCAATACGTGCGCCTTTTAAAGGTTGTTGTTCTTTATATTCTTCTCTTAATGCCATTAAACCTGGCATCTCTGCTTCGGCTAGTTCTATTTCTAGACGTCCATAATCTGCAAGAGACATGTCTTTTACTTTGTAAGGTACGTAGGGAATTGTTTTGGTACTCATAGGCTTTTTATTGTGGTATATTTTAAATAGATTTTATTCTAAATCAACTATTTATATACCTTTATTATTTATTAAATTGCAAATGCAAAACTAACTAAAATCAGCCTATTTTCATGCCTCTTTTTAATTCCCTTAACAACCGTGAAAATACAAGTGTTTATATCTGGAAAATTACAGAGACTGAGGCCTTTTTAAGAACCGATATAGAGCTGTCACAAAACTCTATCAATCGGCTTTTTACCATGAGTTCTGAATTGCATAGACGGGGTTTTTTAAGTATTAGACATTTGTTAAAACTTGCAGGTTATAGCGACCTAGATTTGTATTATACCGACTATGGCAAACCATATCTTATTGATGGTAAAAACATTTCAATCACCCATAGTTTTGAATTTACTGCCATTATTATAAGCGATGTAACTGTAGGAATTGACATAGAAAAACAGCGAGATAAAATCACACGCATCGCACCAAAATTTATAGGTTATGAACAAGACTTTATAAAAACGCTAGAAAAGCCCGTTAAAGAACTTACAGTAATTTGGGGCGCAAAAGAATCTATGTACAAACTTTATGGGCACAAGGGCCTAGGTTTTAAAGCACATTGCCAGGTAGATTCTTTTAAAATGCAAAACGATAAAGCCCTTGCCCGCATTGTGTTTAAAAATGACAACATCACATTTGATGTATTTTTTAAAGAAATAGAAAATTTTATTTTGGTTTATACATTACCGTCTAAACACGATTGATTTGCTCACGAGGGCAAAGCGGTCTAAATTCCGTCTGGTTATTTAAAACAATTAATTAAAAACGTTGTGGGTTGGTATTCTCGCTTTCGCAAAAGCGATACCTACAGCCATATCTTAACACAAGAAGACATGAACTAGAACAATTTATATTTTTGTAGCGCGCACCACCAGAGAGAAAAATCTCTATTAACAAAAGAATAATAAACTTAACGCAAACACTTATAAGCTAGTGATTATTAATCTGTGCTTTACTATTTAGAAAGTAGGGTAGGATAAAGTTTATAATTAGTATAGGCAGCAGCTTAAAAAGCACATCTCAAATAATAGCAATTTATAAGGCAGTTGTATCAATAGTTGTAGTATGCACGATTATAGAAGAAAAAACAGATTGGATTAGTTAGTTTTGTAGAGCGATTTTTTACAAAAAACAAATGAAAGCATCTATTGAATTAACCATGTCTCCCTTACAAGACGATTATGAACAACACATTATCGATTTTATAAAAAAACTGCGAGACTCACCATTTACTGTATTAGAAAACTCGCTTGCCACACAAATTTATGGCGAGTTTGAGCCATTAATGGCCTTTTTAACTAAAGAAATGGCAGCTAGCATGGAAAAAACCAAAGCCGTTTTATTTTACATGAAAGTAGTTAAGACAGATCGCAATGATTACCAGCCGTCTTTTTAAATGGAGGTTATAGAATACATTTTTGGACAATACACAACGTATCGCACAGTGCATATTGTGCTAGAAATAGTTGCAGTTATCGCTAGTGTGATGAGTGTTATTTATTCCTATCGCAATAGCATATTGGTTTTCCCTTTTGGTATTATAAGTTCGCTAATTTTTATCTATCTGTTAAATGAATGGAACTTGCTAGGCGACCTAGTTATAAGTATTTACTATTTTATAGTGAGTGTTTACGGCTGGTATATTTGGTCTAGAAAAGATGAAACACGATCAGTTACCCCTGTTTCAAATACTCTTAATATTCAATGGGTAAAATCTGCTGGGATATTTGTGTTATCTACTGTTGTTGTTTATTTCATTTATGAATATTACCACCGTTTTGAAAGTTGGGTAAGTTATATAGATATTCTTACCACAGGAATATTCTTTGTAGGTGCATGGCTTATGGCCTTGCGTAAAATAGAACACTGGCTGGTATTGCTGGTGGGAAATGTGATTTCTTTACCTTTATATTTTTATAAAGGCCTTAGTTTTACCTCGCTTTTATATTTGTTTTTTACAATAATGTCTATTTTGGGCTATCTATCATGGAAAAAATACCTCGACAAACCCACTTTACAGGTTTAAAAATAGTTTTATACGGGCCAGAAAGTACTGGTAAAAGCACCCTTGCCCAGCAACTCGCGGTGCATTTTAAAACTGTAAAAGTAGACGAATATGCCAGAGACTATTTACAAGAAAAGTATGTCCTAACTGGTGAAATTTGTGAATATAAAGATTTGCTACCTATTGCCATAGGACAGCGGCTTGCAGAAAATAAGGCAGTTACAACTGCTGTTGAATACCTTTTTTGCGATACAGATGTTTTAGAAACCTATATGTATGCAAATATCTATTTTAATAAAGCCCCGCTAGAACTTAAAGAAGCTGTAATAAAAAGCAATTATGACTTATATTTACTACTCGATGTAGATGTTGCATGGGTTGCAGATGATTTAAGAGACCGTCCAGATGATAGAAAAGAACTGTTTTACCTTTTTAAAAAAGGACTACAAGACTTTAAAAAAAAATATATAGTAATTAATGGTGTGGGAAACGAGCGTTTTAAAAACGCTATAGACGCCATTAAAAATTTAAATAATAAATGAAACTTACCAAAGTACAAGAAGCACAACTTAAAGAAAAAGGAATTTCTAAAGAAACATTAGAAAAACAACTCGATAGGTTTAATAACGGTTTTCCTGCTGTGATTCTTAATAGACCAGCCACTATAAACGATGGAATCGTTCCTGTAGATCAATTAGATGTTGACGCTTTAATAAAATCATATCAAGCAGCAAGAGACCAACTAGATATCATCAAATTTGTGCCTGCCAGTGGTGCCGCAACGCGCATGTTTAAATTTTTGCACGAGTTTCTCAATAATTTTAACGAGAGTAAAGAAAGTGTAAACAGTTATATCAATACCCATAAAGCAAACGATCTTTTTACCTTTTTAGTGGGTAGACGTGATTTGCCTTTCTATACAGAAATTCTTACCTCTATTAAAGAAAAATACTCTGCATGGAGTGACATGTCAAAAACAGAAAAAGAAACTCTTTTTGTAAAAGAGGTGCTTACCCCATCGGGATTCAATTATGCTAGTTTGCCTAAGGGACTAGTACCTTTTCATAGATATAAAGATCATAGTGCTACAGCATTTGAAGAGCACCTTTTTGAAGCTTCTAGATACGCATCTAGCAATGCTAGTGCACAACTACATTTTACTATTGCACCAGAATTTAAAGATCATTTCATGGCAGAGTTTGACCGCATCAAACAAATGGTAGAATCTAGAACACAAACATCGTTTCACTTGCAGTTTTCTTATCAATCACCAGCAACAGATACCGTTGCAGTAACCGCTAAAAATCGTCCTGTTGTTCTAGAAGATGGCACACTATTTTTCAGGCCTGCAGGTCATGGCGCCTTGCTAGATAATTTGAACAAAATAGATGCGGATATCATTTTTATTAAAAATATTGATAATGTCACCGTTTCTAGTCTAGAGCAGGAAACTTGTCACTATAAAAAACTACTTGCAGGACAATTATTATATTTAAGAACAAAAATCTTTGAATATCTACATTTGTTAGAAAGAGGGAATGTTACCAAAGATGAAAAGAAAAGTATTGAAAACTTTTTATCCCGGCAACTATCTACAGTCTTACCAACTAATTATCACAAATACAAACAAAAACATCAAATAGAACAACTCTATGCACAGCTAGACAAGCCGCTGCGCGTTTGCGGTATGGTAAAAAACGAGGGCGAGGCAGGCGGTGGTCCATTTTGGGTGCGTCATCAAGATGGTGAACTTTCTCTACAGATCATAGAAACCGCACAAATGAATACCAGTGACCCAAAACAATTAAAAATAGCCCAGCAAGCAACACATTTTAACCCAGTAGATCTAGTATGCAGTGTGCGCAATCACAAAGGTAAAAAATATGATCTATTACATTTTTGCGATGATAACACAGGTTTTATCACCTATAAGACCCGACTAGGTAAAGAAATAAAAGCCCAAGAGCTGCCAGGGCTTTGGAATGGTGGCATGGCACATTGGAATACCGTCTTTATAGAGGTGCCGCTCATCACCTTTAACCCAGTAAAAACAGTAAATGATTTATTAAAAGCCGCACACCAGGTAGATTAATGGATATAGATATCATACATAAAGAGGTTCAATATAAGGCAGTTACCAGCAGTGGGCCAGGTGGGCAACACGTTAATAAAGTAGCTACAAAAATTCAACTTTACTTTGACGTTTTGAATAGTCTCGCTTTCGCGAAAGCGGAACATGAAAGAATCATCACAAAATTAAAAAACCAACTTACAAACGAAGGCCTATTAATTATAGGATGCCAAGAATCTAGAAGCCAATCCAAAAATAAAGAGCTAGGTTTTAAAAAACTAATTGTCGTTCTCTCACAAGCAGCTCTAAAACCCAAGGTGCGTAAAAAAAGCAACATTCCCAAAGCAATAAAACGAAAACGGCTTAATGAAAAGAAAAAACACAGTGAAAAAAAGAAAAACCGCGGCTTTAATTATTAAAAATGGTAAATCTTTTAATGAACTTAAAAACCGATTTGTGTATACTTCTTTCTCTAGTTTTTAATTTAATAACACTGAGAAAAACGATAAAAAAATAATCAAAATTTTATGAAAAATATTTTCTACCTTTTTATAGCTGCTATTTTACTAATCTCTTGCAAACAGCCATCAAGCGACACAGCGACAAATACAGATCAAACAACTGCAACAAAGGCAGAAAAGACCATAACAAACGAGTTTGCCATAGTCATACATGGCGGTGCAGGGGCCATCAAAAAAGAAAACATGACACCAGCTCTAGAACTTCAATATCAAGAAAAGTTAACTGAGGCAATAAAAGCAGGGCATGAGATTCTTGCAAAAGGCGGCACTGCAATGGATGCAGTAGAAGCAAGTATCAGAGTAATGGAAGATTCTCCACTATTCAATTCGGGTAAAGGGTCTGTTTTTACACACGATGGTATTAATTCGCTAGATGCAAGTTTCATGGATGGTAGTAACTTAAATGCTGGTGCCGTTGCTGGTGTTACCACAGTTAAAAACCCCATTTCTCTTGCCAGAAAAGTCATGACCGATTCTGACCATGTGTTACTAAGTGGCACAGGTGCCGATGCATTTGCTACAACACTAACTGACCCACAAATAGAAATTGTAGAAAACACCTATTTTTTTACTCAAAATAGATATGAATCCCTACAACGTGTTCTTGCCAAAGAAGAAAAAGACAAACAAAAAACTGCCCTGCTAGAACTTGAAGATTCTTTTATAAAAGACTCTAAATATGGTACAGTGGGCTGTGTGGCACTAGATAAAAACGGAAACATAGCAGCAGGCACCAGCACTGGCGGGATGACCAATAAAAAATACGGCCGTATAGGAGACTCTCCTTTAATAGGCAGCGGCACTTATGCAAATAACAACACTTGTGGTGTGTCTAGCACTGGTCATGGTGAATATTTTATTAGAGCACAAGTTGCCTATGATATCAGTGCATTAATGGAGTATAGCGGTAAAACTCTAAAAGAAGCCACCCGCGAGGTGGTTCAAAAAAAACTAGTCGACATGGGCGGCACTGGTGGTATTGTAGCTTTGGACCATCTAGGAAACATATCTATGGAGTTTAATACGGCAGGAATGTATCGCGCCATGATGGATGACAAAGGAAATGTAACCGTGCGGATGTACAAGGAATAATAAAATAAAGCAAACCTAAGTCTATATTAACAATCAGTCATATTTCACTAAATAATTAGATCGCTGCGCTCATCTATAATCGAGCACAGGCTTTACCTTAATTATTTGAAAAACAATTAATAATAAAAATAAAAAAGGAATATCATACGATAGGATATGAACATTATTAAAAATAAAAGCAAACGCAAGTCTACAGTTATAATTACTATAGATAGGTAAATATTTATAATTATATCAAACCAAATCTAATAGACTAAAACACGCTTTAAAAAACAACATCAATGAAAGTTATCTCTTATAATGTAAATGGCATAAGAGCCGCAATGAATAAGAACTTTATAAAATGGCTTGCCGCTGCAAATCCAGATGTACTTTGTTTACAAGAAATAAAAGCAAAAGAGGATCAAATCGATACCGCTGCTTTTACTGCTGCGGGTTATGCCTTTCAATACTATTACAGTGCACAAAAAAAAGGTTATTCTGGCACTGCAATTTTATCAAAAACACAGCCAGACTATGTTGAGTATGGTACTGGTATTGAAATGATGGATTTTGAAGGTAGAAATATAAGAGCAGATTTTGGTGATTTATCGGTAATGTCTATGTATTTGCCTAGTGGTACTAACGATGAACGACTGGATTTTAAATTTGAATACATGGAACAGTTCTTAACTTATACCAAAGAGTTAAGAAAAGAACGTCCCAACTTACTGATTTGTGGCGACTATAATATTTGTCACAAAGCCATAGATATTCATGACCCTGTGCGATTAAAAAACACCTCTGGTTTTTTACCCGAGGAACGTGAATGGATGGACCGATTTATAGCAAGCGGTTTTATAGACACTTTCAGGATTTTTAACGATCAGCCAGATCAATATTCATGGTGGAGTTATAGAGGCGGTGCGCGGCAAAAAAACAAAGGCTGGAGATTAGATTACCACATGGTGACCGATTCTTTAAAAGACCGTGTACAACGATCTGTGATTTTAAGCGAGGCGGTGCATAGTGATCATTGTCCGGTTATGGTAGATGTGGATTAGGTAATAAAAAAAGTTGGGTTGTAATTATACGACCTGCATCTTATCACCCATTAAAATCATTTTAACTTTTATAACTTACTAATCTCAAACAAATACTTTGTTTGAGGGATAAAAGTTAGTTAGTTCCATTGAGCACCACAACAAATTCGCCTTTAGGTTTTTTGTGCTCAAAATGGGCAATTGCCTCTACAACAGTGCCTCGATAATGTTCTTCATATATTTTGGTGATCTCGCGAGAGATGGAAACCTGGCGATCTTGCCCATAATGGGTTTTAAAGTCGGCTAGGGTTTTTAATAATTTGTGTGGTGATTCATAAAAAACAATGGTTCTTGTTTCTTCTTTTAGAAATTCTAAACGTTTTTGTCGTCCTTTTTTTACGGGTAAAAAACCTTCAAAAACAAATTTGTCACAGGGCATTCCAGAAACTGTAAGTGCGGGCACAAAAGCAGTTGCGCCTGGTAAGGATTCTACTGCTATGTTGTTTTCTATCAACTTGCGCGTCAATAAAAATCCAGGATCACTGATGCCAGGCGTGCCCGCATCTGTAATTAACGCCATGGTTTCACCGGCTTTTATTCTTTGCACAATAACATCACTTATTTTATGCTCGTTGTGCATGTGGTAAGAAAGCATTTGGGTAGTAATACCATAATGATGCAATAATTTACCGCTTGTTCTCGTGTCTTCGGCAAGAATTAGGTGGACTTCTTTTAAGACCTCTACAGCCCTATAAGTCATATCTTTAAGATTGCCGATAGGTGTAGGAACAAGATAAAGTTTCATAATTAGATTTAAATCACAAATATAGAAAACATAAAGTACTATAAGTTTTTAATTATTGCTGCTATTAGATTAGGAAAGTAAGGTAGGTGTATAAAATGATAAGATTGTATAAATTTCATAAATAGAAACATTCTTTTATGACTAATAAATTAGACCGTTTAGCTTATAAAGAATAAATTTAAAAGCTTTTTTTGCATTAATAACCAGTGATTATTTTATAGTTAATTAGGCAATAATTAAAAGGAAGTAGTTTTTATGTGTAAAGCTTTCGCGAAAGCGGAATAAAAACAAAATTCTATAGCAAGACGATTGTGGTAGAAGTATCTTTGTAATATGACTAGAGATGAACAATTAAAAGAGCGGTGGGCGCGAACAGTAGCATTTTTTCAATCGCGTTTTGCCGATGGAGAGGAAATGGATCTGGATGCCATTTTGTTTATTATAGGCGTGCAAGAGCTAGGGCAGTTGCACCGTAAATTTAAAAAAGATGAAAAATTACAATTGATGCACATTGCTATATGCAGGGTGCTAGAACCCTATGGCTATTATGAATTTTCTCATTATGACGATGATAAATGGCCGCATTTTAACATTAAAGAAAACTTGCCTGCTCTTAAAGCAGGAGAACAATCGTTGTTAATGAAAGAAGCGATTGTTAATTATCTAGTAACGAGCGAGGTAATTGATTAAGCAATTTTCTTTTGTCTTGTAACAAGAATCACTGCAAGAATAATAACCCCAGTGGCAAGTACTTGCCATAGATTAAAGGTTTCACCATCTAGTACTCCCCAGGTAAGCCCTACAACTGGCATTAAATAAGTAACCGAACTGGCAAAAACAGGTGAGGTCATTTGCACGAGTTTATTAAAAATGATTTTTGCTATTACAGTTCCAAAAATGCAAAGAATGATGACATACATAAAACTTTTTTGTACCGCAGGCTGGTCAAATGCAAGTGCAGCACCATCTGCACTAAAAAATACTATGGTGGCAAGTGGAGCAATAAAAATATAATTTCCTGTGGTAATGGCAAGGGGTTTTATGTTTTGCAGGTATCTTTTAATAATATTTACATTACTTGCATAACAACTGCAAGCAATAAGTATTAATCCTGCAAAAAGATAATTATGTTCTGGATGGCTCTTCATACCTGCAATTACCAATCCTATTGCCCCAGCAAGACCTATAACAACACCTATTAATTGATTGCGTGAAAAAGAGATGCCAAATATAACTGCGCCTAGTAGCAATGTAATTAATGGAACGGTAGAATTGAGTATGGCACTTATGGCGCTATCAATCTCAGTCTGTGCATAAGCAAATAAAAAGGCAGGAAAAAATGATCCCAAAAGTCCCGAAAGTGCTAACCATGGCCAATCGCTTTTTTTTGTTGCAGCAAAGGATTTCCAGCCTATAGAGATAAGTATTAATCCAGAAATCATGGTGCGTAAGGCACCTAATTGTAATGGCTGTAGTACGAGAACCCCGTTTTCATCACCTAGCGCTTTTTTTATCAATATAAAAGAAGATCCCCAGATCAAACTGAGTAAGACTAGATAAACATATTTTAAATGGTTGTTATTCATAAAAATAAAAAGTTGCAAAGGTGCGCCTATTATTTGATTATAGTTCACAAAAAAAGGTTTTGGAAAACCAAAACCTTTATACAAATAAAGTTGTTTTTACTAACTCTCATCAATCGCTGTAAGATTGCCCGAGTAACTGCCGGTTACAGTCTCTCCTAGATCTGTTGTAAAAGTAAAAGTAAGATCTACTCTAGTGTTATCGATTGTTAACACTGCTGTACCGCTATTTACATCATCTTCAATTCTTCCATCGCCAGTTTGAATATTAAAGTCAAGACCTATAAATCCATTAGTAAAGCTCAAGTCTGTTGCCACACCATTTACATAAGTATAAGTCCCATTTTTTAAACCAGTTGCCTGGGTAGACCATAATTCTAAGTAAACGTTAGTGCCTACACCTGTTGCTGTTTGATTTGCTAGGTCAAAATTAAAATCGTTAGAATAAAGAACAATATCGTAATTATAAAGAACGGGATTTGTGGTTGTATCTGCCCCATAATTAATTAAAAAACCTTGAGAAAGTGGGTAGGTAGTGCCATCATAAACGATTGACCCAGTTCCACCAGCTGCAACTGTTGCAACATCGTCATCATCACCGCAAGAATTAAATGTTATAGCTACTACAGTAGCTAGTAATATCGATTTTAAAAATTTCATATATCAATTATTTGTTTAAGCTTCAAATATACATTAATAATGGTCTATTTAAATAATAACATATAAGTAAATGTTATTCCTTCCATTTTAAAGTTTCCATCATTTTTACCATATCCTTTTTCACATAATCTACAGCAGGTAAAATAGAATCAAAATTAGGTTTAGAATAAAAATATAAAGATGCGGTAAGAAAATGTTGGGTACTATCGGTAACATAAAACTGAGCGTTTGACGCGGCGTCTCCTTCAATTTCATACATCATACCATAGGTCTTGTTATTAGTATTTACAAAAGGAAAATCGGCTATTACATCTGCCTTTTGATTGTGTTCATAAGACAATCGTTGTCCATCTATAAGCAGCTGCCTTAGATTGTCTTGAACAGGTCTATAGTTAAGGTACACGGTGGCCTCCATGCCAGGATATTCTATTTTCATAGAACAATCTCTTTTGGCTAGAACCCTGGCAAACTCGTTTACTTGAAAAGAAAATGGGCAATTGTTACTATTGATATTAGTATAAGTACCCTGTGGAAAATCCAGTGCTAATTGCCCACTAGGTCTAGGCAACACCTCTTGTTGATTGCAGCCGGACAGGGTGATGATCAAAAAAAATTTACTAATGATTTTTAGGCTAGCGTGCATTTAATTTGTTTAATACGTTTTTTATCCATTACCTCTACAATAAAGGTAAAGTTATGAAATGGTATTTTATCCAGTTTTCTAGGGAAACTTCCTGTTTGTTCTAATAAAAATCCTGCAATAGTTTCTGACTCGCCTTTTGCAGTGTCAAAAATATGAACCATTTCATCATCTAGCTTTAAAACCCTATAAAAATCTTTTAATTGTGTTTTTCCTTCAAAAACATAGTTGTGATCATCTAGTTTTGAATAAATCAGGTCGTCTTCATCAAATTCGTCACTTATATCTCCCACTATTTCTTCTATAATATCTTCTAAAGAAATCAAACCACTAGTCCCCCCATATTCATCTACCACAATGGCAATGTGCTTTTTCTTTTCTTGAAACTCTTGAAGCAGGTCATCTAGTTTCTTATTTTCTGGAACAAAATAGGCTTCTCTTAGTAATTTGGGCCATTCAAAGGTTTTTTGATCTATATAAGGCAATAAATCTTTTACATACAAGACGCCAGTTATTTGATCAATACTTTCTCTATAACATGGTATGCGAGAATAACCATGTTCAACGACTTGTGGTATAATTTCTTTAAATGGTAAAGAAATATCTAGTGCAAAAACATTAGTACGATTTTGCATAACGTTTTTAGTTTGTGTGTTGCCAAAACTCACAATGCCTTGTAACAGTTGCTGCTCTTCATGTGTGGTGTCATTCTCGTCGGTAAGTTCTAGCGCTTGCGATAGTTGTGACACAGTAATGTTTGATTTTTTACTGCCTAATCGATCTTGGATTTGTATGGTCACATAACGCATGGGTAAACTTAAAAAACTGAATAGGCTATCGAGAATATTAAGTGGTACTGCCATAAAACTTGCAAAACTTTTTGGGTTGCGATTTGCATATACTTTAGGAAAAATCTCGCCAAAAAGTAAAATCAGGAATGTGATCACAACTACCTCTAGAATAAATCTAACATTTATTTCTAGCAAAAATCCTAGGTTTACATTTATGTTGTTTACATTGATAAACCAGGCGTCACTTAACACCCCAAAAATTAATACAGATGTAATGTTTATAGTATTATTTGCAATAAGTATAGTAGCAAGTAGCTTTTTAGGACGATCTAAAAGTTTTCTTACAATACTACGTCTAGGAAAGTCTTCATTATCATCTTCTAGTTCGGTATTAGAAAGCGAGAAAAAAGCAACCTCGGCACCACTTATTAAGGCACTGCTAATAAGCAATAAGATAAAAACTGCAAAATATACCCATTGATTTCCTATAGAAATCATGATTAAATTAAGAAAAAGGGATGGGTCAGGATCCAATTAGTATGAATTAATTTTTTAAAAAGTTAAAACGGTAAATCGTCATCATCTTCGGCAAAATTGCTAGTGCTTTTAAGAGTATCGCTATATGAATTTGTTGTTTTAGGTTGTTGCGGCGTGCTGTTTTCTGTTTGATTTGATTGCGGCATGGCTGTATTTGCTGGCATATTGCTATTAGGTGCTGCGGTTTCATTTTTTGGGGATAAAAATGTAAATTCTTGCACTTGTATCTCTGTAGTATAACGTGGCTGCCCGTCGTCACCAGTCCATTGTCGGTTTTTAATACGACCTTCTATATAGATCTTATCGCCTTTTTTTAAATATTTCTCACAAACTTCTGCAGCTTTATTTCTTACCACACAATTGTGCCATTCTGTATTTGAAATGCGCTCGCCTGTGGTGCGATTTACGTACTCTTCATTTGTAGCAAGAGGAAACCTACCTATACAATTACCACCATCAAAATATTTCATTTTTACATCGTCCCCCGTGTGACCTATAAGAATCACTTTGTTTATCGTGCCAGCCATAATTTTTTGTGTTATTTACTATTGTCGTGTATGGTTAAAAAAGTTATCAAAGATATGAAAAAGGCAACGACCGCTATTCTATGCAGCGTTTAAAATATCATTAAGTTGGTTTAAATTTCTCATATTTTCCAAAACTCTTTCATAAAACGATCGATTAAAATAGGTACAGGCTTATCAAAAGACGCTGTTACTGTAAGGGTTTTTTTCAGTTCTTCCTCTACTTCTATTATCCAGAAATACGCATGTATCTTTCTATGTGTTAATTTATGTATAATGGGCTGTTGATTGTATACGCTTTTGCGAAAGCGAGATTTTCCAACGACTTTTTTGAAAACATCATGTTCTTTCACCTCACTGGATAACAGTGCCCCTGTGGCTTCTATAAAAGGAAATTCAAATAATCCTGCCCAAATACTGCTATTATCCCTCTCTTGTAAAATAGTTTTTTTAGAAGGTGTTTGTACCACAAGATAATGATAGAAAAGACTTTTGACTTTGGTTTTTTTAAGTTTTACAGGCAATGCATCAATGATATTTTTTTTAAAGGCAACACAACTATTTTGAAATGGACAGGAATGACAGCTGGGATTTTTAGGGGTACATTGCAGCGCCCCAAACTCCATAATCGCCTGATTGTGTGTTGCAGGATTCTTTTTGTCAAGCAATTGTATAGCGAGTTTTTTAAACTCTTTAACACCATCGGGAGCATTTATAGGGGTATGAATACCATAAATGCGCGATAAAACGCGATAAACATTACCATCTACCACTGGCACTGCCTCGTTAAAAGCAAAGCTTGCAATGGCCGCAGCGGTATAATCGCCCACACCTTTTAAAGAAAGTAAGTCTTTATAATTATTAGGAAATTTATGATCGTTTTGTGTGATTTGTAAAGCAGCCGCTTGCAGGTTTCTAGCTCTAGAATAATAGCCCAGACCTTGCCACAGTTTAAGAATCTCGTCTTGTGATGCAACAGCGAGATCTTGTACAGTAGGGTAGGCTTTAACAAACTTTTGATAGTAAGGTAAGCCTTGATTTACACGAGTTTGCTGTAAAATTACCTCGCTTAACCAAATATAATAAGGGTTTACAGTTTCACGCCATGGTAACATTCTTTTGTTAACTGTGTACCAATCAATTAGTTGCATAGAAAAGTCCATAAGTTATAATATTTTACAGCTCGCAATATATATCTTCTTAAATTTTAATTGATTAGAGATTTCTAATTTAGTTTTTTAAGGTATATTTGCAATCTGTTTAAATTAACCTAATTAATAAGTAAAAATGACAAAAGCAGATATAGTATCAAAAATTTCTGACAAACTAGGAATGGAAAAGGCTGATGTGCAGGCAACTGTTGAGTCTTTCATGAATGAAGTTAAAGGTTCACTTGAAACTGGTGAAAACGTATATTTGCGTGGATTTGGTAGTTTTATAGTAAAAACTAGAGCTGAAAAGACTGGAAGAAACATTTCTAAAAACACAACCATCAAAATTCCAGCACACAACATACCAGCGTTTAAACCCGCTAAAGTATTTGTAGACGGTGTAAGATCAAAAGTAAAAGTTAAGTAAAAATATAAGAGATATGCCAAGCGGTAAAAAGAGAAAAAGACATAAGGTAGCAACGCACAAACGTAAGAAAAGACGTCGTGCAAATCGTCATAAAAAGAAAAAGTAGTCTAGGACTACTTTTTCAATTTTAACTGTTCTTTGAAATAGAGTTGCATGCGACAACTCGTTGATTATTATTAAAATACAAGCATACAGCTTGTAAAAAACATTTATAAACAAATTTTACTCTTTCTTATAAATAGAAAAAGTAAGGTTATAAACATTACAGGAATTATGGATAAAGAAATTATTATCCGTTCCAGTGCTACAAAAATTGACTATGCGCTTACAAAAAATGGAAGACTAGTCGAGTTACATAAAGATGAAGAAGAAACTAAGTTTGCGGTAAGCGATATATTTATTGCAAAAACACGCAAGGTACTTTCTGGCCTAAACGCTGCATTTGTAGACGTAGGTTATGAAAAAGATGGATTTTTACATTACCATGACCTAGGTGTAAAATACCTTACCCAACTTAAATTTACCAAACAAGTTTTGAGCGGCAGACGCAAAAATTTTGCGCTAAAGGACATCAAATTTGAAAAAGATCTAGAAAAACATGGTGCTATAGAAGCTGCTATAACACCTACACAACCAGTCTTAGTTCAAGTAGTTAAAGAACCTATTTCTACCAAGGGCCCTCGCCTAAGTGCAGAGTTATCCCTACCAGGCAGGTATATTGTTCTTGTTCCTTTTTCTGATCGTATCTCCATATCCCAAAAGATTGAGGATAGAGAAGAAAAAAGCCGATTAAAAAGACTTGTAAAAAGCATTAAACCTGAAGGATTTGGCGTGATTGTGCGCACCGTCGCAAAAGGTAAACTTGTAGCAGAGCTGGACCAAGATTTACAAAATCTTGTACAAAAATGGGAAGTTATGTGTGAAAAATTACATAAAGCACCTTTCCCAACTAAAGTTATGACTGAAGTAAGTCGTACAAATTCCCTTATGAGAGACGTTTTTAATGACACCTATACTTCTATTGTTGTAGATGATGAAGATATATATAAAGAAATTAAAAACTACTTGAAAACCATTGCTCCACATAAAGAATCAATAGTTAAATATCATAATCCCAAAACATCTGTTTTTGAAAAATATGGTATAGAACGACAGATCAAAACATCATTTGGCCGTACCGTTTCTATGAGTAAAGGAGCATACCTGGTTATAGAACATACTGAGGCCATGCACGTGATCGATGTAAATTCTGGAAACAGATCTAATAAAGCAGATAGCCAAGAAGAAACTGCTCTAGAAACTAATATGATTAGTGCAACAGAAATTGCTCGCCAACTGCGGCTGAGAGATATGGGGGGCATTATAGTAGTAGATTTTATAGACATGCGCAAAGCAGAGAATCGTAAGAAGCTTTATGAGCACATGAGAGATGAAATGGCAGATGACCGCGCAAAGCACAAGGTATTGCCGCCTAGTAAAATAGGACTTATACAAATCACTCGACAGCGTGTAAGACAAGAGGTAAACATTAAAACTCGTGAGGAAAATCCTGATGGAAATGGAGAAGAAATTCAAGCTCCTATTCTAATCATTAAAGAAATTACTGAAACACTGGAACGCCATTTAAAAGCTGGTTTAAAAAAGGTAACGCTCAATGCACACCCTTTTGTAGCAGCGTTTATCACAAAAGGATATCCTTCTATACGTTCTAAGTGGTTTATGAATCACAAAAAGTGGATTAAGGTAGTTCCTAGAGATGCTTATACTTATCTAGAATACAGTTTTAAAGATAAAGACGGTAACGATCTTACATAATGAAATTGTCTAGTCCTAAACAAAACGCTTACAGATCTAATTCTGTAGGCGTTTTTTTTTACTTTCATTTTAAAAAAAATCCTTCATTAGCGGCTATGAATTATGTATAATTTACTGGCTAATTGATATGCATAATGGTATTTTTGTATAAAACCTTGTATTGCTACTTAAATTACACTCCCGTCAAATCCCTTATTAGTTTGCAAAAAAATAATTTATCGTTTTAAGTTAAAATAAATTTACTCTTTTCATCTTCATCTGCACACCAATATGATCCACCAGTATTTCCAGACACATAAAAAATGTATGACCTGGTGAATAGAAACCGAGTGTTTATTTTGTTTTTTGAGAGTGGGCTGTTATTATTCTATTTTTATACATGGCAATAAATTAAGAGATCTTCACAATTGCAACTATATTTTTCATGTTTTTTTCTGTGCTTCAACTTCCTGCAAAGAATAATAATAAGAAAAAAGCACAAATAACACTACAACTATCAAAATTTAAAATTTATTACATCATACCTTTCTATTACATATGCATCTTAAACATTACAACAATCTTTTAATAAATAAATTATCTATACCCAATTAACCTACTACCTTTGCAAAAAAAAAACTGCATCATGCAACCTAAAACACCATCGCAATCCTTTACCACTGTTACAGATATGGTATTACCTAGCGAGACCAACCCGCTTAATAATTTATTTGGTGGTGAATTGCTTGCGCGCATGGATAGAGCGGCGAGTATTGCAGCGCGACGTCACTCTAGACGCATCGTCGTTACCGCATCTGTAAATCATGTGGCGTTTAATAGAATGATCCCTTTAGGAAGTGTAGTCACTATAGAGGCGCAAGTAACTAGAGCTTTTAAAACCTCTATGGAGGTGTATATGGACGTATGGATTGAAGATCGAGAAAGTGGTGAGCGCACCAAGGCAAATGAAGCCATCTATTCTTTTGTTGCAGTAGATGAAACAGGAAGGCCTATACAAATTGCTGCCATACAACCAGAAACACAATTAGAAAAAAATCGCTATGATGCGGCATTAAGACGCAAACAATTAAGCCTGGTTCTCGCTGGTAAAATGAAAGCCAAAGACGCAACCGAATTAAAAGCACTTTTTGAGTAACAAGTTTTAATCAGTATTTTTAAGAGGCTTGACTTGCTCTCTAAATTTACCGTGTTCCCAGAAAATTAGTTTGAGAATCGCCTTAAATCTTGGTTTAAAAGACTAAAATAAATAGCCTATTTTATTCCTTCACCACATGATCTGCCGCATGCCACTCTACATAACTGCTCTCGGTTTCTCTTAATCTAATAGAGTGAAGGGTGATGTTTTCTGGCAGGCGTTGTTGAATCTTGGCTGCAAAATCTATAATCATCATCTCGCTAGTAGGCTGATAATCAACAAGTATTACGTCATGACCACGGTCGATTAATTCTTGTGCAAGTGTTATATGTGGTGTTGTTTTATTAAAAACCGTAGCGTGATCAAATGGATCTACAATTTCTTCTTTAACGATTTTTTTTAAATCGCCAAAATCAATCACCATTCCTCGTTTTACATGCCCTACCTCTTCAATCGGGCTGCCTATCACCGTAACGGCCAGTTTAAAACTGTGACCATGCACATTGCGACATTTCCCGTCATAGCCATAAAGCGCGTGACCAGTTTCAAATGTAAATTCTTTTGTAATACGTATTTTATTCATTTTTTTTAATATTACCTGTAGTAGAAGGTTGATTTTAATAAGGTTACATCAGTTTTTAAAATCCTAGAAAACAATCAGGAAAACTAGATGTTCTTTTCTGTCTAGCCTGCCACAAAACTTTTTGTTAACTTCATTAAACGCTACAAATATAGTATTTATGAAAGGGATTGTTGTGTTTCCGCTTTCGCGAAAGCGGAATAATTAACAGCAATAAAAACAGTGTATAGTATCCCGTTAGGCAGCCATCTGTGTCACTTTACTCCTGAATTTAAAAAATAAGATACTTGCCCTAACTATCATCCAAGCAAAAAAAGCGGTCCAAATACCATACAGTTGTGCACCCATGTAATCCAAAACAAACAAGACTGGCAAAAATACTAGCGCAGTGGGTAACCACAATAAATTGCGCAGGTAAGAAGCCTCGCCCCAGCCTTTAAAAGTACCATTATAAACAAAAGCTACGGCGTTAATAGGTTACATGAGCAGCGCAATCCAAACGATGTTTGAAATAATCGCCAGCACAGCAGGATCGTTTGTAAAACGCTATCCTAAATACGGATACAATTGGGCACAAATGATGGCCAAAATAACCGCCATGTTCACCCCATAAAAAGAGGTTTTTTGCGCTAAATATTTAAGAGAGGTGGCATCTTTTGAACCTAATAATCTACCACCTATTGCATTACCTGCATTTGCAAACCCATCTACTAAAAATGAAAATAATAACCATATATTCTTCAGTACAGCATGTGCCGCAGCTACAGCGATACCATAATTATTGGCAAATCTATAAGAAAAATATATAGCGACATTTATCGCAACAGTACGCAAAAAGAAATTTGTAGTTAAATTGATATAGCTAAGTTCTAATTAGCATATTAAATGCTTCTTGTTTGTATTGATACCAGG
>CAZQGX010000034.1:0-38578 GCA_964593255.1 uncultured Flavobacteriaceae bacterium | reverse complement strand
GTAACCGCCATTGCATTTGCATCTAATAACGCCTGGTATCAATACAAACAAGAAGTATTTAATATGCTAATTAGAACTTAGCTAAATTAAACAATAATAACGATTAATTCTGATCAAGGAAGTTCATTAAATTTAATTATCTGAATATCCATTTAACGTAAAATAAAAGTGGACAGTTTGTTATAGTAGATGAACTCTTGTAAAAGCATCGTGTACAATGAGACTTTTTACAACAGCCTTGATAGTATTGAAAACTAATGTGGTTATTAAAAGTTAATCGCACAAAAATGATTTGAAACTCTATTTGTTTTAAAATCCAGCCAGATGATTCATCAAGATTACAAATCACTATCTAAACTATCTAATTATAAAATAGATTGAATATTTTTTCCCCATTCTATCACCCCATCAACTTAACCAACTCCTTATCATCATGTTTCCCTCTAAACTCCTTTGGAACTATAAAATTTATTTTGTTTTCAAACTTTTCAGTATTTAGCCATACGTTGGGACTGTCGTCTATAATGTCGATTGTTGTATAGTCTAAAGCCCAAGAACCTTGAAAAATTTTATAAAAAGACTCCTTTTTGTTTAAACAATCTTCTCTAGAAAGTATTTGTTGAGTATCAATTTTTAAGCTTGTACAGATACGATGGGCATAATCTGCTTTGGCTGTGGTGTAGACGATAATTGTATCATAAAAAGTGTGGACATAATTTATAAATTCATCTACAAATGGGCGTTTATAAACTTTTAAATATTCGCTATACGAGAATAGTAACTCGACCTTTTCAGACGGAGCGTAGGAACCGTAAATCAAGGTATGGTCTAGGTCTAATAAACACAATCTACTCATTATTGTTTGTCTTTTTGCTGAATGAAATAAGCTTTAGTATTTAAAATATATTAGCTTTTCTTGTTTATTTAGGTTCTTAAGACAGTTTAAATGCTGTTCAAATATAGATTTATTAACTTGATATTTTTGAAATACCGCTTTTATAATTGCCCTTTTATTATTTCGCTTTTATCATCTCGCTTTCGCGAAAGCGAGATGATAAAGTTTATCCAGTTGTAGAACGGGACGAAAGTGAGATTATAATGTTTATCGCGTTGCAAATCAAGACGGAAACAGGGTAGGGAATGGGTTATAAAAGTTTAAATGACCTTATTAATAAAAAAATATTCTTAATCGTTTAAATTCCAAATATATAAAAACAAAAGAGGCAAAATTAACGACAGTCAACTTTACCTCTTGTTTATAAATCAACCTTTTTTGAGAAAGGTTATTTTTGTTCAGATATAAATTATATAATTAGATCAGACTGTCCAACAATGTAGTAGCTACCAATTGTGACGAGGCAGGATTTTGACCTGTAATTAAATTTCCATCCTTGATGACATGCCCAGCCCAGTCTTCTTTTTTAGAATAAATATCACCATTTTCTTTCAGCATATCTTCTACTAAAAATGGAACAACATCTGTAAGTCCTACAGCGTTTTCTTCAGTATTTGTAAATCCTGTGACATTTTTACCATTGACGATAAAACTACCATCTGCATTTTTTACGTTTTTTAAAGCTGCTGGAGCGTGACAAACAAAAGCGACAGTTTTTTTTTCATTATTAAACTTCTCGATTAAAGCGATAGAGGTAGCATCTGTAGATAAATCCCATAAAGGACCGTGACCACCAAAATAAAATACAGCGTCAAAATCGGCTGCATTAACTGATGCTAAAATAGCAGTATTTGCTATTTTTTGTTTTGCATCTTTGTCTGCATTAAAGCGTTTTGTAGCCTCGGTCGCAGCATCTGGAGTGTCACTGCTAGGATCTATGGGAGCTGCGCCACCTCTGGGTGTGGCGATGGTTATGTTTACTCCTTTATCTAGCAAAGTGTAATATGGGCTTGCAAATTCTTCTACCCAAAATCCTGTTTTTTTTTCCTGTTGTTCCCAGTTGATCGTGGGAGGTTAATACAAATAATAGGTTCATTTTGTTTTATTTTTTAATGTTAAGTAATGATTTAATTTAATAAAATTCTTGGTGGATAATCGTTTTTCAAGATTCAAGTAACTGATATTATAATTAATAATGTTTTACAACGGGGTAAACTTCATTGTCTCCCTTTCGCCTTGTTCTGCAACGGGGTAAACTTCTTTTAATCTCGCTTTCGCGAAAGCGAGATTAAAAGAAAGCGAGATTATAATCGCAACGTACCAAATAAGAACTTTTACTTTAATGGCTATTTTTAATAAGCCATTTTTACAATTTCCTTTACCTTATCCGGTGTCAAAGACTTGTGTTCACCTAATGCTTTCCAGCCTCTTTCTGTAAATCTCTTTGAAATAGTTTCGGCAGTACCTTCGTATTCTTTTGTATAATCAGATAATTTTGTATCTATTCCTAACTCTTGAAAGAATTTTTCGGTTTTATTTATGGCTTCTTGTGCTTTTTCTTAGTTAGTTCCATCGCTAATGTTCCAAACACGCTGCGCATACTGTGCTAGTTTTTCTTTTTTGGTTTCAAAGTTAAATTTATAATGACTAGGTGTAATAATGGCAAGTGTGCGAGCGTGATCTATACCATACATCGCTGTTAACTCGTGTCCTATTGCGTGTATGGCCCAGTCGGTAGGCACTCCTTTTTGTATCAATCCATTTAATGCCATGGTGCAACACCACATAAAATTAGATGCTGCTTTATAATCTGTAGGATCTTTCAACACTTTAGGAGCAACCTCGATAAGGGTTTGCATGATTCCCTCGGCAAATCGGTCTTGTAACAGTGCCTCTACAGGATAGGTCATATATTGTTCTAGCACGTGTGTAAATGCGTCTGTTAATCCATTAGCTAGTTGACGTTGCGGGATAGAGGTAATTACCTGTGGGTCTAGTATGGAAAATTGTGGGAACAGTCCTGGGCCGCCCATTCCTAACTTTTCTTTGGTTGCTTTATTGGTTATCACGGCGCCAGAGTTCATTTCAGATCCTGTGGCTGGTAAGGTTAATACAGTACCAAACGGCATACCTATTTCTGTTCTAATATTCTTAACTAGAATATCCCATGGAGTATCACCTTCAAATAGTGCGGCAGCCGAAAGGAATTTTGTTCCGTCTATTACAGAGCCGCCACCTACAGCGAGCAGATAAGTAATCTTTTGGTCTTTGATGACATGTAATGCGTCCAGTAGGATAGAATATTCAGGATTTGCTGGAATACCGCCAAATTCTATAAAATCTATATCTTTCAATGCTGTTGTCACCTGATCATAAATGCCATTTTTTTTGATGCTACCCCCTCCATAAGTAAGGAGCACTTTGGCATCGTTAGGTATTTCATTCTTTAATTTTTGTATAGAATCTTTACCAAAAATTATTTTAGTCGGATTTTGAAAGTCAAAATTGTTCATTATTATTTCTTTTGTAGTGATTAATATTTCTTGTTAAATGGTTATTTTAAATGTCTTTTCCATGATCAGTTATCGCCTATGTTTTAATACTGTCCCACGCAGCAGAAAATGCATGATCTATAATCGTTTTATCTATTTTAAATGCACCTCTATTTTCTGACATCAATAAAAATGATAAGGGATTGATGGCATAGGCATACAAAAGGTAATTTGAAACAGACTTAATAACACCTTCTTTTTTACCGCGATCCCAAAGGTCGAGTAGGGGTAAAAGGTGCATTATGCCTTGCTGTCTTATAGGTTCGTCTATAATAGGTGTATTATCGCATTGTGCAAGAAAAAGGGCATTTTCTCGATCTTTTAATTTAAAATCGGCAATTCGTCTCCAGATATTTTCAAAACCTTCTTTTACAGTCATTTTTTTACTATAAGTCGCAAATGCATAATCTGTATACATCGATTTTACCACAATATAAGTTTGGTTAAGAAGGTCTTGTTTATTTTCAAAATAAAGATAAATAGTTGCAGGTGAAACATTTGCAATTTTAGCAATTTTGCTCATAGGCGTCGCGTGAAAACCGTTGCTATTCACTAATTCAATAGTTGCATTGATCAACGCGTTTTTTTTCTCTATGCTTTTTTGAAGCTGTGACATGTAGGTTGATATATATACAAAGGTAATTAAGAAAATGAATGTTCATTCTTTTTTATGAAATATTTATAACAAGTTAAACCGATTAGCTTATAAGATATGTAATATAGATAGTTTTGAGCTAGTAATTATATTAGGGAATTGGAAAATGGCTAATAGAATTTAGGGAAAATTAGTTGTGACTTATGATTTAGGACTGTTTAAAACTAGTTAAGTGCTTAGGATTTATTATTGTGTGAAGTAAAGTATTCAGTGTTAAAGGCAAAATAACTAATTCAATTAAATTAAAGATTAAAGAAGAGTTTGAAGCACTAATATATGCGTTTCATATAAGCGATCTAAAGGCTTATATTTTAATGAAAATGGAATTTTTATGGCTTTAACAAACAGGGTGTTATTTTTGAATTGAACTATCATAGGTGAATTGAAAACTAGAAACGTTTTGCTTGTCTCTTTATATTTAAGTTTTTAAAACGAGTATCAAAATTATGTTATGCAACGATATTAAAATCATTTATAAACCGTTGAATCTATAGCTTAATAGATATACTTATGAAATTAAAAAATAAACCATATTTTTGCACCATAATATATATTATGTCAAATAGAGTATTTGAAATCCTATTTTAAATTTTAAATTCACGCAAGACAATTCATCTTTCTTTAGCGTCCTCGTTTACCACCCATGCTAGATAACCATCATACTTTATAAAAGTGCGGTGCGAACTATTCAAGTTTAACTTTGCCGTGTTCATGTTATAAATTTGTAACTCCACTTGCAGTGTTTCGGTACTATTTGATGCGGTAAATTTATAAGTAATGTAACGATCTTTATCATTGATTTTAATTCCAACATCTTTGATCGCACTCTTATAATTAAAACCAGCATCATTATTATAATTGCTATTAAAACGGCGCTCGCCAAAAAATGGTAAATTAAATGTCGCCTCTTCGTTTGCGATTTTCATGGTATAATGATCTCCTTGTACGTTTATTCGTGCCGTACTATTACCATTTCTCAATAAAAGTTCTCCAGCAACATTATTAAGTGCTTGTGTGTTAAAAGGAATCACTGTACTTGCATTAAATTCAAAAGCTTTCTTTTCTATTTGTTGCTTTAAAGTTACCAATTTTGCACGTTCATCGGCGGTAAAACTAGACTTACATGATGCAACTAAGACCAGTAAAAGTAAAATGTTCATGTATTTTGTTAGTTTTTCCATAGAAGATTGTTTTAATCTTTTGGTTTTAAGTTAAAAGATTTTCCTAATTAATATTTGGTTTCCGCTTTCGCGAAAGCGGAATTAAAGCCACCTCTAATATACCTTTAAATTAAGTTTTTAAATCATTATTATCTGATTAATTCTAAAAAAAATGTAACACTTATTACTATCGAAAAGACTTTTAATGGTAAACCAAATTCTTCACCTATCCTTTTTTATTTAAACATTTAACAGTCAACTTTATATGTCAACCTTCTAAAATAATATTCAATTAATTGAATTTGTTGTGATTTTGACTTTTAACATTTTAGCAAATATTGGTTATTTTTTGTTTATTTGATAACTTTTTTGAGTTTCATAGCTGGATTCTGAAATGAAAAAAAGATGAAAAAGAAACGGAAAAGAGTATTTTTTTAGCAAATTCAGTTTACATTTTCAAATTTCATTGACAAAGCGGTCTTATATCTTTAGCAGTCATAACAGTTTTAATTT
Source organism: uncultured Flavobacteriaceae bacterium (assembly GCA_964593255.1). Lineage (GTDB taxonomy): Bacteria > Bacteroidota > Bacteroidia > Flavobacteriales > Flavobacteriaceae > Nonlabens. The sequence continues at coordinate 32,803 of CAZQGX010000034.1, read as the reverse complement.
CTAACATACTTCAACAACCTGCCATATTATTAACATTACTGATAATATCATATGAAGTCGCAAAAAATTAACTCATCATCATCTAATTGTTAAATATTTATTAAGTAATTTGTAATCGCAAACAATCATCAATTTAAGAATTGTATTTTAGTAACTTAAAATTTAACCATATGACCATACAATTTAATTACCAGCATGTTTCTGGCAGCGCCGAACTTGAAGATTACACAAAAAAGAAACTTCAACTAATTTTTGATCGTTATAACTGGGTAACAAGAGCAGATGTTTTTTATAAAACCGAAAACACATCTAGTGATGACACAGGTAAAATTGTTCAAATTAGATTAAGTGCACCTGGCCCGCAACTGTTTGCAGAAGAAAGTCATGATTCTTTTCACGAGTCTGTAAATAAGGTGGTTGACCAATTAAAAACACAATGTGAAAAAAGGAAGAGTACCATTATACCGCATTCATAAATCATTTAATTTAAATAAATTAAATTTTAAAAACGCCTTGCAAACTATTTACAAGGCGTTTTTCTTTTGTCTTGATAAAGATTTTTTTTCTTTTAAAAATGTCAATCGCAATGCGTTGTATGAATTTGGTTAATTTTTACCTTCTAAAAAAGGAACAAACCTAAACTCTCCAAAGGTTTCCTTAGTAAAATTGTTCTCTTGCTCTCTTACAATCAAGGTCATTATTTGTGGATCGTTACCCACCGGTATGACCAGCCTACCTCCTATTTTTAATTGTGAGAGCAAGGCAGCAGGGATTTCTACAGCGCCACAGGTAACTATAATAGCATCAAAAGGCGCCTCTTCTGGCAGGCCTTTATAGCCATCGCCAAAAACAAATTTTTTAGGCCAATAGTTCAGTTTTTTGAATAATAAATTGGTTTTTTTATACAATTCGTTTTGCCTTTCAATGGTATAAACCCTTGCCTTCATTTCAAGCAGTACGGCGCATTGATACCCGCTACCAGTTCCTATTTCTAGAACTTTTTGCCCTTGTTGCACCTTTAAAAGTTGACTTTGAAATGCAACGGTATAGGGGTGTGAAATAGTTTGATCTGCACCTATTGGAAAGGCTTTGTTTTGATAAGCATGCTCTAGAAAAGAACTATCTAGAAATAAATGTCTAGGCACTTGATTCATTGCCGCAAGCACAGCCGCGTCAACAATTCCTTTTTCTCGCATCAAGTCTACTAGCTGGCGACGTTTTCCTTTATGTATAAAATCATCTTTGATAAAACCAAAAATAATAGCAATTACCACAAATATTACAGCTTTTAACAAGTTTTTTTTAATGAGATTCTTGTAAAAAGTAGCCTAAGATTACACATTCTTGATCATTTTTTAAGGATCAATTTCCTATTTTTACCAAAAATGAAAAAACATGCTTAAAGCGGGCGTTCTCGGTGCTGGCCACCTAGGTAAAATCCATCTTAAATTATTGCATCAAAGCGATCGTTATGAACTTATCGGATTTTATGATGCAAATCCAGTTCATGCAAAACAAATTGAAGAAGAATTTGGCTACACTTACTATCCCGATATCGATGACCTTATCGCAGCCTGCGATATGATTGATGTTGTGACCCCTACCTCCTACCATCACGAGAGTGGTCTTAAGGTTTTAGAAGCAGGAAAACACTTGTTTATTGAAAAACCCATCACTGTAACTGTAGAAGAAGCTAGGGATTTAATCTCGCTTTCGCGAAAGCGAAATGTAAAAGGACAAGTAGGCCATGTAGAACGTTTTAATCCAGCATTCAGATCGGTGGTAGATCGTTTTGATAGCCCAATGTTTATTGAAACACATCGATTAGCAGAATTTAACCCGAGGGGAACTGATGTGAGCGTAGTGCTAGACTTGATGATTCACGATATTGATGCTATTTTAAGCGTTGTAAAAAGTAAAGTAAAAAATGTGAGTGCCAGTGGGGTTTCAGTAATTTCAGAAACACCAGATATTGCAAATGCACGCATAGAATTTGAAAATGGTTGCGTGGCAAACCTTACAGCAAGTCGTATAAGTTTAAAAACCATGCGCAAGGCTCGTTTTTTTCAAAAAGATGCTTATATCTCTATTGATTTTTTAACTAAAAAAGTTGAAGTGGTACGCATGAAAAATGCTCCTGAAATACCAGGCGATTTTGATATGATTCTTCAAAATGCTGAAGGTGTTAAAAAACAAATCTATTTTGATAATCCAGAAATTTTAGAAAATAATGCCATTCTAGACGAGCTAGAAACATTTGCAGATGCTATAGAAAACGATACCAGGCCGGTTGTAACATTAGAAGATGGGACAGCCGCTCTAGAAGTTGCATTACAAATCATCAAAGAATTCAAGACTTTAGATATATAAAGCATTACAAAACATATGGTTAACCTTAATTAAATTTTGAACAGTCAACTAATTTATAGTTTGTAAGGCTTCATATTTTTATTAATAACCACACCATAAAATAAACATAAACACAAAATTTATTATAAAATGAAAAATATTGCAGTTATAGGAGCAGGAACCATGGGAAATGGAATAGCACACACATTTGCACAATCTGGTTTTAAGGTTGCACTTATAGAGCGATCACAAGAGGCTCTAGATAAAGGATTACAGGTCATTTCTATCAATCTAGATAGAATGATTGCCAAAGAGCGCATTACAGAAACCGACAAATCAAACACATTAAATAACATCACCACTTTTATAGATCTAGAAAGCGGTGTAAAAAATGCCGATTTAATAGTAGAAGCTGCAACCGAAAATGTAGATTTAAAGTTGAAAATATTCAGCGATCTAGATCAATTTGCGCCATCTAGTTGTATACTAGCAACAAACACATCTTCTATTTCTATTACTCAAATAGCAGCAGTTACAAAAAGACCAGATAAGGTGATAGGTATGCATTTTATGAACCCAGTCCCTATTATGAAACTGGTTGAAATTATAAGAGGTTACTCAACTAGTGAAGAAGTTACCGCAACCATCATGTCATTATCACAGCAACTGGGTAAAACACCTACCGAGGTGAATGATTACCCTGGATTTGTTGCAAATCGTATTTTAATGCCCATGATTAACGAGGCGATAGAGACCCTGTATCATGGTGTGGCAGGTGTTGAAGAAATTGATACCGTCATGCGATTAGGAATGGCACACCCTATGGGACCTTTACAGCTTGCAGATTTTATAGGTCTAGATGTGTGTTTAAGTATACTTAATGTAATGCACAACGGCTTTAAAGCACCTAAATATGCACCATGCCCATTATTAGTAAATATGGTAATGGCAGGTAAAAAAGGAGTGAAATCTGGAGAAGGTTTCTATGATTATAGCGAGTCAAAAAAAGCTGAAAAAGTAAGTGCTAGTTTTAAATAATATGTATATGAAAAAAATATTTTTAATGTCAATGTTTTGTATCGTGTTGATTTCTTGTGATGGTTTAGGCAATAAAAAGAAATTTTCTGGTGCGGCAAATTATGAAACTTCAAGAAATGATGCTGTTAAAAAAATTGCACAAATCACTGACGTTGATACAAAATCTATCAATATTTCTTGGTCAACGTATGGTAAGGCTTTTTCTACAAATTATTCTATAGGAGTAACCATAAATAATGCACCTGTAGATATGTTTAATGATAGTATTTCAAAATTAGTAAGTAATCAAGTTTATAAAGTCTTACAAACCAAGGTAATCAATTTAAATGATTACGACAGTTTTATTCTTACCATAAGAGAAGAAAGTAAAGAAAACGAGATCACAAAAAGACGTGATTATATGATTGAAAAAGAAATAGAAAAATAAATGCCACATATAAAACCATTTAAAGCAGTAAGAGCTGCGGCAGATAAGGCAGCACATGTAATTTCTAGATCTTATCAAGATTATGACAATAAGGAATTAAAATCACAGTTAAATTATAACCCTTTTAGTTTTTTACATATTTTAAATCCTGGTTATAAATTTAACCAAGAGATTACAGGTGCAGAGCGTTTTAACCTAGTGCGTAATAGGTATTTAGAATTTAAAGAAGAAGCTTACCTAGTTCAAGACCAGCAACCAGCATTTTATGTTTATGAAAATAGAGATTCTCATCACTCTTATACTGGGATTATTGCAGGGACCAGTACACAGGATTATCAAAATAACAAGATAAAAAAACACGAGGATACCCTTACTTTAAAAGAAGTCCTCTTTAAAGATTATCTAAAAGTTGCAGGCTTTAATGCAGAGCCTGTGCTACTTACCTACAAAGATGAAGCAGGTATAAATGAAATCATAGAAAAGGTAAAAACCACACAGCCAGATCAGCATTTTTCTACAACAGATTTTAATTCACATAAAATATGGGCCATTACCAGCCCAGAAAAAATTAAAGCGCTAGAACATCATTTTAATGATATACCAGCATTATATATAGCCGATGGTCACCACCGCAGTGCCAGCTCTGCCTTATTGTCTGAAGAAATGAAAGGTGATAATGATAACTACCACTTTTTTATGAGTCTTATCATTGCCGAGAGTCAATTGCATATTTATGAATTTAATAGACAAATAAAAGATTTAAACGGCTTATCAAAACAAGAGTTTTTAATACAATTAGACCAGTATTTTAGAATACAAAATCACGGTTTAGAATTGTACAAACCCTCTAAAAAACACCATTTTAGTATGTATCTGGATGGCGAGTTTTACAGTCTATATTTGCGTAAAGGTCTTTATAAAATAGAAACACCACTACAAGATCTTGATACACAGTTGTTGTATGATTTAGTTTTGAAACCTATTTTGGGAATAGAAGACCTGCGCACAGACCAGCGCATTCAGTACAGTTATGGTAAACACGACATGCTACATATCAAAGACCGTATTGACCAAAAAGAATTTGAGGTAGGTTTTGGTCTGTTTCCTGCAACAGTAGCACAAATGAAATCCATTGCCGATGCAGATTTAAGAATGCCACCCAAAAGCACATTTATACGCCCTAAACTACCTAGTGGTTTAATAATTTACGAATTTTAAATATGAGTATAATAAAAGAATCCTTGTTACGCTTTCGCAAAAGCGTGCAACCACAAGCCACTCTAGTAGCTGTAAGTAAAACAAAACCTATACAAGATCTTGAAGAAGCCTATGATGCGGGGCAACGCCACTATGGTGAGAATAAAATTCAAGAAATGACCGAAAAATGGGAAACCTTACCAAAGGATATCAAGTGGCACATGATAGGTCATACACAACGCAATAAAGTGAAGTATATGGCACCTTATGTACATTTAATTCACAGTGTAGACTCTCCGCGATTATTAAAGGAAATTAATAAACAAGCCAAAAATAATGATCGTGTTATTGATTGTCTATTACAAATTCATATCGCCGAAGAAGAATCAAAATTTGGTTTTGATGAGGCAGAATTAGTTGATTTATTAAATGATGAAGCCTTTAAAGAATATGAAAATATTCAAATAAAAGGATTGATGGGAATGGCAACTTTTACTGACGATAAAGAGCAGGTAAGAAAAGAATTTAAAAATTTGGCACAGCTTTTTAAGAAAATAAAACAAGACCAGTTATTAGGTTCTAGACACGATTTTACAGAGCTGTCCATGGGAATGACCGGTGATTATGAAATTGCGCTAGAAGAAGGTTCTACCATGGTGCGTATAGGAAGTGCTATTTTTGGAAGTAGAGGTTAATTACTTATTACATGAGATATTGAAATCAATATTTTATAACAAAATTTCTTGTAAATACGTTTTGTAAAATAACTTTTATAATTACAACTTTTATGAATTATGGAGCTTAATCTTAGTATTCCTGCATTGTTATTTCCTGCAATTTCTTTGACAATGCTCGCTTATAATGCAAGGTATCTAGCAATTGCCGCTTTAATAAGAAGTTTGTACAGCAAATATGAAGAGAATCATTCAGATCAAATTTTCATTCAAGTAAAGCAATTAAGAAAAAGACTTACCATTATCAAAAATATGCAAGCAGTTGCTATTTTTAGTTTTCTACTTGCAGTAATTACCATGTTTTTGATTTACATAGAATTGAATATTTGGGCAAAAGTGGTTTTTGGAACAAGCCTAATCGCCTTGATGGTTTCTTTAATTTTATCATTAATAGAAGTTCAACTGTCTACAAAAGCATTAAGCACGCAGCTGCAAAATATTGAAAGAAAATAAGATTACTTTATGGTTCTATTTTTAAATATGTGATATGTAAAGCAAATTTATAGGCAGCCATATAAATATGCTAGTCGGTAATGATTGACTTTAAAATCAAAACTATTACAGGAGTATATTAAACCGCTCTAGTTAAACCCACTTCATTGATTGTCTATATGTTTTTACTTTTCCATCGTCATTAGGGTCCATTACCATCAAGTAAATCCATTCATTATCTAGCAAAGATTGAAGATGTGGATTTCTAGATAAAATAGCACTAATGGTAGTTATCGGTGCATTAATAAGAACTGATAACCGCAGTGGCTGGTGGTACATTTCCACATCGGTAGCTTTTACAGATTGCAACGGCAACCCCATTTTTAAATCTCCTCCGTTACCCTGTAATACGCCAAACTTACCAGTAATATTATGAGTAATCTTAGAACCACTGCCAAAAGTATTATTATCTACCGTAGAAAAATAATAGTGATTATTGATCCACTGTGTAACCACCATAGGTCCTTGCATGATCCCTTCTAGTGCGGCACCTTCTGGATCTTGCTGCCAGTCATAAGAATGTAAGAAACAGCGGCTATTTAAACTGATATTTTTTGTTAGACCTCTAGGCGCTACTATAAAACCAGCATTTTTAGCAAGTCCCCACTCTGGTCTGGTCTCGCTCCAGTCTTTTGATTTGCGATTTGCCGCGGTTGAAGAGTCTACTTCACCTAGCCGTTCTTTTGTAGCCGTGGCTTGCGCCTTTATTAATTTTTCTTTTACTGCAGTCAATTTATCGCGGTATGCCTCAGGAACTTCCTCTTCAAAAAGTTTGATTTCGTCTGTAGTTGTATTGTGCTCTGCTCCTATAAATATGGTGTCATCGGGAATATTCAATTGGTGTTTTGACTTTAAGGCTTCTCTCACTTCTTTTAAATTGGCTAAATGAGCTAGCATGCGTGCATTGTGTCTACCAGGGCTTGCGGCACAAGCGCCACAATCTAAGCTAGAATTAAACGGATTATTTGCCGATTGCCCACCATGACCAGCAAAAACAACTATGGGAGCAAATTTTTTCCATCCCATTAAATCAAAACCAGATTTTACTATAGCCACCTTTTCAATAAGCGGTATGTCTTCTTTTTCTTTAACTGCACCAGTACAATTTATTTGTGGTGTTGTAAAATCTTCAAAAGAATCTTGCTGACTTTCTTTAAAACGTAATAAAGGAGCAGGCATTACAGTGCGCGATAGCAAAGAAAACAAGTAAAAAAGACCACTACCCTCGACAAAACCAAAGGTTGAAGGCAACATATTTTTCATGCGTTTAAGAATTGCCTCCTTAAATTTTGCTCGTTCATTTTTTTGATAATATACAGTAAGTTTTTTATCCTTTCCTTTTTTAGCTGTTTCAGTTACTTGATATGCACTACTCACAATTGGTGGACATGATTTTCTGGTGATATCATCTTCTATACTCTTATAGTCCATGGCAATTCCAAAAAAACCGGCATAACCATAGGTTTCATAATTGCCTTGCGCTTCTACATGTCTTCTTATTAATTCAGATCTTGTATCTATACAAAATACAAACTGTGCATCTGGCAATGTTTCATTGGGTTGTACTTTATTATTTTCTTTAATGGCATGTATCATATAGTTTTGCCATGTTTGCTCCCATGCTGTTAACCATATATAAGGTAGCAACTCGTTATTAATTGCCGTATTTGTTTTATTTATATTTAATAAAGGTATCCCTATCTTTTTTGCTGTCCACAGGCGCACGGCTAGGTATTCTTTTATACTTATAGGGTGTTGCTGTTGCCAGTGTGAATCATAGCTTGTGCGATGGTTGATATAACCAGTCCAGCCAGGTAATGCTGCAAGGTGCTGTTTAAATACTTCTTCATAATGCGCTTCTTCAATATCTTTTATAGCTTCTGTTAGGGCATCATCACAAGATTCTGGTATTTCAGAAATATTTTTAATAGGTATGTTTACATCATATTTAGCAAGTTTTCGCCATGAGCGATAAAAACCTTGATCTTTTTCTGGCATTTTCCACTCTGCTAGTCCTTCGTCCATAAAAACCGCTAGCCATTTAGACATAATTGAATCTAGCTCTTGATTTGTATTTAACCTTACAATTTTATTTGAATTCATTTGCTTTAAATAGAATTCTGGGGTCTCTAAAAATCCATTTTCTTTTAATAGCATTGAAATTATGATAGGCTCTATTTCATTATTGTCATATGCTTGTTTAAAAACATCGGCTTTTGGATAAACTGCTGCATTTAAATATTGTTGTGCTGTACCGACCGCAGTTCTAAAATGAGAATTTTCATAACCCGATAGCGGATTTGAAGTTACAAATGAATATAGAGGCCAGGTGTTACCTATTACCTTGGCTGCTTTTTCAATCGTGCTAGAAATTTCTATCATTTTATGATGTTTTAGATTTATACATTAAAATAGTTTTTTTATTGGGTTGTGAAATGTTTAATAAAGTAACGTATAACCATGGTAAATTTCTATACCAGCCTAATTTCATAATGAAAAAGCCCGCTAAGAAAATGAATAAGAAAACAATTTGAAGTATAGAAAGAGGTCTAGCATCTGCAACCATAGGCATAGTAGACATAAATACCGTTACAATATGATACATAAAACTATAAGCTGCAACACCTATAAAAATGAACAGTGGCGGCAGTAACAACTTTTGTATCATAGAAAGTGAAACCGCTTTTAACATATTGTAAGTGATCTGTCCTGCGGTAATTGCTACTATTATGGTTAAGAAAATACCACTATCTAGCTGGCTACCCTTGCCTGTAAAGAAAGAAAAAACAAAAGCTGCACCTATTGTATAAAACAATATAATTAATAACTGCCAAGGTTTGATTTTTAATTGTTCGTCTTTCTTAAAAACAGAATTTTTTATCTCATCTCCAGATGCTAAAAATAAATATGCCTTGTAAAACCCATGAAGTATTAAATGTACTACAGCAGCATTATAAAATCCTAATCCACATTGCATGATCATAAAACCCATTTGTGCGATGGTAGAACAAGCTAATTTTTGTTTTATGTTAACTTGTATCAATTTGGTAAACTGTGCTATTATAGCAGTTAAACCGCCAATAATAAAGAGCACATCTTGTGTATGAGAGGCGTAAATAAGTGTTGCAAAAATAGCAAGCAGTAAACCAGATCCATTTACAAAACCCGCATGCATCAATGCCGATGCTGGTGTAGGCGATGTCATGGCAGATAGCAACCAGCGGTGAAAGGGATAAATGGCACTTTGTATAATCGCCGCAGTAATTAATAAAAGTCCTGCGATAATTAATATGTGAAATGGTAAGGTATTGATATGCTTAATGATCTCTTCAATAATAAAAGTGTCGAGTTGTATAGAAAGTAATAGCAAACACCCACTTAAAAAAACCGTACCTAGTAAAAAATACTTAAAAGTAAAAGAGGCTGCCTGTTGCGCCTCTCCCCAATCTTTATCTATACCTATTAATCTAGACATGAGATAACCCATCAAAAACCAGCTAGTAATAGAAATAAATATTTGATTTGACATAACAAATAACATGACCGCTAGTGTAAAACCTAGACAAAGCGCCATAAATCTAGATCGGTATTTAAAACCAACTAAATAATTACTAGAATAGGTACTTATTAAAGCGCTAAAAAATGTTACAGTTGCCCAGATTAAAATGGTAAAGCCATTTATTTTTAACAACTGTCCTAGCTTCCATTCTGGCATGGTTGGGTAAAAAAAAGCTAATACCGCAACATTGGTTATAAAAAATAACCATAATAAGATGTTTAAGAATGTGACCGAATAGCTAGGAAGTGGAGCTTGTTGTTTAAATTGATTTTGGTTAGTCAAAGCGTTTACAACTGTATTGCTTAAATTCATATAATGCTTTTTAAAAATAATTGCATGTATTAACAACAATATTATGTTTTATAATCGATGTGCAAAGATTAAGTAATTATTATATTAATTGTTATTAATATTTTTTATCAAATATATAAAATATACTTATGGTTAAAGTTACTAATCTTAGACGTTATAAAACGGTGGGCATGAAGTGATATATAAAAACAAGACACTATAAAGGATCTAATTAGACCTACATCATTGAGATCATTGTTAACCGTTTAATTTTTTAAATTAATTCTAACTGTGAAATCAACAAAAAGCTTTTGATGGTAAACCTAAGTTCACAATTAATTATAAAAAGCTATTCAGTTAAAAGAATAAAAGATTTCTTTTGATTTTATCTTTTTTTTGTATCTAAGTTTAAGTAACTGTGCCATTATTCATAAACTAAGCAATCGGATTTCTTTAGTTGCTGACTGGTTAGAAATCCAAAACATCCTCGTCTAGCATCATGTTTTCTATTACTTCCTTGGCTTTATTAATGTCTGTATACATAACCCGATCATCTTCATATCTAGGTACAGTACTGCGTAAAATAGAAACGATTGAAGCTAAAAAAGTAGAGGTCTTTTTTTGATGAAATTCTAGGGCTTGCGCACCAGACAATAATTCTATGGCAAGTATAGTTTTAATATTTTCTACAATTTTATAAGCTTTGGTTGCTGCATTTGCACCCATACTCACATGGTCTTCTTGTCCATTTGAACTCACAATACTATCCACAGAGGCGGGAAATGCAAGTTGTTTATTTTGACTTACAATGCTAGCAGCGGTGTACTGCACGATCATCATACCGCTATTAAGACCAGCATTGTTGCATAAAAAAGGTGGTAATCCCCGTGTGCCACTCAACAATTGAAAAACCCTGCGCTCACTTATACTACCTATTTCACTCATAGCTATAGATAAAAAATCTAGTGCAAAAGCAAGAGGTTGTCCATGAAAATTACCGCCTGATATAATGCAATCTGCTGCAGGAAAAACATTTGGATTATCGGTAACAGCATTACATTCTATCAAAATTGTTTTGATAACGTGATCAAGTGTATCTCTCGCAGCCCCATTTACTTGTGGCGTGCATCTAAAACTATATGGATCCTGTACATTTTGTTTTTGATCTGTCGCAATCTCGCTATCTTCTAATAATTCTCTTATTAACGCTGCACTTTTTATCTGCCCTTTATGGGGTCTTATCAAATGAATACGTTCATCAAATGGAGAAATATTACATGAAAAACCATCTATAGAAATGGCGGCTGTAATATGGGACCAATACCACAACCTTTTAGATGTTAACACTAAATCTACTGCATATGCCAGCATAAATTGCGTACCGTTAATAAGCGCAAGTCCCTCTTTAGATTGCAATTGTAAGGGTTTCCAGCCCATCATTTCATTTATTTCCTTGCCTGTATATTTCTTTTCTTTGTAGCATACCTCACCCAGCCCGATTAATGGCAGTGCAAGATGCGCAAGTGGGGCAAGGTCTCCACTAGCGCCTAGAGAACCTTGTTGATAAACAACAGGATAAATCCCATGATTGTAAAAATCTACTAATCGCTGCACTACTCCCACACTTACCCCACTATAGCCATAGGACAAACTTTGGATTTTAAGAAATAACATCCACTTTACAATGTGATCTGGAATCTTATCACCTGTACCACAAGCATGCGACATTAATAAATTATGCTGTAATTGGGTTAAATGAACTCTATCTATTTGAGTATTACACAATGACCCAAATCCAGTATTAATACCATAAGTCGGTGCACTATTAGTAGCTCCAAAATTTTTATCCAAATAATCTCTACAGGTTTGTATTGCATCAATGGTACTTGCAGATAATTGCAATTCATTAACGTTTAAATAAATACGGTGAAGATCTTTAAGATTAATTCTTTTTGAAGAGATTATGTGAATCATATTTTGGCTGTTTTTGGAATGTAATATTAAACAAAAAGTTTAACACTGTTTAGGCAAGACCATGGTCCTTTTGAAAACAACAGTACTATTCTCTCAATACACTTTTCTATTTATAGGTGCTTTTTATATTCTCGCTTTCGCGAAAGCGATATATCCATAAATATTGTACAACAAAAATACATCATAGCAGTAAAATTAATACCATAACCATATGATTGCGGTTTTAAAACTAAAAATATTTTCTCTATGAAGTCATGGAGACTTATGGCAAATGGAAAAAAATTAAATGACTTCTATACTCCTAAAATTAAATCTTATGACCATGTGTGTAAAAAGACAATTAAAAAAAATTATTTTTGCATCATGAATGAAAGTAAAAATAACATAATTCCTAAAGGTACGCTTATCCCAATAGGCGGTAATGAAGATAAAGGAATTGAAGAAAGTGAACAATACACCAAAGAATTTATTCAAGACGGTATTTTATCTCACGTGGTAAAAGAGGCTGGCGGGACAGGTGCACATATAGTTGTGATCCCCACAGCATCTAGCATTCCTATAGAAGTAGCAGATAATTATCTAGAAGCTTTTCACACCCTAGGTTGCAAGAATGTTACCGTACTGGACATAAGATCTAGAGCAGATGCTGAAAAAGAGGAAGCTATCAAATTGATTAAAAATGCCGATGGCGTCATGTTTTCTGGCGGTAATCAATCAAGAATAACCGATTTTATAGGTGGTACCACCATACATCACATATTACAAGATCGTTATATCAATGAAACTGGGTTTGTAATCGCAGGGACAAGTGCAGGCGCTATGGCTATGGCAAGCGAGATGATCGCTGGTGGCAACGCTACAGAATCCTTTACAAAAGGAACAATAAAAATGCGCCAAGGGTTAGATTTACTACCTGAATTGATCATAGATACACATTTTATAAGAAGAGGGCGTTTTGGAAGACTTTCACAAGCCATTGCAAAATTTCCAAATCTGCAAGGTATAGGTCTTGCCGAAGACACAGGCATGATCATCAAATATGGCAAAGATGCTACAGTTATAGGATCTGGAATGGTAATCGTTTTTGACGGCAGCTCGCTACAACACAATAATGAAAAATTGCTTGAAAAAGGTACGCCCATGACCATTGCAAATCTTACCATACATGTGCTATCAAATAGCGATTCATATGATATTAAGAGTAGAAAAGTAAGCGTTTTACCTATAGAGGCTCCTTTTATTTAAATATATAAGAGCGTTGCTGGATGGTACTATGGCGCCACAAGACCATAAAATCTTAATTTATTCACCTATTAGAAGTAACATTATGAAAACCACACAACTCCTACTACTATTGCTATTTATAGCTCCTTTAAGCAGTTATGCACAACAAAAAAAACTTTGGGCTGCCTCTTTTATTGATAAAAAAGCCCCAGAATTTATCATAGAAGACTGGCTTACTGAAAAACCAGAAATGAAAGGTAAATTTATATTGATAGATTTTTGGGCAACCTGGTGCGGCCCCTGCCGTAAAGCAATTCCTGATATGAATGCATATCATTATAAATTTAAAGAAAATCTAGTAGTTGTCGGTTTAAGTGATGAATCTCCCGCTGTTATCAAAAGAATGACAGCACCAAAGATGGAATACTACAGCGCTTATGATACAAAAGGGCGGCTCAATAATGCCTATGGAGTTACTGGAATACCGCATTGCGTGATTATTGACCCTAATGGTATCGTCGTTTGGGAAGGCTGGCCACACCAGCGTGGTTATGAGTTAACAGAAAAAGTGATAGAAGACTTAATTAAGAAATATAAAAGCTAGTATATACCGTTAAATCTTGTTATTAATCGGTATTATGTTTAAGTATTGTTATTCTCTCATACCTAGAATGTAAAATGAATATTTAAAATGACTTTTTAAATCATTACAATTCATAAATAGTCTGAATTATTAATAAATATGTTGTGCAATTCATCTTATATCAAATATCTTTGAATTTCTTAATTAAGCATAACATAAACCTTTAGTTGTATTTTCTTTAAAATAAAAATAACAAGTGGTTTACCATATAAAATACTAAAACAAATATGAAATTTATAGTATCTAGTTCTTACCTGCAAAAACACCTACAACAACTAGGCGGTGTGATTAATAACAACAATACCTTACCAATTTTAGATAATTTTTTGATGGAATTATCTGGTAATGAACTTAAAGTATCTGCCAGCGATATGGAAACTACTATGGTAAGTAAACTAGCAGTAGAAAGTGAAAGTCATGGTAGTATTGCTTTACCAGCAAAATTATTGCTAGATACCCTGAGAACATTTCCAGAGCAGCCACTTACTTTTCATGCAACAGGTACCATAATGGTAGTAAGCCATGATAAAGGAAAATCAGAAATATCTTGTGCAGCTGCCGAGGAATTTCCTAGATCGGTTACTATTTCAAACCCTAGTAGCACTCAAATATTAGGTAATACACTAGCGACCGCAATCAACAAAACCATATTTGCTAGTGGTAATGATGATTTAAGACCAGTGATGAGCGGTGTGTTTTTTCAATTTACAAGCGACTCACTAACATTTGTCGCTACAGATGCACATAAGTTAGTGCGATATAGAAGAGAAGATCTTGTTGCAACTGAAACAGCAGAGTTTATCATGCCTAAAAAGCCATTAAATTTATTAAAAGTAATGCTGCAGGGAAGTGAAACAGTTGTGCTTATAGAGTATAATAAAAGTAATGCTCAATTTAGTTTTGACGGCACTACTATTATTTGTAGACTCATAGATGGAAAGTACCCTAATTATGAGGCTGTAATACCGCAAGAAAATCCGAATAAACTAGTTATATCACGCACACAATTTCTAAACTCTGTAAGACGTGTTAGTATTTTTTCTAATAAAACTACCCACCAGATTAGACTAAAAATGGCAGGTGCAGAACTTAATATAAGTGCTGAAGATCTGGACTATAGTAACAAGGCAGATGAAAGACTTACCTGCGACTATCAAGGGGAGGATATGCAAATAGGTTTTAACAGTAGATTTTTAATCGAGATGCTAAATAACCTAAGTTGTGATGATGTTTCTCTAGAAATGTCATTGCCTAATAGAGCAGGAATTTTAACACCTGTCGACGGTCTAGAAGATGGAGAACTAGTTACCATGTTGGTAATGCCAGTGATGCTTAATTAATAAAATAAATCAAGTAACAAAAAAGCTCGCAATTTGCGAGCTTTTTTGTTTTTATAAACTTGTAAAATCCTTTACTATAAATATAGGTCTTTCAACACTTTTTCATGATGTAAAAAATGACCAGCAATAATAAAAGGTATCACCCTTGCAGTCATGATTTTTCCATTTGCAGTTCCTTTAAAAATTAGTGCTTCATCACTTGCATTTTTAAATACGTCTATTGTAAAAAGCCTTGTAGTGGTTATGGATTGTATAAGTTCCGCTTTCGCGAAAGCATAATTATCAAATTGATTATTGAAAAAAACATGATCAAATCCTGACAAAACTGTTGGATCTTTTCTTAAAAATCGCAAAGCCCTGTAGGCAAAAACACGTTCTGTATCAATAGTGTGTTGCAGGACTTGACCAATAGACCACTTTTTGGGTTGATAACTATAGGACAAAGGACGTTCAATCTTTTTAACGAAGTCTAAAGTATGCTGTAGGGAATCATTTAAAACCATATCTATAGTTAACCCAGCATCAAAATCAGAAAGATAACGGCCGTAGTAAGGTGCATACTCGTCGTTTTTAATATCTTTAAACAAAGTCATTAAAGATCCTGAAACACCTTGTGCAGCAGTCTTTTCTTATCATTAATACTTTCTTCTAGACTAATCATGGTCTCGGTGCGACTTACACCATCAATATCGTCTAGCATGAAGATTATTTTCTTTGCATGAGTAGTGTCTTTTGCTCTTATTTTACAGAAAATATTAAATTTACCAGTGGTAATGTGTGCCACAGTAACAAAAGGAATGTCTTGTATGCGTTCTAATACAAATTGTGTTGTACTTGTTTTTTCTAAAAAAATACCTATGTAAGCAATAAATGTATAACCCAACTGATGGTAATCTACAGTTAAAGATGAACCGTGAATGATACCAGACTCCTCCATTTTTTTAACTCTTACGTGAACGGTTCCAGCACTTATATTTAGTCGTTTAGCAATATCGGTAAAAGGTGTTCTTGTGTTTTCAATAAGAACATCTAGTATTTGTTTATCTATTTCGTCTATTTTTGCCATTTTAATAGATTTAATTAAAATTATTTTACAAATAAAATAGAAATAAATTAAATAAACTAAAAGATTTCTACATTTTATGCATTTATTAGCAAACTTCCTAAGTCCAAAGAATCGCATGAAACTTGTAAATTATTCTCTATGTTTAAGTCATTTTTAAATGAACTATTTAACATATCTAAGTTTATGACCCGGTGACCATTTATATCTTTTTTATTGTTGATTCCTACTAACATGGGAATAAGGTAAAGTACCTTGTTTACTAACTGCTCGTGGTATAA
Organism: uncultured Flavobacteriaceae bacterium; assembly: GCA_964593255.1. Classification (GTDB taxonomy): domain Bacteria; phylum Bacteroidota; class Bacteroidia; order Flavobacteriales; family Flavobacteriaceae; genus Nonlabens. The sequence continues at coordinate 16,191 of CAZQGX010000034.1, read as the reverse complement.
AATAGATAGATTTTGATTACCTGAACTAGACTTATAATTCTTTATTAAAACATCTACATAAGAACAAGTAATATGCGGGATACTGTTGTATTTTTTTACTATTACGTCTTTTTCAATCTGCAATACCTCTTTTAAGTTACTTATTGTATTTAAAGCCGTTGTCAATGCTTTTAAATATAAAACGCTAACTATATCTCTCGAATAATCATTACCAGCATGACCAGCCTCAAAAAGAATAGTAGGTACCTGTTTAGTCATCATATAATCACCTATACAGTTTATATTAAAATCATCATTGTATCTGCCTATTTTACCAGGAATATCTATAGAAAGTTGGTTATAAATAGTATTGATAACATGCATGGACTTCATACGAGCTGCAGTAAGTGTTTTTTCCATATCTCCAGCAGGAGCGAGAAATGAAAGCTGTGCAGGCGCCTGTGATTTTTCTATACCATAAATAGTACGTTGCCCATGCAAGTTGAAACAATAATCTGGTGAAAAACTTTCAAAAACATCTCGCAGCACCCTGCTTTCTGGTTGTGAGAGCGCAATGGCATCCCTATTTAAATCTACCATATTTGCGTTTACTCGAGTCCAATTTTCTGCTCCATCTGGATTTAACACGGGAATGATATAAAGCTGTACACGGTTCAAAAAGTGATTGATCTTTCGGCTTTTTAATAATTCACAAATAGCACGAGTAGATGTAGACTCGTTTCCATGCATTTGTGACCATAATAAAACTTTAATTTTCCCGCTGCCTATTTTTAATCCATAAATAGATCTATTGTTTACAGATGTTCCAATCATAATTTCATTTAAAGAAAGTCCATAAATAGAAATGATGGATTGAAAATAATTCTCAAAATATTGATAAGAAAAATACCTAGGTAGCATAGCGGTTTATTAATACACAAAAGTAATATTTATCTAGTTTACAATTGTAAACATAGGTAAATTTACAATTGTAAACGATAGATATTTCTCAAATGTTTACATATGTAAATCACATACAGCGGTTAGTTATCGAAATATCTAAGTCTTTTTAAATATTTATTTGTCGGATTAAATTATGAATTTAAATAATACTTTTTCAGTGTTTTAATATTGCTTATATTAAGTAATTGTTTAGGTTAAAAAGGAGTTTTTAGGTGATATTTAAGGGAGTGAATCTTGTATGTTTACAATCGTAAACTGCTAAAAATTATTATTTTGTTTACTTTTGTAATTATGATTGACACAGCCGACTTTTCTAAAAGAATCCAAAAAATTATGGATAGTAATGATTTAAATGCTTCGTCATTTGCAGATCGTATTGAAGTCGGGCGCAGCTCTATCTCGCATATCCTGTCTGGTCGCAACAAACCTAGTCTCGATTTTGTTATGAGTATTATAGAGCAATTTAATGAAGTTGATTTTAACTGGTTGTTATATGGCACTGGCACCTATCCCAAATATAAAGTTGCAAGCACCGAGATCAATAAAAACAAAAATGACACCGCAACCGACAATGGTAAAATAAATAGTTCTGGTTCTTTAGAAATGAATAAAACAATATCACAAGATCTGTTCTCTAATGTGGAGGTTGAAGAAGAAGAGGAAGAAAGGGTTTTAAAAAAGACTAATGGAAGTAAAACTATTCAAAAAATAATTTTGCTTTACAATGATGGAAGTTTTGAATACTTTGTACCTTAATTACTGTTTCAAGAATTAAATTTGCCACAAAAATAAAATGAAATACTTGCCTATAGCAATTTTGATATTAATACTTACAACAAGCTGTTATGAAAACTCTAGGGATTGTGTAGATTTTAAAGAGGGTACGTTTATATGGGAACAAGAAAGCGGTGGTAAACTGTTAAAAACCGAGTTTACACGTACTAAAGATTTGCAAATCGAGCGTTTTGAAAATAAAGTAGATACCTCTAGAATAGAGTGGGTTAATGATTGTGAGTGGCGGGTGATCCCCATAGACCCAAAAACAAATGCAGAAAGCCGTGCTTATCTTTTTAAAATACTGTCTACAAATAAAGATTCTTACACCTTTGAATTTACGCAGTCTGGAAGAGACCAAATTTATAAAGGAACTGCAATAAGAAAATAGATCTTAAAAAACCTATGAATTTAATTTTGATAATTTTACCCTTTAATTTACAAGCAGCTTAAATTAGGCTGTCGGGATAAAATACCACCATATTGGTTGAATAGTTGATGATAAATATTTTCAAAAACCAAAACGCCTCTCTTCTTATTTACATCAAATAATGTGCTTCTTTGAGGAATGTGATTTAATTAAAAAATTCTCGTTTTACCTGATAAACCAAGCATAGCTCCCGATACTTCTCGAAGTGAGGTACACATTGAAAACGAACAAAAGCACATGCTTATTAAATGGCCTTTTGTGGTAAATCACTTTTTATAACTGTTTGAATCACATTTTTTCACTTCTTTTCTTATCAATGAATCGTCTATTAATGAGATCAGGATACTGTCCGAAAACAGATTTACTAGAAAAATAATTACTTTTTCCATCGTATTTTCAATTTTGCAACCTTAATCTACGATTGTTATTTAAGAACCCATTTTTATAGCTTCTTTTTTATCGGACAATTATGAGTGTTTTTATAATTAAATCAAATTTTAAACTCTATAATGACAGGTCGCTGCTGTATATCCTTATAATTATAAATTTAAAAAATGTTGAATGTGCACTATTACCTAGTCTTTAGTAAATCATTTTGTTCTTGCATTAAATTTTTAAGATCATTAAGCAGCTCTATATCTTTAGGAGTGACCACTTTGTTATTTTCAGGGTCTTGGGCATTGTTCCTTAATTTGTTCATCAATTTGATTACAATAAAAACGGTAAATCCTATAACTATAAAATCTATGGATACATTTACTAATTCTCCATAATAGATGGCTATTTCTTTGGCCCTGTCACCCGTTTTTCCTTCAATAGCTGCACGCAAAACGTATTTTTTATCTTCATAATTAACACCATCTGTAAGGTAAGAAAGCGGTGGTAAAATCACTTTTTTTACCAGTGCCTGCACCACATTGTTAAAAGCCGTACCTATAATGATACCTATTGCCATATCTATCATGTTGCCTTTTACGGCAAATTCTTTAAATTCCTTTAATATTCTCATTTTAATGCGTGTCTATTAAGTTGGTTGAAATTTTGTTTTCGCCTTGAGCTTATATAAAATTATGTGATAGTTACCATATTATCACATGGCAAATAGTATAATTAAACCTAAAAATTGAAAACACCTTTACATTAATTATTAATGTTTATACATGCTATTAGAACAATCTAGACTGCCCTTTTTCATCAACTGCTGGGTCATCTTTTTGACCATCATTATCTTTTAACGCTTTTGTCGTTGTATCGTCGGCAGTGATTTGATCATTTGCGGTAATAACTTTTTCTTGATCAACATCAGCATCTTGCTCAGCAATGTCTACTTCGGGCTCGTAGGGTAATGGATCTAGTAAATTAATTTGTTTTAACTTACTCTTAGTAAGCATGTTGCCTTGTGCAGTTATGCCTTTTATGGCAATAAATTCTTCTAGAGCTATTTCTTCATTATCTGGTTGATCTTTACCCCTAGGTTTTACATGAATTAATTCTATCACAGGTTTATAGTCTGTACTTATAATTTCTAAAAACGAATTTTCATGTTCTGTAATGATGTTCTCTTCACGTTCTTGATTTTCTACTAGAAATCTCTTAACATAATACAACTTGCGCTCTCCATTGAAATATACTGCAGATAATGGTTTGCCAGGAATCCATTTTTCTAATACCACCATATCATCGTCAAAACGAGCAGTTACCTCGGGAATGATGGTTTTGACCACTCCTTTTTGGGTAACGATCAACAATCGATCTTCACCTTTAAAAGCACCCAATAATTGACCCCTGCCGTCTACATTAAGCCTTTGAACGGTATCGTCAAACCATATTTTACGTGGCTTTAAAGTAGAAACACCTTCTTCTTTAAGATCTACTTTTTTAATATTGTATTTAGTAACCAGATTTCCTTTTGAATTGCGACCTTTAATAATGATATCAGAAAAGTTTAAGTCCCATTTTACTTTTTTAATACTGCCTAGTTGTCGCAGGTTGATGGTAACAATCTCGGCTTCTCCATTTGGGTTTGCACTAAAATAATGCATATGCGATCCTTTATCTGCTTTTCCCATAGGGTATTCCCTATCTCTGGTAATACTAGTAACGGCAAAACGTTTTACATAGCTAGGACCTGTTTTACCGTCTCTATAAATCACATTGTAAATGGTGCGCTTGTCTTCTTTTCTAAAAACAGCTACATGTACAATGTTTTTACCTATGAAGGTTTTTGCATCTACTTTGGTCACCATCATGTTACCTTCTCTTGTAAAACAAATAATATCGTCTATATCAGAACAGTCGCAAACATATTCATTTTTTTTCAAAGCGGTGCCTACAAAGCCCTCTTCCCTATTTACATAAAGTTTTGTATTGCGTATAACTACTTTAGAAGCAATAATATCTTCAAAGTTTTTTAACTCGGTCTTGCGTTCTCTGCCTTTTCCATAGTCTTTTTGCAGCTTAGTAAAATAATCTATTGCAAACTGTACTAGGTGATCTAGATGGTGTTTAAGTTCGGCAATGCGATCTTCTAGGGCTTGTATTTTTTGTTGTGCTTTATCAATATCAAATTTTGAGATACGTTTAATTCTTATTTCTGTAAGCCTTACAATATCCTCTTCGGTAATAGGTCTTTTTAAATGTTTGATGTGCGGTTGTAGTCCTTTATCTATGGCATTGATCACGCCTTCCCATGTCTCTTCTTCTTCAATATCTCGATAAATTCTATTTTCAATAAAAATACGTTCTAATGATGCAAAATGCCATTGCTCCTCAACTTCATGTAGTAGTATTTCTAGTTCTGCCTTAAGTAATTCTACCGTATGGTCTGCACTGCGGCGCAGCATTTCTGTCACTCCTACAAAAAGTGGTTTATTATCTTCAATTACACAACCCAGTGGCGATATGCTTACCTCACAACTTGTAAATGCATAAAGCGCATCTATGGTTTTGTCTGGCGATAACCCTGGTGGTAAATGGATTATGATTTCTACATTAGCTGCTGTATTATCTTCTATTTTTTTGATTTTTATCTTTCCCTTTTCGTTTGCTTTAAGGATAGAATCAATGAGTGTACTAGTAGTAGTAGAAAATGGAATTTCAGTAATTACGATGGTATTTTTATCTGGCGAGTGCATTTTTGCTCTTACACGCACTTTACCACCGCGTAAACCATCGTTGTAATTTGATATATCTGCAGCACCACCTGTTGGAAAATCTGGATAAATTTTAAAACTCTTACCTTTTAAATGCTTTATAGAGGCTTCTATAAGCTCGTTAAAATTGTGGGGTAAAACTTTGGTAGAAAGCCCTACTGCAATACCCTCGGCACCTTGTGCGAGTAGTAACGGGAATTTAACAGGCAGGTTAATAGGTTCTTTACGGCGACCGTCATAACTGGATTGCCATTGGGTGATTTTTGGGTTATAAAGAACCTCTAACCCAAATTTTGAGATACGCGCCTCTATATAACGAGAAGCGGCAGCAGGATCGCCGGTAAGAATATTTCCCCAGTTACCTTGCATATCGATCAATAAATCTTTTTGAGCTATTTGTACCATGGCGTCGCCTATACTCGCATCACCATGTGGGTGGTACTGCATGGTGTGCCCCACAATATTTGCCACCTTATTATACCTACCATCATCTAGATCTTTCATAGACTGCATGATACGGCGTTGCACTGGCTTAAAACCGTCTTCTATTGCAGGTACTGCTCGTTCAAGAATTACATAGCTTGCATAATCCATAAACCACTCTTTATACATTCCCTTAACCCGTGTTATAGTCTCGGTAGTATGGTCGTGGATATCTTCTCCTAAATTCTCTAATTCTTCGTTTTCTTCACTCATCTGTTAGTTAGCTATTATAGGTAACTGTTGCTAATTAATATTTTTATATTGTGGTTATTACGCTTTCGCGAAAGCGTAATAATTAAAATCTTTTTAGATCACTTTTAGTTGTTACTTAACAAGAGTATATCAAAGTGGTTCTCTTTAATTAATTTTTTGAAGCTATATGGCATCTCCTTCAATCACATCTAGCTCTACTTTTAGATTTTCAATAATAAAATCTTGACGGTCGGGGGTGTTTTTGCCCATATAGAATCTCAATAAATCTTCTATACTCATTCCCTCGTCTAGCATGATAGGGTCTAGCCTGATATTTTCACCTATAAAATGAACAAACTCGTCTGGACTTATTTCACCTAAACCCTTAAATCTGGTGATTTCTGGGTTTTTTCCTAATGTTGCCATTGCTTCTGCCCGCTCTTCTGGGGTGTAGCAATATTTGGTTTCTTTTTTATTTCTAACTCTAAACAGCGGTGTTTGCAAGATGTACAAATGTCCTTTTTTAATCAATTCTGGAAAAAATTGTAGAAAAAAAGTGATCAAAAGTAATCGTATGTGCATACCATCTACATCTGCATCGGTTGCAATCACGATTTTATTATATCTTAAATCTTCTAGGCTATCTTCTATATTTAGTGCGGCTTGTAACAAATTAAACTCTTCGTTTTCATAAACAATTTTTTTATTCATGTTGTAAGAGTTTAAGGGTTTACCACGCAGTGAAAATACCGCTTGTGTATTTACATTACGGGATTTTGTAATAGACCCACTTGCACTATCACCCTCTGTAATAAAAAGTGTGCTTTCTAGGTTGTTATCTTTTTTTGTATCACCTAGATGCACACGACAATCTCTTAATTTTTTATTGTGTAAGCTAGATTTTTTTGCTCGATCTCTTGCCAGTTTTCTGATACCAGAAAGTTCTTTGCGCTCTCGTTCTGCCTGAATGATTTTTTTTTGCAACGCATCTGCAACAACTGGGTTTTTATGAAGAAAATTATCTAGTTGCGTTTTTATAAAATCATTTACAAAGGTTCTAACGGTGGGTAGGTCCCCTCCCATTTCTGTAGAACCTAGTTTGGTTTTGGTTTGAGATTCAAAAACAGGTTCCATTACTTTTATAGCAATTGCGCTCACTATAGATTTGCGCACATCACTTGCTTCATAATTTTTGTTGTAAAACTCGCGTATGGTTTTTACAATACTTTCTCTAAAAGCTGCCTGGTGTGTACCACCTTGTGTGGTGTTTTGACCATTTGCAAACGAGTGGTACTCCTCGCTATACTGTGTTCTACTGTGGGTCATGGCAATCTCAATGTCTTCCCCTCTTAAATGAATGATAGGATATAATCTATCATTTACTGCAATGGTCTCGCCTAGCAAGTCTTTTAATCCATGCTCTGAAAAATACTTTTCACCATTAAAAATAATAGTCAATCCAGGATTGAGATACACATAGTATTTTAACATGCGTATCACATATTCTGGGCGGTATTTATAGTTTTTAAAAATATCTGCATCGGGAATAAAGGTAATTTTTGTCCCTTTACGTCTTGTGGTTTCTTCTAGAAATTCTTTTCCTGTAAGTTCACCCCTTTCAAACTCGGCACTAGCGCTTTTATTTTCTCTAGAAGATTCTACCCTAAAGAAAGAGGATAAAGCATTTACCGCTTTTGTACCTACACCATTTAATCCTACTGATTTTTTAAAGGCTTTTGAGTCATATTTACCACCGGTATTCATTTTAGAAACTACGTCTACCACTTTACCTAGTGGGATACCACGACCATAATCACGCACAATCACCCGCTCACCTTGTATAGAAACCTCAATAGTTTTACCGGCTCCCATTACATACTCGTCAATAGAGTTGTCTATTACTTCTTTAAGCAATATATAAATACCATCGTCGGCACTAGAGCCGTCACCCAGCTTACCTATATACATGCCAGGGCGCATTCTTATATGCTCTTTCCAGTCTAGGGACCGTATATTATCTTCAGTATACTGTGTGGTTCCGTCCATTAAATTAAAATATGCGATATGCCGAAATATAGGAATTGAATCTATGAATCTTAACAAATTAGACGCATTTTAATTAACATATTTACGGGGTGTGATGTGAATAAATAAGCTGTGTAAATATCAAAATGATTATCCAGCATTTAATAGATAATTAAAAGCGTCGATTACCAGTTGGTTTATAAGTACAACATCTAACCCATCAAATTGTTATTTGGTTTTTTTTACTTTGTTATGCAAGAGGATCAACTTGATTATTTCGCTTTGGCGAAAGCGAGAACAATAATATCCCCAATCTATTTATAAGGAATAGTCTAAATTTTTAGTGCAAAACACTTGTAAATATTAGTTCAATTAATACTTGAGGTTGAACTGTATTAATATTTATATATCAAGTAGTTACTAAATATTATTATTGAGAAAGCCACTGCAACACATTTTTTTCAATGCGTTGTGTGATATTTGTGGTATTTGCTTTTTCAAAGGTTTTACCTGTAATATTTTCATACAGTTCTATGTAGCGCTCGCTTACCGTCGCAATGTATTGATCTGTCATATCGGGCAATATTTGCCCTTCAAGACCTTGAAAATTATTTGAAATCAACCACTGTCGTACAAATTCTTTACTCAGTTGTTTTTGTGTTTCTCCTTTTTCCTGGCGTTCTTCATAGCCTGCGGCATAAAAATACCTAGAGGAGTCTGGCGTATGTATCTCGTCTATAAGTACTATTTTGCCATCTTTAGTTTTGCCAAATTCATATTTTGTATCTACTAAAATCAACCCGCGCTGGGCAGCAAGCTCTGTACCTCTTTTAAATAAGGCTTTGGTATATTTTTCCAGTACTTCATAATCTGCTGCGGTAACGATTCCTTTTTTAAGCAAGTCTTCTTTAGAGATATCCTCGTCGTGGTCGCCCATGGCAGCTTTGGTAGCTGGGGTGATTATAGGTGTAGGAAAAGGGTCGTTTTCTTTCATACCCTCTGGCATTTCTACACCGCATAGCGATCGTTTACCAGCTTTATATTCTCTAGCAGCATGTCCTGACATATAACCACGTATTACCATTTCTACTTTAAAGGGCTCACACAGGTGTCCTATCGCCACATTAGGATCTGGAGTAGCGATTAACCAATTGGGAACAATATCAGCAGTTGCTTCCATCATTTGTGTTGCAATCTGATTAAGAATCTGACCTTTATAAGGGATACCTTTGGGCATGACCACATCAAAAGCGCTCAATCTATCGCTAGCAATCATTACTAGTATATCGTTGTTGATTTGGTAAACATCTCTTACCTTTCCTTTATAAACGCTTTTTTGATCGGGAAAATTAAAATTGGTCACTGTTATTGTATTTGCCATGATTGCTTTATTTCTTAATGCCAAATTTCCATAATTTGCTCAATATTCAAGCACATAACTCAAGAATATTTTATCAAGTTATCTTATGGATATCAGCAGCTAGAATTATTGACAGAGCAATATGGTAAAAGTAAAAATTATTTTACTTGTTGTGGGCAAATAAAAAGTTCAACAACATACCTAAAACTTTAACAATCTATTAGTTTACAAACTATATACAGCTCTAAAAGTTATAAAGCGGGGTTGTATAAAAGTTTCTACTGTAAAGGCAGATACATTATTAACATTATTTCTTATCTGTGACGAGATGTTTAAAATGTTTGTAGCATTTATTTCATACTCCCAGCTGGCATCTCGGTCTTTTCTATATGAAAGTCTGGCGTCCCAAGTTTGAAAAGATTGAGAAGGTCCACCGCTTGTGGCTTGCGTGGTATAAGAATAATTACTGCGCAGGGTAACTGCTTTTAAAATATAGGCATCAAAATCAATAGAGGGCGCAGTGGTAATAAATTGTGTTTTGCGCCCACCCTGGTTGTTATCGCTTATACTGTAGCGGTAACTTAAAGTAACATTGGGTGCTACTTTAAAATTAGTACGTAAACTGGGGGTATAACTTTGTGTATAAGCTTTATTGATAGAGCGTTGATCTTGTATAAACTGGTTAAATTTACTGTAATTAAAACCTGCATTTACACTTGCCCTTACCTTGCCAAAGGTGCGTTGAACACGTCCAGAAAGATTTGCATTTTCATCTGCAAAGGCAGAGTTAAGAAAAGTGCTTGTCCTAATTACATTTTCAAATTGGGTAGCACTTCTAATTTGGTCTATACTATTTGAATATGCTGCGCGTGCAAATACATTTGTATAATTAAATAAGTTAAAACTGCTATAAATAAGATTTACATTATGCGATAATGCATTTTGTAGATCTGGAGTACCTATTTGTATGCTATTTAAACTGTTAAGTACAATACCTTGGGCTAATCTAGTGACATCTGTAAACTGGTTGCGCATATCGTATCTAAGGGTTAACGATTCACTTTTTTTAAATTGAACACGGGTCTCAAAGTCAGGTAGTAGCCTTATAAAATTATCTTCAAAAGTATCCCCTTGCTGTGTGTTTTTATTACCATAGGCGTGTAATGAAAAGCCCGGAGTAATGGTAAACTTGCCGGTTTTAATTCTATAATGCGCACCTAGATAAACATCTGTAAAATTATATTGTGTGTCGTTTGTTGCTATACCATTATTAATTAGTGGGATGGGAGCTACTAGTTGCAAATCATTTAATGATTGAAAGATGTTTGAATTAAAGTTTTGACTACTTATTATAGTTCCCAAAGTAAAATTGAGATTACTTCTAGGGTTAAGTATGTGATAATAATCTAGTTTTGCATCTAGCTGGTTAGATTGTATTCTTCTATTTTGCCTTACATCATAAAAGTCTAAAGCCCTGTTGAGTCCCAGTTGGGCAGCAGTGTTATCAAATGCATCATCGTCGGTGGGGTCTGTATCGTCTGCGGGGTTTGGGTTATTAGGTAATAGAGCATTGTAAAAAGGATCTTCATTTTTTAGTAAATGTTGCGCCTCTAATGAAAAAATATTGTTTTCATCTAGTGTGTAATAATAATTAAGACTTTGGTTAATGTTGTAAGGTTTTACCTCTTCTGTTTGATTTGTAGTTCCTATTACCGATGAAAAAAGACTTTGTCGTTGTTTATCATTTGATATACGACCTAAAATATCGTATTCTAATTGATTATTGATATCAGGCTGATATTTTGCACTTAATTTAACTAGTGCTTGATTTGATCGTTCGTTGTTATTTTGTTCTGTACGCTCGTCTGGAATACCTAAATCTTGATTTGTATATTGCACAAAACTAGTTTGTCTAGAGGCAATCTTACTGCTGTTAAAGATAACAAAACCACTAAGGTCTAATGCTGGATTAACTGCATAACTAAAGTTTGCCGATGCTAGCTGATTCTCAATTTCTATGGCATTGTTTTGATTAGTTAAAAAATCTAGACTATTATCACCCAGATTGATTTCTGTACCACTACTTCTACTAGGGGATCTAAATCCACCACCAAAATTTCTTATATCCCGCCTAGTTAATGCTAGTTCACCAGTATTGTTAACGTCGCCTATAAAATTGATGCTGTACCTGGGTGTGTAATAAAACAATTTGGGTTGCAAAAGATAGAGTTCTTGATCTGGTGCAGTACCAGCACCTGCTGTAATGTCACCAAACCAAAAGTTTTCTTTTCCTTCTTTAAGTTTAATATTTAATGCTACATTATCTTGATTATTAGTTACCCCACGCAATTGACCAACCTCAGAATAATTGCGCAATACTTGTATTTTATCAACTGCTTTTGAGGGAATATTTTTTGAAGCAAGCTTTGTATCTCCATCAAAAAAGTCTTTGCCATTTACCATAAGTTTGTTAACTACCTTTCCCTCTACTTCTATTTGTCCATTTTCATTGATTTGTACACCAGGCAAATTTTCAAGAATATCCTCTAGTTTTCTTTCAGAACCGTTTTGAAAAGAATCTGCATTGTAGGTAACGGTGTCTCCTTTAATGGTGACAGGCATTTCATAGATTATTTCTATTGCATCAAGAGAATTTTCTGGTTTTAGGGTATAGTCTTTTATAATATCAAACGCGGTAACAACTATAGAATCTTCTAAAGTTTTCATTCCTACATAGCTTACTTGAATTTTGTAGCTATTATTATTTTTTAAAGCAAGTGTATAATTACCTTTTTCATTTGTTACACCATAAGATTCTAGTGCTTTAGTTTCTTTATTAAAAGCAACTATACTAGCTAGTTCTAGTGGTTGTTGCATGCTGTCTCGCACTACTCCTTTTAATCTAACTTGTGATAATGAAATATTTACAGCGATAAGAAAAAAGAAACAAATAATTTTTTTCATGTATAATAGGAGGCTTTAAATGAATTTGTAAAAGTTTATAAAAAATATACTAAATAATCAGTTTAAATATTAACTAAACTAATGAAGTAAAATCAACATTTGTATTTGTTAAAAATTCACTTTTTACAGTAAATTTTATTTATTTTTTATCATTTCACGGAAAATAGAAATCAAAACAGCTCATTTTTGTTAACATATTAAAAGTCTAAGTCACTTTAATTTAAAAAAAATGAAAGTTCTATTAAAAAAATAAAAAAATATAACATTTGGGTTTACCCACGTCTTCTACCTCGATTATCTCTCATCTCGATCATTTTTCCTACTATTGTCTCTTTGTAATCAACCTTAGTAATCTCTTTACCTTTTTCAGGCGCAACAATCTGAACTTTTTCTGCAGGGTTTACAATAATTTTTGTGCACAACATGGTGGTATCTCCAGCGCTCACCTCTAAAATCAACCCTGGTAACCCCCAAAACTCTGCTGGTCCATGACCTACTGGTATTTGTAGTGTGTACCATGCTTCAATTTGTGTCGAGGGCTCTTGTTCTATTTCGGTAACAGTTGTACTATTTTGATCTTGTGCAGTTTCAGTTACATTTTCTTTCTTTTTTTCTGCATTATTATTACTTAATTCACTCCATGAGAATGAATACCATGATAAATCTTTATTAGGAATTATTGCTGTTGCTTTAAAACACATATAATTTCCTATTTGTTTGGTTTCATTTCCCATTTTCCAGTCAATGGTTACTAACTTATCTTTAACTAAAAATTGTTTACCATAGAATTCTTGGCTTTGTACAAGTTGGTTGTTTTTTACATTTTTATACTGCTTACCAGCCGCAAAATTATTTCCCCATGAATCTGTAGCTCCTGACATAGCATCTAATTTTTCTTTTTCATCAAAAACCGATTCTTGTTTATTAAAGTCTAGTACATATGTTTTTTCCAGCCTGTTTTTTAATCTTGCCTGCATTTGCTTTTTTTGCTCTTCACTCATTCTTGCACCCCAGCTTCCTAAATCCATTTTGGTTTTAGATATGTATACTGCTTGTCCCTGGAAATCTTGAGCCACTGCCTTAAGTGGCATTAAATTAAAAAAAAAGGTAATCCCTAAAATGTGTAGTAAAATTTTCATAGTATGGTTTTTTATGTAACAGCTACGAAAGTATTTAATCTTTAAACTATTAAATTTTAATTTTAAAAACATTAACAAATTCAACCATTAACAGTAAAATGAACTAATCATGTTATTTATAAATTGAGTCATCGTTAATTAAATTTTGTTTGCTTTATCGATAGTTTGTATGATCATGTAAGTTTGGATCCCTTACGCCTCAAATTATAACTTTGCGAGAAGAAAGATAGAAGTTTAGGTTTGTTTATCCACCTCGATCTTTCTACTTTTAGTGCAGGTAGTTGGATACTATAGCTTGCGATTTTTTCCTGCAAAAGTATAGTCTATATACAGTCTAGTTATTTATCCCTATATCGCAAAAGCTATGCGATTTGGGTTAGGATAGATTCCATTTTCTTTTGGTGATCTTGTTTATGTAGGATATATAGAACTTGTAATAATATGTTTATTGAAAAGCACTAGGGCTTTAATCTCGCTATAGCTACAGCGGTATACACTACTATTGACATCTATTAATATTATTCAAGCCTTGTTTCATTGCATGTGGGGGTTTAACTATATAAGTTTGAAGAGATTTTTAAAAAATCCAGAAAAGATTGGATAATTGACAAAGCTGTAAAAGCACAACTATCATTTAATGGGTAGCGTGTTTTTGAAAAAACATAAATTTAAAAAATTAAACGTAATAAAAACAGTTTGATAGAAAATGAAATCAGCTAGATTTATTTTTTATCGGTCATTAATGATTTTCTTTACAAACTGCGTTAAAATCACGATTTGGGTGCCATTTACTTTTCCTTCTATTTGATTTTCATTGTCATGCACTAGAGTAATATTTCTAACTGGTGTACCGCGTTTTGCAATAAAACTTGTTCCTTTTACATCTAGATCTTTTATGAGTACAATGTTATCGCCTTTTTGTAATGCATTGCCATTAACATCTTTATGAATAATAACGGGTCCACGTTTTATACCATCCTCAGCCCATTTTATGGTATCATCTTCTAGGTACATCATTTCAAGCAAATCTGCAGGCCACCCATGTGGTCGTAAATATTCTAGCATGCGATACACAACTACTTGCACAGCTGGCACGGGACTCCACATGGATTCATTAAGTGCTCGCCAGTGATTAACGTCTACCCTAGCTTTATCATTTAATTGCTCACTACAGGTGTTGCAGATTAAAATAGAAGTGTCTTTTATATTATTGGGTGAATCAGGAACTTCATAGATCACAAGGTCTATCTTTAAAACTGCTGTACTTGTAGCAGCACACAATTCACAACTTTCATTACTCCTTTTTATCAATTCTTTTAAATCCGTTTCAGTCATCATATCTATTAAGCAACAATATTAATCAATTAAATGCAGTAAAATTTTTTCAATATGATCTGGTTTTATGTTTTTCGCTTTCGCGAAAGCGAAATATTCAACAAGCTTTAAAAAAACTAAATTATATACGAATTGCCTCAATAAACTTGTGACGAGTAGCATAAATTTTGAGAAAAGATATCAAGATAAAAACACCTATAAGACTTTTGATAATGTCAAAATAAAATTGCTATCTATGACTCAATTCCCAAAGTTCTACCTCTTCACTTTCACGCCAGTGGGCATCGCGTTTTGTTTTTTCACTTGCAGCATTTACCTTTTTTTTAAAGCATCGCTCTAGTTTAAACCTGTCATTTCCTGAAAGCTCTTTTTCTATAGGATGCACATCAGTAACTTTTGTTATTTGCGCCAGATTTGAAAAAAGTATAACGATTTTTCCATCTGGTAATAAACGCTCTTTTGCCGCTTTAAAAAAATCTGGAAATAATTCTTCTTGATAATAAATAGCGGTGTCTATACCCTCTACCTCTTTACAAATAGGCAACCACGGTGGGTTGAAAACAATAAGTTCTACCGCTCTATCAAACTTACCAAAAAGTGACGCATGGTCTAATTCTATCTTGCGGGATAGTTTAGTCTCTCCCATAAAATTGCGTAAACCTACTATAGCATTTGGATTTATATCGGTGGCTAGCACTTTTTGAAAGCCGTGTTTAACCAATTGAAAAGCAAGAACGCCTGCTCCTACCCCTATTTCTATAGCTCCTTTTTTAGGGCCCTCATATCGCCCTAAATAATTGTCAAAAACTTCTAAATGCTCAAAACGTGTTGGGAAATAGACCCCATAATAAGGATGCACCTTGTTGCGCAACACTGGTATAGAAATACCTTTTTTGTGCCATTGCCATGAACTATTTAACCCTTGTACTTGTGGTAATGGCAGGTGAAATGAACTTACATCTGGATAAAGTTCTTCTAGCCAGCCTATTAAAGGTGCTTTTTTAACCTCTAGCCTATTTTGTACAACCTCTAGCAGTATAAGGTTAGAAAGCTTACGATATGTAGCCCTATAAACTTGTTGTTCTTCATAGGTTTTATTAGGTAGTTTGTTTTTAAGATGTATATGCAATTGCTTAAGTAACTGTAAACCATTACTATAAAACGACCTAATAAGGACTACTTTACCTTGTTCTAGGTTATTAAAAGTGGTTGCTAGATTTGATTGTGTATCATAAAATGCTGGGCGCTCGTAAAGATCAATTGGAGTGGGTCTATTTATTTTTATTTCTTTATACGTTCTTGTAAAATTGGGTTTTTGGTAATTTTGTTGACTAATTAGTTTTAACCCAACTTGCAAATCTGTTCCCCAATTTTGACTTATTTCACCTTTTTTCG
>CAZQGX010000033.1:0-41061 GCA_964593255.1 uncultured Flavobacteriaceae bacterium | reverse complement strand
CTAAAAAATGATTCTACAATATTTAGACTAAATATTTATTCATTTTGGTATTATTTCCTTAGAAAGTCCAGATAATGAAATAGAAATTGTAATCCACGTTAATATGCTAAAAGAGGGTTGGGATGTTACCAACCTATACACCATTGTGCCACTTCGTGCCGCCAATGCAGGGATATTAGTAGAACAAACTATTGGTAGAGGATTAAGATTACCTTATGAAGGCAAACGTACAGGCGTAGATAAAATTGATAAATTAACAGTAGTAGCTCACGAAAATTTCAATGCAGTTATTGAAGCAGCCCAAGACCCTAATTCGGTATTAAACAAAATGAGTTTTGTAGAAATAGCCGAAGAAGATTTATCTACCAAGACCGTAGTGGTTACCTCTCAACCAGTAATGGAACAAACCTTCGTAAAGGAGCAGGAGAAAATAAATGTCATTGTCAACCCACAAGACAAACAGAAAGCACAGAACAACTTAGATGCTAAAAAAGCAATTATCAATGTCCTGCCTGATTTTGGAAGTTTACCCGAAGTAAGACGAGTAGAAGATTTAAGCAAAGAAGAAGTTAAGCGTAAAGTAATACGGCAAGTAGAGAAAAATCTATCCGAAGGACAAGGTAATTTATTTGCAGCTCAAATTGTAGCAGAAGCCAAAGAGGTGTATGATACAATGGTAACGGAATACAAAAAGAACATCATTGAAATACCACGTATGGACTTGGTGCAAGGCGAAACCAGAGCAGAGTTCAAACAATTTGATTTAGATAGTACAGGATTTAATTTTCAAGCCTTAGAGCAAGAAATTATCCGAATGGGTTTAAAAGATAGGCAAGTAGAAACACTAAAGGCAAAATCAAGCGGTTCGTATGGAAATCCGATTAAACTCATCATTGCAGAATTAATTGATTACCCAGAAATTGATTATGATGAAAATGCAGAGTTGTTGTATCATTTAGCAACCCAAGCCTACGAAGCTATCAAAGCCAATATAAGCAACGAAGAAGAATTGCCTTCAGCAATCTTCCAATTCAAAGCAGCCATAGCGGAAAAGGTCTATAATCAAATGAAATCAAGTAATAATTTTCAGCTACATAGTTTCGGATATGAAGCAAAAAGGGTTCTTCCTTTTCAGAAAATAGAACAATGGAATTTTTCCGCATTAATAAATTCAGGCTTTCGTGATTATAGGGATATTATTACTCCAATAAGTATGATAACAAAATATGTTTTTAGAGGCTTTGAAAAGGCTTGTCATTTTGAATATAAATTTGACAGCAAAACAGAACAGGATTTGGCATTTGTTTGTGAGAATGATACAGAAGTTCAAAAATGGCTAAGACCAGCACCCAATCAATTCAGAATTTATTGGGATAATAATTCAAAGAAATATGAACCTGATTTTATAGTAGAGACTAAGGATGGTATTTTTATGATTGAAACCAAAGCTGAAACTAATCTAAATGATGATGATGTAATTCAGAAAATGAATGCTGCTAAGAAGTTTTGTCAATATGCCTCTGATTTTACGTCTCAAAATGGTGGTAAAAAATGGAGTTATCTATTAGTTCCTCATAATGTTGTTTCTCGTACAATCTCAATAAATTTTTTAATAGCTCAATATTCTAAGTAATGATTGTAGAGGCATTTCAAACTTTAGAGGATAAGGACAATATTGATATTGTTGAATTAGACGGCCCATTTCCTTGTACTCATAAAGGTGCTTGGCTCGGTTATGGTTGTTATTTATGGGATACTCGCTTAGATTGGGCAATTGATTGGGGGCATTTTGCTTATACTGTCAAGCAAAAGGAATTCATTATAGGGCGGACTTGGATTGATATATCAAAAGAGTGCTTTGATTTAATGGGTAATGTACAGCACCAATTTGACTTTCAAGAGATTATTAAAGTAATGATTGAAAGTAAGAAAATAAAAAGAGAAGAAGATGCAATTGTTGCAAATGTTATTGAATTTATGAAGACCAAAGGATTGTTTCCTTTTAAGTCAATTCGTGCAGCAGATATGAGAAACATAAAAAAATACTACTTTAGAATAGACAGTAAAACAGGAAAACCAAAAGAGTATATGATTATAAACCAAAGGGTGCAAATTTGCGTTATAAAGAAAAAAGATGTACTTTTGCGGTTCTTTGAAGTGGTTTATCCAGCAAAATACAAGGTTATATGAATTTAAAATCAGATTTAGCGGCCAAATTACGTGATGTATTAGATAATATGTCGCAAGAAGAGTTTGATAAAGAATGGTCTGAGATTACTGCATTAAATCTTCAAAGCCCTTCTTTTTCAGAAGCAATCGAATATTTTGCACTTATGCAAGATCAGCTTGGTCATTTTGAAATGGCAACTGCACCACAAGTTGCTGTATCAGGGTCAAATAATTATGCATTAGCAGCGTGATGAGTACCGAAAAAGCAAATATTCAGTTTTTAAATACAATTGTTAAAGAAAGTCATATCGTCTTTAATAGACCTGGGAATTACAAAATTGACATTAATTTTATTCCCTCAGGAATTGTTTTGTCATCTTTAAATCAATTCATACTTCATCTAAAGACAAATATAAGAGATGTTGAGAATGGATTCCATATTGAGATATTAACAGAATCAACTTTTTCATATCCCGAAGAAGCGGATATTGAAGAGTATAAAAAGAGTTTATTTATAACAAATGCACCCGCAATTGTTTTTCCTTACATTAGGGCTTATATCTCGAGTCTAACCGCATTGTCAGGTCTTCCTGTACTAACACTTCCTACTTTAATAATGTCAGAGGTAGGCAAAACACTTTCCGAAAATATAACAATCCAAGAATAAAAGCGGTGTGGCAGAGCCACGAGTTTATTTAGACCCACCCAGCCACCGCACAAAACACGGCTTATGCACTGCCATCCGCACAATGCCAACGCTTCAGTGCATCCTATGGTACTGCCGCCATTTTTAAACTGTCATACTTTTTGTGTGGGCTGTTCCCAACGCTATACAGCACATTGCTTTTTTGTTTAAAGCATATATTTATTTAGCGGTATAAACTAAAAAAGCAAAGAGCTGTTGCCAACCCACACAGCCCAAACAAAAAGCCGCTACATTCCAACCACCACCACCATTTCGCTTATGCCAGTATTAAAAATGTCGGAAGCTACATTAACATAATGTGGCATTATAGTACAGCCTTTTCCCCTGCTTGTGCAAGCACCCAACCGCACAGTCAGTCCTATAATAACATTATGTTAAGTATCCAGCACCATAGCTGTCCTTATCAGTCCAGAGCCGTGTTTTTACCAACCGCACCCACCCAAAAACCCAATTCCCCACCACCCTTTTCAGCGGTCAGAAAAAAAATAAACTATGATGTTTAGTGTCGGCTTTAAGTAGGTACTATTCCGTTTCTCTACATAGAACCCACTACAGCCTAATTTGCCAGCAAGAGTAGTGCCTTCTCTCCATTCCACGATACCCACCGCACCATTTCATTACGCAATCCGTATGCTTTCCCCAACCCAAAAAACTTTGCAGAAATGTAAAGTTTGCAAAGTTTGCAACCCTGCAAAAGCATACAGTATTGCTCCATTCCATACCCAAGCAATCGTTCCATTCCGTTAAGTCACCACACTTGCCACACACCAGCCAACGCACAAATAAGGTATAGTTTATTTTATTTCTGGTCATAATTACCCCATTGGAATTGGAAAATAGAATTATCAATTAGGATTAGAATTTAAAGAGATGTTTTAACAAAAAGAATAAAAAAGGAAGCAAAAATAGGTGGTTACAATTGGCCCTTCAAGTTCAAGCCCTACGGGTTTTTAAAAAAATCTCCACCCTATCGGGTAGTATTTTTTCAAAAAAACTTGCTTGTCCAATCTCCACCACCTGATGAGATGGCTTTCTTTTTTTTTCGTTTTTTTCTTTGTCAAAAAATTTTTTGTCAGAGGGGATTTCGGAAGCAAACAAAATCATCTCAAAATGGCAAAATTCTCACTTAAAACGTACAGCCCAAAAGCTCAAATAAATGAGCCACATTTCTACATCCTATGCAAAGGAAACAACAGCGGAAAACCACTTTCCGAGCCTTGCCCGAATTGCTTTGTATTAACCGCCAAAACCGAAGAAGAAAAGCAGTTTTTTTACTCGCTTTGTTTCGGATTATGGAAGGCAAAATCCTTTGAATATTTCTTAAAAGGTTCAGTTATCCCATTCATTACCATTGGCGATTGCAAACAAGCTATAAATACTGGATTAGAGCAAGCCAAAACCGATTTAAAAGGCTTTAATAAGTCAGTTAAGGCATTAGAAATTTTAGAGCAGCAAGAAAAGAAGTATAAAGAAACCTTGCTACTTATAAATGATGCTAAGAGAGCCATTTTTTACCGCTACATCAAAAGGAGGTAAAATTCCTTTCCTATGGTTGACTTATAGTTTAGGTACACTTATTTAAACCTTATTTAACCATTATAGGAAAAAAGGTGCAAACGAAAAAAGCCCACTCGATATGAGCAGGCTTTCCCGATTTTCCGAAATCATCTAATTCACTGATGAAGAATTAGAATATCTTAGCTACTTTCATTGCATTTCCTTGAGCGAATAAATAGTAGTTTGAGTTTACTTCCTGATAAAATTCCACCGCCAACACATTCACAACCGACACATCCGCAGAAATAGTAGGAGAACCCGGCAAAGTACTTACAACGCTTATTAAACCAGTTGCAGCATTTACAGGCAAATAACCTGAATCTTGCACATCTGTTAAGCCGTTTGTAGCACCGTCTTTTGGCTCATAAACTCCAGTAGTACTGTTATATTCAAAATCAGATAAAACAGCAATAGCATTGATAATTTTGAAGTGAGTTGCACCAGCTGGAATATACATTCTATCCAAAGGATTAAACGAAGGAATATCCAAAGTTGAACTATCTCTGGCAACTGATGGTGTTATGGTGTAAGGAGCGTTAAAAGCACCATTGAAGGAAGTGTACTTGTTAAACTCAAAACCATCTAAATACTGAGGTGCAACGGTTACTAAAATTGCTCTTTGCCCCCTCGCTTCAGAACCATCTTCCAGATTGATTTTTTTCATTATTGCGGTCATCCTTCCAGTAACTTGGCTATCGCCATTGTTACGGATTAAACCTGCAATACTTGTTCTTAGGGATTTGCCCGCAATTGCACTTCCCCCAAATTCGTTCATATTTTCACGAGTTCTTTTGAAAGCTGGATCAGTTGCAATTTGTTCAGCAGATGGACCACCTGATAATCCTGCAAAGTCGCCTTGCAGTCCTTTAATTTTGAAATGTCGTACTCCGCCCATTGTGCCAGAGTATCGCATTAGACCTGTTTGTCTTGCCATAATATTATGCTTTTATACGTTAAAAATTTATTGTAAATTTACGACTTAAATAACTGTAAATCAATTACTTAAATAGTGCAATATGAAGCAATTAGATGTAAAGTGTCAGACTACAATCAAAACCAACTACGAAATAGTAAAAGTTGTAGATGGAGACGGAATAATCGCGAAGAATTTAATCTCAAATAAAGAGGAAGAAATACGTTTTTATGGAATTGATGCACCAGAGTTGACACCTTGCAAAAAACTAAAGCAGGACGAAAGAGAAACCCATTTATCAGGGCGTTTTTTGATAGAGCTTGCACACCATTCTTATGAATTTTTAAGAACTAAGGCAAAGATTGGTAAGCGGATTACATTAATTCAAGAAGTAGGCAACGAGCAAGACCCATACGGCAGAACTTTGGCTTATGTGGTATTGCCTAACGGCAACACCTTAAACGAAATAATGGTCAAGAACGGCTTTGCAAAGCCTTATGACAAACTTTATTGCTCAGAACTACCAAAGTATCAGGAACTCAATTTGAGAGCCAAAACAAGAAAAAAAGGATTATATTTGCTCGTAGATAGGTTCTAATAAAACAAAGGCATTTTCTCATATTTGCCACCAATTATACAGATTTTGTTGCCTATTTGTTGCCCAATACTCATAACTAATTGATAATCAACGCAAGTTACTTTTTGTATAGGAAAGTAATTATCTTTCTTTTTTTGAAAACACCATCCATTCGAACTCTTTTTTTTGTTAGCGTTGGGATCTCGATGTCATGTCGAGCCCTTCTCGATGTCATGTTTCTACATTCTGATAAAATCTGTTTTACTTTATCACTTGTGTACTTCTGTAAGAGTCATCGTAAATCAGTTCTGATTTTGCTATAGCTGGCTTGTTATAAGAGCATATTGTTTTACAGATAACTGAATACTTATTAACATAGTCGTCTTCCATCCGCTTTTTACTTAAAAGGGCTACCCATATAAGTAGCAACACCCCTTATATCCATAATAATCAAATGTTTACACACTCATCACATCTTTCAATCATTTTAGTTGAAATTGATTTTCTGTGGTTTCTTCTATTATATCTAAAGAAATATTCATCAGTATACTTTTGCAGGTTTTCTTTATTGCAGTAAGAATGTACACCTCTCAGCTAATTCTTGAAGTTCCTAATCTGAATGTGAAGCATCTTAATGTTTTTACCTTCATTAGATAAAATTTACTTTAAGTTTTGGTATTCTTCCTTTAAAGGTTTGTAACCATTCCATCAACCAGCTAATGTTTTGGCATCGTTCTTAATATGTATATCAAAGGCTTTGTGTATGCTAAACTTTAATTTGTGAAACAATGTATCTGATGTGGTTGACTCATCATAGCCACATTTTTTACATCTTAGACTTGCAGGTTGTTTACCTTTCAAATATTTATCCCAAGAACAACGTTTACATGTATATCCGTCATTCCATTTTAATTCGGCTAGAAAATTATAACAATCTTGCTTATCTGTAAAACGCTCCTTAAAGATCTCTTAATCAACCTTTTTCAGTATTTTCATCTTGTTCTGATTTAAATATAATTTACAAAATAAAATACTCATAAACAATTGGTTGAGAGCTAAATGGGTAGCCCTATATTATTAAATGTATTTTATTCATTTGTTTTCAGTTTGAAATGGTGATTGGTAAGCATTAAACTTCATTTTTCAGTTGTGTTGTTAATTTAATCCGTTGAAAAACTCAAATCAAAATTAACTAGCAGCTTCGACATTTTATGACGTCCTGAGCTTATCATTATTTTTAAACCCTGTTACCTTATATAAAAAGTACTGCTATAGTCACCTTGCATCACTTCGCGACCTGCATAGTTAGATACTCTAGCTGCAGATACTGATGCTGTTATGCGATAAGAGCCACTTTTCATAGTAGAAATTTTAGACATTCCTGATCCTATTACAATTCTTTTATTCTCTGGACCACTATACAAAATGGTGAGTGTATATGGTGTGTCGTTTGTTATATCAATTGTGGAATTAACATAATTGACTTGACCAGTTCGAACTGTAGATGGTATTTCGCCATATTCGCCAGCAAAAATCTCATCTACTTTTGTTTTGATGATTTCATCTTCAATTTCTTTTCTATCAGGTCTGTTTTCATAGTCTCTCAAAAACTTTTTCCAAGTATCAGAATCGTTTGCCGCAACAGCCGCCGCGTATCGATCTGCCTCTTCTTTTGCTTTGAGTTCACCTAAGCGATCTTTAGCCGTTCTGCGATACTCTGGTAATCGATTGCTTTCTATAAAATCCCCTAAAACTTCTGAGTCGTCTGTATTTTGAACTATATCTCCTACCTTTTTCTTTGCGGCATCTTTTATTTCCTTTTGATCATAGTCATCTATAAAAGTGTACAGGCTATCAATATTAGTTTGAGTTCTAATTTTTTTAAGCACATATCTTCTTTGTGCATCTTCTTTTAAGTCATAAGCTTGCTCCACTTCATCATAAGTACCGTACTTGTTAATGATTGTGTCTAGTGTAGTTATAGCACTAGATAAATCATCATTCTCTATAAATATTCTCGAACGTTCAAGAAGCTGAAGAATGTGTTCTCTTTCCTTAATCTGAGTTTCTTCAATACTATAGGTTGCTTCTTTGTCTTTTTTACAAGAGGATAAAGTTGATAATAGTACAATTAGACTAAAAAATAGTGTAAGACTGTGTTGTAATAATGGTTTCATAAAATAGATTGGTTAGTTTTAATAAAGAAATATGCACTGCAATCCAGAGTACTGGTAGTAAATAAATAATTTCTCTTGACGTAATGAGCTTAACTAAAAGTTTTGCAAGAAAAAAGGATACTAGTATTAGTACACTGTTAATTAAAATTATTATCGATCCTAAACTAAGTATTGTTAGGAAAGACTGATCTTCTTTAATCATAAACGTAAAGTAATTCATCACACCATCTTGAGTGACAAATAAAGCTGCAATTATATTTATGTTAAGTGCAGCAACAACATATTTTATGTACTCCTTTTCTACGTCCGTTTTTTTAAATAAACGATTTAAAGCAATCTTGTTTGCCAGAAAGAAAAAAGCTAAATAGTAAAAAAGTGTAATTAAAATGATAATAGATATATTCTGATTCATAGTGATTAATTAAGGTTTATAGTCCAATAGTTGAGATTATTAATTGATTCTGGAAGTTTTCCAGGTAAGAACCTTTTGCCTGTAACTTCCCATAAATAGTACTTTTTATTATTGTAAATTTTATAATGAGGCGCTTCTATGTTTAAGTTAATTCCTAAAACAGAATGCCCATAATAGTCACTACCATAAATTGCTACATCATATCCGGCTTTTTTGAGCAATCCAAAAAGGAATAAAGTTCTTGTGTCACAATCGCCCTTTAAGTTTCTCAAAAATTCCGCAGGTGTTTTTATTCCAAATTTTTGAAAGGGTTCACATGGGCTGGATTGTAATAATTCTTTAATACGAGGATCTCGATAGTCGAATGGATTACAACTTTGCTCTACAGTTGCTACGTAGGGTATTGCCTGTATCATGGTTACAATTACTTCTGCATATCGCTTTCGCGAAAGCGAGTTTACCATTTGAATACTATCCATTTTAGGCATAATCCTTAAATATGCATCATTAGATTTATTGTAGAGATTTGAAAGTAGCATATCGTAATCGTCTACATTCCTAATAATAGGTTGTCTATTTTTATTTTGAGACGAATAGTTAACAATGTCACTATTTATAACAAGATCTATTTCATAGTTTTTCTGGTTGTAGTCTTGCCACGTTACATGATGAATGTAATCCTTTGATTCATTTTCATTAATCGTTTCTATAGTTTGAGGAATATTCTCGGTAGACGTAGAAGCCTTATATGTTCCTATACTATTAACTACGTTAATTAAACCATTTATTAATAAAATCGAAAAGCCTAAACCTAAAACATAATGAAGAAAGCGCCAAGAAAACAATGAACGAGGTAATAGGGAAAGTAACCAAAACACGAATATTATACCACCTATAAAGAATATCCATTTTCCAAAAACAACTATAAGTATTGATAAAATAGCCAAGTAGAATAGTACCTGAAATAACAAGCCGAACATGGACCAGCATCCTTTAGCTTCCAGACCTAATGCTTTATTCTCAACCTTTTTATTTTCCCATTTTCTGACAGGTTCTTTAAAAACTTCTTTTGCTTTGCTTACAATAGAACTTGAAGCCTTTGTTGGAGCTGTTAAACTGGAACTTGTACCTGCATGTGAACTTGAACCGTTTACCAAATTAATGGGATTCTCATAAACAGGTACTTTAGTAAAGAATGCTTTAAGATCAACATCTTGATTTTTTATCTCTAAAACAAATGATTGTGATTCTTTAGAGAACTGCTCACTCCAACCTAAAAAACCATCGGTTTCTTTTGGCTTTGCGGTTACCTTGACTATATCTCCAACATCATAAAACTGTTTTTGTGGAGTAAGTTTAATCTCTCCATCACCTTCAATAATTTTGTTTATTTCATATTGATGGTGTTTTTCAATACGTTGTTTAGGGATTTTAATAAGTCCATAAACTTTTATCTCTACCGTTGAACTTATTTGATCAGCATTTTTATTAGTAAAAAATCTATACCCTTTAATATTTCCATGATTATCCACATAATCATCGTCCACGATTATTTCATCATATTGAACAGCAAAAGGATTGAGATAATCTCCATCAACAATGGTGGCTATCTTATCAGGCAGATACAGTGTGGAAACTTTATTAAGATTAATACCCTTGGGTAGTTCTGGTGGGAGGAATTTTTGATCCACCTCTAACCTAGCATTTGAGATGGAATCAATAGAAAAGAACTCTCCACTTTTAGTTTTACTTACTTTTTTTCCATAAGCTTTGAACTGAAGAGTTCCTTCAACATAATTGAAGTCTTCGTACTTAATGATTTTCTCAATTGTTTTCATTGAGAAGCCATTTTAAAAATTGCGACTTATCTCTAAGCTTAGGCTTAGGTTTTAACCTCGTATTATATGGAGGATCCATATAAGCACTATGGTAAGAAAGGTTTGCGTAGCCATATTTAGAGCTTAAAATCTCATTGTAAGTCTTAACAAACCTAGCATGATGTGTGTTTACTATCTTGGATTGAATTCGTTTTTTTACTCGATAATATTCTGAAGAAAGGCTAATCAACGATTTTAAGATTACTGGAAAAATAAATATCAAGACAAGCAAAATGCCCAAAATCCAACTCAAATACCTAACCGATCCTTGAGTATTCATAAGTATCACCTTTTGAATAAAAAAATTCCTATCACGTTGTATTCTCAAGAACTTCCTAATTTCTCTGTTTTTCAATCTACTATTTTCTTGTATTAGCATTTGAAATTTTTGAGAAGAATTAGCTTTTAACCGTTCTTCTTGAAGCAATTGAGCATATTTAATATTCAGTCTATCATTAAATGCTTGAACCTCTTGTTTCTTAAATATAGATAACTCAACATCTACAGGAGCTTTTAAGATTAAATAACTCAATGGTTGCGCTACAAAAAAGCCAAGAAAAATTAAAAACCCAACACGTATGCCATAAGAGAGCACCCTACCTCTCATACTTTCTTTAGCAACTGGTAGTACATTTCGACTAAGTGTATGAAGAATAAATAGATACAGAACAAAAACAAATAAAGCAAAATAGATCCCAATAGCTACATCAAAAGCAAGAGATTCTAATATTTGATCTATCCCATAGGTAAGACTCAAGGCAGAAATAATGCTTATAACGATAACAAGAATACCGATAACACTAAATCTGCGACGCAGTAATTTAGTGCACTGTCCGAGTACATAAGGATCTTCGCCGGAAAACCACCAGAGTTTTCTATTATCTAAAAATCTAAACATTAAAATGTATTAAGAATAAGTAATATAATCCCCTGGATTATCATCTATTTTCTTCTTCTCATTTTCTTCAAATTTAGCAATGGCGTGTTTGGTAATTCTTAATTGGGCATCATGAAATTCCCGCTGTTCCTCAATCTGTTTCTCGGCTGCAAGGTATCTTACTAGCTCGCGCTGTATACCTTTTTTATCTTCATAATAATCTTCATCAATCCATATTCCATTTTGAGCAAGTTCAAGTTGCTTGTAGTTATCAGAAAGGTAGTCATAAGGCGACTTTATCAACATTAATTTGAAAAATATAGGTGTTAACTCTATTGCTAAAAACAATAGAGTAAGAAACCAAGATACCGCTGGGTAGTGCTCTTCGGCTAACGTGATTCGTTCAGCTAAACCATCTAAACCAGAAACACTTTTGTCAATGTTAGCAATTTCTTTGTTTTTTTCATTAACATATTGACTAATATCATTGTTTAAATCTGTGATTAAAGGAGCCATAGATTTACTAACAGAAATTAATCTATCATTCATAGTATTCATAACGGCCTCTTTTCGTTTAGCATCTGGTCCATAGCCTGAACTTGCTCCGCCTGGTTTCTCAGCCAGCTCTGCGTTAAACTCTGCAATAGCATTAGCATAAGCAACTTCTGCTTTATCAATAGACTTTTGATATTCAGCAATTTTTTCATTTTTCTCAAGTATCCTATTAGAATACTTGTTTTCTATATTAGTTGTTTGCTCATCTTTTAATTGTTCTTGTTTAATTTGTAATCTAGTATCTATTTCACCCTTAAGTATCCTGATTTCTAAAGGCTTTGAAATGGATATTGCTATTATACAACCCATTATTATTCTAGGCAAAGAACCTTTCAACTCACCCCATGTAATAGCTTCAGTCCCATCTCCTTTACCGGTGCTTGTAACAATAAATCGATCAATATTATAAATAATAAGACCCCAAACTATTCCAAACAAAAGAGCTATAGCGGCGGTCTCAATATAAGTCGGCTCGACAAAACCATTAGCACTTCCATGAGCAAGAACATAGCCATCCAAAACATCACCATAAGACGGCTTGAAAATGGTGTAAAATGCATATCCGCCAGAAAGACCTGCCATAATTGCTGTAGCAACTACGATTCCTCCTAAACAGAAATATTTAACTTGATCGCTATAAGTTGCTTGACTAAGAATATAAGCATCGCCACCAGCAGCTTTCCAAAAAAGTTTCATGATTCGGGATGGCTTGGGCGGTTGGTAGGTTAGATTTTGCATGTTATGATTGGTTGGTTATAATTTCAGTTAGATTATAATTATTTGATTATAATATATATTGTGGTGATGTAGATTTTAATTGAGACATCTTGTTATTTAATGCTCTAGAACTAACAAAATCTAAACTATTAACTCTTAATTTTGGATTGATTTTATTCATTAAAAAAGATGAGTACGTTGGTTTTAAAGACTTCTTGTTAGCAAGAAAGTTATCAGGCTTAGAACTTAGTTGTTTTGATAAGTTAGTATTTAACATAACGCTAGGCTCTACCTCGAGAATAATATTTTTAATTTGAAATAAACCTATCGCTCTAAATGTTATCACTTTGCTTTTATTAATAGCTTTTACCAATATTCGCTGTACTTTAGGAACTCTTTTTCCATTAACAAAAAGGAAAATACAACTGTTATAAGAAAGATTAATTTCTATTAATTGTTTGTTATTTTCAAATTGCTTTAATGTTTTAACTACATGAAACTGTAGTACAAAAATAGATCTAAGCTTTGATACTAAAGAATTAAAAAGCGGATGTAACTTCATTTTATATTTTTGAAAATAAAAATCCTAAATAACTTAAACGTCTCAAATATAGAGTTTTCATAATTATATCTTTTCTAGATGCCATTTATCTATTGTAAATCTTTTACCCTAACCATCTAACTTAAAAATGATAGGCAAATATTTCAATATTTTTCACCAAATAAAGTTCAAATTTAAAAATGAACTCCGTCAAAACACGTCGGTGTAACAGTCGCAATTATAATTTATCGACGTAAATTTAGGGTATTGTTTTAAAGCGACTTCTATAATTCAAGAGAATTAATACAAACTTGATACGATTATTTTTAACCCTATTGGTTTAGGATTGATCACTATTAGTATATTTAAATCACTCATTCAGATCAAACAATCACAGCAATAAAAATATGAACAGTAATAAAATATCCCATATAACCCAAGCCATCACAAAATTTGATATTCAAGCGTTGGATACTATTCTAAGTGATGACATCTCGTATATGAATATTTCAAAATCGAAATTCTTAGAGAAAATAGAACAGCAATTTAATGAAGCCAAAAAAGATAATTGTCATTCCTTTGACGATGTGTTTTTTGGTATTTGTGGATCTTGTAATAAAGGCTGCGAAGGAATGACTTTTCTATCCAATACGGGATATTATCTGGATTTATTTATAGAAAGTAACGATGGTGAAACTGCAGACGATATATACGTGTGCAACCAATTCACTAACTTTACAGGTTTGGATAAAAGAATAGACTTAGGCTTTGATTTTTATATTGACGAAGAAGTGCTTTTTAAACCAACCCTAGAATATTCTTTAATCAAAAAACACTATGAAATACTACAATCTGAATCCAAAAAAATAAAAAACCCTATTACCTATAATGCGTTTGTAGCATGGTATAGCACCTACCAGCACATCAACAATGAGATTAACGATTTAGACTTTTTTACGTTATCAATCCATAAACTGTATAGCCAGGCATCTAACTTAGCGTCGCGATTTAATGATATTCTAGCTATTAAGAAAAATCAAACACAGGCATCTGAGGCATTATTGCAGTATGAAGGTATAAAAACAGAAAGAGAACAACTTATATGGTTTTATAAGAATCAAGATAATCATTATAACTCTGTTTGGTTTTGAGTTGGGTAAAAAGTGGCATACCGATTCCATTGCGACCTACGATTCTGAAGATCTCAAACTAGACATAAACCTATCAAGTTATGAATATGTTATGGATTATTATATAAAAATACCCTTTGGGCTACAGCAGATAAGTTGCGTATCAATATGGATGCAGCAGAATACAAGCATATTGTATTGGGCTTGAATCCTGCAATACATTTCAGACCGCTTTGAAGATTTATACAATAGACTCAAAGAGGACAAACTTTCTGATGCAGAAGATAAGGACGAGTACTAAGCAGAAAATGTTTTCTATGTTCCACCATCAGCAAGATGGAATTTTCTACAACACCAAAGAGCAAAGCTTCCAAGCATAGGTAAAGATATTGATGATGCTATGGATGCCATAGAAAAAGACAACCCAACATTAAAAGGAGTTTTACCAAAAGACTATGCAAGACCAGCATTAGACAAAAAACGTTTAGGCGAGTTAGTGGACTTAATCGGTAACGTAGGTTTCAAACAAGAAGGACACAGCAGTAAAGATTTATTAGGTAGCGTATATGAGTATTTCTTAGGAATGTTTGCTGATGCCGAAGGTAAAAGAGGCGGGCAGTTTTATACACCTGAATGTCTTGTAAAACTACTTGTAGAAATGCTTCAACCTTATAGTGGGCGTATAGGAGATTTTTGTTGTGGTTCAGCAGGAATGTTTGTCCAGAGTACTAAATTTGTTAAAGCTCACGGCGGGAAAATTGGAGATATATCTGTATATGGTCAAGAAAGTAACCCTACTACCTATAAGTTAGCCAAAATGAATTTGGCTATTAGAGGTATTGACGCAAAGATTGAATTGGGTGATTCTTTTCATCAAGACAAGCATAAAGATCTCAAAGTGGACTATGCCATCATGAATCCACCGTTCAATATTTCTGATTATGGCATAGAACAGCTTCAAGACTCTCATTTGTGGAAGTACGGCATACCACCAGCTGGCAATGCCAATTATGCCTGGTTGCAATTAGTCATTTCAAACTTAAGTTACAATGGCACAGCAGGTATAGTATTAGCCAATGGCTCTATGACCACCAATGCAGGTACGGAAAACGAAATAAGAAAACAACTCATTACAGAAGGCATAGTAGATTGTATGGTTGCCTTACCAACGCAATTGTTTTACAATACCCAAATACCCGCTTGTTTGTGGTTCTTGGCTCGTAACCGAACCAATCACAAATTCCGTAATCGTTCTGGCGAAATACTGTTCATTGATGCCCGAAAATTAGGCACTATGACCAGTCGTAAAAATAAAATCTTAACAGATACAGACATTGCACAAATATCAGAAGCCTACCACAATTGGAGTAACAAAGACGGTAATTATGAAGATGTACAAGGTTTTTGCAAGTCTGCAAACCTTGCAGAAGTACAAGCAAACAACTTTGTACTAACACCAGGAAGATATGTAGGTAAAGAAGAAGTAGAAGATGACGGCATACCTTATGAAGAAAAAGTAGCAACCATTTCAGAAAACCTAAAAGGCTATTTTGAAAAGTCTATTGACTTACAGCAGCATATAAAAACGAATCTAGTAAAAGTTAGGTATTGAGATATAACTAATATTATGGTTTACAATACATATTTATTTTGTAAATTTGTAAACCAAAACAAGTGAAATGAAAGCACAAATAGGAAATAGAATCAAATCAGCTCGACTATTAGCAGGCTTATCACTTCGTGAGCTTGCAAATGCTCTTGATGGTATTGTAAGTCATAATGCTATTAGCAAGTATGAAAAAGGCGAAATGATGCCCGATAGTAAAGTGCTTATTGCTTTGTCAAAAGCATTAAGCGTAAAAACCGAATACTTCCTTAGACCCCAAACCGTAGAGATTAGCAATATTGAATTTAGAAAAAAAGGTAGTTTAACTGTCAAGAAAACCAATTCAATAAAAGAAAATATAAAAGATAATATAGAACGCTATATTGAATTAGAAACTTTCTTAAACTTTCAAAATTCATTTGTAAATCCTATTAATAATTTGGTTATTAATAACACTGAAGATGTTGAAAAGGCTGTGCAAGAACTTTTACATCAATGGGATTTAGGCATTAATGTCTTACCAAATGTTATAGAAATTTTAGAAGACAAAGACATTAAAGTAGTAGAGATTGAAGCAGATGAAAAATTTGATGGATTATCTGGCTGGGCAAATCAAATTATCCCTGTAATAGTTATTAATAAAAACTTTACCGTAGAGCGTAAACGTTTTACTGCTTTGCACGAGTTAGGGCATTTATTACTCAACATCAATAATGAAGAATTTACTCATAAGGAAATAGAGGGTTTTTGTAACCTTTTTGCAGGTGCTATGCTTTTGCCTAAAGAAAATATTATTAATGAATTAGGTCAGAAAAGAAATTCAATTTCTATAAACGAACTCATTTACATAAAAGAATCTTACGGCATATCTATACAAGCCATTATGGCTCGTGCCAGAGGTTTGGGCATTATTTCAAACGACAGATATATAAATTTCAGAAAATGGGTTAATTCTAATGAAAACCATAAAAAAGAAATTGGCTTTGGCGAATATAAAGGAACCGAGCATTCCTCACGCTTCAAGCAATTACTTTATAGAGCTACTGCCGAAGAAATTATTTCTATGAGCAAAGCCGCAAGTTTGTCTAATGTTAAACTGGCACAATTTCGTGACGAATTTATGGCAATATGATTATAGTTGTAAATGACGCCAACATACTCATAGACATCATAAAGCTTCAATTGGTAGAAGCTTTTTTCAATATTGCTTGGGAGTTTCATTCTACCAATCTAATCATTGAAAACGAGCTGTATGACGAGCAAAAGGAACAACTGCAACCTTATATCGAAAGTGAGAAACTCATTATACAAGACTTAGATGTAGAGGATATGTTAAGCATTAAGAGCATTCAAGCACAAAAACCGCAACTCTCAGACGAGGATTGCTCTGCCTTGCATTGTGCACAGAAACTAAAAGCATCACTAGTTACATCAGATAATACACTTCGCAAATTTGCCAAAAAACAGAAAATAGATGTACACGGACATTTATGGGTGTTTGATGCTCTTTTGGAACATAGCTGTATCACGCCTCAAACTGCCATAGCCAAACTTGACGAACTAAAAATTATCAACTCAAAACTTAATCTACCTGAAAAAGAATGTAAAGCAAGAATTGAAAAATGGAAACAACTTTAGTGTTATTAAATTTAAAATCTACAGAGGGACATTCGTGTCCCTCTGTCAAAATAATTGAATATGGCAAAAGAAATAATAAAACAAGGCAGTTCACTTTTTGAACAAATTAAGCAGATTGATGAAAACGGCAATGAATTTTGGTATGCTCGCCAATTGGCTAAAGTTTTGGAATATGTAGATTTTAGAAACTTTACTGGTGTAATTAAGAAGGCAAAAGAAGCTTGTTTCAATAGCGGACAAGAAGTGTCAAACCATAGCGTTGAAGCCAACGAGATGGTAACTATCGGTAGCGGTGCTGAACGTGAAATGCCAAGTTTCAAGTTTTCAAGATATTTCTGTTACCTCATTGTACAAAATGCAGACCCAAGCAAAGAAGTAGTTGCATCTGGTCAAACCTATTTTGCTGTTCAAACTCGTATTCAAGAAATACAAGGTTTAGAAGCCTACCAGAAACTTAGTACCGAAGATGAAAAGCGTTTGTTTTTACGTAACGAAATGGCAAAACACAATACCCAGCTTGCAGCAGCAGCTAAAGATGCAGGGGTAATTGAACCATTAGACTATGCCATATTTCAAAATCACGGCTATAAGGGTTTGTATGGTGGATTAGATGCTAGAGGCATAAAACAAAGAAAAGGCTTAAAGAAAAGCCAACAGATACTCGACCATATGGACAGCACCGAGCTTGCAGCTAACTTATTCCGTGCCACACAAACCGAAGAAAAATTAAAACGCGAAAAAATAAAAGGAAAGCAAAAAGCTAACAAAACCCACTTTGAAGTCGGTAAAAAGGTACGGAAAACCATACAAGAACTGGGTGGTACAATGCCCGAAAATTTACCAACTACTGAAAGCATTAAAAAATTGGAAAAGAAAACAGAGCAAACTAAACTTCCTAAAAAAAAATAAACACCATCTAAATGACCAACTGGAAAGAATATAAAGTAGAAGAATTTGCAGAAGTAATCGGTGGTGGTACTCCATCA
Source organism: uncultured Flavobacteriaceae bacterium (assembly GCA_964593255.1). Classification (GTDB taxonomy): domain Bacteria; phylum Bacteroidota; class Bacteroidia; order Flavobacteriales; family Flavobacteriaceae; genus Nonlabens. The sequence continues at coordinate 22,623 of CAZQGX010000033.1, read as the reverse complement.
ACAAAGAATGATGCTTATTTTGGAGGAAGCATACCTTGGATAACCCCAAGATAACTAACTAATTACGAAAAGAAATTTATTAAAAATGGAGATAGGAATATAACAAAAGAAGGTCTAAGTAATTCTTCGGCTAAACTGATACCTAAAAATTCAATCCTTTTAACTTCAAGAGCACCAATTGGCTATTTAGCCATAGCTGAAAATGATGTTACAACAAATCAAGGCTTCAAAAGCATAGTTGTAAATTCAAGTATTGCTGATTATAATTTTGTCTATTACCTTATTAAAGCAAATATTGAACGTATCAAAGGATATGGTACAGGAACAACATTTGCCGAAGTTTCGGCTACAGTTGTTAAAAACTTAAAATTCAAACTTCCCGACCTACCCACCCAAACCGCCATAGCAGAAATCCTCTCATCCCTTGACGACAAAATAGAACTCAACAACAAAATTAACCAATAATTAGAAAACCTTGCCCAAACCCTCTTTAAGCAGTGGTTTATAGATTTTGAGTTTCCAAATGAAAATGGAGACCCTTATAAATCATCAGGTGGCGAAATGGTAGATAGTGAGTTAGGGGAAATTCCTAAAGGGTGGGAAGTTGGCACATTTGGCGATTTATGCAAAGTAGTGAATGGTTATGCCTTCAAGAGCAAGGATTTTGCAGAAACTGGAAGCAATGGTATTTTAAAAATCAGGAATGTTAACGGTAGTGTAGTAGATATTCTAAACACTCAATTTGTAGTATCTGATGTTGTAGCATCTGTTCAAGAGAAATTTAGAGTTTTGACAGGGCACATATTAATTGCAATGACAGGTGCAGAAGTTGGTAAAACTGGTATTGTACCCGAAACTAATAGAAGTCTTTGGTTGAACCAACGAGTTGGAAGATTTGAGCCTATCATTGAAAAAACTATCGTTTTTATTTACCATATGTTTAATGTTCTAAATTTTACACAAGCAGTTAGAAATTCAGCAATGGGCAGTGCTCAACCAAATATCAGTGCATCTGGTATAGAATCATTGAATTGTATAATTCCACCCAAAGAAACTATTCTACTGTTTTCTTCAATAAATCAAGATAGCTTCAATTTAACTTTAAAAAATTTAGGAGAAAACCAAGAACTAACCAATTTAAGAGATACATTATTGCCAAAATTAATAACTGGAGAGCTACCTATAAATGAATTGGATTAAAGAAAATATTACTAACTCTCCGAGCTTTAATCCTTGTTTAGACCAAGTTAGGGTTATTGATGAAGAAGTGTGCAATAATCCTTCATTATGTGTTGATACTTGTAAGACCTTACTTGAATCAATTTGCAAAACTATTTTAACAAATAAGGCTGTTGAATTTCAATCTAATATAGCATTCAATGGTTTAGTCCACCTAACAGTATCAAATATTTTACAAGCTGATGATTTATTCAGAAATGATTTAACAGAGTTAGCAAGAAGAATGTCATCTGTTGCTCAAGCATTAGCCGATTTAAGGAATAATCACGGTTTTGCTTCTCACGGTTTAGATGTGCTTAATCCACGTTTAACTGAAACAGTTTCTCAGTTTGCATACAAAATAACAGATTCAATTGGTGGTTTTATTCTTAATTGTTACTTAAACAATAGAGTTGTTACAACCGACAATCGCATTCATTATGAGGATTGCAAAGATTTTAATGAAGATTTCGACCAAAACAACCCTTTAAATATCGGTATAATATCACTCTCAGCTTCAGAGGTTTTATACAAGCAAGATTATGAAGCGTATAAAGAGGAATATTTCATATTCCTTCAAGAATTAGAAAATCAATTAACTCAAAATGTCGAGTAAATGGCAGTAATATCAGAAGACAACATAGAGCAAATTATCATACAGGAGTTTATAGAGTTAGGCTATCAGTATATTAACGGCACAAACATTTCGCCTGATGGCTCAATGCCTGAACGTGAATACAACGAAGTGGTACTCAAAAACCGTTTGCAAGAAGCCATTGCCAAACTCAACCCAACCATTCCGTTTGAAGCAGAAGAAGAAGCCTTGCGTAAAGTATTGCGTTCTGATAGCCCTGATTTATTCCAAAACAACTACCAATTCCATAAATACCTAACCGAAGGTGTAAATATAGAATACCGCAAAACCGACCGAATTGCAGGCGATAAAGTTTGGCTCATAGATTATGAAACCCCAAACAATAACGAGTTTTTAGTCATTAACCAATTTACCGTAATAGAAGGCAATACCAACAAACGACCAGATGTTATTTTGTTTGTAAACGGTTTACCATTAGTAGTAATAGAACTCAAAAACGCAGCAGACGAAAATGCAGATGTCAATGCAGCGTTCAATCAATTACAAACCTACAAACAAGCCATACCAAGTTTATTTCAATACAATGCTTTGCTCATTGCTTCAGATGGTTGGGATGCTCTCTATGGTTCGCTTACTTCACCCAAACAGTTTTTTGTACCTTGGAAATCTATTGATGGGCAGTTAGTAGCAGACGAGAATATTCCTCAAATGGAAGTAATGGCAAAAGGAATGCTCAACAAAGAAGTATTGCCCGACTTGATTCGTCATTTTACCATATTCCACCAAAACAAAGAAAAGTTTACCAAAATTGTACCTCGTTACCATCAGTACTTTGCAGTCAATAAAGCAATTGAACAAACCAAAAGAGCAACAGGCTATTCTCTCCCTACTTCGGGGGGAGCTGGAGGGGGATTCGGAGACCAAAGAGCAGGTGTTATTTGGCATACACAAGGTAGCGGTAAAAGCCTTTCTATGGCGTTTTACGCAGGTAAGTTAGTGTTAGCACTCAATAACCCTACCTTAGTTATATTAACAGATAGAAACGACCTAGACGACCAATTATTCGATACCTTTTCACTAAGTCAAGATATATTGAGGCAAACACCAGTACAAGCAGAAAATAGAGACGATTTATAGAAAAAATTATCTGTTACATCAGGCGGTATTGTGTTTACTACCATTCAAAAGTTTTTACCCGAAATTGAAGAAAAAATTGATTTAGGTAATGGTAAGTTTAAAAACATCAAAGGTCAGTTTGAAGAATTATCAGACCGTAGAAATATTGTAGTAATAGCTGACGAAGCACACAGAAGCCAATACGATTTTATGGATGGTTTTGCCAAACATATGCGAGATGCTTTGCCCAATGCTTCCTTTATAGGTTTTACAGGCACACCCATTGAAAATACAGACAAGAACACCCAAGCCGTTTTTGGCGATTATATAGATGTGTACGACATTCAACAAGCCGTAGAAGATGGTGCAACAGTTCGTATTTTCTATGAAAACAGATTGGCTAAAATCACTTTAAAAGAAGAAGAAATACCAAGAGTAGATGCCGAATTTGAAGAATTAACAGAAAGCGAAGAAGTTACAGACCAACAAAAACTAAAAGCCAAATGGGCAAGATTAGAAGCCATAGTAGGCAATCAGCACCGTTTATCTCTCATAGCAGCAGACATAGTAAAACACTTTGAAGAACGTAACGCCATTTTAGACGGTAAAGCAATGATAGTCTGTATGAGCCGTAGAATATGTGTGGATTTATATGCTGCAATCATTAAAATAAAACCCGATTGGCACAATGATGATGATGCAGAAGGCACAATCAAAGTAGTAATGACTGGTTCGTCATCAGATCCATTAAATTTCCAACCTCACGTTAGAAACAAACCCAAACGCAAAGCTTTAGGAGAAAGATTAAAAGACCCAAAAGACAGCCTAAAATTGGCAATTGTAAGAGATATGTGGCTCACTGGTTTTGATGCCCCAAGTATGCACACCTTGTACATTGATAAGCCAATGAAAGGCCATAATCTAATGCAAGCCATTGCAAGAGTAAACCGTGTTTACAAAGACAAAGAAGGCGGTTTAGTAGTAGATTATATTGGTATAGCTACCGACCTTAAAAAAGCCCTTTCTGTTTACACAGAAAGTGGTGGAAAAGGTAAACCAGCATTTGACCAAGAAGAAGCGGCATCAGTGATGATGAGTAAATATGAGATAGTGGCTCAACTGTTTGAGGAGCAACCCACAGACAAATCTCAACCTAAAGGTTTCGATTACAAAAGTTTCTTTGGGCTTACGCCAAAAGAAAAATTGTACTTCCCAATCCAAGCAGCAAATTACATTTTAGGCTTAGAAGATGGTAAGGCAAGATATACCAATGCAGTAACAGCTCTTTCAAAATCCTTTGCTATATCAGTACCACATCCATATACAAGTGATATTAGAGACGAAGTAGGCTTGTTCCAAGCCATCAAGGCAAGAATTGTTAAGGTTACTCAAAGTAGTAAAACCAAGAGTGACGAAGAAATAGAAACAGCCATTAAGCAAATCCTATCAGATGCCGTAGTTGCAGATGAAGTAGTAGATATTTTTGATGCAGCAGGAATAAAGAAACCCGATATTTCTATTCTATCAGACGAGTTTTTGGCAGAAGTAAAAGGAATGCAACATAAAAACCTTGCTTTAGAATTGCTTAAAAAATTGCTCAATGATGAAATAAAGACAAGACAGAAAACCAATATAGTGCAATCCAAGAAGTTTTCTGAAATGATAGAAAGTGCAGTACGTAACTATCAAAACAACTTAATCACATCGGCACAAGTAATAGAAGAACTCATCAACCTTGCAAAAGAAATAAAGGAAGCAGACCGCAAAGGCGAAGATTTAGGGCTTGATTTCAGAGAGTTTGCATTCTACTCGGCATTAGAAGTAAATGATAGTGCTGTAGCAGTCTTAGGAGATGAAATATTAAGGCATATTGCCAGAGAATTAGTTGAAACTATACGTAAAAATAGCAGTGTAGATTGGACAGTTAGAGAAAACATACAGGCCAAAATGCGTATATCGGTTAAAAAGTTACTTAGAAAGCACGGGTATCCGCCAGACCTTGAAAAAACTGCAACAGAAACAGTCCTAGAGCAAGCCAAAATGATGGCAAGTGAATTTTCAAAAGCTAAGGAATATAAGATCAAGCCTGATGATAATATGCCAATAGCTGCAGAACCAGAAGAATAAATAATACTTTGTTTTCCACAGAAAAATATCGCAATAAAATCAAATATATATGCCAAAACTAATAAATCCCGAAAAAGTGACACTTCTCAATAATCGAGAAATAACAGAATCAGTAATTCAAGAAATGATTGCAGAAGTCCCATCGGTTATTGGTTTAGGCGATTTAGTATTAAAAGATAAAGAAAGACCACAGCCAAAAGCAGGTAGATTAGATTTATTACTACAAGATCCAGACTCTAACAGAAGATATGAAGTGGAAATACAGTTGGGTAAAACTGATGAAAGCCACATCATTCGTACCATTGAATATTGGGATATAGAACGTAAAAGATACCCACAATATGACCATTGTGCAGTAATTATTGCAGAAGATATTACAAGTAGGTTTTTAAATGTTATTAGTCTATTTAATGGTAATATTCCATTGATAGCAATTCAATTAAATGCTTTTAAAGTGGGAGATGATATTGCACTGATGTTTACCAAAATTTTAGACGAAATGCCGTTAGGTTTAGTAGAAGAAGATGAAGAAGTAAAAGAAGTAACAGACCGCAATTATTGGCTAAATAGAGGTACTTCAGCAACCGTTAAGTTAGCAGACCAGATGCTAGATATTATAAATGAAGGCACATCAGCATATGAACTTAAATACAACAAATTTTATATAGGTTTAGCCAAAGATGGTCGTCCATATAATTTTGCAATCTTCAGACCTAAAAAATCTCATATGCAAGTTGAAATCAAATTGCCACATTCAGAAGAAACAGATAAATTATTAGAAGAAAATCAATTAGATGATATGGGCTACAATTCAAGATATGGGAATTATCGTATACGATTATCAAAAGATGAAATATCTAAAAAGAAAGATGTTTTAAAACAATTATTACAGCAATCAGAAGAATTATTTAGATAACAAGCCCCACCCAGCCACCGCACAAAACACGGCTTATGCACTGCCAACCGCACAAATGCGTAAGCATTCACGAATACCTTATTTCAAAATAAAATTGTTGTGAGTAATGCAAGCGCTTCAGTGCATACTATGGTACTGCCGCCATTTTTAAACTGTCATACTTTTTGTGTGGGCGCTTGCCATCGCTATACAGCAACAGCCAGAAAGCTTGCAGTAATTATTTATAATATGGTTGTAAAAGGTGTTGAATATGAAAACCCAAAGGGTTATCTATACCTATATCAAAAAAGAAAACTGGGTTTGTCAAAAAGAATTAGAAAACTAAGCTATAAATTTGGGATAACAACAGAATATTTAGGATTAATCACAAGTAATTGTACAACAGTAACTTAATTTACGTTATTCAAGAAATGAACGCAGACTTAAACAGTTAAGTAATTTTAAATGAAATATGTAATTTTCATAACATTTATATCGTTTGCTCAAAAAACACTTTGTCAAGCCAGTTCTAGTGCTAAATTTAATGTAAAAATATCCTTTGCAGACAGTATAAGCGTAAAAGATGTGAATCCTTACTATTTATTGAAAAATGGTAATAGTTTTAAAAAAATAAACTACAAAAAAGACACTTTAGATAATTCCATAACTATTTTTGGAGAAAATGACTATGTTTTATGGGTGTCCTTTCCAACTATAGTTTTCACTTTAAAAGAAAATATTATATTAGATACAATGTATGAAAAAACAATATTTTTTTATCTATATACCAGTGGACCTTTATCATCATTTACTGGAAACCAAAATCTTGAAATAAAATTCTCTTTCACTAATCCTATTATAATTGCATCAATTGAAATGCATAACGAGAATGATTCTTTTAAAGAAATGAAAATAGCAAAGACAGATGCGTTATTTGGAAATCAATTATATATAGGAAACGAAATGATTAAAATATATGAATAGAACTATATTTATTTTTTTAATGGTTTTATCACTATCAGCAAATATAGTAAAAGCGCAAAACGGCTATATTTTATCAAAATCAATAGGTCTTAATTTTAAGGAAATCAAACAAAAAGATTCACTTGTCAATTTTGAAATATACCAAAATGGGATTTTTATCGACCAAAAATTCGGAAATGCAAAAAACAGTCAAAATTTTAAATTTGATTCTTTAACTAATACTTACATTTTCAACTACTCACAAATTGGAATAGGTTCAGGCAATGAAAAGAATTATTTGACTTGTCCTAACTTGATAATTAAACTGTCATTTATAAAAAACATTAGAACCTATAATGACAAATTAGAAAGTTTAATTTACCATAGATTAATTACAATTGCACTATTAGTTAGTCAAAAAACTGAACAACGGAATATAAGTGTTACAAACATTGACTTAAATCCTTTAGTAAGTGATTTTTTTAAAATCATACTGATTGAAAGAGACAATGAATATAAGTTAATAAACCAAAGTGATTTTGAAAAACCAATCGTACCATCTGAACTTGTGAAAATTTTCTGAAATAGAAACTAATGCTAGTAAATATGTGCATAATTAATGGCAAGGCTTAATACTAAAACTAAATTTAAGAATTAATTTGCTAAATTTACCATAGAAAAAGTTGACAATACGCTTTTTTGATCACCACTAATAATACACAAACTGTTGGGCATCATTTAAAAACCGACCAAATTAAAACAGAAGCAAATGAACCAGGCAGCACAAACAATGATTAACAACCTGCACAAAAATACAGGTAAGACTTTGGAGCAATGGATTGTAATTGTGAACAAAGAAAATTTTGAAAAACATGGTGAGATCATCAAATTTCTTAAAGAAAAACATAAGTTCACTCACGGATTTGCAAACCTTGTTGCGCATAAAGCAAAAAGTGCAAACTCAGGTTCGTCAGAAAATAAAGATGAACTAATTGATAATCAATATCAAGGAAAAGAAAACTTGAAACCTATTTTTGAAAAATTAATTAAAGAAATATTGACCTTTGGAAATGACATTGAAATTGCCCCGAAAAAAAATTATGTAAGCCTACGTAGAAAAAAACAATTTGCCATTTTAAATCCTGCTACTAAAACTCGTTTTGAAATTGGTTTAAATTTAAAAGGACAAGAGCCAACCACAAAATTAGAGATGGAAATGCCTAATTCTATGTGTTCACACAAAATTAAAATTACTGACATAAGCGAAATTGACAGCCAAATATTGAATTGGATAAAAACAGCATATAAGAACGCTAAATAAGAGATCTATGAAAAACTTAAAGATCGAAATAAAATGGGCCATTGTTTTTTCTGTAATCGGCTTATTATGGATGCTTTTAGAAAAACTTGTTGGTTTACATAGCACTCATATTGACAAGCATATGTATCTAACTAACCTTTTTGCAATTCCTGCAATTATCTTAATGGTTTTGACACTTAAAGACAAAAAGAAAAACTTTTATGCAGGAAAAATGACCTATAAGCAAGGTCTAATTTCAGGTATTATTTTATCTGTATTTATTGCTTTATTGAGTCCATTAACACAATGGATAACTTCAACTATTATTACACCTGAATATTTCCCAAACGTAATTGCTTATTCTGTAGAAATAGGCTATCACAAATCAATTGAAGATGCTGAAGCCTATTTTAATTTGAAAAATTACATAGTTCAAAGTACAATTGGAGCGTTGATAATGGGAATTATTACTACTGCTATTGCGATGATTTTTATTCGTACCAAAAAAGAAAATTAAATAACAAACCCACAAAAAAAGATGTGTTTAATCAACGCTACAATTAAAAAAGACTTCATCCAGACTTAGACTATAAAACACCAGTAGTAGTAGAAATTGAATTAACAATTAAAAATAATAATAACGTAACTTAAAATATAACACCAAAATTACTAGGTAACCCACTAGCGTTTTGATCATTATAATTGAGGTGTGAACTTTATGCTATCTCGCTTTCGCGAAAGCGGTATTATTAGAAAACAAAAAAAAGCTAAAACTTAAAAACCAGTTGATGAAGGCTAGATAAAAAGAAAGCGAAATGATAAAAGCGAAATAAAAATTAAACTTACAGGTTAACGATTGGAAATTAACAATTTTTAATTTCTTGTGCATCCCATCGCTAACCTAGATGTTAAAATTATTTTCAATGTTCTTACCGTCTTTTTAGCTAAAGGAAAATGCCTAAGGCAAAGCGTGTTATAAAATAATTATTGATAACCGGGTCGTTGACGACCTAGGACCGATAGCTTATAAACGATTAGGTATTTTAAATTAACCATTTTTAATTTAATACGATCTCACAATTCACCGATCACCAAACCACTACTTTACAAATTTTTAAAATTCTTTACCTTTTGTTTTGTGAGTGCAAGCTCTATTACATTACTCATGTCACTTACATAATGAAAGGTCAGCCCTTTTAGGTAATCTGCTTTAATTTCTTCAATATCCCTGCGGTTTTGATCGCATAGTAGTATTTCCTTAATACGTGCACGTTTTGCGGCAAGTATTTTTTCTTTGATACCGCCTACTGGTAAAACTTTACCTCTTAAGGTGATCTCGCCTGTCATGGCAAGGCTTTTCTTTACCTTGCGTTGCGTAAATAAAGAAACTAACGAGGTTAACATCGTCACTCCAGCACTAGGACCGTCTTTGGGTGTGGCACCCTCTGGCACGTGAATATGTACATTGTACTTTTCAAATACAGAACTATCTATTCCCAGTTCGTCTGCATTAGATTTGATGTATTCCATCGCTATGGTGGCACTTTCTTTCATCACTTTACCTAGATTACCAGTTATGGTAAGATTACCATTTCCTTTTGATAAAATAGATTCTATAAAAAGAATATCACCCCCTACTCTAGTCCATGCAAGACCAGTAACAACACCTGCAACATCGTTATTTTCATACTTATCTCGTTCCATGCGTGGCGCACCTAGTACGTTAATAATAGTTTCATTTGTTACTTTAAGGTCATAATCTTCTTCCATAGCGATACTTTTTGCTGCATATCGCACCATTTTGGCAATTTGTTTGTCCAGTGCACGCACCCCACTCTCGCGAGTGTAACCTTCAACAATTTTTTCCAGTTGTGGTTTAGCCATTTTTAGATGTGATTTGTCTAATCCATGTTCTTTAAGTTGTTTAGGTAGCAAATGTTGTTTACCTATTTCTACTTTTTCTTCAATGGTATAACCAGTAACATTAATGATTTCCATACGATCCAGTAATGCAGGCTGTATGGTATTTAAACTGTTGCTGGTTGCAATAAACATTACTTTACTTAGGTCAAATCCCATTTCAAGAAAATTGTCGTAAAAGGAATTGTTTTGCTCTGGGTCTAGTACCTCTAGCATGGCACTAGATGGGTCGCCATTATATGAATTACCTAGTTTATCAATTTCATCTAAAACAAAAACAGGGTTTGATGTTTTGGCTTTTTTGATACTTTGTATAATTCGTCCCGGCATGGCGCCTATATAAGTCTTGCGGTGGCCTCTTATCTCGGCCTCGTCGCGCAACCCGCCTAAGGAAATACGAACATATTCTCTTCCTAAAGCCTCGGCAACAGATTTTCCTAAAGAGGTTTTACCCACTCCAGGAGGTCCATATAAACACAAGATAGGTGACTTCATATCATTGCGCAGTTTTAAAACGGCTAGATATTCAATAATTCGTTTCTTTACCTCTTCTAGTCCATAATGGTCACGATCTAAAATGCGCATTGCACGTTTTAAATCAAACTTGTCTTTAGAAAACTCGTTCCATGGTAAATCAAGAATTAGATCTAGGTAATTGCGTTGTATAGAATATTCTGCTACTTGCGGATTCATACGTTGCATTTTGGCAAGTTCTTTTTCAAAATGCTCCTTGACCTTATCATCCCATTTCTTTTTCTTGGCGCGCTGGCGCATATCGTCTATTTCTTGATGTGAAGACACACCACCACCTAGCTCGTCTTGAATGGTTTTCATTTGTTGCTGCAAGAAATACTCTCTTTGCTGCTTGTTGATATCTGTCTGTACTTTGGACTGTATATCGTTTTTAAGCTCTAGTTTTTGACGTTCTATATTCATAAAACGCAATGTTTCTAGTGCTCTTTCTTTTAAATCGTCGATTTCAAGAACTTTTTGCTTTTCTTCTACCTTAAGGTTCATATTTGAAGAAACAAAATTGACTAAAAATGAATCTGATTCAATATTCTTAATAGCAAAAGACGCCTCGCTAGGTATATTAGGACTTTCCTTGATGATTTCTAGGGCAAGCTCTTTTATTTTTTCAATTATGGCATTAAATTCTTCGTCATCCTCAACGGGTCGCACATCAGGAATATCTTTGGCAATGGCGGTGATAAAAGGAAGCTCGGTAACAATCTCGCCCATTTCAAATCGCTTTTTACCTTGTATGATCACCGTGGTATTACCATCTGGCATTTTAAAGGTCTTAAGAATTTTTGCAACTACACCAGTCTGGTACAAGTCTTGAAAAGTAGGTTCTTCTACATCTTCATTTTTTTGGGCAACAACACCTATAGCGATACCTTTTTTATTAGCGTCTTGTAATAGTTTAATAGATCTATCACGACCTGCTGTAATTGGTATCACCACACCAGGAAACAGTACCATGTTGCGCAATGGTAATATAGGCAGCGTTTCTGGTACGCTTTCCTTGTTCATTTCTTCTTCATCCTCGCTACTTAATAGTGGTATAAATTCTGCATCTTCATCAAATTCTTGAAGTGACAAATTGTCTATTGAAAATTTCTTAGGTTTGAACATATCTTATTGTATCGCCACTATGTCATTTAGACTGCTGGCTTTTATATTTTAAATTTATTTTTATATTGATGGTGGTGGTGATCTCGCTTTCGCGAAAGCGAAATTAAAACACATAAAAAACACATTATCAAATGACTATAGCAAAACAAAAGGTCGTCAACTAATAAAGAAAATGCGTTATCATCCCAAACATGTAACTAAATTTTCAAATTCCTTGCCATGAAGTGTAACAAATTGAAATAAATGAAATCTTTAAACTGAAACATAGATCTAGTGACATTAACACCAACTGAAATAGACCTATTTAACAAATGCCAAAAAGGTGAGCGCAAAGCACAATTATTGATTTACGATCAATATGCTAGTGGTATGTACAACGTGGCTCTAAGAATTGTTAAAGACACAGCACAAGCCGAGGATATGATGCAAGATAGCATGATCACCGCATTTGCTAAAATGTCACAGTGGAATCGTGAAGCAAGTTTTGGAAGTTGGTTAAAGCGTATTGTGATTAACAATTGTCTGTCGTATTTAAAGAAAGAAAAAAGAATGCCCAAAATAGCTTTTGACGATGTTGCCTATGAAATAGAACAGCTAGAAGATGTACAAAGTTATATGGAAACGGCAGGAATGACTGCAAAAAAGGTCATCGCAGTAATGGAAGGTTTAAAAGATAATTATAAGCAGATTTTAACGCTGCACCTTATAGAAGGTATGGACAATGAAGAGATTTGTGAAATTATGAATATATCAAATGCAATGTGCCGCACTACCCTATCTAGAGCCAAAGAATGTTTAAGAAATAAAATGCAATTGAAATGAAAGATGACATGAAAGACTGGTTTGCAAAGCAAGATTTTAACACCCAAAACTTACCTACAGGACATAAAGATAGGTTCTTAGAAAAATTAGAAAAGGCAAATGAAGAAATAATTAGTTATGATTCTAAAGATGTAGTTCCCGATTCTAGGGTTAATAAAGGTAAGCAGCCTGATAAAAAGGTGGTTTTTTTAAAGCCATGGGCGCAATGGGCACTGGTTGCCAGTATTGCAGTGTTACTAGGTATAGGCGGTTTAAGAATTCACAATAGTAATGATGATCAAGGACTATCCAGCGTTTCTACAGAAATGGCACATGCGCAAGATTTTTTTACAAGCACAATTAATCAAGAACTTATAAAATTAAATAAAAAAGAAAATCCTGATAATAAGCGCATCATTAACGACACCAAAACAGCTTTACATAAATTAGAACAACAATACATTACTATCAAAAAAGACTATATGGTAAACAGTGATAGTAAAATGGTAATCGCCGCAATGATTCAAAATTTTCAAAGCCGTATTGATTTACTACAGCTAGCACTCGAACAAATAGAACAATTAAATGATTTAAAAGAACAAAAAGATGAAACACTTATTTAAAATAGGCCTGTTGCTGTTTTTTTTACCAGCACTGCTATATGCAGGACCAGAAAAGGGAGCGCATACCAAAAGAAAGAAAATTAACAATACTTATACTGTTAACAAAGACTGTCTGGTAGACATTAAAAACGAATTTGGTAATGTAACAATCACCACATGGGATGCACCGACAGTTTTTATAGAAGTAACTGTAGAAGTAAGTGGTAATGATGAAGACCGCGTTGTAAAACAGTTAAAAGAGATTGATGTACAATTTAAAGCAAGTGCATCGCTGGTAAGCGCTATAACAGATACATCAAAACGTTCTAATAATAGTGGAGGGTTTTGGGACATGATTTTTAATAAATCATTAAATCAAAACTCTAATATAAAAATAGATTACTTGATTAAAATGCCTGTCACCGCCTCTCTTGATATTAGAAATGATTATGGTACTATCATCCTAGATAGACTAGAAGGACAGGCAAAAATTAAATGTGATTTTGGACGATTAGATATAGGTCAACTTCTTGCAAAAAATAATTATATCGCATTTGATTATACCAATAACTCTCATATTGATTATATGAAATCTGGAGAAATACGTGCAGATTTTAGCGATTTTGATCTTTATGGAGCCGATAATGTCTATTTTCAAGGGGATTACAGTAAAGGGCGATTTCACGATGTTAAAGATATAGAATTTAAAGCAGACTTTTGTACAATACAAAGTGACGAGGCAATAAAAATCATAGGTCGTGGAGATTACTCTACCATAAGACTAGGTAATATATCGCAAAGTGTAGATTTGAAAACCGATTTTGGATCTATTCAAATAAAAGAGTTACAACCCAGTTTTTCTAGTGCCATACTCAAAACAGAGTACACAGGAATAAAGGTCAATTACCATCCAGAAGCTGCATTTAGTTTTAATATTGATACAGAATTTGCCAATATTAAACTGTCAGATGATTTAACCGTAACACAATCAATAAGTGAGTCAACAGAAAAAAAGAAATCTGGGTATAGTAAACAAGAAAATTTAAACGCTGCAATCAAAATAAATTCTAGCTTTGGAAGCGTCAATCTTAAAAGGAATTGAAATAATCTTTGATAAAAAATAAAAACTAAATTTAATTAACAAACGATCCTGAAAAGATCAAAAAACTCGAGAATATGAAAAATATAATTATCGCATTAGTAATCATTTTTGGAATCAACAGCAGCCACGCACAATGGTGGAGCAGTGATAAGCGAATTAAAGGAAATAAAGAGGTCATCACAAAAACCGTAAAAACAGCTGATTATGAAAAAATCAAAGGTAAAAGCAGTATAGATATTATCCTCGTAAGCGGTAAAGAGGGTGATATCACAGTAAAAGCAGAATCTAATATCATAGACAAGGTAGAAATTGAACTTAAGGGAAATACGCTGGTAATAGGTTTTGAAGACGGATATTCCATTTCTACAACCAAAGGCGTTACTGTTACCATCCCTGTAGAAGAAGTTAACGGGTTGAGCATGTCTGGTAGCGGGAGCATAATAAGTAAAACAAGTCTTAAATCTAAAAAAATGGATATTGCAGTTGCTGGTAGCGGTGATATTATCACACCTACTGAATCGCAAAATTTAACCATAAGTATCGCAGGCAGTGGCGATGTAAAAGTAAGCGGCCGCACAGAAAATTTAAAAGCAAGTGTTGCCGGCAGCGGGGATATTAATGCCATTGAATTAAAAGCAAATGCCGTAAATGCTTCTATCGCTGGTAGCGGTGATATCTCTATTTATTGTGACAATGCCGAATTGAATGTTTCTATTGCAGGGTCTGGAGATTTAAAATATAAAGGTAAAGTGAATAAACTTGCATCAAAGGTTGCAGGAAGTGGTGACGTGATAAAGATGTAGCAGATCAATAATTATGGGTCAAATCAGTAGTGTCCAACTAAGAACTTAGACCGATTAGCTCATAGAAAATAGAACATAGATTTAATTATAACTATTTGCACATCAATTAAACCTAAAAATAGATCTTTGAAACTTATACCAAAATGAAAAATACAAGGTGTAGATTGAAGTTTACATTGAAAAACATTTACGGTATTGAAAACTAGAGAAACTTTTTATAATTAATTGAACAACAATGATTCTAAGTAAAAATTCCCAAATCAATTGAATTGATTTGGGAATTTTTTTAAGAGGTTTGATTTTAAGAATTAAAAGTTAAACCAAAAACACAGTATCAAGCCTTAGGAATTTCTTTCAAAATTGCGAGTAAGAATTTCCAAAATTTTTGAACCGATTTAATTTCTACATATTCATCTGGACTGTGGGCACGTCTTATATTTGGACCAAAAGAAATCATATCTAGATGCGGGTAACGCTCGCCTAGAATACCACATTCTAGTCCTGCATGACAGGCGACCACCCTAGGCTCTTCTTTAAATAGTTCTACATAATTTGATTTAGCAATTTCTAAAATCTTACTATTCATATTAGGTTGCCACCCTGGGTATTCTCCAGAAAGTTGTGTGTGCATATGGGCAAGCTTCATTACCCCTACAATACTTGATGAAAGATCTGTTTTAGAACTTTTTACTGACGATCTGGTTAAACATGCGATTTGTAATTCGCCGTTTTCTAAAGTAACCTTTGCAAGGTTGTTTGAAGTTTCTACCAAATCTTTTATATCTGGACTCATTCTATAAACACCATTATGAATGCCTGATAAAGTATAAACAACATTACGGCTGTCATTGCTAGAAAGTACCTTAGCATTATCGGCATCTTCCATTATCATAGAAAGGTTTGACTCTAGAGATTTGTACTCATCTACAATGGCAAGTTTTGCTTTTTCAAAATTTTGAATAATTGCCGTTGCACCGCCTTGCTTAAAACTTACTACCGCAACTGCCTCGCGAGGTATGGCATTTCTTAAACTACCGCCATTTAAATATTGAAATTGCACGTCACCCATTTTTTGCATGGCATCGATAAGACGAGTGATTATTTTATTTGCATTACCTAATCCCTTAATGATGTCCATACCGCTGTGACCACCGTTCAACCCTTTTACAGTGATTTTTTTAGAAACATGATCTTCTTGTGGCTGTTCTAGAGCAAAGCTTTTAGTAGCTGTAATATCTATCCCACCCGCGCAGCCTATATCAATTTCGTCATCTTCTTCAGTATCTAGATTTAATAAAATAGAAGATGATAATATCTCTTTATCTAGGTGCATGGCCCCTGTCATCCCTGTTTCTTCGTCTATGGTAAATAAGGCTTCTATTGCTGGATGTTCAATATCTGTAGCGGCCAAAACTGCCATAATCGCTGCCACTCCTATTCCATTATCGGCACCTAGAGTGGTTCCATTTGCAGTGATATTTCCATCAACCACCTTCATTTCAATACCTTGAGTAAGAAAATCAAAATCAGTGTCATTATTCTTTTGGTGCACCATGTCTAGATGTGATTGCAGTATAATGCTTTTACGATCCTTCATCCCAGCAGATGCCGCTTTTTTTATAATCACATTACCAATAGCATCATGCAAAACATCTAAATCTAGTGATTTACCAAAATCAATCATAAAAGAACGTACCTGTTCTTCTTTTTTTGATGGTCGTGGTACTGCATTAAGATCTGCAAAATGATTCCATAAAGATTCTGGCTGTTGTTTTCTTACTTCTTGAGACATGTGTTAACTATTTTTTGGTAAAGATAAGAGTAGAACTTACTGACTAGGGCTAAGTATTTACTAAAATATATATACCCTTAATTCTGAAAATTGTGAGTTACTCAAACCCTTGCGATTTAAGTAATATAATTTTTAACCGCCCTTAACATTTCTCTTTTTCCTGGTGGACCTGGCAGTCGTTCTACAGTAAATCCTGCACTTTGCATATCGCGTCTTACCTGGCCAGCTGCACAATAAGTAGTCAATACACCACCGCTTTTAAGTGATGTATAAGCCGCTTTAAAAATTGGCAGCGACCATAATTCTGGTTGTGTGCGCGGTCCAAAAGCATCAAAATAAATCAAATCAAACTGATTTTTATTTAAAATGTCGTGAAAATCTTTTTGTTGTTTGATTAAAGAAAATTGGGAAGTTACATCTTGAATAAGTTCCCATGAAGACTGATGCATGAAATCATACATTTTTTGATCCTGCAACAAATTACCATAATCCATAGCAGTTACCTCATCAATACTTACAGGAAAAGCTTCTACAGCAGTATAAACAATAGGTGTTTTGGCATGGTGTTGCGCAGTGAGCATAGCATTAAGACCAGTCCCAAATCCATATTCTAGAATTTGTAAAGGTTGTTGTTGAAAATTCCGCTTTCGCGAAAGCGAGATTTCTAAAAAATATTCTAAACCAGTTTGTATAAAAACATGAAGCGCCTCTTGCAAGGCGCCATGTTTAGAATGATATTGTTCATTGAGAGCTGGAATGTGAATGGTTTTAGAACCATCGCCAGTGATCATGACCTCTCTTTTCATTAAATTATTCTGTTGCAGTCGTTTCTTCTTCTTCTTCTTCTTCTTCTTCTTTAGAAGCTTCTTTAACGTCTGGATTTTCAAATTCTTCTACTAGAACACCATCTGCTAAAAAGCTTAAAGTAACTTCATCTTCTGTAATTGCAGCTACTTCGTCTGCGGTTTTTCCAGCATCCTCAGCATAGTGACGCAATTCATCTACGGGAGTAACGCTTACATAGGCGATACCATTAAGAACAACATCCTTGCCTTTTCCGTTTCTAGGTATGAAAAAACCATAGTCTTTAAACTTTACAGTTGCAGTTGCGTTTTCACCTACCGGAAGTTTCATCCAGCATCCCATTTTTGTACAAACATCGGCAATTGTACCTTTTACTTTTACAACAGCTGTATCACCTACCTTCATAGTTTTATACATTGATCCCAGTTCTGCGGCATCAATTGCGCCTTCTTTTGAAAAAGTGGCGCCATAATCCATGTAAACCATTTCTTGCACTTGCTCTTCATTGATGGCAGGTGTTTCTTCTTGATTTTGTTCTTTACAACCTACTAAAAAGGCGATTGTAAATAGACCTAAAATTACTTTTTTCATGTTTTTAAAATTTAATTAAAGCACAAATTTAAGAATACATTGACATTAATACCTAAAAAGATTAAAGTATCTTTGCACAAACTAAAAATAGTTATGGTTAATACAAGCGCAATCGTTGTAGATAAGGTAAAACAATCAAAAATCGATACTATAGATTTTGGTAATTTGACCTTTGGAAAGACTTTTACAGACCATATGCTGGAATGTACATGGAGCAACGGCGAGTGGAAAAATGCAACAATAAAACCTTACGGTCCTTTACAAATAGAACCTAGTTGTAAAGTATTTCATTACGGCCAGGCCATTTTTGAAGGTATGAAAGCTTTTAAAGATGACACTGGTGATGTCTTTTTATTTAGACCAAAAGATAACTGGAAGAGATTCAATAAAAGTGCACACCGTCTAGCAATGCCACAGGTTCCAGAAGAAATTTTTATTGAAGGTTTAAAACAACTAGTAGAGATAGATAAAGAATGGGTGCGCTATGGAGAAGGACTTTCTCTTTACTTAAGACCTTTCATGATAGCAACTGAAAATGGTGTGGCAGCAGCACCATCGACAGAATTTAAGTTTATGATCATTATGTCACCTGCTTTTGCTTACTATAAAGGTGAGGTAAGAGTAATTATAGCATCAGAATTTTCTCGTGCTGCAAATGGTGGTGTAGGGTATGCAAAAGCAGCAGGAAATTATGCAGCTAGTTTTTATCCTAATAACCTGGCCCTTAAAGAAGGATACCAGCAAATCATATGGACAGATGCTGCATCTCATCAATATCTTGAAGAAGCTGGTACAATGAATATATTTGTAAGAATAGGTGACAAACTAATCACAGCACCCAACAATGACCGTATTCTTAATGGTGTAACGCGCAGAAGTGTCATACAACTTGCCGCAGATAACAACATAGAATTAGAGGAACGACGACTTGCGGTAACAGAATTAAAAGAGGCTGCCAAAAATGGAACTTTGAAAGAAATTTTTGGTAGTGGTACCGCCGCAGTAATTGTTCCTATAAAAGGGTTTAAACATGAAGATTTCACGTATGAACTTCCTGAAGTTTCTGATTCATATGCCACAAAACTAATCAAAGACCTTAAGGACATACAATATAATAGAGCTGTTGATAAGCATGGGTGGAGAGTTAAAATTTAAATTTTAATCAAAATAATTTTTTAAACTCTATACCCATTATAACCTGCTGATTACATAATAATTAAATCTATAACAAATTTAAAATACCTGTGATTCTTGCAGGTATTTTTATTTCAAAAAAACTTTTTCTTTGCACAAAAAATTTAGCAAATTTTAATTTGTTTCAATATTTTTGAAACTTGAAAAAGGCTGCTTTTATTTTAATTTTACTTTTAAGTATTACTGGATGGTCTCAAAATCAAACCAATTGGTGGTTTTTTGGATCAAACGCAGGTATTGATTTTAATAGTGGTGCTCCTGTTCCTAATAATGTAGGACAACTGGATACAATTGAAGGATGTTCTGCTATTTCTGATGCCTGTGGGGCGTTACTTTTTTATACTGATGGAATTACGGTATGGGATGCTAATCATCAAATCATGCCCAATGGCACAGGATTGTTAGGAAATCCATCTAGTACTCAAAGCGCTATTATCCTTCCATTACCAGACGATCCTGATTTATACTATGTATTTTCAATATCGATAAACGGTACTAACGGATTGTATTATTCAGTTGTGGATATGAGGTTAAACGGTGGGACTGGAGATGTAATAACTACTCAAAAAAACATTCAATTAATAGCAAATAGTACCGAAAAACTTTTTGCAGCGGCGGCGGCAAACGGTCGAGATGCATGGGTAGTAAGTTATGCAGAACAAGTTGCAGGAAGCAGCAGGTTTGATCAATTTTATGCCTTTAAACTTACCCCTAGCGGTATAGACCTATCTGCCACCGCGCTGTCGCATATACCACGCACACAAACTACAGATAAACGAGGTTACTTAAAAGTTTCTCCAGATGGTTCTAAAGTTGCCATGATGACACAATTATACGTGGACCTTAACAATTTTAATGAACCTGGTATAGGCGCATGGCTACTGGACTTTAATAACTTGACTGGTAGATTGACCAATCCTAGAAGACTAAATTTCCCCTCTGGTTATCAAGCTTATGGAACTGAATTCTCTTTAGATTCTATGCTTATTTATGTAGATTTAAACACGCTGGGCAGTGGCGTGGTTCCTGCAGAGCGTTTATTGTTGCAATACAACACCAGCGCGCCCAACTTTCAAAATAATCCGATTACCATTTACCAAAGTGATGCAAATGATATCACCGACGATATAACAAGAGGTGCATTGCAAATCGCACCAGATAAAAAGATTTATTATACTAGAGATGGACAAGAATGGCTATCTGTAATTAACGACCCTAATAGCATAGGCACTTTGTGTAATTTTCAATACGACGGTCTTGCATTGACGCCAGGCACAACTGGTAATGAAGGATTACCCCCTTTTTATAATGGATTTTTCAGCCCTTCTTTTTCTGCCATACAAGGTTGTAGTGGTGAGAGTTCACAATTTGTTGCAGATGCCATTGCTACATGTCCACAAAATACGGTAAGCTGGGATTTTGGCGATCCTGCAAGCGGTACAAACAATACTAGCACACAAATTAATCCAACCCATGTATATGCAAGAGCAGGCACCTATACAGTAAATTTAATAATAACCACACCCACAGAAACCTATAATGCCAGTCGTACTGTAGTTATTGTAGATACACCAATGATTACCCCTTTAAATGACGCCCAAGTTTGTGATGATGCGACAAACGACGGGGTCTTCCCTATTCAAACAGATAACATAGTGGCAGCAGCACTAGGTTTACAAGACCCGTTGACTTATGAAGCTACAGTTCATTATAATCAACTAGATGCTGTAAACGATTTTAATGCCATTAATAATAATGATTTAGTGCCTAGTGGCACTTATTTTATCAGGATGGACAATAGACTTTCAAACGGTTGTTTTGTAACTACATCGCTTAATATTGAAATTGCAGTGTTACCCAGTGCTGGAATAGTAGATGACCTCATCATTTGTGATGATTTCAGTAACGATGGTATAGAAGAATTTGATCTAGAACTTGCCGCAATACAAGGTTTAGGAAATCAAGATCCTACAATTGTTGATTATTCTTTTTACCTTTCTCAAAACGATGCCGATTTGGACCAAAATAGTATTAGTTCACCTTACAACGGTACTGATGGTCAAGAAATATTTATCAGATATGAAAACACAACGGCAGCTACTTGTTATGCTACCACATCCTTCAGATTACAACTGCAATACCAACCTGTTATACCAGTTTTAAATGATATTTTCATTTGTGACGATATTTCAAGAGATCTGGTAGAAGTTTTTGATCTAGCAAGTATTGCCACCGAAATTCAAAACGCTCAAAGAGAAGTAGTAACCACTAACTTTTATAGATCACTAACAGATGCAGAGCTGGAAACGAATGCTTTACCATTTGATTATTCTAACACACAAATACAGGAAACCCTGTGGTTGCGCACAGAAAATAATGTCCCAATTACCTGTTTTGATATTCAAGCATTGAACATTGAAGTATATCCCAAACCTGTGGTACAAACCATAGAAAGAATTACAAAATGTGCCGCAGATGAAGCAGTAATACATGCAACACCTGGCTTTACCAGCTATTTATGGAACACAGGCGCAACCACCTCTAGTATATCGGTTGTCGATGAAGGAACATATACGGTTACTGCAACAGACTCTAATGGTTGCCAAGATACAAATAGCACCGTGGTAGCTAACTATGCCATCACACAAATTATTGATATAGAAGTAGTTCAATTTACTATAAGATCAAATAGTATATCCATAACCGCAATAGGCGGCAATTCATTACAGTACAGTATTGACGGTTTTATATACCAAGACAGTCCTGTTTTCAGGAATCTTTTACCTGGGTATTATACCGTTTATGTACGCGATGTTAATGGTTGCGATCTAGTTACCGCTGCGGCTACAATCATTGCTGCGCCACCCTATTTTACACCCAATCAAGACGGTTTTCATGACTACTGGCAAGTCATTGCGATTGAAACAGAGCCTGACGCACGCATTTTTATTTTTGATCGTTTTGGTAAATTATTAAAACAATTAAGCCCCCTAGGACCGGGATGGGATGGCACTTACAACGGTAATCCCTTGCCCAGCAGTGATTACTGGTATCGGGTAGAATTAATCGATGGCGTCACCTTTAAAGGTCATTTCTCTCTTAAAAGATAATGGCTAAGTTCTAGGACAGATGTGTTATATTTACACTAATAAATTAGTTTTA
>CAZQGX010000032.1:0-41253 GCA_964593255.1 uncultured Flavobacteriaceae bacterium | reverse complement strand
GCTTAAATAATTGATTAAAAGTTATTTATGTTTATGTGTTTTCAAGTTGGGTTAAATGCTTTTAATTGTAAAAATCAGTTTATCCTTTGTTTTTAAAAGCTTAGTTTAAAGAGTTAAAACAGTCTTCTTATATAATAATTTAATGTTGATTATTAGCGAGTTAACTTTAAATCCATATGCTAAATTTCAAAAATAGTAACGATTTAATTTCAAAGTCTAATACTACTGCCTTTTAATATATGATAAACAGGATTGATTTAAACTATTAAATAGCCTACCATTTTATGGGTGACAAACCTTTTTCTACTAAAAAACGATTTGTTCTTGAAAAATGTTTGTTGCCAAACCAATAACCTCTATTAGCACTTAATGGCGATGGATGTCCAGATTCTAATACAAAATGCTTTTTACTATCAATAAGTTTTGATTTTTCTTTGGCAAATCCTCCCCATAAAAGAAAAACAACATCGGTGCATTGATCTGATACTTTTTTTATAACAGCGTTTGTAAATTGTTCCCATCCTTTTTTTTGATGGCTTCCAGCCATTGCTTCTTGTACTGTAAGAACAGTATTAAGCAACAATACACCCTGGTCTGCCCAGCGCTCTAAATTTCCTGATTCGGGATAGGTTACATTTACATCATTAGTAATTTCTTTAAAAATATTGACTAAACTAGGCGGGTGACTTACACCATCTGCTACCGAAAAACACAAACCATTTGCCTGTCCTGCACCGTGATAAGGATCTTGTCCTATAATTACTACTTTGATCTTTTCAAAGGGCGTTCTATTAAATGCGGCAAATACCTTACTGCCTGGCGGGTAGCACTTATGCTCACTATAAGCTTGCTTTACAAATGCAATTAAATTTTCAAAATACAATTGAGAAAACTCTTCTCGCAACACCTCTTTCCAACTGGACTCTATCTGAATAGACATTATTATTTTTAGGTAAAATTACTAGAAGTAAATGAGATTGCCACAACACCTGCTTATTGAATTTCATCTTGATATTTAAAAAAGGTTTGTGTCACCTAAAAAACTGATTAGATAGATTAAGTAAGCACTTCATACAATGTCATGAACTGAGTAAGTTTAACGTTAGACTATCTTTATTTAATAACCTATCAATTACTTTAAAAATAATAATGATCATACCCACTTTAAAGCACCTATCCAAAATCAATAAAAATAAATACATCTCTTAATATTTGTCACTTACCCTCACAGTTGAATACCTTATTTTTGTAGAAACTAAAATACATCATGCTTATATTAGGTATTGCAGGGGGAACAGGAAGTGGTAAAACCACAGTGGTAGAACAAATGGTTCATGAATACCCAGATCACGAGGTTACCGTGATATCCCAAGATTCTTATTATAAAGACACTAGCAATCTTACTTATGAAGAACGTACACAAATTAATTTTGACCATCCAGAAAGTATAGATTTTGATCTTTTAGAAAAACACCTGTTACTTCTTAAACAAGGTAAAACTATAGATCAACCCGTTTATAGCTTTAAAGAACACAACCGTACCGGCGCAACTATTAAAACCGCCCCCAGTAAAGTGGTTATTGTAGAAGGCATTTTAATTCTTACCATGCCACGCATACGCAAGCTATTTGATATTAAAGTTTATATAGATTGTGATAGCGACGAGCGGTTAATAAGAAGATTAAAAAGAGATATTGCAGACCGTGGTCGCGATTTAAACGAGGTGCTAGAGCGATATCAAACTACATTAAAGCCTATGCACCAGCAGTTTATAGAATCTACCAAAATGTATGCAGATGTTATTATACCTACTAACAGATTTAATTCGGTAGGTGTTAAAATTTTAAGAACAATCATTGATCAAAAACTGGGATAATTTCTTAAATTTAGATCATGGGAATTAAAGATTTAAAAAAAAATCAATGGTGGATATTTTTTAGTAATAAGTATACCATCATAAGTATACTTTTTGTGATTTGGATTTTATTTTTAGATGCAAACGCCTGGATGACCTCGCATAGACAAATAGACAAACAATTATCTGAAAAACAAGAAAATGCCGAATTTTACCGCAAAGGAATTGCCCGTGACAAAGCCAGAATAATCTCTTTACAAGATAGTTTAGGACTAGAAAGATTTGCCAGAGAACGTTACCTTATGAAACGAGAAAATGAAGAGGTCTTTATAATAGAACACCCAGATTCTGTAAAAACTAATACAAATGAGTAAGCCACTTTTTGAAACTTTTACCGCCACCACAGCCACCCAATGGAAACAAAAAATCCAGATGGACCTAAAAGGTGCTGACTACAACGAGACCTTAATTACCCCTACACGAGAAGGAATCAACATCAAACCCTTTTACCATCGAGAACACACTCCAGATATTCAAATCCCCAACCGATCGTCAAAATCAAATGACTGGTACATATCACAACGCGTCTATGCAGGTAATGCAACTGCTGCAAATAAAAAGGCGATAGACATTCTACAGCGTGGTAGTGAGGGCGTTATATTTACCATTCCTAATAAAGGTATTGATCCCGCTACCCTTTTAAAAGGTTTGCCAAAGCATGGTATTCAAATTCACACCCAGTTTTTTGACCTAGATTATATCAAAAGTTTACACGAGATTGCTCCATTTGCATTTGTACACATAGACATTATCCATCAACTTGTTTCAGATGGGAATTGGTTTCAAAATAAAGCGCAAGATTTCTTAAAATTTCATTCTTTTATTCAAAATTTTGAGGGCTATTTTTCAAATATTACGGTAAATACAGCTACTTATCAGCAAGCTGGAGCAACAATTACTCAAGAGCTTGCCTATTACGTAGCCCATCTTAACGAGTATTTAAATAGTCTAGATGAGGTGGGTCTTATATCCGCTTTCGCGAAAGCGGAATCACAACCAGCAACACAGTCCAAAAAAGACATTAACAGCACTCCTAAACGAGTAAATATTGACACCGCCATAGGGAGCAATTACTTTTTTGAAATTGCAAAATACAGGGCCTACCGCATTCTTACAAAAACCATAGGCGACCTTTACCAAATCGATTTGGGATGTTACATTACCGCCACCCCCAGCTTGCGCAACAAGTCATTAATGGATTATAATGTTAATCTACTGCGCACCACGATGGAATGCATGAGTGCCATTTTAGGCGGTGCAGATACGTTGTGCAATATTCCGTACGACACATTTTTTAATAAAGAAAATGAATTTGGCGATCGCATTGCCCGCAACCAGCTGCTTATTTTAAAAGAAGAAGCTTATTTAAATAAAATAGGTAATCCAGCAGATGGGACCTATTACATAAACACAATTACAGAGGAATTAGTAGAAAAAGCACTAGATATATTTAAAAATATAGAAAGTGCTGGGGGTCTAATACAGTCACTATTTGCTGGCACCATACAACGTAAAATTAAAGAAAGTGCCCTGCAAGAACAAGAGTCTTTTGACAAAGGTAAAAGAGTTCTTATAGGCGCAAATAAACATCCTAATGCAGCGTTACCGCTGCAAAAAGAATATGAGATATTACCATTCTTAAAAATAAAACAACGCAAGACGCTTATAGAACCTATATTGCCCCGACGACTTACAGAAGAATTAGAAAAAAGTGAAATGAAAAAATTATGAGCAAGAGGAAAGATATTACCGGTATAAAACCCATTTATAATTTTTACAAAACACCACAACACAGTGCTGTTTATGAAACTTCTGAGGGGATAGAAATAAAAAAAGAATACAAAAAAGAAGATGTAGCACACCTAGAACATCTAGATTTTGTTGCGGGTACAGTTCCCTACTTGCGCGGTCCATATACTACCATGTATGTGCGCAGGCCATGGACGGTAAGGCAATATGCTGGATTTTCTAGCGCGACAGAGTCTAATGCATTTTACAAACGCAATCTTGCCGCTGGTCAAAAAGGACTATCGGTTGCATTTGACCTGGCAACGCATCGGGGTTATGATTCTGACCATGAGCGTGTAGAAGGTGATGTAGGTAAAGCTGGGGTAGCCATCGACAGTGTAGAGGATATGAAAATATTGTTTGATGCCATACCACTTGATAAAATGTCGGTTTCCATGACCATGAATGGTGCGGTTTTACCTATTATGGCTTTTTATATAGTTGCCGCTATGGAACAAGGTGTATCACCTAACTTGTTGAGCGGCACCATTCAAAATGATATTCTTAAAGAGTTTATGGTGCGCAATACCTACATCTATCCACCTACCCCTAGCATGCAAATCATATCAGATATTTTTGAATACACCAGTGAGCACATGCCCAAATTTAATTCTATTTCGATATCTGGATACCATATGTATGAAGCTGGCGCCACTAGTGATATAGAACTGGCCTACACCCTAGCCGACGGTCTAGAATATGTACGTAAAGGACTAGCTGCAGGAATGGATATAGATACCTTTGCACCCAGACTATCCTTTTTTTGGGCGATAGGAATGAATCATTTTATGGAAATCGCAAAAATGCGCGCCGCTCGTATGCTTTGGTCAAAAATGATCGCACAATTCCATCCTAAAAATGAAAAATCACTTGCCTTAAGAACACATTGCCAGACGTCTGGCTGGTCACTTACCGAGCAAGATCCTTTTAATAATGTAGCACGCACCACTATAGAGGCTGCGGCAGCAGCCTTTGGCGGTACGCAAAGTTTGCATACCAATGCACTAGATGAAGCCATTGCTTTACCTACAGATTTTAGTGCTCGTATTGCAAGAAATACACAACTATTTTTACAAGAAGAAACCGGTATTACAAAAACAGTAGATCCATGGGCTGGGTCTTATTATGTAGAATCGCTTACCGATCAAATAGCCCACAAAGCATGGAAATTAATTGAAGAAGTTGAACAGCTGGGTGGTATGACCAAAGCCATAGAGGCGGGTATCCCTAAAATGCGTATTGAAGAAGCTGCCGCAAAAAAACAAGCACGTATAGATTCAGGTATTGACACCATCGTTGGGGTAAATAAATATCCTAGCCCAGATGAAGATTTTATAGACACCCTAGAAGTAGACAATGATGCCGTGCGCATTGAACAGATAACTAGATTAAAAAAAATTAAAGCCACTAGAAATGAGCAAAAAGTAAATGATGCACTGCAAGCTCTCACAGATTGTGCTCGTACTAAAAAAGGAAATTTACTAGAACTTGCGGTAACTGCCGCAAAAGAACGTGCCACACTTGGTGAAATTTCAAATGCATTAGAAAAAGTATATGGTCGTTACAGGGCTACAATCAAAAGTGTACAAGGTGTTTATAAAAAAGAAATTATGAATGATCCCGCTTTCGCAAAAGCGCAACAACTAGCCGATGAATTTGCAAAAACCGAAGGTCGCAGACCCAGAATAATGGTCGCAAAAATGGGGCAAGACGGTCACGATAGAGGGGCTAAAGTAATAGCAACGGGTTATGCAGATGTAGGATTTGATGTAGATATAGGACCGCTATTTCAAACTCCTGCCGAGGCTGCAAAACAAGCTGTAGAAAACGACGTGCATGTACTAGGAGTTTCCTCGCTAGCCGCTGGACATAAAACCCTTGTACCACAAGTAATGGCCGAATTAAAAAAATACGGTCGTGAAGATATCATGATTGTAGTAGGTGGTGTGATACCTCGCAAAGACTATCAATTTTTATTTGATGCTGGTGTAGCCGCAGTTTTTGGGCCAGGGACTAAAATAAGTGAGGCCGCGATAGATATTTTAGAATTATTAAAGGCAGATGAATAAGATATATTTATCCAAAAATTATAAAGTAAATACCGCCTAAAAAATAAAGCTACAGATATATAACTTGTTTAATTACTGATTTTTATAGACTCATTTGAGGATTAAATTGGTTTAAAAAAAGAGTACAAAAAAATACCTCGCAAATTGCGAGGTGTTTTTTTGTTCTCAATTAAAAATTAAAAATTTAAAATTACTTCTTAAATTTTGAATATTTGTTTTTAAACTTATCGATACGACCAGCTGTATCAATAAGTTTGCTTTCACCTGTGTAAAATGGGTGTGAAGTGCGAGATATTTCTAATTTGATAAGAGGGTACTCAATGCCTTCATGTTCTATAGTTTCTTTGGTATCTGCTGTAGATTTAGTAATGAAAACTTCATCGTTAGACATATCCTTAAATGCTACTAATCTATAATTCTCTGGGTGTATTCCTTTTTGCATGATTTTAAACTTATTCTTTAGCGGCTGCAAAGTTATATATTTTTATTAAAAAATTGACCTTTTTATTACAAAATAAATTTATTATGAATCTTAGCCTTAAAACAAGCACTGCTAGTTTTATATTTGCTATAAAAATAAAACACTTTTTTGTGGAACAGTCAATTAAAAGAAATTCTTTTTTAGTAGGTCTTACTGCCGCCCTAGTCACATTTGCTATTTATATCTACATGTGGCAAGCACAAGATTATTTAAATCCTGTAGTAAATACCTCAATTTATATATATCCTATCGTTTTTGGAGTTATTGCTCAAATATGGGCTAGGTTGGTAATGAAAGGAAAAGTGTCTTTTAAACAAGTGGTGCTTGCTTATTTCATTTGTATTCTTCTAGTCTTTTTGACAGAATCTATAGTTTACTACTTATTGCTTAATCATATAGACACAGGTGCAAAAGAAATATTATTAAATGCCTGGCGTGGTATAAGCGATGGTAATAAAAATGAGCTTGCACAAACTCAAATCTTTAAAGAACCTACTTTTTCATTACCAGAGTTTGCACTGGGGTTTGCTACTAAGACTCTTATGTTTACTGTACCTGGATTGATCACTGGTATCATCATTAGTAAAATACCTCAAAGATAAATACGACATTATAATAGAAGAATGTCATCTAATCTAATTAATTTAAAGCATGAATAACATTTTAAAGAAAACAGCTTTTATTTATGGTTTGATAGGTTTTGTAATCACCGTTACTGCCTACTTTATCATGTGGTTTGTAGACCTCAAACTTTTTTTAAATCCGCTGGTGACTTATCCTTTGTCGATTATTGTTATTGTATTAGGTTTACTTTCCCAGCTTAAAGTTAGAAAAAGTTTGCAAGGTTTTATAAGTTTTGGAAATGCGTTGCTTTCTTTTGTAATAACCATCGCCATCGCACTGCTTGGTTTTATCGTTGCAGGAATCTTAATTTTTAATGTCATTGATCCTAGTGCCAAAGAAAAATTGCTAGAACTCACCATACAAGCATCTATAGAAATGAGTAATAAAATGCTAGAATACATGGGATTAGAACAAGCGGCTGGTCAAATTTCTGAAGAAGACCTAAGGGCCTCTATGGCGTTAAGTCCTACACCGTTTGGGATACCTAGTCTGTTGTTTGGTTACTTTGGGAATATGGCTATTTTTACCGTGATTGGTCTGATTTCTAGTTTAATTATTAAAAAAAATAAAGAATACGAGTTTGAATAAAACCGATATTTCTATTATCATCCCTCTTCTTAACGAGGCAGGATCTATCCCCGAATTACAGGAATGGATAGATCGTGTCATGGCAACCACTGCCCTATCTTTTGAAGTAATTTATGTCGATGATGGTAGTACAGACAGCAGCTGGCAGATCATTAGCACGCTTTCGCGAAAGCGAAACAATAACCACACTAATAACCCTATAAAAGGCATAAAATTTCAAACCAACTATGGAAAATCCCAAGCCTTAAACGCGGGATTTAAAATGGCTAAAGGTGCTGTAGTAATAACAATGGATGCTGATTTACAAGACTCTCCAGATGAGATTCCTGAGTTGTATAACATGATTACAGTAGAAGGATATGATCTTGTAAGCGGCTGGAAAAAGAAACGTTATGATAACGTGATTGCAAAAAATTTACCTAGTAAATTGTTTAATTGGGCAGCACGTAAAACTAGCGGTTTAAAATTAAACGATTTTAATTGCGGGCTCAAAGCTTATAAAAGCACTGTCGTTAAAGGAATTGACGTACATGGTGAAATGCACAGGTACTTACCAGTTCTTGCAAAAAATGCCGGTTTTACAAACATCACTCAAAAAGAAGTCATTCACCAAGCTCGCAAATATGGCACAACAAAGTTCGGTTATGAACGCTTTATAAACGGATTTCTAGACTTGATTACCATTGCTTTTATTTCAAAATATGGTAAGAGGCCTATGCATTTATTTGGGACTTTGGGCGTATTCATGTTTTTGATAGGTTTTATCATCGCCATTTATGTAGGCAGCTCAAAATTGTACCGCATGGCAAATAACCTTTCTTATCATCTAGTAACAGATAATCCCTGGTTTTTTATAGCACTTACAGCAATGATATTAGGTACTTTATTTTTTATTGCAGGCTTTTTAGGTGAACTTATATTAAGGAGCGGCAAACAAGGAAATCGATACAAAATTGCTGAAAAATTGCAGTAAATGCACTTTTTTTACCGTAAAACCTAGCTTTTACTTGTCGTAAACTTGCAAATCACTATATTTTACAAAAAAAGCCGATATAAAGATTCATCCATTAATTGCCGTGTTACCAGATGTTACACTTCTTTTCTTAAAGCCATTAGACTCCATTCTTATTGCTATATTTGTAACACGACTTTAAACTAAAAAAATGGACAAACAGCATATACTTAAGACAGCACAATCTTGGACTCAAAAACCTTTTGATGAAGAAACCATAACCCGCACTCTAGCATTAATTACAGCAAATAATGAAGAATTTCAAGAATCTTTTTATAAAGATCTTGAATTTGGTACTGGTGGTATGAGAGGTATTATGGGCGTAGGAACTAATCGTATTAATAAATATACACTTGGTAAAAATACACAAGGACTTTCTCAATATTTAAATGAACAATTCCCAGACGAGCAGGTAAAAGTTGCCATAGCATATGACTGCCGTCGCAATTCGCAAGAATTAGCACAAATAGTTGCAAATGTTTTTAGTGCAAATGGTATTAAGGTATATATGTTTGCAGAGTTGCGACCTACCCCCATACTTTCTTACACGGTAAAAGCAAAAGCATGCCATGCAGGAATTGTATTAACTGCAAGTCACAATCCACCAGAGTACAATGGTTACAAAGTGTATTGGCAAGACGGTGGGCAACTTGTGCCACCACATGATCAAAAGATTCTTGAGGTAATAGGTTCAATAAAATTTAGCGATATTAATTTTAATGGGGATACAAAATTAATAGAAATGCTCACTGCTGCCGATGATAACGCTTTTATAGAAGACAGTATTAAGGCAGGTAAAATAGCAGGCGATGTTGATCGCTCTAGACTAAAAATAGTGTTTACCAGTCTACATGGCACAAGCATTACCTTAAATCCAGAGACTTTAAAGAGAGCAGGATATACCGACTTACATGTGGTAAAAGAGCAAGCCCTACCAGATGGCAATTTTCCCACAGTCGCATCTCCTAATCCAGAAGAGCCTGAAGCACTAGAGATGGCAGTAGATCTAGCAAATAATATCAATGCCGATATTGTTATAGGCACCGACCCAGATGGTGATCGCCTGGGTATCGCCGTGCGAGACATTGATGGTAAAATGGTGTTGCTTAATGGTAATCAAACCATGATTGTAATGACCGATTTTTTATTACAACAAACAGATTTAAAAAAATTAAACCAACCTTTTATAGGCTCTACTATAGTTTCTACCCCCATGATGCACGATCTTGCATTACATTATGGTATTGAATGTAAAGAAGGACTTACTGGTTTTAAATGGATTGCCAAAATGATTGAAGACTATCCACAACAAGACTACATAGGCGGTGGCGAGGAAAGTTTTGGTTATATGGTAGGCGATTTTGTGCGTGATAAAGATGCTGTAACCGCGTGTTTACTGGCTTGTGAGATGTTTGCTTTTGCAAAAGCAAACTCATCAACCATGTACAAAGAATTGATAAAATTGTATGTAAAACACGGTTGTTATCAAGAAAAGCTAGTTTCTCTAGTCAAAAAAGGAATCACTGGTGCGTTAGAAATCAAACAAATGATGATTGATTTAAGAGAGAACCCACCAGCACAAATAGCAGGACAAGATGTGGTGATCATAGAAGACTATGCCGCTAGTACAAGACAAAATAAACAATTAAACAATATAGAAACTTTAGAAATTCCTAAGGCAAACGTATTGATATTTTACCTAGCCGATGGGTCAAAAATTGCTGCAAGACCTAGCGGTACAGAACCAAAAATTAAATTCTATATTTCAGTTAAAAAGCCACTTGACAAGGTCGAAAATTATGATAAAGTACAATCAGAATTAGAAGATAAAATCAAAAGTATTCTTGCAAGTTTTGACATGTAATTTATGAATTATTTTAAAGAAATACTGCAGTACGCCAGGCCGTACAAACGCTATGGCGTGCTCAATATTATTTGCAATATTTTCTATGCACTATTTGGCACACTTTCTTTTGTTGCATTAGTTCCTGTGATGAAAGTGCTTTTTCAAACAACAGAAGATGAGTATGAAAAACCAGTGTGGCAGGGTATTACACAATCAAAAGAGTATCTAGAATCTTATGTCAACTGGTATGTAACCGATGTGATGAATGAGAATCAAGAAATGGCACTAGTCATGATGATTGTACTTGTTCTTGTGCTATTTCTACTCAAGAATATTTTCGGTTATTTGGGTGTCTATTTTATTACCTTTTTACGTAACGGGGTCATGCGAGATATAAGAAATGCCTTGTATAACAAGATTGTAAACTTGCCCATTTCTTACTTTTCAGAAAAACGTAAGGGTGATGTCATTGCCCGTGCGACCAGTGATGTACAAGAAGTACAAAATAGCTTTTTATCCATTCTTGAACTTATTGTAAAAGAGCCTTTAAACATTCTTTTTGCACTAGCAGCTATGCTTATTTTTAGTGTAAAGCTTACGATATTTGTATTGGTTTTTATTCCTGTTTCTGGATTTATTATTTCATTGATAGGTAAGCGATTAAAAAAGCAATCTGACAAAGTGCAGCAGGAACAGGGGTTTTTCTTGTCTTTGCTGGAAGAAACCCTGGGTGGTCTAAAGGTTATCAAAGGTTTTAATGCAGAACAACGCATGGAAAACACCTTTAAAAGCAGCACACAGCGTTATTATGAATTTGCAAACAAGTTAGAATTGCGCAAGGGTCTAGCCAGTCCGGTGAGTGAGTTTTTAGGGATACTTGTAATAGGGACTTTATTATGGTTTGGTGGTACCATGGTTTTTGATGGTAGTATTGACGGTGCTATTTTTATATCATTTATGGGGCTTGCTTATGGCATTCTTACACCTGCAAAAGCAATTTCTAAAGCGAGTTATGGTGTTAAACAAGGAAACGCAGCTGCAGAGCGTGTTTTACAAATTTTACATACAGAAAATCACATTAAAGATAAGGATGATGCTGTTGATATTTCCGCTTTCGCAAAAGCGATACAAATCGACCATCTTACATTTGGATATGACGAAGAGGATGTTTTAAAAGACTTTTCACTCACCATTCCCAAAGGACACACCGTTGCGCTGGTAGGTCAATCAGGAAGCGGTAAAAGTACCATCGCAAACCTGCTCACCCGTTTTTATGATATTTCAAAAGGAAGCATCTGCATCGATGAAATTAATATAAAAGACGTAAAATTAAAGAGTTTACGCGACCAGATGGCGCTAGTTACACAGGATAGCATTTTATTTAACGATACAGTGGCGGTAAATGTGGCATTAAGCAATAAAGAAGCCAGTGAAGAAGACGTGATTGAAGCGCTGAAAATCGCCAATGCTTGGGAATTTGC
Organism: uncultured Flavobacteriaceae bacterium; assembly: GCA_964593255.1. GTDB lineage: Bacteria > Bacteroidota > Bacteroidia > Flavobacteriales > Flavobacteriaceae > Nonlabens. Next base: position 29,449 of record CAZQGX010000032.1, on the reverse strand, counting down.
TAAGGATTTACCTCATGGCATTCATACCAACATAGGTGATAGTGGCGGTAAATTAAGTGGTGGGCAAAAACAGCGTCTATCTATTGCGCGCGCTGTTTTAAAAAATGCACCTATTCTAATTCTGGACGAGGCGACTAGTGCACTAGATACAGAAAGCGAGAGACTGGTACAAGACGCACTAGAAAAAGTGATGAAAAATAGGACTTCTATAGTCATCGCACACCGACTTTCTACTATTCAAAAAGCAGATAACATCGTGGTGATGAGCAAAGGAAAAATTGCAGAACAAGGAACGCATGCTCAATTAATGAATATCAAAGGTTTGTATCACAGTCTAGTAGGGATGCAAAGTCTTTCATAATATTATCATCTTAACTTAAAACTACTTAAAAAAGATATTGAAGTCATTCATTAAATATGATTGATGTGATTAATTTCTACAATTAATTAATCAATTGCCTAAACACTATCAATTAAAGGCAGTTGAAGCAAATATATAAAGTAAATAGTATCAATAGTTTTTAAAAAAATAATTGAAAGAAGCACCCATTAAAAATAATTTTATGATCCACTCTTTTGATTCAAATAACAATACTACTTTACCAGATAAATTTACATTCCCATTTCTCTATGAGCCTCACCCACTTGCCGTGGCAGCATCACAACAACTTAAAGCATATTTAAACAGTTTAGACAATTGGTTTTTTGACCTTTCTCTTGGTCCAGTTGATTATCAACATCCGCTAGGTAAAATGTTTGGGGTGTTGGTAGTTCAAGATGTTCATGGTCAATTGGGGCATCTTTGGGCGTATTCTGGTGTGATTACCGGAGAACAAAATGACAAAAGTCCTTTTGTACCATTGGTTCTTAATATGTTTTCAAAACACAGCTGGTATGTAACAAATAATAAACAACTTGACCAACTTAACAAAGAAATAGCCGAACTTGAAAATAATCCTACTTACCAACTTTTAGGGCGACAACTTACTGATCTTAAAATACATAACGAGCAACTACTTTTACAACAACGTACAAAACATACAAAGCATAAAGCGACCCGCAAAAAAGAGAGAGAACAAGCAATAGAAATTTTGGGCAGTAAGGAGTATCAAAAGCTTTTAGACCTTCATCAAGTACAAGGAATGAATGCTAAATTTTTACTTAAGGAGTATAAAGAGTATCTAGAATTAAAAACTGTTAATCTAGAAAAACAAGTTACCGATCACCTTTACAATATAAAAGATTTAAAAAAACAGCGGAAACAACTATCAAATCAACTACAAAAATGGATTTTTAAACAGTACCAGTTTCTAAATGCAAATGGCGATGTTAAAAATGCATTGCAACTTTTTGAAAACAGGCCACCATATTTCCCACCATCTGGCACAGGAGACTGTGCAGCGCCAAAGTTATTGCAATATGCATACAAGAACAATTTAAAACCACTGGCAATGGCCGAGTTTTGGTATGGGGAATCTTTAAAATCACAAGTTAGAAAACCTAACTACTTTTACCCTTCTTGTCGCTCAAAATGTGAACCTATTTTAGAACACATGCTGCAAGGTCTAGAGGTAGACGATAACCCCATGCTAGAAAACCCTGCAAAAGGAAAAGAGTTACAACTAATTTATGAAGACGAGCATCTTATGGCTGTAAACAAACCAGAAGAATTTCTCTCTGTGCGCGGTAAAACAATAGATGATTCTGTAGAATATAGAATGAAACTGCGTTTTCCCGATGCGACAGGCCCGCTTATCGTTCATAGATTAGATATGAGTACTTCTGGTATTTTAGTTCTAACAAAATCACTAGATATTCATAAAAAACTACAATATCAGTTTGAAAAACGAACAGTAAAAAAAAGGTATGTCGCTTTATTAGATGGTATTGTAAAAGAGGATGAAGGCTTTATAGATTTAAAATTGAGAGTAGATCTAGACAACCGTCCTTTTCAAATGGTAGATCCCATAAATGGAAAAAATGCGCGCACTAAATATAAAGTGATTGAGCGTGACAAGGGCAAAACAAGGGTCTACTTCTACCCTATTACTGGTCGCACCCATCAATTGCGTGTACACGCAGCACACCCGCTAGGATTAAATTGTCCCATAATAGGCGACGACCTTTATGGCCATAAAAAAGATAGATTATACCTGCATGCAGAACAAATAGAATTTATTCATCCTGTGAGTTTACATCCTGTTGTATTAAATGTTCCAGCACCATTTTAACGCCTTGTGAATAATTAGATTTGTTTAAAGTTTAAAGACTCAATAGACGTCGTATTTTTACAACAAATCTTAAATTATGATTCAAGAATCTAGTGATTTAGTTTTGTTTATAGTAGGTATTGTCGTGGGAATTATTGTCGCTTGGTTGTTTGCAAAAGCCCGTTTTTCTGGAAGTTTAAAAGTCTTAGAATCAGAAAAAAACCAGCTGCTGGCACAAGTTTCTCAACTGCAACTTATTACACAAGAGCGCGATAAGCTAAGACATGAAAATAGTCAGTACAGCGCGCAACTAGAGCAAAAAATTGAAAATCTGCAAGAACTCTCTGTAAGGTTTCAAAAATTAGATAAAGAATACAAAGAGCTAGGTAATGAAAAGGAACATCTTAATGTATTACTAGCTGGTCAACGTACCGCTTTCGCGAAAGCGGAAGAAAAACACATCGAGGCACAAAAGGAATTAGAAAAATTAAATGAAAAATTTACCAAAGAGTTTGAGAACCTCGCTAACAAGATTTTAGACGAAAAAAGTATCAAATTCACTGATCAAAACAAGAAGAATATAGAGCAAATTTTGAGCCCGCTGCAGGATAAAATACAACGCTTTGAAAAACGTATAGAAGATACCCACAAAGATACCATTGACAGACAAAGTGCTTTAAGACAACAAATTATAGGTTTAAAAGAAATGAACCAGCAAATGAGTAAGGAAACCAGCAACCTTACCAAAGCGCTTAAAGGAGATGCAAAAATGCGTGGCAACTGGGGCGAATTAATCCTAGAAAGAGTGCTAGAAAAATCTGGATTAGTTAAAGGGTCAGAATATGATGTGCAACAAAGTTTTAGAACAGAAGATGGAAAAACCGTTTTTCCAGATGTGGTAATACATCTTCCTGGCGATAAAAAATTGATTATAGATTCAAAAGTTTCCCTTAACGCTTATGAAAGGTATGTAAATGAGGACGATGAAAATTTGCTAAAAGATCATTTAAAAGATCACATAAACGCTTTGAAAAAACACGTGACTGATCTTTCTTCAAAGAATTATCAAAATTTATATCGCATAGAAAGCCCCGATTTTGTGCTGCTCTTTATACCTATAGAACCAGCATTTGCAATAGCCTTAAATAACGACAGTTCTTTATACAATGATGCATTTCAAAAAAACATCATTATTGTTACACCCACAACACTACTCGCTACTTTAAGAACGATAGACAGTATGTGGAAAAACGAAAAGCAGAAGAAAAACGCAATGAACATTGCCGATGAAGCTGCAAAATTATACAATCAATTTGTGTTATTAACAGAGGAACTTGTTAAACTAGGTAAACAATTGCAAACTGTAGAAGTAACCTATACTTCTACCATGAAAAAACTTACTGGAAAAGGCAATTTAATAGGAAAAGTTGAAAAACTTAAAAAACTGGGGGTGGATGCAAGTAAAGAGATTGATCAAAAATTACTAAAAAAAGCTGAAGAAAACGACCCTAACTTTTTAGAAAATATTGTAGAAGAATAATTTTTAAAATTGAGCTATTACGCAATAATGTAATATATTATTTTTATAACGCTTTTATGTAATAATTGTAAATATTACGCTTTTATGTAATATATTTGAATTATTACTGATTAACGTAATAAGATAAGTATTATGGAAGTAGTTATTGCAGGCGACATTATAGGTTCTAAAAAAAATGAACCTGAAAGTTTTTTAAACATTATAGAAAATGTCTTGAAGAAGTATTCTAACGATGGTAGATTTATAATTTATCGTGGGGATAGCTTTCAAGCATGGATAAATGAACCGCATCTTGCGCTTTATTGCGCGGTTGAGTTGAAAGCCGCACTTAAAAAATCTGCATTATTAGATGTGCGTATTGCTATCGGATTAGGAGAGGTTGAACTTATAGATAATAATATTGCAAAATCTACTGGCAGTGCACTTACCTACTCTGGTGAATTACTAGACGTATTAAAGTCCAAAGAGCAAGAAATTATGGTTAAAAGTAGTGATGCCTATATAGATCAATACATGAATATGATTTTAAAAATGGCTTTGTTATACATGAATAACTGGACAGAAAACGGGGCTGAAACCGTTTACGAAATGTTGAAAACACCACAAATTACACAGCAAGAATTAGGTGAAAAACTGGGAGTAAAACAAGCGACTGCAAGCCGTAGGTTAAATCGAGCAAACTGGAATGAAACACTAGAATTACTCTCTATATTTAAGAAATATTATAAAGATGTGAGCCATGGAAATACTCATTAAACTATTGATATCGCATCTGGTAAGTGATTTTTTATTACAAACAAATCAATCCGTAAAAAGAAAAGAGAAACAACTGTTTAAAAGCTATCACTTATATCTTCATGCAGTAATGCATGCTGCTTTATCATGGGTATTATTGTGGAATATCAACTACTGGTATATTGCAACTATAATTTTTATCACCCACTTAATTATTGATGCAGGCAAAATCTATTTTACGAGCCATCAAAACAAGCGATGGCTATTTGCTGTCGACCAGGTCGCTCATATCTTTATAATAATAGGTCTTGCATTGTTTGCCACGAGAGCTGAATTTTATATAGACAAAGGCTTTATTAAAATATTATGGCCACTAGCACTGTGCGTGATTTTCCTTACCACACCAGTTAGCATTTCTTTAAAAATATTTTTTACAAGGTGGAAATTAACAGAAGATAAAACAGGGATTTACGGACTAAAAAACGCAGGTAAATGGATAGGAATAATTGAAAGATTGTTGATCTTTCTTTTTGTGATAACAGATAATTTTAGCGCAGTTGGGTTTTTACTTACTGCAAAATCTGTTTTTAGGTTTGGTGATTTAAGCAAGGCAAAAAATATGAAATTAACAGAGTATGTTTTAATAGGTACTTTGCTTAGCTTTGGCATCGCAATTATTACAGGACTTTTATTCAAAAACTTTGCTCTATGAAAAAGATTTTAGGAATTATACTCGCTACAATAGTAATTTTGACAATAATATGGTACTCATTTATTTACTTTGCTAGTTATTCAGACGGGTATCGCAGTGGCGAGCTGATCAAGTTTTCACATAAAGGTTATGTGATAAAAACATGGGAAGGAGAAATATCGCAGGGCATCAGTGGGGCACAAATTTTTTCTTTTTCAGTTTTGGACAACCAGCCAGAGGTCATTGAAAAGCTTAAAAAATATCAAGGTCAATACGTGAAGTTAAAATATGAAGAAAAATTTGGAACTTTTATATTTTGGGGTGATACAAAATATTTTATTACCGATGTGAAACAAGAAAAAAGCCCACATTTTAACCGATAATTATTTGAATCTTAAGTCAATGATTAAAGACAACTTTATCACAAATAACTAGTTTTAGTTTACATTAATCACTCGTTTTTATGTTATTTTTATCGTTAAAAATGTTACTTAAACTTATTCTTATTTTTTGTAATCCTATAAGTGCTGTATAAACTTATTTCTATCTCGCTTTTGCGAAAGCGAGATTATAAGAAAGTAAAACCAAAATTTTTGACCTAGAAACAAGTACATTTCATAACCTATAAATGAAAGAAAATTTTAAAACAGTAGAGCAATCTAGAGTCATGTTATCTTTATTAATGTTGCCATCTAATGCAAATTTTTCTGGCAAAATTCATGGTGGCTATGTACTATCACTTATTGATCAAATAGCATTTGCTTGCGCATCAAAACATTCTGGTGTTTATTGTGTAACGGCAAGTGTGGATGTTGTTGATTTTTTGGCACCTATAGAGGTAGGCGAGATGCTTACCTTGAGAGCATCCGTAAATTACGTAGGAAAATCGTCTATGGTGGTAGGAATAAGAGTAGATACCGAAAATATTCAAACTGGTGAAAAAAAACATTGTAATTCATCTTTTTTAACGATGGTTGCTAAAGATGACGACGGTAATACAGTAAAAGTCCCAGGATTGATATTAAAAAGTAAAACCGATGTAAGACGTTTTGCAAGAGCGATTAAAAGAAAGCAACTTAAAGTGAAAAGTGCCAAAGAAATCGCAAATGCAGATTTTTCGGACAATAGTCATAAAGCAGACCTTAAAAACTACAACGTTAAGATTGCATTTTAAAAGTAAATGCTATTTAATTTATTTGATATTTAAAACGTTTATCGATAGAATACATGCCTTTTAAAGATGTGAATTGTTAAGTTTTATTGGCATTAATCACCACTTTGTAATAGAAAGAAAAAAACATCAATAAAATAAAATGCCAATAAATTGTTATACACCCTTTTGGCATAAAAGTATTGCTTTTATAAAAAGAGACTAAAAGATTATACTAATTTAATAATACAATCTAAAATCAAGTAGTTGACACAGTTTATATTGTTTCTGAAACAAAGATTCGACTACATTTTTAAGATCATCGTTTTCATAAAACAGACTAAAAAAAAGTCTGTCTAGGGTGTAAGCACTACTCACACTTTCAGAATGAAATCCATAGCCAGATATCGCACGTGCGCCGGTTACATCTAGAAAGTACTGTGCTTCTTCATCAGTTAGATCCAGTACCTTTTTATTAGAAAAATGAATAATTTTTCCAGCCATTTTTCCTTCAAAAAGCTCGGCTATTTCTTCAATGCTATAAAAATATCCGTTAATTAAAATATTATTTGCTTCTCCTGGTAGGACCAGATAAATGATTTCATAATCATTAAAATGATGGTCATCATATAGCAAGTAATTTAAACTTTCTTCTAGTCCTTCTATTGTATCACAAGTTTTATAAATACTTGTAATATCTTGTGATATTGCCATGTTTTCTAAAACATTAACCACAGCAGTTCCTTTATCACTATCTATATCAGGCACTGATTCTAGACAATAAATAAAGTTCTCAATATCGGTTGATGATGGGATCAAATCATTCATAAGATCTGTTTATTCCTTTATAAAAATATTGCAAAGTAAAATATAATTTAGGGAATTCTCATGCGGGTGGGGTAACGTCCTATAAATTAAAATTGTTGTAATTATAACCTTCTAATAGATCGGCGTGCTTTTTAATTTATTAAATATTTTTCAAAACTATCTTAAACGACAATAAGTGCTTAATGATCTTCACTAACCGCCTCAAAAAAACTAAAAGTAGTACCGCCATAACGCCGTTCATTGTCAAAGTGAGGATGTGTAGCAAGCGATGTGTGTTTTGAATGTTCAATGATTAACAAACCATCTGCCGCAAGCAAGTCATTTGCATAGATATAATCAGGAATTTTAAAAAATTCTTTTTCATCTAGTTCATAAGGCGGATCGGCAAAAATGATTTCATAACTACCTTTATGTTTTTCTAAAAACTTAAAAACATCTGCTTTTATAGTATCTATAGGAAGGTTTAATGTTTCGGCAGTTTTTTTTATAAACGCAAGACACGGATAATGTTGATCTACCGCAATTACACTTGCAGCGCCACGACTTGCAAATTCATAAGACATATTACCACTGCCCGCAAAAAGATCTAGCATTTTTATATCATTGATGTGTGTTTTATGACGTAAAATATTGAAAAGTGCCTCTTTAGACATATCGGTTGTAGGGCGAACAGGTAAGTTTTTAGGCGCCATAATGCGACGACCTTTATGTATTCCAGATATTATACGCATAGTATTTGTTTTTGATAATCTTTATATCGGTGTTCATAAGACACATGGCGCACATAGGTATATAACAAATCAAAAAGCGCGCTGTGTTGCTCTTCTACACACAATATCAAGTGCATCGATTCTGGGTCTAGACCGTTGTGATATGCAGTAAACATGGTATAATATAAGATATCTTCAATAGCATCATGTTGAAATAAATTTTGTGCTATTAACTTACCACCTTTAAATATGGTAAGGTAAAAATGACTTTTCTTTAAATCTAAATAAACAAATGGCTGCAAGGTTGCTGGCAACTTACTTCTATATTCTAAAATACGCGAGCTGTAATGATAATATTCATAACTACCATATTTGTCAAAAAAGTAATCGTTTATAGCAGTGTAAGCCATATAAACGGTATGTGCACCTACAGTCGGGTTTTTATCCACACTTAATATATCAGTCTCTAATAGCCTGGCATTGTATTTTAAATAATCCACTGCATATTCTTCTTCATAAAAAGCAGCGGGGACGGTGGTAAAAATATCGTGATGATATATTAATGACGCTTTGGCAAAAACGGAACTTAAAAAAGCTTCTTTTTCATAAATATCCTGCAAAAGCTGTAATAATTCAACTGGATTTGCACCAAGTTTAACATCTTGATGAAAAGAATTTAAAATCCGTGCATCGTTATAACTATAAAAAGAAAGTCCATCTTGATGAATCAAGACGGACAATTTTTCTTTACTTTCTGCAGGATTATTTGTCTTTAATTGCATACTGTCTAGGCCAGTTACCGCTAGTTGTTACCTCGTCTAGGCTACCTACAAATATGGTAGGTCCATCGATTCCTTCAACACTTTTTAATTCTAATTCGGCTTTAAGAAGTCTTTCTGGTTGATCAAATAAAATATCTTTCTTTTCTGCAACTGCTTTAAAAACAGGAATACGGTTTTCTTTATCAAAAACAACATCAGTTTCTAAAGTTATTGCTCCAGGTGCTCCTTCAATTTTATATTTTAGTAAACTTGCGATATCAACACTCTTAAAAAGAGAATCTTTTACAGACACAAAGCCTAATGTGTCAACCAGGGTAATTTCTTTTTTATAACCGTTAGGGTCGTCAGCACGCAGTCTAAATTTTAAATTACGAGCCTCGTCTATTACCGTACTATCTCGTTTTTGAGTCAATGCAAACTCTGCCGTATCAATAAAACGAGATAGCTTTTGTATATCGTTACTATAAACACCAGTAATATTTTTATGAGCCATTTGGGCATCGCGTAAATAAATAAGCTGCTGTACAACTTGTTTATATCTTTCTTCTTTAACAGCCTCAAACTTTACAGGCTCTTCAATGGCTTTATATAATTTAAATCCAAAAAATCCACTTACCGCTAATAAAACAATTATTAAGATGGGGTGTAATTTTTTTGGGATTTTGTTAATGTAAATAGCTAAAAAGACTAGGACGATAAGACCTAAAACAAAAGCAATAATAAATTGAAACATTTGATATATGGTTTAGTTAAATGATTGAAAGGTAACAAATCTACAATATTTTTTGTCTCGTCCTAGCCTGAGATATAAAATTTGAGTTAAGTTTATCCTCAGTTTTCCACAATTAGATATGAATCCAGCAGCTTTTTATAAAATACTTCAACTTGATTTTTCATTTACACCTACAAATGAGCAAGATAGAGCTTTAAAGTCTTTAGCAGATTTTATTATTGATAAAAATAAAGATCGGCTTTTTATGTTGCGTGGTTATGCAGGTACAGGAAAAACAACCTTAACAAGTACAATTGTTAAAAATATAGGCAAGTTAAAGATGAGTTGTGTCCTACTAGCACCTACAGGAAGAGCTGCAAAAGTAATCAGCAATTATTCTAATAAACAAGCAGCAACTATTCACCGCGAGATTTATTACCCAAAAGGACAAAGCAACGGTGGTGTCGAGTTTACTTTAAAACAAAACAAGCACCGCAACACACTTTTTGTGGTAGATGAAGCCTCAATGATTCCCGATGTGGTGGCCGAGGGGAAGATGTTTGGCGGTAACGGCTCTTTACTAGACGATCTTATTGAATATGTGTATAGCGGCATGAATTGTAAATTAATGATCATAGGCGATACCGCACAATTACCACCCGTAAAACTAGAGGTTTCTCCAGCACTAGACAGTCAATTAATTGAACAACGCTACTTAAAACAAGTGACAGAAATAGAACTGGATGAGGTAAAACGACAAACCAAAAACTCTGGTATCTTACTTAATGCTACCACGATACGCAACCATATATTACAAGAAAACTTTGATTTTAAATTTGATGTAGAGCAGTTTACAGATATTAATAGGTTAATAGACGGTCATGAGATCATGGATACCATTAACAGTGCCTATGACTATAACGGTCATGAAGAAACAGCTATTATAGTAAGATCAAATAAAAGAGCAAATTTGTACAATCAGCAAATAAGATCCCGCATACTTTTTAATGAAAACGAACTATCACCAGGTGATTACCTTATGGTTGTAAAAAATAATTACCACTGGTTATCACCCACAAGCGATGCCGGGTTTATTGCAAATGGCGACATTATGGAGGTTTTAGAAATCTATTCATTTAAAAATATTTACAGCTTTCAATTTGCCGAGGTTAAGGTAAGAATGGTCGATTATCCAAAAATGAAAGAGTTTGATACTGTTCTATTACTAGACACCCTAACCTCAGAAACCCCCTCATTAAGTTATGAAGAAAGCAACAGACTATATCAAGAAGTGCGCATGGACTATCTAAAATTACCTAAATATAAACAATATAAAGAGATTAAGGGAAATCCGTTTTTTAACGCCTTGCAAGTAAAGTTTTCTTATGCCATTACTTGCCATAAATCACAGGGTGGGCAATGGGAAAACGTGATGATAGAACAACCCTATTTACCCGATGGGCCAGATAAAAGCTACCTGCGATGGTTGTACACGGCTGTAACTCGTGCCAAAACAAATCTTTATCTTATAGGTTTTAAAAACGATCATTTCATTGAAAGTTGATGATAGTAAAGGATTTTATAAGCTTTCTTTTAAGAATTAAATGATAAAAAAGGGGTTGTGATGATCTCGCTTTCGCGAAAGCGTAACTTTAAAAAAGTTTAAACGATCATCAAAAAAATACAACTAAATACAAATGGAAATAATTAAAATAAAAGCACAAAGTAACCAATAACCTATACATTTGTAATAAATAGAGTTTCCCGTTATACAAAAAAAACTCACTAAAATTACCCAAAGACATTGAAGAAAATAGCCGTTATACCAGCACGTTTTGAAGCCAGCAGATTTCCTGGTAAATTAATGAAAGACCTGTGTGGTAAATCTATAATCCTGCGCACTTATGAAGCTGCCGTGCAAACTGAGCTTTTTGACCAGGTACTGGTTGCAACCGACAGCGACATTATATATAAGGAGATTGTAAATAACGGTGGCAAGGCTGTGATGACAAGTAAAAATCACGAGACAGGAAGCGACCGCATTGCCCAAGCTGTAGAAAATATCGCAGCAGATATCGTCATAAATGTTCAGGGCGATGAACCATTTACCAACCAGGCAGACCTAAAAAAACTGATCGCTGTTTTTGAAAATGATACCCACCACGAGATCTCGCTAGCTTCATTAATGCATCAAATAGATAATGTAGAAGACATCAATAATCCCAATAATGTAAAAGTAATTACAGACCTTTCTGATCATGCCTTATATTTCTCACGATCTGTTGTTCCATACCCGCGTGATCCTCTTATACAACACCCTGTTTTTAAACATATAGGAATTTACGCCTTTAGAAAACAAGCCCTGCTAGATTTTTATCATCTAGCCCCAACCCCACTAGAATTATCAGAAAAAATAGAATGTATCAGGTATTTAGAACATGGTATGAAAATCAAGATGGTCACAACCGACCATGCAAGTATAGGTATAGACACCCCACAAGATCTTGAAAAAGCCATTTTGAAATGGAAATCGCTTTATTCATAATCAGTATATTTAAAATAACATCATTATTAAGGCAACTATTTTAATTATTAATCGTCTTAACACTAGGTAGGAATAGAAAAACACTTATTTAAAGCAATTGATTTATTTCTTTGCACTTAAACTCTTAACAACATGAATATTATTGTGAAAATTACTATTTCTTTGATGATTACTTTGTTTATATCCGCTTTCGCGAAAGCGCAATTAACAGGCACCCTAACCGACGCAAATAAAGATCCTATTGCATTTGCTTCTATCTACATTAAAGGAACTTACCAAGGTACTACAACCAATCAAAATGGTAGTTATTCATTGCAATTAGGTGAATTTGGCACCTATGAAGTTGTTTATCAATCATTGGGTTATCAGCCACAAACAGTTAGTGTTGTTTATAAAGAAAAAAATCAAGAGCTAGATATCAGTCTTAAAGAAGAGGTTGCAACCCTAGATACAGTGGTAATTAATACAGATGAAAATCCAGCAAACCGTGTGATACGCGCTGCTATTGCAAATCGAGAGATGAACCGCAAGAAATTTTCTAGCTATACAGCAAATTTTTATTCGCGTGGTTTGTGGCGCATGCAGGATGTGCCAGAAAAGTTTATGGGTGAAGAAATAGGCGATCTACAGGGTTCACTAGATTCTGTATCCCGCAGTGGTGTGATTTATCTATCTGAAACGGTTTCAAAAATCGCTTATGACGCACCTAATAATTTTAAAGAACGCATCATAGCCAGTAAAGTATCGGGTAACGATAACGGTTTTAGTGCCAATAGTGCCGAGAGTGCCAACTTTGACTTCTATAATAATAATATAGACCTGAACAATCGTATTGTCTCTCCTATAGCCGATTATGCATTTAGTTATTACAACTATACCCTACTAGGAACTTTTTTTGACGAGAATCAATATTTAATCAATAAAATAAAAGTGAGTTCTAAAAGACCAAAGGACAACACCTTTGACGGTGTGATTTATATTGTTGAAGATCAATGGACTATTTATGGATTAGAACTTTCTACACTAGGAGAAAATATCAATGTACCCGTTATTGAAAAACTTACCTTTAATCAAGATTTTACCTACGAGCCTAGCAGTGGCGACTGGATCAAACGGTCACAAAGTATAGATTTTGGTTTTAGCTTTTTAGGTTTTAAAGGTACTGGTAGATTTATTGCAAATTATACCAACTATGATTTTAAACCTAGTTTTGATAAAAAGTCATTTGGCCCCGAAGTGCTTAGTTTTGAAAACAATGCACAAAAAAAAGACAGCACATACTGGAATGAAAAGCGGCCAGTGCCTTTAACTATAGAAGAACGTAAAGATTACATTAAAAAAGATAGTATTGCTGCGGTGCGCAAGAATCCAAAATATAAAGATAGTGTTGACATGGTTAACAATAAATTTAAAAAATTTGACCTGCTCACTGGCTACACCTACCGCAACAGCAACAAACAAGAACGCATAAGTTACAACGGTTTAATAAAACTAGAATCGTTTAAAGGCTTTAACACCGTGCAGGGTTATGTGCTTGGAACAGGTTTTAGTTATTCCAAAGGTTTTGACGAGGATTACAACCGCAATCTTTATATTAATACAGACATTAATTATGGAATTTCTGACGACAGGTTGCGATATACTGTAAATGCCAGTTATAGATTTAATAGTACTAATAGAAGAAGTATATCTGTAGCTGCTGGAACAGAGGCACGACAAATCAATAATGCAAACCCTATAAGTACTCTAGAAAATACCTTATCAAGTTTAATGTTTGAACGCAACTATGCTAAATTTTATGAAGTAGATTTTGCGAGAGCTAGTTATTATGAAGAAATCGCAAATGGTTTTTTCTTTAGGACAAGTGCCGCTTATGAAAGTAGACAACCACTTAACAACACCACAGATCAAGTGTGGTTTACACAAAGTGATGTAGATTATACCAGTAATAATCCGCTGGGGCTAGATAACAACCGTATTGCCCTAATAACAGAACATGAATTACTTAAAATAGGAATGAGTCTAACGATACGACCAGGACAAAAGTATCAAAGTTATCCAAATCAAAAGTTCAACATAAGAAACGAGAAATATCCTTCCATATCTTTAAATTATGAAGGTGGGCTAGCAGCTAGTAACAAGGGTAATAATTTTCATCAATTTAGTGCAAGTTTGTCTCAAAATTTTAATTTGGGTAATCTAGGTCGCAGCAGTTACTACATCAATGGTGGTACTTTTTTAAATGGTGACGACATATCTTTTGTAGATTTTCAGCATTTTAACGGTAATAGAATGCGCTTCAAAACACAAGCGTTAAACCCTTATAGTTTTGGACTATTAAATTATTATGACTACAGTACTAATAGTAGTTATGCACAAATACACTTGCAACACGATTTTAAAGGCTTTATTCTAGGTAAAATCCCTGGTTTGAATAGACTGAATTATGATTTAATTATAAGCGGTAAAGCATTATTTACAGAGCGCACTCCTTATTTTGAGGCCAGTGCTGGAATAGATAATATAGGTATAGGAAAATTCAGACCACTACGTGTGGATTATGTTTATAGTTTGACAAGAGGCAGAAATTATGGAGCCTTTGTGGTGGGAATAAATTTTGGGTTGTAAAAAACTTTCAGCTTTATTGTAGTTAACATGAAAACATTTATTTTTTTCTTACTTGCGATAATGATTAGCACTTTAAGTGCTGCCCAAGAATATACCTGCTGCACTAGCTTACAATAGATTACCTGTTCAATGAACTTAAACCTATTGTAAAAAAGCACAAAAAAACCACCTGATATAACCTTGTTTGATAAAGATAATTGCACTAATCAAACATCATAACCCCTATAAACAACAGGATACACGACTTTTTTTAGTTGTTCCTAAAAACTTTCGGGCGGCAGTGACATAATCTGTAAAATGTTGTGAATTATTAGACTCAATATCAATAACTTAAGTAGTTATTAAAATGCAATTTATCTACCGTACCAACTATAATTTAAGATCTCAAACCTCTTCTAGTCATTTCTTGTTTGATTAAGGCTAGCTCTCTACCAGTTTGACCAGCAACAGATGTATTTTCTTGAGCCCTTCTTATCAAATATGGCATCACATCGCGTACAGGACCAAAAGGCAATATTTTAAAAGTATTATAAGCCAGCGCTGCAAGATTAAAGGTAAGGTTATCACTCATACCGTACAGTTGTCCAAACCATACATCTTTAGTATTAGGTTCAATGTTTTTGTCTTCTAGCACTTGCATAGCTTCTAGAGTACTTTCTTCATTATGTGTACCTATACACAGTTTTACAATGTCTAAACGATCTAGGATATAATGCATAACATTGTTGAACATTTCATCGGTTGCTGCCTTGTCCTTGCAAATAGGACTTTCATAATTGTACAATTTTGCACGCTGCCGCTCTTTTTCCATATAGGCGCCTCTTACTATTTTTGCTCCTACCATATAATCATTTGCTTTGGCATCTTCATATAATCTCATGATATAATCCAGGCGGTCATGTCGGTAACACTGTATGGTATTATAAATATAAGCCTTACCATGATTGTATTTTTGCATCATTTGTGCAATTAAATCGTCTGCAGCATCTTGCATCCACGTCTCTTCACCATCAAAAAGTAGAGCGATATCGCTATCAACCGCTGTTTTACAAAGTAGATCTACACGATGATAAATGCGTTCCCATTCTAACTCTTCATCGGCAGTAAGTGGTTGTTTT
Source organism: uncultured Flavobacteriaceae bacterium (assembly GCA_964593255.1). Classification (GTDB taxonomy): domain Bacteria; phylum Bacteroidota; class Bacteroidia; order Flavobacteriales; family Flavobacteriaceae; genus Nonlabens. The sequence continues at coordinate 13,800 of CAZQGX010000032.1, read as the reverse complement.
TCAGATATTTTTTGCCAGATATAAAATCTTCCTATACCAGTGGGTTTTACCACTTCAAAAGGCAATGCATTATTCTCGCTTGCCATATGAATAAGAGTTAATTTTTTACCAATTACAGCATCAAAATCTGCTTCATTTTCTTTGCCTTCTACCGAATAGTCCAGTATAGAACTCACGCCTTTTTCAAACATTTTTTCTACCAGTGGCATGCACTCTTCGTCTGTTCTACCACCACAAAATTGTTGAAAAATAGTATCGTTAATAATACCCTCGACAGGCAATCGCCATTTAAGCGCAAGCATTGTAAATTTTGACCCTAGGTTTACCAGCCATGGCATTGACATAGAGCTAAATATGAAATGCGCTTTTTTAAGATCCTTATTAGATTTTAAAGAAAAGGCATTAGCCGTGTTATTAAACATGTTCTTATCCATTGCACAAATATAATTGTGAAATTTGTTAAGATTTTCCCATAGAAGATAATTTTGTTATTCCTTATCAATCATTTAAAAAAAACTAAATTACTTTTCCCTTAGTTAGCTTTTTTCACTCCTTTTTATCCTTTATTTTGGATTAAATTTACACTCTTTGGTTTTTTAAATAGATTGACTTATATTGATTTTTATTTTGCTTTTAATGTTATGCTTTGATTATTTCGCTTTCGCGAAAGCGGAACAATTAAGTTAAACCCTTTACAAAACAAATGAAAGCAAATCCTTAAATTGCCACACTTATGGAATGAAAATTAAACGAGGTTACATCATTTTATGGCTAATAAACAGAAGAGTCAAGACGATTAAAAAAATAAAAAGCAAGTACACTTGACTTAAAATGCCTGAATATTGCTAAAATATAATTAAACTATTAATGAAGTCTATTTTATTAGAAAACAGTCAAATCCATTTTCAACAAAAAGCTTACGAAGAATTAAATAAATTTATAGCCGTTAAATCACCTAGTTGTATATTTATTTTGGTGGATGAAAATACCATGCAACATTGCTATCCTGTGTTTATACCTCTTTTAGAAACAACTGCCAGAATCGAGGTCATAGAAATTGACGCTGGTGAGGCGTTTAAGCATATAGAAACTTGCACGGGTGTATGGAGTGCCATGATAGAGCTGGGAGTAGATCGCAACAGTTTATTGATTAATCTAGGTGGTGGTGTTGTGACGGATTTAGGTGGTTTTGTAGGTGCGACCATAAAAAGAGGCATATCATTTATTCATATTCCTACCACTGTATTAGGTATGGTAGACGCCGCAATCGGCGGGAAAAATGGTGTTGATATCGGCTATCTTAAAAATCAAATAGGGGTTATCATCCCGCCAGCAATGACGCTTATAGATACCTCATATCTTAAAACGCTAGACCAGCGACAGCTGCTTAATGGGTCTATAGAAATGTTTAAACACGGTCTTATTTCTAGTCGGGTTTACTGGAATGATATGTTACAAATAGGTAACAACTTTTACACAACTAGTTTTGAGCAATTAATATATCAAAGTGCTGTGATTAAAAACGAGATAGTTACAAAAGACCCTTATGAAAAAAATGCCCGTAAGTCATTGAACTATGGCCATACTATAGGACATGCTATAGAGTCTTTTTGCCTGTCTAGTGACGATCACGAGACTTTATTGCATGGCGAGGCGATAGCGGCAGGACTGTATCTAGAATCTTATTTAAGCTATTTACACACTGGCTTAAGTAAAACAGATTTTGAGGAAATCGCTTCATGGTATAAAATAAAAGGAAAAAAACTTTCCTTTACTGATGTAGAGATAGGTCAAATGCTAGAGGTGATGACCCACGATAAAAAAAATGTAAATGGCCAGGTAAGGTTTGTGCTTTTAAAAGAAGTAGGTTCTTTTATTATTGATCAAACCATCCCAGTAGAAGACGTGATAAAAAGTTTTTATCTACTAAAAAATTAAATATCTTTAAAATATTGTTTTGTAGTTGATAGATTTGCTATAAATTCGATTTTTGTAAAAAAAATTTTCATGAGAAACGTAATTGTTGATTATAAAAAACTTACCCCAGAAGTTCTTGCTTTATTAGTGGCAAAATTTCCTGATGGATATGGTGATGACGATGTGATTACATTTAAAAATCATAAGTATGAAACTATAGAAGCTGTAGAAGTGGTTACCGAAGATACTAAATATCTAGTAAAAATTTCTAAACGTCTTTCTATGCAAATGGAGTCTTTTGATGAAGAAGACTATACTGACAACGACATGACAGATCCAGATGCGCTTCCAGAAATTACTGTAGATGATTTAAAAAAGGCCGAGGATGATGAATAACCCTCCTAGAGATATTAAGTTTCATTTAAAAGCACTTGTATTTGTCTTACCTGTGGTGCTATTAATTGCTTCTTTATTCTATGCGAGTGATGTTAATTTTAAATTACAATATTTTAATTGGCTTGATTATGCTTATATGATTCTGCAAGTTATATCACCTGTTCTATTGTTGTTATTAACCAATCTGTACATGGCCAATAAATCAAAAAACGATAACATTACAGATAACAAAATATAATGCTAAAAAAAATCATCTTTGGGTGATTTGTAGTCTTATTTCAATTAAACTAAAAAACCACGGCGATGCCGTGGTTTTTTTGGATTCAAAAGTCGGTTAATACTTAATAGCTATTTATTTATTAAGCACTGCCTGTACTTTATCTGCTGCTTCTTGAAATTCGATAGCACTTTGTACATCTAGTCCAGAGCTGTCGATCAATTCTTTAGCGATTTCGGCATTGGTACCTTGTAATCTTACGATAATTGGCACATTGATCGCATCGCCCATATTTTTATAAGCATCTACAATTCCTTGTGCTACACGATCACATCTTACAATACCACCAAAAATATTTACAAGAATAGCTTCTACCTTATCATCTTTAAGAATAATACGGAAAGCCTCTTCTACCCTTTTAGCATCTGCAGTACCACCTACATCTAAAAAGTTTGCAGGCTCACCACCAGCTTGTTTGATCAAGTCCATCGTTGCCATGGCTAGTCCTGCACCATTAACCATACATCCCACATTACCGTCTAGATCGACATAGTTTAGACCTACAGCTTTTGCCTCAACCTCGGTTGGGTTTTCTTCTCTAGTGTCTCTCATCGCCTCTAGATCTTTATGACGGTAAAGTGCATTTTCATCTAGAGTAATTTTACAATCTACGGCAATAATCGTGTTGTTAGACGCTTTTAAAACTGGATTGATCTCAAAAAGTGCCGAGTCTGATCCTACATAAGCATTGTAAAGAGCAGCGACAAACTTGGTCATTTCTTTAAATGCCTTACCTTCTAGACCTAGATTAAATGCAATACGCCTTGCTTGAAAAGCCTGCAATCCATGTGATGGATGAATGGTTTCTGTAAAGATTAAATGGGGTGTTTCTTCGGCAACTGTTTCTATATCCATACCACCCTCGGTAGAATACATGATCATATTTTTTCCTTGTGCGCGGTCTAGTAGTACAGACATATAAAACTCTTCTACCTGGGCCTCGCCTGGTTCATAAACATCCTCGGCAATAAGAACTTGATGTACTCTTTTACCCGCAGCAGTAGTTTGTGGTGTTACCAGATCCATTCCTATGATTTGTCCAGCAATTTCTTTTACTTGGTCTAGATTTTTAGCAAGTTTAACACCGCCACCTTTACCGCGACCACCCGCATGAACTTGCGCTTTAATCACGTGCCATCCTGTTCCAGTTTCTTCAGTTAGTTGTTTTGCAGCTGCAACAGCCTCATCTGCGGTGGTTGCAACTTTACCTCTTTGTATGGTAACACCATAACTAGCGAGTATTTCTTTACCTTGATATTCGTGGAGATTCATAAACGTTTTTTAAATTTTAACTTATAACAGCAAAAATAAGAAAGTGAGTCTTCAATTAGAAGCATTTCTAATTAAAAGAATTGATTTGTTATGCACATAACCGTAAACTGAATAAGTAAATAATGGCATTTGTAAAATTTATGATTTTATTTACGATTTATTTTCCTGCTCTATTACTTTTGTATCTTCAATTTTTAATTATGAAAAATCAAGATTTAATACACATAGCGCGCACTCATGGCAGTCCCGTTTATGTTTATGATGCCGATGTTATTTTAAGGCAGTATGAGCGTTTAACTTCCGCTTTCGCGAAAGCGAAAAACCTAAGAATACATTATGCAGTAAAAGCGCTGTCTAACATTTCTATCTTGAAACTTTTTAAACAATTGGGCGCTGGTCTAGACACGGTAAGCTTACAAGAAGTAGAATTAGGCCTAGCCGCTGGAGTAGACCCAAGAAAAATTATTTTTACGCCAAACGGTGTCTCTCTTAAAGAAATTGAAGAGGTCGCTGCAAAAGGAGTACAAATTAATATAGATAACCTATCTATTTTAGAGCAATTTGGATCAAAACATCCTAGCACCCCTGTTTGTATAAGAATCAACCCACATGTAATGGCAGGTGGTAATGCTAATATCTCGGTAGGTCACATAGATAGTAAATTTGGTATCTCTATACATCAAATACCACATATACTGCGTATTGTAGAGAATACAGGCATGACGGTAAACGGGGTGCACATGCATACAGGAAGTGATATTCTTGATATAGGCGTGTTTCTTTATGCCACAGAAATACTTTTTGAAACAGCAGCAAAATTTAAAGATCTAGAGTTTATAGATTTTGGTAGTGGTTTTAAAGTACCGTATAAGGAGGGTGATGTTTCTACCGATATTGAAGACCTAGGAGAGCAATTGTGCGAGCGATTTAATAATTTTTGTAAAGAATATGGACGCGAGATCACTATGGCGTTTGAACCGGGTAAATTTTTAGTAAGCGAGGCAGGTAAATTCCTGGCCGAGGTGAATGTGGTAAAACAAACTACATCTACTGTTTTTGCGGGCGTTGATACTGGCTTTAATCACCTGATAAGACCCATGTTGTACGGCTCTTACCACGATATAAAAAACATTTCAAATCCAGAGGGGCGCAATCGCTTTTATAGCGTGGTAGGTTATATATGTGAGACAGATACTTTTGCAAACAACCGCCAGATCGCAGAAATCACTGAAGGTGATATTTTATGCTTTTCAAACGCTGGCGCCTACTGTTTTTCTATGGCTAGTAATTACAATTCTAGATTTAAACCTGCCGAGGTGCTTTGGCACAACGGTAGTGCTCATTTAATTAGAGAGCGAGAAACTATGGAAGATATTTTAAAAGGGCAACATGTGGTTGACTTTGAGGAGGTTTTAGTACAATAAAATAAATTCTGTACGTATTAAAAAAGGCCCAGCTTAATGTTGGGTCTTTTATTATAACAAAACCATTATTGCTTTTTGCAACTTATTAATAGTCCCGTGCGCTAATAATATCATATAAGGACTATTCTACAAGACGAATATTTAATTCTAAAATTAGATTCGTATTCTATTTTCCTAAGCAACGCTTTTTAATCTACCCGTCAAATAGTCACGCAAGATCGATTTAAAAGGAATAAACCTGTTCATTATTTAAGATGATGATGTACACAATTTTAAAACGGCATAAGATTTTTTTGTTTTATTAGATCATAAGACAGCCTGCATGTTATATTTATAAGTATATAAGAACACAAAACAAATCATATGAAAAATCTAGTAGTGCTTACTGGCGCTGGCATAAGTGCCGAAAGTGGAATTGCAACTTTTAGAGATGCAGGCGGTTTATGGGAGGGTCATGATGTGATGGAAGTAGCCACGCCAGAAGGATTTGCATCAAATCCAGGTCTGGTATTAGACTTTTACAATAAAAGACGTGCGCAACTGAAAGAAGTGGCGCCCAATAAAGCACATTATGGAATCGCTGGTCTAGAACGCAATTATAATGTGCAAGTTATTACTCAAAATGTTGACGATCTGCACGAGCGTGCAGGTTCTACCCATGTATTACACCTTCATGGCGAACTGCTCAAGGCGCGTAGTTCTAAAGATGAAAACGAAATAATTTCTTGTAATGGTGATATTAAACTGGGTGATTTAAGTGCCGATGGATCACAATTACGCCCGCACATAGTGTGGTTTGGTGAGCAAGTTCCTGCAATGGATAAAGCCATAGAAATCGTATCTATGGCAGATTTACTCTTAATTATAGGCACCTCTTTACAAGTATATCCAGCTGCGGGTTTAAAAGATTTTGCACCTAGCAACATCCCTATTTATCTAGTCGATCCTGCACCAGCAATGACTTCTTATAAAAACATCACCGTCATAAAAGAAAAAGCCGAAAAAGGTGTGCAACTAATTATAGATTTGTTAGATATTTAAAATCGAGAGTACCAGACTAAGAATATTGACTACTGCGTTTATGGAATATAGCCCATGGTCTACTTTCAACTAGCTATTAGGTCAATTGAAAATTAAAATAAAAAAAGACCATTTGTTTAACTAGAAGCACTCTTTAAAAACAAGGGGGTAACTGGGTTTTTACATCAAATCTCTTTATGACATTAAAAACTAGATTGTTTTTTTAAGAATCAATCTAGCAATAATGAATTAAAATAAAAAATAAGACATTAATTTAAAATGTATTAGGAACCGCCCATTTTTAATGACGATCTGAATAACATATAGCCAGCAATTAAAAAATCACATGATTAATAAATATGTAGCACAGCCGTGTTTTAGTATATCATTTAATTAAAGCCTTAATTATAAGAAACTTACTTAAAATGCACGCCACACCTGCAATATAAATAAGCGTCAAAAATAGGCTTGTGATTACCTTAAAACCCTTATATTAGCAGGCTTTAAAGACATAAGTTATGCCCACAGCTTTACAAGCCATTTCCCCTATTGACGGCCGTTACCGATCTAAAGTCCAGCCACTTGCACATTATTTTTCAGAATTTGCCTTAATACGTTATCGCGTGCGTGTAGAAGTGGAATATTTTATTGCTTTAAGCGAAAGCGGAATTCTACAATTACAACCTTTACCTGCACAAACACAAGTGCAATTAAGAGCTATTTATCAAGATTTTACTGAAGCCCAAGCGCAACAAATAAAAGAAATAGAAAAAGTGACTAATCACGATGTAAAAGCCGTGGAGTATTTTTTAAAAGAAAAATGGGATGAATTGGGCCTTGCAGCGCACAAAGAATTCATACATTTTGGGCTCACCTCTCAAGATATCAATAATACCGCAATACCGCTTTCTATTAAAGAAGCTATTGAACAAGTTTATTTGCCAGAATTAACAAAGTTGCGAGACGAGATCTTGCGCTTATCTATAGACTGGAAGAATATCCCACTACTAGCCCGCACGCATGGACAACCTGCATCTCCTACCCGACTAGGTAAAGAGTTTTATGTTTTTGTGGTGCGTATAGAAGAGCAATTACACATGCTAGAAAAGGTAAAGCACGCAGCAAAATTTGGCGGTGCAACGGGTAATTATAACGCACATAATGTGGCTTTTCCTCAAATTAATTGGCAAGAGTTTGGAAAAGAATTTGTAGAAAATAGATTAAAATTAAAACACAGTTTTCCTACCACACAAATAGAACATTATGACCACATGGCATCTCTTTTTGATAATCTAAAAAGAATAAACAGTATTATCATAGATCTAGATCGCGATTTATGGACTTATATTTCTATGGATTACTTTAAACAAAAGATTAAAGCAGGTGAAATAGGCTCTAGCGCCATGCCGCACAAGGTGAACCCTATAGACTTTGAAAACTCTGAAGGAAACCTGGGTATTGCCAATGCCCTTTTTGAACACCTTGCAGCAAAATTACCCATTTCTAGATTACAACGCGATTTAACAGATTCGACCGTTTTAAGAAATGTAGGCGTGCCGGTAGCACATACTATAATCGCCATACAAGCCACAGTAAAAGGACTAGGTAAATTGCTGTTAAACGAGAAAAAAATTGCCGAAGATCTAGATAATAATTGGGCAGTAGTTGCCGAGGCGATACAAACTATCCTGCGACGCGAGGCATACCCAAATCCGTATGAAGCCCTAAAAGAATTAACCCGTACCAATGAAAAGATTAATGCAAGCAGCATTGCACAATTTATTGATACGCTACAAGTAAGTGAAAAAGTAAAAGCAGAAATGAGACTCATCTCACCCAGCAATTTTACAGGGATATAAACAATTTTACAAAAACTACTGTCTTATATTCACTTAATATCTATTTTCAACTATTTAAGCCGAGGTATGTTGATTTATAAGTCTAGTAAATGAAAACAGTTAATTTTTATTAGTCTTTTATAGGCTATATCACTTCTTATTTAAACGCCGTTTTAAGTCTAGTATTTCAGCATTTTTTTCTTTGTTGTCTATTCTGTAAAAAAGTAAACTGGTTATCAAATAAATGCCTACTAGAAAACTTCTATGTTCATTATCTTTTAAGAGTTCATGATCAGTGATTCTACTAGCGATTAATGAAATGAAAAATAAAATAAGTGCAACGAAAGATATATTTTTTAAAAATTGTTTCATAATCATCAAATTACACACAAAGATCACTAAATAATTAAAAACTAAAAAGCTAAAAATTGTTAAGCGTATTTAAATCTAACTAGTATATTGGATTAATATAATATTGATTAATTTTCTTTTTTTGCAGCTTCCCAAAAAACATCCATTTCTGCCAGCGTCATATCACGCAATTCTTTGCCTAATTCTTTAGCCTTTTCTTCTAAGAATTGAAATCTTTTAATAAATTTTTTATTGGTGCGTTCTAATGCATCTTCAGCATTGATGCCCAAATGTTTCCCATAATTTACTAATGAAAATAATACATCGCCATATTCGGCTTCCATCTTATCACGGTCACCAGCGGCGACCTCTACTTGCAGCTCGGCAAGTTCTTCTTCTAGTTTTTCTTTAACCTGGCCAGGGTGTTCCCAATCAAAACCCACACCAGCAACTTTATCCTGTATGCGCATACTCTTTACTAAGGCTGGCAATGACACGGGCACGCCTTGTAATACGCTTTTTTTACCTTCTTTAAGTTTTAGTGCTTCCCAGTTTGCTTTTACCTCATCCACATCGGCAACTTTTACATCACCATAAATATGCGGGTGCCTAGAAATAAGTTTTTCACAAATTCCATTTGCCACGCTAGCAATATCAAAATGATTGGTTTCAGAACCTATTTTAGCATAAAAAACAATGTGTAATAACAAGTCACCTAATTCTTTAGGAATTTCATCCATATCTTTATTAAGAATAGCATCACCTAGCTCGTAGGTTTCTTCTATGGTTAAATGGCGCAGGGACTCTAATGTTTGTTTTTGATCCCATGGGCATTGCGCTCTCAATTCGTCCATAATGGTAAGTAATCTATCTATTGCAGCAAGTTGTTCAGTTCTTTGATTCATATAGTTTTGTTTAATTCTTTTGCTTTTTAAATGTTTTCAACAAAGTCTTTATCAAATTATTAATGTCTCTTTATTTAAATTTCTTATTCAATTTGTTTAAACCCTAGGTATTGTTTAAACTGCTTTATAAATCGCTTTAATACGTTTGATATCTGCACTGGTATTAACTTTTTTATGTCTCGCTTTCGCGAAAGCGAGATAATTAACCACACACAATATTAAAACAAGACCAGAAAAACAAAATAAAAATATCGCAACACAATGAAATTACAACCAATGCTGAATGATCTAATTATATTTACCTGCTTTAAATGATACTATCCACCTATTTTTTTTATGCTGCTCCATGATGGCACATGATATTTCAAAAATACAAGATAAAAATACAAAGAACCTTTATTTTTATTCATTAATAAATTAGAATTTATAGAAAACATGTATATTTGCAACCGCTAAAAAGAAGAATGTTCTTTATCGCATCAGGAGAAGTGGCAGAGTGGTCGAATGCACTGGTCTTGAAAACCAGCGAGGGTCACACCTCCGGGGGTTCGAATCCCTCCTTCTCCGCTTAAAAAATCCTAAACGGTATCAAAACCCTGTTAATCTAATGATTTACAGGGTTTTTGCTTTTTCATATATACCAAATTATTCATTCTTATACTAATATCGAGATAAAATCGAGACCCTAAAAATTTACAAAATTAGAGTCTCGCTAAATTCTCTAAAGCATTGCTAATAGGCGGTTTAAAGACGTGTCTAATGGCTTATCTCTCATCAAACATTTTGTTTGTTTTTAATTATGAATTTAAATACAGTAATAAGTTATTGGTCAACACAATAAAAACAAAAATCACACTTCACTTTTATGCCAAAAGCACAAAAGCCAATGCAAACGGACTAATTCTAATTTATGTTAGACTAACAGTTGACGGGAAGCGACATGTATTTAAGACCAAAAAGTTTGTAGAAAAGTCCAAATTGTCTAGCGAACTAGCTAAAATGAAAGGCACAACATAAGAAGCATGTTCTATCAATAGCTACCTAAATAAAAAATGAACCCCAAAATATAGCGTCTCAAATTAATAATAGTACCGTGGAAATTGAAATTCCTACTGTAAGAACCCTTCAAGATTACCGCTCTACCTATAACCATATACGCGACTGGCGGCTAAAAGTAAAAAGGAAATGAAGCGGCACTATCAGATATTTATTGGGACGATGTAGTGTTTGAGATAGACCTATTAAAATCACAAGAAATAAACCTAGATTACATCCTTGAATTAATATTTGATAGTAATAAGAAAACAAAAGACAAGACAGAGCTGGTTGAAGAAGTGCGACGAGTAATACGCGCAAGCATAGGCAATAGGGCAAAAGAAAGTCTGGTTGTAGATTTTATCAATGAAACAGATTTAGATGAGATTGAAGAAAAAGCGACTATTATAGATGCATTCTTTGCATACGCCCAGAAAAGACAACAAAAAGAAGCAGCAGCACTCATCACAGATGAAAACCTAAATGAAGAAGAAGCAAAACGATTCATTACCACATCGTTAAAACGCGAATATGCAAGTGAAAACGGCACAGAACTCAACTCTATTTTACCAAAAATGAGCCCTTTAAATCCGCAATATTTGACAAAGAAGCAAAGCGTCTTTCAAAAGACAGCTACCTTTGTAAAAAAATTTAAAGGCGTAGGTGGGCGGTTGTAGAACTGTCAAACATTAACCACTCCATTTAAAAGGGAAACAATTTTTTATAAATGATAGTAGAAATAAAATATTAAACAAAGTATGAAAGCAAACCAATTACAGTTAATATATATAAAAAATAGGCGAAATAGTACTAAATTCAAGAGTTTGGGCTCGTATCAAACTTTGTGCTTAACCGAAAGTTTCGTGCTTCTTAATCGCCTACTTTTCATATACTATCCGTTGGCGGTAATCCCTCCTAGATTCAAGAAAACTTTAGTCCCTCGGCTAACGTAAAATTGAGTAAATTGAGGAACTAAAATGAATGAATTTTAACAAAATATAACTAATTGATTATCAGTAATATATTTTACGTTAGTCAGAATTTGAAAAAAAAGAAGAACTATGTTTAAAATAGATAATGTTTTAATTGAAGGATTTTGGGGACATCACCAAGTTGAGACTGATTTCAACAATGATGTTAATATTTTTATTGGAAGAAATGGAACTGGTAAATCGACTTTCATTAATCTTTTACAAGCTGTTATTTCAGTTGACTTAGAATTATTATTTGGTTTACAATTTGAAAAAATAATAGTCCAATTAAAAAATCGAAATAAGACTAGAAAAATTGAAGTAACTAAAGTTGCACACGACCTTCAATATAAAGAGCTACAATATCAAATTGGTTCGAAGAAATTCAAATTACCTGTAATTCCTGACAGAGAATTAAAATACATAACAAAAAGAAGTGGGCGAATACACCCTAAATTTTATCGTGATATTCAAGAAATAAAAATCATTTTAAGTAAACTAGTAAATGTTTCATACTTATCTGTTAATCGAGACAATATTGTTAGAGAAGATTTTCGAGATAATAGACGAGAAGATATATATAACGCTATAGATGCCAGATTAGAGGAGTTAATTGGCGAACTAACTTCATATCAATTACAGCTTGAAACAGATTTAAGTCGTTTATCTAAAAAGTTTCAGGAGGATGTTTTAAAATCAAACCTTTTTAATGAAGAATTTGATTACGTAAATATCAATGAACCTGTTAAATTAGATTATCGGAAAATACAAATAGGCTTAAAGCAAGCTTATCGAGGTTTAGGAATCTTGGATGAAAAAATCACAGAAAACATTGATAAACACGTTGCTGCTATTCAAAAGGCTGCTGATGCAATAAACATTCACGTAAAAGACAAAGAAAAACCTGTATACCCAAATGATGTAACACCTTTAACGCTTTTAGGTAGAACTAGAAAAATAAATGAATTATCAAGTGAGCTGGAAAAAGACAAAAAAAGCATTTTTGAGAGACTGAATGATTACATAAAAATGCTTAATGATTTTCACGAAACTAAAGAATTTACATTACAAGACAGTAAAATTGGTGGTATTTCAATTTTTAAGGAAAAAGTAGAAATACCATTATCTCAATTATCATCTGGAGAAAAGCAATTAATTATTCTACTAACTGAAGCGTTACTGCAAAAAGGTGCTCAAACTTTATTTATAGCAGACGAACCGGAATTATCACTTCATATAGAATGGCAAAGAAGGGTAATTCCATCAATTAGAATTTTAAATCCGAATTCTCAAATTATTGTTGCTACACATTCACCTGAAATAGTTGGAAAATATAAATTGAGTACAATTAATATGGAAAAAATCATTAATAATGGATGATTTAGATTATTCTATCGAGGCTCTTGAGGCTAAAGGACTGTTTTATAATAAAACACTAACAGTTTATGTAGAAGGTAAAGATGACCCCTTGTTTTGGGATAATTTATTTAATCTTGCTGAAATTGAAGCGTATATAGAAGATGTTGGTGGTAGTTATGAATTAGAAAAATACATTAAGAATGTAGTTGAATCAAATGCGGATTTTTATGTAGCAACAGATAATGACCATAGCGATTTTCTAGAGGAAGTAAAAAAACACCCAAACATTATTCGCACATATGGATATTCAATTGAGAATACAATGTATTGTAGTTATCAAGAAATTGAGAGTACAATTTCTAAATTTTGTCGAAAAAAAATTGACATTTCATTAGAATTCAATAAATGGATAAATGATTTTTCTTCTTCTGTGCGTGAACTAATAATTTTAGATGTAGCAAATCATAAGTTTCAAAAAGGTATTTGCATTTTTGGAGACAATTGTTACAAGTTTTTAAAAAGTCAAAAATCATATGAAATTTGTAATATAAAAACTGAAAAATTTATTGAAAATGTAAAGCCAAATTTTTCAAAAGAGGAATTAGAAACTGTAGAAAACCTAATTAATCAGTCAAGTAAAGAATTATGGTTTCATATAAAAGGTCATTTTATCACACACGCAATTATCAATCTGATTAAGAGATTAGTTAGTAAAAATTCAGATCAAACAATAAGTCTGACCCCTGATTTTCTATATACACTAACAATTGATTGTAAAGAGGATTGGGAAAACAGAATAGACATAAAATCTGTAGTTGATGAAATAAAAAAAATAAAAAACAGCGCCTAATAACTAAGCATATGGCGTGCCGATAGGCCAGCGCTATATGCTCTGTTGACTGATCCGGGATACTAGATAAGGGGGAAATTGAGGATTAGGCACTTGCCTTGGCAGAAGGAAAACTCTTTTTTAGCGCTGTTTTTCTTTTTTATTAAAAGGTAACATTTCAAAAATACCGAATAGTTACATTTGAT
>CAZQGX010000031.1:0-41447 GCA_964593255.1 uncultured Flavobacteriaceae bacterium | reverse complement strand
TGGTATCAATACAAACAAGAAGCATTTAATATGCTAATTAGAACTTAGCTATTGTAAATTACATCAGTTTTTCCTCCAAAGCGTTTTTCCAATTATAAAAACCTTTGTCACTAGTGGCATAATTATGAATAATTCTACTAAAATCTCTACTATATTTCTCTAAAAAGAACTGTCTCCCATTATTTTTAATAAAATTAAGTTCATTATTTACGCGTCGTAATTCTTGTTGAAAGGTTTTGAAGTCTTTAGGCAGATGCCAAATGTAAGTAGCCTCTTTACTATCTAATGTTTCTAGTACAATATGGTTCTTATGTTCTCCAACTAATAGAAACACAAATGCAAACGGATGTAGAACATATCTAATTTTCATTTGCTTATGATTGTGATTTTTGGATAAGTAATTAAGATGACGACTATGAAGGTATTTGTCACTTTGGAGAATCGCATCAATTAGGTTGGTCTCTGAATTGAAAATCCCTTCGATTTCTTTTTCTGCTAAATTGTCTTTTGACACTTTGGTGTTTTTGAAAAAATTGCGCTCTAAAAATTGAAATTTTACAGAACTTATAATTTCTTTATTAATCTGGTCAATATCGACTGAGGTGGCTAACTGAGATATCAATTCTTTATTATCAAATTCCGCTTGAATAATGACAGAAATATATTTAGATTTCAGAACTTTTGCAAAATATGGCTTCAATACATCAAATTCTGGCTGTATTTCTTCGTTTTCAATGTTAAAATAAATTATGTTTTTTAATGGTTTATGTTCATAACTAAAAGAAACAAGCCCGTAATGAAATTCTAGGTCATTAATAGGAATGCGTATTTTTTTGCTTAAAAAATTAGCTTTAACCTCTTTAGGTATTTCATCCTTAAAATCATCAAAAAGTGTTGCTTGACGATCAAGATTTTTGTAATAAGTATTTCTTTTTAAGAAAAGTTTTTCTAGATAAGGGATTCTTCTGTCTCTATAATCATAGATAATAGGTTTCAATTGTGTGCGTTGCACACGTCCTATATATTGAATCAGTTTTCCTTTGAAGGCAAATGGATATACTAAAAACAGACAAGAAACATCTTTAATGTCAATTCCTTCTCCAAAATATTGACCAGTTGTAAGTATCGCTTGGTAATTTCCTTGATTTATGAGTTGCCACTTTTGATCTCTTGATGTGGCGCTGTCTTTTCCAGAAATTGTGATGCACTCATAGTCTCTTTTCAAGCATTGAAATAAAGTCTCTATATGTTCTGTGCGTTCTGTAATAACAACTACTTTTCGTCCTATCGCCAGCTCAGTTTTTAAATCTGTTAAGATGAGCTTATTTCTTTCAGAATCGTGAATTAAAATTTTAGAAAGTGTTTCAAAATGATCCGTTTTTGTATTGAAGGGAACATCGAGATTAGTATCTCTTACAATGAGTCTCGCTTTTTTAAACGTCTCTATTTGTTGGGGCTTGATTTCAGCAATAATATCTCCCAGATAGTAAAACAGCATCTTTTCATCATTATTTTTTCTAAAAGGAGTGGCTGTTAAACCATATTGATAGTAAGGTGTCAACTGATGAATTACCTTGCGAAAAGAAGTTGCAGGAATGTGATGACATTCATCTATTAATATTGTACCAAAAGACGTTTTTAATTCTTTTGAAGACTCATCTAGTTTTTTGGATAATGATTGAATTAGTGCAACTGTAATTTGCTTACCTATTTTTATTTTCCCTTGCCCTATACGCCCAATTTCCCGTTTCGAAATATCAAAAAAGGTTTCAATCCTCGCTATCCATTGTTCTGCAATTTGTTTTCTGTGTGTAATTATTAATGCTGGTTGCTTTTTCTGTTCTATAAGTTTTAAACCCATTATTGTTTTTCCAGCACCTGGTGGAGCTACTATGATTCCAAAATCTTTCTTCGATGCTTTTAATAAAGGTTCTTTTTGATGGTTTAACAATCTGATACTAGAAGAAAAATCTACTTCTGGAAGTTTCCTTCTAAGGTCGGAAAAGCTATAAGCGATACTATTCTGCTTACAAAACCGAATAAGGTTTCCGATAAAGCCACTAGGGATAACTATAGTGTTTTCTTTTTCTTCAATAAGGTTAAAATAGCGTTCTGTCTTCCAAGTGCTTTTACCCATTTTCTTCTTTACAACAAATTCTGAATTGTAAAAGTTAAGCTGTTCTTTAAGGAAGCGTGCAATTATCGGCTTTACACCAGATCTATTTAAACTAATACAATTAGTCAAAGTTATTTCAAGTTTGTTAGAAATGGTAATCTTTGTATCTGTTGCTATTTCCGAATAACTTTCTGGTGTGGCTTGGTCGTAAATTTTATCTAAAAGTGAGATAGATACTCTTTTAATTTCACTTAAAAACTTCCATTGATTACTGTAAGAAGTAAATGTGTTTGGATCTACAAAACAAGAATTTCCGTTGAGCAAATTTGTGCCTTGAAGTGGCAAAGCTATGAGATTTCCGAAACCTTTACCAGATAAATAGTCTTGATTAGGGAATAATCTATCAAAACTGTTATTTTTATCAAATACAGAAAACACGCCTTGTTCTTCAAAAATCGATAAGATTAATTTTCTGCTTTTGAATGCTGGATAGGGTTGTTCAAAGAAAACCCAAACGTGTCCTCCATTGCCAGAACGTGAGCGCTCTAGATAGGAAACGATGCCGCTTTTTTCTAGAACCGCAATTGCTTTTTTAGATTGTTCTTTCCAATCTCCTTTGTCAAAATCTGCAACAATGAACCAGGAAGTGTTGTCTTTTAGTAAAGGATAAACCCCAATTGTAGATTGACCACTAAGGTGTTTTGCTAATTCAAAGTCATTGAGTTCAAGATATGTTTTATCTTTATAATCCTTGAAAGCACCGCCCTTTTGTTTGTGAAAGCGATACATATATGGATCATAAGAATAAGCAGGCATATAACCACTTTTTGATCCTTTTTCCCATCAGATAGCAAATACATCTTCACGACCTTTAAAAATGGTTCTGAAAAGTTCTATTTGACTAGGGTTGATCACTATGATTATATTTCATTGGTTATTACACGCTTTCGCGAAAGCGTAATTATAATTATACTTAAACGGTAAACTCTCTCTTTAAATATTAATAGTCCATCCAATTTCATTAATCATTTCCTTAATGGATTGAATCCTATTCATCATCTCAACAAAATATGGGCTGTCACCGTAAATCATCTGTTCCTGCATAATTTTATAATCTGCTTCCCATTGCGCAATAAGGTGGTTTGGTGGAATTGGATTTATTGTTTGTGGCTGATGTAATTGATAATTAACTCCACCCACTTTTGTAAATATCACTCTATGCTTTACTATAGTTTCATAAAGAGATTTGTCATTCATAGCTTTTTGAGCAAAACCTACTTTATCTAATTGATAAATGTCGTAAAGATGCCTGCTTAAACGATCGACCCTAATTTTCTCTTTTGGTCGCTGAAACTCTTCGTGTAGTAAAAACACCTTTTCAAGAAATGTTCTTTCTGGATTAACGCAAGGGATTTTAATAGTCTCTTCTGCAAATACTGAGGTCGGAAATTGTTCGTAAATAATGGTACTTAATGGCTTGATAGTAAAAGGCTCTTTAAGAGAACGACAACCTATCTCAATTTGAATACGTGGTTTTATGTAACGTGGCGAATCGATAACGGTGGGATAATAAACTTCAATAATTCTTGGGTCTTGGTCGATTGATAAGGGTTTGATAATTTTAATATTTAAGCCTCTTATTTTTAATACCTTAAGGTTGTTAATGAATAATGGCAAGAAACTGCTCTCAAGATATTCACTAGTCCTTTTTCTTAGTTTAGTTCTCTCTTTTTTTGAAAGCTCCCCAGAGAAGCCTAAGAAGTTTCTGTCAATCGCCAAGTCTATATCCTCAGAAAATCGTTCTATTAATTTCCAAGCCTTACTAAGAGAAGTACCACCTTTAAAAACAAGATGATTACCAATTTCCATGTCAAATAGAACTTTCAATACAAGATTTACCCACCAGTCTTTTTCAACGGCATACGCGGGAATTCCAGTTTTAATAGAAGCTTGATTTAGGACATCTATTTTATCTTGTTTACCAAGATTTGCAAAGTTAATTTTACTCATTAGTTGCCGCTTTGTTCATTATTTTTCTAATCCAAACAGGTGCTAAATCAATATCGTGTTTCAATTTTGCTTTAGTTTCTTGATTTAGTAATTCTAAAATTTGATTTTCTTCTTCTGTGGTCACATTATCCTTTCCAATGGTGCGTAGTGCTTGGATAACTAAGCTACTTATTTTTCCTTTTGACTTTAAGTTTTTAGGTGTAGTGCGCTTTAGCTTTATAGTTTGCTTTCCAATTTTTATTTCGCGAGGCGAGCCATCTGTAAGAAAGGTCAATTTTAATGGTATTTGTTGACTCAGCCCTAAAGCGTGTAAAGCATAAGTCCCTGTCGGAACTATTTTTATTTTATCTCGTTTAGCTATACCATAAGCTATTTCCTCTGCTGTCGGTAATAGCTCTCCTATTAAATCATTTTTTTTAGGTCGAACATAAATTCCTTGTGCAATTCTTGTGATAAAGTTATTTTTATAAAGCCTGTGTAGTGCAAGACGTACTGCCTCCGAAGATCCTAAGTCTTTGAAATCTTCAGGAAACAATAACTGACCTTTTTCCTTCGAAAGGATTTGATTTTTTATGTTTTCTTCTATGCTCGACATCTATAGTTTAAAATATTATTTGTAACAAAAATAGTAAAAATATGTTACATAATATATTTCAATTAATTAATATCAACTGAATTCCTAAATAGCATTATGACTCAGTAATCTTTAAAGTGATGGAACTAGAATTATGAATTATTATTTAGAGCAGTTGATTTTGAAAGTATTAAGCTAATGTCACTTCTCAATAAGTTTGAACTCTGTCCCTTCAAGGTCACAAATAAAAACCCTAACACGCTTATAAAAAGTGGTTAGGGTTTTTTGATATTTCATGATTTTTGTTCCAAAAAAATCAAAAAAAATATTTTTAAACAATAGGCAAAAAAAAACCGCTGCATAAACATGCAACGGTTGTATATGGGGACATGTAAAAATTTAGTGTATTTCTACAACTTCCAGCTCAAAAACTAGGTCTTGTCCTGCTAGTGGATGATTTGCGTCTACTATAATGTGGTCGTCTGCTACTTGCGACACGCGCAATTGCTGCTCGGTTCCATCGGGATTTTTAGAGACTAGTCCCATTCCTACCTCTGGTTTGATTTCTTGTGGCAAATTTTCTTTTGGCACTTTATGGAATAATTCTTCCATCACCTCGCCATAAGCATCTTCTTTAGGAATTTCTATGGTTTTTTTCTCGTTCACTTTCATGTCAATCAGGCCTTTTTCAAAGCCTGGTATCAATGCCCCTCTACCTAGTTGCGCCTCTAAAGGCTCTCTTTCTACCGAGGTATCAAAGATTTGACCGCTTGCTTTTAATTTTCCTGTGTAATGCACTTTTACAGTGTCATTTGCTTTTACTTGACTCATAAAATTGTTATTTTTTGTATCGACTACAAAGGTAGGGTTTACAAATAGCTAACAAAGGCTTAGACCTTTTAATCTCCTTTATTAAGAAATACTTAACGGTTTTATGATATTTATTCATGCAATTCAATCTGTTTTTGAAGCTTAAATGTTTGAAAATGGTGTTTTAGGTTGATCTGTATTTTGTGACAATCATACAGGCCTCTTGTTTTCATATCTAGAAATATAGTTTTTTACCGTATTTTGTTAGATTTAGCTTACGTGTTCTCGCTTTCGCGAAAGCGAGAAAAAAAGAAGTTCATACATTAGTTAATACCTTGATTTAAATAAATATATTTTCTATCGAATAACAGCATCTTAATAATTGAATTTTAAATAGAACTTCAATTATTTAGTTCTACATTTTACTGATCAAAAACAAAGTATTCTAATTTCTTTTTGGACATGGCTTGTAGTGGATCTAGAATTAAACATTTAAAGCTAATTAGTCAAAATCTATTTATTTGAAAATCAGATATTTGATCTTCATATCTCAAATATGCTAATAAACCACTAAAAACCAAATAATAAGCCTATTTTTGCAGCCGCTTAGAAGCTTTATTTTTTATGAAATATATTAGAAACATCGCGATTATTGCTCACGTAGACCACGGTAAGACTACGTTAGTAGATAAGATTTTACACTATTGTGAAACTTTCCGCGAAAATGAAAATACCGGAGATTTAATTTTAGATAACAACGATATTGAACGGGAACGCGGGATCACTATTCTAGCAAAAAACGTTTCTGTAATGTACAAAGGGACAAAAATCAATATTATTGATACTCCTGGTCACGCAGATTTTGGTGGCGAGGTAGAACGTGTGTTAAACATGGCCGATGGTGTTTTACTTTTGGTAGACGCCTTTGAAGGACCCATGCCACAAACCAGATTTGTACTACAAAAAGCCATCGACCTAGGTTTAAAACCATGTGTTGTGATCAATAAAGTAGATAAAGAAAATTGTACCCCAGATGAGGTCCATGAACTTGTTTTTGACTTAATGTTTGAACTAGGCGCAGAGGAATGGCAACTAGATTTCCCTACTGTATATGGTAGTGCAAAAAACAATTGGATGTCTAACGACTGGAAAAATATAACAACAGATATCGAGCCGCTACTCGACATGGTTATAGAACATGTGCCTGCTCCTAAAATTGCAGAAGGTACCACACAGTTATTAATTACATCATTAGATTTTTCAAATTATACAGGTCGTATCGCAATAGGTCGTATTAAAAGAGGGTCTATAAAAGAGGGGCAAAATGTTTCTCTTTGTAAACGAGACGGCTCTATAACTAAAACTAAAGTCAAAGAGATTTATGTCTTTGACGGTATGGGAAAAGCAAAAGCCACTGAGGTAATGGCAGGTGATATATGTGCCATTGTTGGATTAGAGGGTTTTGAAATAGGGGACTCTGTCGCCGATTTTGAAAATCCAGAGGCTATGGAAACTATAGCGATAGATGAGCCTACAATGAGTATGCTTTTTACTATTAATGACTCTCCATTTTTTGGGAAAGATGGAAAGTTTGTAACCTCGCGTCACATAAAAGATCGCTTAACTAAAGAACTAGAAAAAAACCTTGCCTTACAAGTTCACGATACAGGTAGTGCAGATAGATTTATGGTTTTTGGTCGTGGGGTATTACACCTTTCGGTATTAATAGAAACCATGCGTCGTGAGGGGTATGAATTGCAAATAGGTCAACCACAAGTGATTATAAAAGAAATAGACGGGGTTAAATGTGAGCCTATAGAAGAGTTAACCATAGATTTACCAGAAAATGTAAGTGGTAAGGCAGTAGAAATGGTGACCATGAGAAAAGGTGAAATGACTAGTATGGCCCCTAAGGGTGAACGAATGATTTGTCAATTTAAAATTCCATCTAGGGGTATTATAGGCTTGCGTAATCAATTAATTACCGCAACTGCTGGAGAGGCTATTATGAATCACCGTTTTGTAGGTTTTGAACCTTATAAAGGAGAGATTGCAGGTCGTATTAATGGATCCATGATTTCTATGGAAAAAGGAACTTCAATACCTTATTCTATGGATAAATTACAAGATCGTGGTAAATTCTTTATCCATCCAGGTGAAGAGATTTATGGTGGTCAGGTAGTAGGAGAAAATTCTAGACCTGATGATCTAGCAATTAATCTTACTAAAACTAAAAAGCTTTCTAATGTGCGTAGTGCTGGTAATGACGATAAAGTAAAAATCGCACCACCTGTAAAGTTTACCCTAGAAGAAGCCCTAGAATATATTCAAAAAGATGAATATGTAGAGGTAACGCCTAATTTCATAAGATTACGTAAAATTTATCTAGATGAAAATGAGCGCAAACGCAAGGGTAAAGACCTTTCATAGAACTAGGTACAGATATATAATTTATCGTTCTAATTAAATAAGATTTTATGTTTTAAAATACGATTATATATTTTGTTAGTAAGTTAACTGTATTTATAAAAAAATGCCGTCTTCATAAAAAGAAGGCGGTTATTTTTTGCAAGCCAGTTTTTTTTAAATTTTCTTAAATGACGCTACTTTTTTTGCCTCTTTTATTTCACGTCAATATAAGAGCTGTAGCTTTTATAATCATCTATAATTTTTTATATTTATCCGTTGATTTAAAAATGTAATGACACAACAAAAGGAACACAGGTGCGAGAATTGTATGGTACGACAATTAAACACATTAAAAGCGCTTACAAAAGAAGAACTGAAACGCATATCAGATAATAAAACATTTCAAACCATTAAAAAGGGAGAAGTAATTTTTAATGAAGGTGATAAATTAAAAGGTGTTTACTGTGTAAGAGATGGTGTTTCTAAACTTTCTAAAAGGAGTGATAATGGAAAGGATCAAATCGTAAAAATATCAACAAAAGGAGAATTATTAGGGCAACGATCGGTAATTACTGATGAGCATACTAATTTAAGTGCTGTAGCTTTAAGCGACATGAGTTTATGTTTTATTCCTAAAAATTATCTCAAAGATAACCTGAGCAGCAATATCAAATTTACAAAAGCCGTTTTACTGCAACTCGCAAACGATTTAAAGTTTGCAGATGATGTAATTGTTAATATGGCTCAAAAAAGTGTCAAACAACGCATCGCAGAAACGCTGCAGTATCTAGAGGATAATTTTGGTACAGATGCAGAGGGTTTTATAAATATGATTCTTACAAGAGAAGATATTGCAAATTTAGTAGGTACCGCCAAAGAAGCATGCATCAGGCAATTATCTGCTTTTAAAAAATCCGGGTGGATAGATACAGATGGAAAACGCATCAAGATATTGGATAAAAATGCGTTATATAATATTGTAGAGGGTTTTGATTCTTAGATGATTAAAGTTTTTTATAACATTAAATACATCAAGTGTACATAGTAGTTTTACTGTTCCGCTTTCGCGAAAGCGGAAACTAAACAAAATATACTACGGTTAATTTTACAGCAACCGTTACAATTGTCCTATTTACTAATTGATTAAAGCAGCAGGCGTAAAAAAAAAGTAGAAAGCTGGCATTAATTAAGATGTTACACAATTCTTTGAGTAGATCGTTTACAGTTTTATAATATTTATAAAGTACAGATTATTATAATATTAAGAATGATAAGTTAAAATCTAACATCATTTTAGGTACTCCAAATTTTGTAATTGTAAAGCAGTTCATATCTAATTTAATTGACTACTTTTGCGCCTTCTTAAAAAATATGGAAACTCCATCAAACAATAGTACCCCTTTATTGAGTCCACCATAAGACGCTTTTTTTCAATCATCTGTAAAATTATTTTACATATGGGACCCGTTTATGTTTCCCAAAATTTTACCGTCCAATTCACAATAATGTAAAGGTTTACCCTTTTTACAAATTATAGATAATGAACAAATACGCAAGACTTTATCGCAAAAAATCTAAAGTTGAATATAAAAAAGTAATTAATTTATTTAATAAAAAATCAGAAGTTAGTGCCAAAACAGAAATACTATCAGGGTTAACAGTTGCAATAGCTTTAGTTCCCGAGGCAGTTGCATTTGCTTTTATGGCTGGATTATCACCTTTAACGGGTCTTTATGCAGCTTTTGTTATGGGATTAGTAACAGCGATTTTTGGGGGTCGTCCTGGAATGATTTCTGGTGCTACAGGGGCGGTGGCTATTGTCATAGTTGCCCTAGCAATATCACATGGTCCAGAGTATATATTTGCCACTGTAATACTTGCCGGTATTTTACAGTTTCTTGCGGGTATTTTAAAACTAGGTAAATTGATGCGCCTTGTGCCACACCCGGTAATTTTTGGTTTTGTTAATGGTCTCGCCTTGATAATTTTTATGGCACAATTAGATCAATTTAAAGACGTATCTGGTAACTGGTTAACGGGCGATACTTTATACATTATATTAGGTCTGGTTTTATTGACTATGCTAATTATATGGGGTTTACCAAAACTTACTAAAGTTGCACCTGCATCGCTTGTTGCGATATTAGTTGTTTTTGGAATTGTTGCAGCTTTTGATATCGACACTAAAACGGTAGGTGATGTAGCCTCTATTCAAGGCGGTTTTCCGCCATTTCATATTCCAACTGTACCTTTAACATGGGAGACTTTTGCATTGATATTTCCTTATGCTGCAATTGTTGCAGGTGTTGGATTGATTGAAAGTTTATTGACATTAAATATAATTGACGAAATTACCGAAACACGAGGTAATGGAAATAAAGAAGCTATAGCACAAGGTGCTGCAAATATATTATCAGGTCTTTTTTCTGGAATGGGTGGTTGTGCAATGTTGGGTCAAAGTCTTATTAATATATCAAGTGGCGCAAGAGCAAGACTTTCTGGTATTGTTGCGGCTGTTGCCTTGCTGCTCTTTGTGATGTATGGAGCAAATATTATAGAACAATTACCTATGGCGGCACTTACAGGACTTATGATTATGGTTGCTATAGGTACTTTTGAATGGGCGAGTTTAAAAACATTTAATAAAATGCCTTCATCAGATATATTTGTAATGGTGGTAGTAACTGTAGTCACTGTATTTCTTCATAATCTTGCCCTAGCTGTTCTTATAGGTGTGATCATTTCTGCACTAGTTTTTGCATGGGACAATTCAAAACGCATACGTGCTAGAAGGCATATTGATGAAGACGGTGTAAAACACTATGAAATATACGGACCTTTATTCTTTGGATCAGTTACAGCATTTAATGAAAAATTTGATGTTCTTAACGATCCAGAAGAGGTAATTATTGATTTTGAAGAGAGTAGGGTGGTAGACATGTCTGCCATTGACGCTTTAAATAAAATTACCGAGCGATATATAAAGGTAGGCAAGAAGGTTCACTT
Source organism: uncultured Flavobacteriaceae bacterium (assembly GCA_964593255.1). Classification (GTDB taxonomy): domain Bacteria; phylum Bacteroidota; class Bacteroidia; order Flavobacteriales; family Flavobacteriaceae; genus Nonlabens. Next base: position 30,522 of record CAZQGX010000031.1, on the reverse strand, counting down.
AAGACACTTAAGTCCTGATTGCCAGAATCTACTTAAAAACGCCGATAAAATTATTGATGTAAATGTTGTAGAAGATCCTAGTTATAAGGTGGTTGTTGATTAGATTGCTTTATCACATTTGTGCAATAACAAAAAACGTCAATAAAAAAAACAGGTAAACACAAGAACAAAATCATCTTGTGTTTTACTGTTTTTTAATTTACTGAATGTAACGCACTCTTAGAAAAAGCGTGCGTGCCAGCTTTCACTCGCGGGTACTTCCCAGTGGTCTTTGTATTCTCCTACGGTAGTTACTAGATTATTAAAAACTATGGTGTTTGCAGTGACAGATTTTGCCTTGGCCATCTTCTTAAAATCAGATAGTTCTTTATGTGCTACATAAGCACCATTCTTATAAGTCACATTCATTTTATCCATTAAATCAATACCAAAACCTTTTTCTATAGATTGAATAAAACGTACACACGAATCAATAGAGCAACCTGTGGCGCCAGATTTTGATTGATCTAGACCTATTACTATAAAGCGATTATAAGGATATTCTACCCCTGCAATTAAATCTTTACCATGTGCAGTCCATTGCTCTAGGAAATTATCCATTTGGGGTTTTAATTCGTTCAATTCATCATTAGTAAATGGTCGATTTGCTTGATAGATCCACACTCGTGAATCATCTGGAAGTTCTTTAAAATGTGCGTGCATAATTTTTTATTTTGTAATGTCTTTTTTGATATGTTTTGTAATTCTATTTTATGAATTATATGTTGTAATGAAAGTTACTTGCTTTTACCTTCTTGCGGTTTTTTAAGTTTTAGAAAGAAATAACTTACAATAAACATTACGACACTGTAGTATATCAAATTACCTAAAACACTTAAAATATTAAAAACCCGATCTTGATAGTAATCATAAATTGTCAAAAATAGAGTGACAAACACAGCTGTAAAAACCGAAAAAAATATTCTCGTTTTTAAAGGTGCTCTATTTTCTTTATTGGCAAGCATATTATTTTTTTTGTTTGATTAATTTTGAATTATTGTCCTAGTTTTTAAAAATATAAGATCTTTAACGGTAAACCTCGGTTTAGAGCTTGCTTTTAAAAAGTTTTTTGATTTTAAGAATTCTCTTTTATTTCCTATAAAAATTCAACTAGTAAAAGTAAGGTCCATGTTCTGTTTTCCATAAGTGCAGCGATCTAATTTTTAAGTAGCACGCAACAGGTTAACTCTTAAAACTTTCTTTTAATGCAATACCCGCACAGAAAAAACCAAAAATAAACATTCCCATACTAGATGCGATATAATAATCCCATCCCAAATCAGATAAATCAAAAATAATATCTGCTATGTAAGTAAATAGCGGTACTGCAATACCATACAAAATGCCGTGTATCATCCTTGTTTTAAAGTTGACCTTATTAAAATCAAATATTGCTTTCATTTTTTAACTATATATGGATTAGATAAAAAGGTAAAAATAAAGAGCATTACAAAAAAGAATATATAATAGTTTAAGGGAAAATCTTGTAGTTCAAAACAAGTAAAAGCAAAATAACAAATTAGGGTAATGCCGCTAGAGTAGAGTAGGGCATGTATAATCCTATTTGACAGACTCTTTTTTTCAAAATTTGGTAACATGTTATTAGTTCTTTTTGTCATTTTTTCTCATCGACCACCAGATAGCGGCAGCTATGACCAATCCAAATAATATAAAGTCAATAAAAAATTTAAGGATATTAAAGCCACTATCACCAGTAACTTGATAAAAAATAGACATGATTACCGCATAAACTAAGCCGCCGAATGATCCTGAAAGTACAATGCTTTTATAATCTAGTTTGTTTTTCAAGATATCTGTAATTTTTTAATCAAAGTTCTTTGTTTGAGTTATATGCTTATTTAGTTAAAAGTGAACCCAGCGATTAGGACTTTACCCAAATATTAAGTTGACCTTTTTACCTAACCCAAATTCAAAAATTCGGTATAGAGTCGATAGTTGAATATCGCATTTTCCGTTTTCAAGTCTTGAAATATAACTTTTTTTAGTTCCAACTTTTTCAGCTAGTTGTTCTTGAGTCATATTTGCTTCTTTTCTCGCTTCCTTTAACATCTCGCTTATCACAAAATACTGTGCTTTCTTCTCAAAGTCATCGCGTTTCTCGGAACCAATCTTTCCGTACTTAATATCTAATAACTCGTCAAAATTTTTAGCATCTCTTATATTTTCTTTGCTCATCATATTTTCTTATTAGACTTAAAATATTCCTACTTTAATTTCAAAGCCAATTGAATTTCATTTTTTGGGGTCTTTTGAGATTTCTTTATAAACCCATTAAAAAGCATTACCAAATTTCCCTTGTCAAAACAACAAAATATCCTGTAAATATTTCTTTCGAACTTTATTCTAATTACAAACAGTTTGTCGGTTACTGTGACATGGTCAATGTTTTTTTTTGGAATATTTTCCAGGGTTTTAAGATATTAAAAATATTTTTTTAAGACCTTAATTCTATTCCAAATAAAAGTTAGTAAAGAGATGTGCGTAAAAATGATTTATCATTAAAACTACATAAAACAACGTTATCTTTATAGTAATCAAATTACAATATCTTTAAATATTAAAATACTAGGATTCATTTTGATCTCCCTAATAAACAAAAATCTCACTTTACAACTATTAAAGCCCTAAAGTTCTTCTGCACTAGCGATCAACTCTGCAATATCCATTATTTGTATCTTTCCTTCTTGCTCTGCAGCCTTAACGCCATCGGTCATCATGGTGTTACAAAATGGGCAACCTGCAGCAATAATCTCGGCACCCGTTGCAATTGCTTCATCGGTGCGTTCAATGTTAATTTCTTTATTCCCAGGTTCTGCATCTTTAAACATTTGTGCACCGCCAGCACCACAACATAAACCATTGCGACGGCTGCGTTTCATCTCTATCAGTGCAGCATCTAGTTTCTCTATCAATTCTCTGGGTGCTTCATAAATATCATTGGCACGTCCCAAATAACAAGGGTCGTGATAGGTTATTTTTTTACCTTTAAATTTCCCTCCTTCTATGGTGAGTTTACCGCTAGCGATCAAATCTTTAAGAAACGAGGTATGATGAATTACTTCATAATTTCCACCCAGTTCAGGATATTCGTTTTTAAGTGTGTTAAAACAGTGCGGGCATGCGGTTACAATTTTTTTAATCTCATAGCCGTTCAATACCTCTATATTCATCATCGCCTGCATCTGGAATAAAAATTCATTCCCAGCGCGTTTTGCTGGGTCGCCAGTACAACTTTCTTCTGCTCCTAGCACCGCAAATTCGACACCTGCTTTATTTAATAACTTCACAAAGGCCTTAGTGATTTTTTTTGCCCTATCATCAAAACTACCGCTACATCCCACCCAAAACAATACTTCTGGTTGTTTTCCTTGTGCGATATATTCTGCTGCTGTTGGTACTATTAAATTACTGCTCATGTTTTATCATTAAAATTTATTAAATCTAGAATGTTTTCCGTTGTTGGTGGTTAATTCCGCTTTCGCGAAAGCGATACCTATACCAGCATCTTCACCCAGATTACACTCTTTACTGTTCTCTATTTGTGGTTTTTAAACACCTCTATGGTCACTTCTTTTTCTACTAAATGTGAAAACTCTCCTGTATAGCGAGTTGCTCTAACCATATGGTTATCAATCCAGTGGTAGTTGCCGCCGCGAGGTTTACCCATTAATAGGCTGTGAAATTTAAAACCGTGCTGGTTCAGCCAGTTTTCTGTCACCTCTCGATGCTCTTCAGTTCTAGAGGTGAAAAAACAAATAATATGACCATCGTCATACCATTCATTAAGTGTTTTTAGGGCATCTGGAAAGGGTAAACAAGTTGCCATGCGCTCGGGTTCTTCATTAGGCACATCTTCTGTAATGGTGCCGTCTATGTCTATCAGGTAGTTTTTTACACCCTCTGGCAGCACAGGACTTGCTAGACTCCCATCTTTATTAAGGGCTTTTTGAAATTGCTCTTTACTCATATTGTTATTCTTTTGCCCAGTTCAGGCGATCCATCTGGTTATAAGGCCATGGGGCACCATTGTTTTCTATATTACTCATGGTGGTATTCAATTCGGCAGGTGCAGCGCTGTTTTCTAGTACTAGATAGCGTCTCATATCCATAATAATGCTTAATGGGTCAATACCTATGGGGCAGGCTTCTACACAAGCGTTACAGGTGGTACACGCCCACAATTCTTCTGGTGTGATATAATCGTTTAAAAGGGTCTTGCCATCGTCTACCCATTTTCCTTCTTTATTAATGATATTGCCTACTTCTTCTAATCTGTCGCGTGTATCCATCATTATTTTACGAGGGCTCAGTTTTTTGCCGGTAATATTTGCTGGACATTCTGATGTACAACGACCGCATTCTGTACAGGTGTAAGCGTTGAGTAATTGTACTTGATGTAAATCAAAAACATCACTTGCTCCCAGGCTTGCAGGTATTTCTTCTTCTTCACTAGGGTCTGGCGCAGCAAATGGATCTGCATCTGGATCCATCATGATTTTCACTTCCTTAGTAACCGCTGCCATATTGGTAAGCTGCCCCTTGGGGGTTAATTTAGCTAGATAAACGTTAGGGAAGGCCAGTAATATATGTAAATGCTTAGACCAATATAAATAGTTTAAGAAAATTAAAATCCCTGCAATGTGCAACCACCAGCAAACTCTTTCTATGATGAATAAGCTTTTAAAACTCATCCCTTCAAACAAAGGTGTTATAAAACTACTAATAGGAAAACTGCCATAAGGTGCATAATGCATGGCTGCCTCGCTGGTAAATGCTCCCGCGGCTACACCATTTTGAATCGCAAGATCTGTGGCATTCATAGTAAGAAATAAGGACATTAAAACTACCTCAAAATATAAAATGTAGTTGGCATCGTTTTTAGGCCAGCCTTTCAGTTCACCCATCATAAAACGCTTGATATTCATCACGTTTCTGCGCAACCAGAAAATAATTACAGCAACTAAAACGAGAAAAGCCAAAACTTCAAAGGTTGCGATAAGTACATTGTATAAAACGCCTAAATAAGGAGCAAATATCCTGTGCTGCCCAGTTAAACCATCAATAACTATTTCTAGTACTTCTATATTAATAATTACAAATCCTATGTAAACTATTACATGTAAAAGTCCTGAGACAGGGCGGCGCACCATCTTTGATTGACCTAGTGCGATGCGAGCCATTTGCGACCAGCGTTCTTTTTTGCGATCTGATCTATCTACTTCTTTTCCTAGTTTTATGTTGCGTATCATTTTCTTAATGTTGACCGCAAAAAAACCTATGCCAGCAATTAATAAAATCGCAAATATTGTTTGTGGAATGTATTCCATTTTAAAAAATTTATTTATTGATATCTTCTGGTTCTACATATTCACCAGTCTTTTTTCCAAAAACAGAAAAGTGAACATAGCGCTTAGGATTTAGTTTCATGTCTTGAAGTAAATCTGCTGCCTGTTTTGTTGCTCGTTCTAGGTTCATGTATAATTGGTCGTCGGTCATTAGTTTTCCTAGCGTTCCCTCTCCATTACCTACTTTATCTAGAACGGTATTAAATTTGGTAATGGTATTTTCAAGATTTTTTACAGTTCCAGCTAGGTTTATTTGTGCTAGGGTATCAGATATTTTAGCAAAATTTGCTGTGGTAGTGTCTAGATTATTTAAAGTTCTACCAATACCATCTTTACTATCATTTATAAGTGCATTTGCATTGCCCGATAATAATTGTATTTGCGCAAGGGTTTTATTTAATTCTTTGACAGAAACTGCAATATTGCGTCTGGTTTCTGGTGTGAGTGTGCCACTTACCGCAATCATTACACTATCCACACTTACAATCATGCTAGCTAGTTTATCTTTTAAGGGTAGAAATTGTTCCATTACTTCACCTTGAATACCTTGGTCTATTTTAGATGGTAAAGTATCTCCAGGCTGCGCTTTTCTTGCAGTGCTTTCAAAATTGGGTAAGATGGCAAGGGCTTTTCCACCTATCAAGCTAGTGCTGTAAACGGCTGCAATACTTTCTGATGAAAATCTAAAGGATTCATCTACATGAAATTTTACAATTAGTCGTCCTGTTCCATCTAGAAAAGCAATATTGTCGATATTGCCCACCTTTAAACCGTTAATTGTTACGGGTGCAGATGTGGTAAGACCTTCTACATTATTATAGATAGCATAAAACGACCTATCTTTATTTAAAAGATTACGTCCTTTAAGATAGTTGTAACCAAATATAAACAAGGCTATGGCTCCAACGGTAAGGATTCCCACTTTGATTTCTTTAGAAAATTTCATAAACCCTAATTTCTTCAAGATGTAAAGATAAGACAAGACTTATTTATAAGGACTAAGATTTTTATTTGAATTATCACAAGTTGCGACGCACACCGCTTTTATACCGGACTATAAAAGCAGTTTTATAGCCTTTTGCAATCGCTTTGGCTTTTAAACCTTCTGCTTCTTTTAGGTTAGAGGTATTGCCTGTTAAGTACCTATAAATAGTACCATCTTGTTCTCGGGATATTTGTGGCAATCCTTTAAAATTGTATGACTTAATTTCTATTTTTGAACTACTAGCGCTTATTTGTACTTTATAAATGACATCGTTTTTGTTTTTAGAATCGATTTTTGTGTTGTTTTGTGATATATCTACTTGTGCTACTTCAAAAAGGTTAACGTCTCTATTTTTTTGATAAGACAATACGGCATCATAAATAGAAGTGGCTATTTTTTGTTGACCCTCACTGCTTTTTAAAAAAGCGCGCTCTTCTTTATTTGTTAAAAATCCCGTTTCTATAAGTACACTAGGCATGTAAGAAAGTCTTAAAACGGCAAATCCAGCTTGTTTTACACCTCTATTTTTACGTTTTGTATATTTATCAAAATTGTTTTGAACCTTGTCGGCAAGTTCAATACTGTTGTCAAGAAATTCTTCTTGCACCATAAGGTTTGTGGCAAAGCTAGATGGGTCGTTAGGATTAAAGCCCACATACTTTTCTTTGTAATCTTCTTCTAATAAAATAACTGCATTTTCTCGTTGCACTACTTCTAGATTATCGGCATTTCTATGTATTCCTAGTACCCAGGTTTCATTTCCCTTTGCACTTGTAGCACTTGCTGCATTGCAGTGTACAGATACAAATAGGTCTGCTTTTTCTTTATTTGCAATAGCAGCCCGCTCGTCTAGTCCTAGAAAAACATCTGTTGTGCGTGTATAGACTACTTTTATATCTTTATGATTATCAAGCTGTTTACCTAGGTATTTCACCACTTGTAGGGCAATATCCTTTTCTGCAGTTTTAGAAACATATTTGCCAGAATCTTTACCGCCGTGTCCCGCATCTAGTACAACTGTAAAGATTTTTTTATCGCCCACTTTTGTAGAATCGATAGGTATATTTGTAGCCGTTAATATTGAATTGATAAGTAGGGCAATAATAAAAAATAGGTTCGTTTTCATAAAAGATGATCAACTAGATATGGAATTTTTGTTATTCCGCTTTCGCGAAAGCGAGATAAATAAATTACAAACTGAAATTAATGGTTTTATTTATAAACGCTACATAATTATATGTAGTTTTGATGTTTCAAAAATTAGACCATATTTATCCACGAAAATACTAAAACAAAGGTTGCATTTAGGGTTGAAGCATATTATTTTTTTACTTCTGTTTTTAACAGGTTATACTATTGTTATAGCTCAAGAAATACCTGCTAAGGCAACCCCTATTCCTATTGAAAAACCAAAACCTACAGGGCAAGACACAATCAATAACCCACAGAAAGAGGAACTGCTAGAAAGAACAGAAAAGGAAAAAGATACTGTTGTCGTCGATTCATTAAAAAAGAATAAAGCTGTACTTGAGTACAGAATTGATTCTAATACAAAGGATTACAGGCTTATAGATAGAAAAAAAAATACCATTACTTTATACAATCAGGCTAAAATTATTTATGGCGATATTACTATAGAAGCTGGTAAAATAGTAATTGATAATAATACGGGTAATGTATTTGCATCTGGAATTGTTAAAGACTCTCTAGGCTATACACAACCACCAGTTTTTACACAGGGAACAAATGTGGTAAAACCAGACTCTATAATTTTCAATAAAAACTCTCAAAAGGCATTAACTTTTAATTCTAAAACCACACAAGGAGAGTTTAACGTCATTGCCGAGGTCACAAAAAGAGTAAACGATTCTGTTTTTTACATGAGTAATGCAAAATTTACTACTTCAAAAAATATAGACAATCCAGAGTATTATTTCCTTGCACGTAAAATAAAATATGTTCCCAAAAAGAAAATTGTTACAGGTCTGGTAAACATGTACATTGCAGATGTGCCCACACCACTGGGCTTGCCTTTTGCCTATTTTCCCATGACAACCGAGCGCAAAAGTGGGGTGCTGCTACCTAGTTTTGGTAATAATAATAATCAAGGCTACTTTTTACAAAATGGGGGGTATTATTTTGCAGTAAATGATTACTTAGACCTTAGTATTTTAGGTGATTATTTCACAAATGGTAGTTATGGCGCTAGGGTAGAAAGCAATTATAATGTGCGTTATAAATATAGTGGTGGCCTTAGGTTTCTTTATGAAAACCAGCTGCAAAGTGAGCGAGGTTTTTCTGATTTTCAACAAACTTCTAGATACAATATCAACTGGCAGCACTCGCAAGATGCAAAGTCTAACCCTAGTTCTAGATTTAGTGCAAGTGTCAATTTAGGTAGTAGCCAGTTTTATAGGCAGTCTTTTAATCAGGTGAATCAAAGTGCTACCCTAGTCAATAACTTAAGTAGTTCTATTTCTTATTCAAAATCATTCCCTGGAGAGCCCCAGGTTAATTTTAGCACTAGTGTTACACACAATCAAAATACAAATACAAATGCTGTAAACCTTACCCTGCCTACATTACAGGGTAGCGTGTCTAGAATATTTCCTTTTGCGCCCAAAGAAGGTGCTAAAAAAGGAATTATTGAAAACATCAATTTACAATACAACCTGCGAGGTGAAAACCGCATTACCACAACCGATGAAGATTTTTTAACAGCCAAAATGTTTGACAATGCGGTAATGGGTATGAAACACAGCATTCCCATAGCGACCAACTTTAAAATCGGCTATTTTAGTGTAAGTGCAAATGCTAATTATGACGAAAACTGGGTGTTTGAAACCTTTAGACAGCGCCTAGTAGAAAATGATAATGGTGTTTTTAATACCGTGCGAGATACGGTTGATGGTTTTGCGTCTTACCGCACGTACAATTATGGTGCTAGTATAGGTACCACAGTATATGGAAGTTGGAAATCTAAGAATCCTAAATCCAAAATACAAGCGTTAAGACATGTGGTGCGTCCTAATTTAAGCTATTCTGCAAATCCTAGTTTTGATCAATATTACGAGAGACTAGTTACCGAGCAAGGTCTAGACGCTCCTGGACGAGAAGAACAATTTTACAGCCGTTTTGACGGGACTTTATTTGGTGCGCCTGGTCGTAATTTTTCTAGTAGTATCAATCTAGGGGTACAAAATAATATCGAAGCAAAAGTCAGGGATCGAGACTCGACAAAAACCGAGTTGCGCAAGGTGCAAATTCTTAAAAGTTTAAGCTTTAACACCTCTTATAACCTCGCAGGTGATTCCCTAAACTGGAGCCCGCTATCGGTGCGTGGTGTGGTTCCTATTACAAAAAGTATTGACATTAATTTAGATGCTAATTTTGACCCCTATGCGCTAGATAACAATAACAACCGCATCAATACTTTTAATATCAATAACGGCGGTAGTTTGTTGCGACTTACTCGCGCTGGTTTCCGTACTAGTTTTAGGTTGAGTAGTGAGGATTTTAAAAAAGATAAGGACGATGATAAAAAAGAGTCTAATAAGCGCACACAAGAAAATGGTGGGAGGCCTGATGATCTTTTTGGCGAGTCTATAGACCCCACGCGACAACAAAACATTGAGCCCGAAAAACAAGATGTAGATGTTAATAAGGAAAGGTATAGATTTAAAATTCCATGGAATTTAAATTTTGCCTATACCATGACCTATAACAATGCACAGCGGCAAAACGAGATCAACCAGCAAAGTTTAATGATAAGTGGCGATGTAGAGCTGTCACCACGCTGGACGGTAGGCGGTAATACGGGTTATGATTTTGCTAATAAAGGTATCTCTTTTACCAGTTTGCGTTTTCAACGAGATTTAGAAAGTTTTACCATGAGTTTTAACTGGACGCCTATAGGCCCACAAAGCAGTTGGTTTTTCTTTATAGGTATAAAAGCCAGCGCTTTAAGTGATATCAAATGGGATCAAAGACGCCAGCCAGATCCGCAGTTTTAGTGTTTTTATTGCTTTTTTTCAGTGGTTTACAGTTGTAGTATCTCTAGTGATATATTGTTTTTAAGATATCGCTTTCGCGAAAGCGATTTATTCAAACTTATAACCTAGCACCTATTTTATGTGATTTAGTGCTAACAGCTTTAATAAATAATGTTTTATTTTTTTTTAATATTCACACCTATTTTTAGTACGACAACACGCTTAAAAACAGTTGATAAATATGATTAAAAATACCTATATTATTCAATATTAAAATTGTGCAATCCCTTTGTTTTTAGGTATCTTGCGATAGATGTCTGATTTTTGATTTATCTATAAAATATAAGATTAAAGAGTATGAAGTTTAATTATGTTATGTGGTTGGTTATAGGGGTTGCTTTGGCAAAAGTGAACTTATCTACAGGCCAATTATCCAATAATTATCCACTTACAGCACAAGATTCTGTGGCCCAGGTTCAATGGGTGGATAGCGTTTATAATAGTCTTACTCAAAAAGAAAAAATAGGGCAGTTGTTTATGGTAGATGTTTTTTCTAACAAAGGCAAGACCCATGTAGATAGAGTAAGAAAGCTAGTAGCAACCCATAAAATAGGAGGGATTATATTTTCTAAAGGCGGTCCTGTGCAGCAAGCAACCCTTACTAACGAGTTGCAGTCAACATCTAAAACCCCTTTATTAATCGCGATGGATGCAGAGTGGGGACTGGCCATGAGGTTAGACAGTACTTATGCTTTTCCATGGAACATGACCCTAGGGGCAACACCGGGAATTACATCTAGTTATGAGGTAGGAAAACGCATAGGTGAACATTGTAAACGTCTAGGCGTACACATGAATTTTGCCCCAGTGGTAGATATTAATACAAATCCAAAGAATCCTATAATAGGTAATAGAAGTTTTGGAGAAGATCTAGAAAATGTAACTAGCAAGGCAACTGCCTTTATGCAAGGTATGCAAAGTACAGGAACGATGGCATCTGCCAAGCATTTTCCTGGTCATGGTGATACAGATCAAGACAGTCATAAAACATTGCCCACGGTAGATTTTACCGCACAACGTATCAATAGTGTAGAGTTATTTCCTTATAAAAAGCTGATTGATCAAGGTATGGCCAGTGTTATGGTGGCGCATTTAAATATACCTAGCCTAGAGCCTAGGGCTGGATACCCAACAAGTATTAGTGAAAAAGTAGTAACCGATTTGTTAAAAGTAAAATTGGGTTTTAATGGTCTTATTTTTACTGATGCTTTAAATATGAAGGGAGCTAGTAATTATAGCACCCCAGGTGAAATAGATTTACAAGCCTTTAAAGCCGGTAATGATGTGCTACTTATTTCTGAAGATGTTCCAAAATCTATAGCTTTGATAAGTGCTGCTTTAAATACTAATGATATTACAGAAGAACGTTTAGCACACTCGGTTAAAAAAATATTAAAAGCAAAATATATAGCTGGACTGCACCATTATAAGCCTACAGCTATTTCTAATCTGGTACAACAGTTAAATACCGAGGCTGACGAGGTGGTTTATGAAAATGCGATGTCTAAAGCAATCACACTCTTAAAAAATAGAAATGAGCTTTTACCTTTAAAAAATCTTGAAACTAAAAAAATAGCATACATCGCGCTAGGTGACGACTCTGGCGAGGTGTTTTTTAATGAATTAAACAAGTATACCAAAGTAGATCGTATTATAGGTGATCGACTAGATGCAGTTCTTAAAATGTTAGAAAAATATAATACTGTAATAATAGGATTGCATAGAAGTGATAAAAACCCGTGGACGTCTTATCAATTAACTGATAAAGAACTTACCTGGCTGTATGAAATTGCAAGAAAGCACGAGGTGATTTTTGATGGGTTTGTAAGACCGTATATGCTAGAGCAAATTAAAACCCAAAAGAATTTTGAAGGCATTATTATGTCTTATCAAAATAGTGAGTGGAGCCAGCGGTTAAGTGCGCAAATGATTTTTGGGGCTAGAGATATGGTAGGAAGATTACCTGTAAGTGCTGGACTTTTTAAAGTAAACCAGGGTGTTTATTTAAAAAATATTAAAAGGTTAAGTTATGGCAATAATCCAACTAGTGTAGGGCTAGATGCAAATATGATCGCAAAAATTGACAGTTTAGCAAACTATACCATTAGTAATAAAGGAGCTCCAGGAATACAAATCTTAGTGGCTAGACGTGGTAAAGTGGTAATGAATAAATCATATGGGTTTCATACTTATCAAAAAGAGAAGCCTGTAATGGACGACCATGTATATGATATCGCATCTGTAACTAAAATTCTAGTTTCACTGCCATTAGTTATGGAACTAGAAGAAAAAAATACCATTGCGCTAGACGATCCTATTTCTAAATTAGATCCAGATTTAAAAAATACTAATAAAGAAAATATCACGATAAAAGAAATGCTCTCCCATTATGGCAGGTTAAAGCCTTGGATTCCTTTTTACAGTTACACCCTAGATTCACTCACAAAACAGCCATTGACGTCATATTATAGTAAAGGTCCTAGTGAAAATTATAGTTTGCAAGTAGCAGATGGTATGTTTACTAACCCAATCATGCTGGATACTATTTTTGAACGCATTAAAAAAAGCGATTTAAGAAAACAGCAAGAATATAAATATAGTGATTTACCATACTATCTACTTAAAAAGTATATAGAAAGTCATTATATTAAAAATTTAAGTCAGCTGGGTCAAGATCATTTTTATGAATCATTAGGAATGAATCGTACAAGTTATTTGCCGCGTGAAAAGTTTCCGCTTTCTCAAATAGTCCCTACTGAAAATGATACTTCTTTTAGAGGGCAGTTGTTACATGGTTATGTACACGATCAAGGCGCAGCTATGCAAGGTGGTATAGGTGGGCACGCAGGCTTATTTTCTAATGCAAATGATGTCGCAAAAATGATGCAAATGTATTTGCAAGGTGGTTACTATGGCGGTAGAAGGTATTTTAAACAAGAGACTATAGATAAATTCAACACCTGTAATTATTGTGAGAATGAAGTGAGACGTGGTGTAGGATTTGACAAGCCGCAATTAAAAGGAGCTGGAAATACTTGTGGGTGCGTGAGTAAAGGCAGTTTTGGACACAGCGGTTTCACTGGGACCTATACTTGGGCAGACCCCGAGCAGGAGTTGGTCTATGTATTTTTATCAAATAGAGTTCATCCAGACGCAGCTAATAGATTTATTATTAAAGAAAATATAAGAACAAATATTCAGCAAATTATTTATGATTCAATGATAGATTAAAGGAAGCGGTAATGATTTTGTATTAAAGACTTTGTTACCTTCACCATTAATCAACTTTTGTTTTAAAAATCATTTAAATTTTATTAATGAAAATAGCAATTGTATGTTATCCTACCTTTGGCGGTAGTGGTGTAGTAGCCACCATGCTAGGCACTGCACTGGCAGAGCGTGGTCATGAGGTTCACTTTGTTACTTATACACAACCAGTAAGACTGGACCTGCTAACCAAAAATATTTTTTTTCACGAGGTAAATGTTGAAGAATATCCGCTGTTTCATTATCAGCCCTATGAACTGGCACTATCTAGCAAATTGGTTAATGTGGTACAAGAGTACAGTATAGAACTCTTGCATGTACATTATGCCATACCACATGCTTATGCTGGTTTTATGGCCCAACAAATTTTAAAAGATCACGGTATTTCCCTACCTATGGTAACGACATTGCATGGTACAGACATTACTCTAGTGGGTAACCACCCTGTATATAAACCCGCTGTTACCTTTAGTATCAATAACAGCGATGTGGTTACTTCTGTTTCTGCCAGTTTAAAAAAAGATACACTTGGGTTGTTTGATATCACAAAAGAAATCACTGTCGTTCCTAATTTTATTGATATGTCATTGTATCAAACCGAGTTTAAGGATTGTGATAGATCGATCATGGCTTTTCCGCAAGAGCGTATTATTACACACATCAGCAATATGCGACCTGTAAAACGGTTGATGGATATTGTTAAAATATTTGAGATTGTTGAAAAAGAAATACCATCAGTATTGATTATGGTAGGTGATGGTCCAGAACGATTTACTGCCGAAGAATACGCCCATAAAGCTGGTTTAAAAATGAAAATCAAATGGGTAGGCAATAGTACCGAGATCGACCGTATTCTATGTTTTTCTGACTTATTTTTATTGCCATCAGAAAAAGAAAGCTTTGGTCTTGCAGCCCTAGAGGCCATGGCAAATCACACTCCGGTAATTTCTACAAACACAGGTGGGCTGCCAGAGGTTAATGAAAACGGTGTCTCTGGTTTTACTAGTGATGTAGGCAATGTAAAAGAAATGGCAGCAAATGCTATCAAGATATTAAAAGATGATGCTGTCTTAAATGATTTTAAAAATGCCGCTTTCGCGAAAGCGGAACAATACGATATTCTTAAAATAATACCGCAATATGAAAAATTATATGAAAATGTGCTTGCTAGTGCTAAGTATTTATAGTATCAACGCTTGTTCTAGTAAAAGAGATTTGAAACTACAAACTTTAAAAACAGGAGAAGAGAATTATGTAATTCTTTTAAACGACAGCAATATCAACATCCTTGAAGAAAAAACGATGATTATTGAAAGTCAGCAAGAGCTATTAGCACTTTATGATCAAATTAACGCCACAAGAACTACTAATATAGAAATACCTGTGGTTAATTTTAAAACCCAATGTGTTATCCTTGCTGCAATGGGACAAAAAAGTACCGGAGGATTTCAAGTTACAGGTGTAAAAATGGAAGCTATTAATGAAAATACCATTTATACTTTTTCTACCACATCGCCAGGCCCAGATGATCTGGTTACTATGAGTATGACCACACCAGGAATGTTGTTATTAGCAAATCAACCATTTGATAAAATAATAGTAAGAGTTAACGATAAAATAGGTAATCAAAAATGACCGTTTATTTATGATTAAAACGTTTTAATTAGAATTGATATCTTAACCCTAGTGCAATGTCATAACCGCCACCATCCCTGAAATCTCCTAAATAAAACGACGGTCGAGTGTCTAAAGAAATTAATAAAGGAAAATCAAAATTATACTCGATACCTACCTGTCCTGATAAGAAAATAAAGGTTTCTGATCCAGCGTTTTTTATATTTAAACTTCCTAAACCACCACCTGCACCAGCGTACCAGTTAAATCTGTCTTCAATATTCCATACCCACTGGTAAATTCCTGTAGCTTTAAAACCATCATAATTATCACCATTATCTATTCCCAGATCTATCTCTAGTCTATTGTTGCCACTTAAAGCACGTTGATAAGAGATTTCAGTACCAAAACCGTCACCGCCACCTATACGTAAACCCAGTGCATTTTTAGAGATATCTTGCGCGCTTGCAAATGTTGTTGCAGCTAGTGCTATTCCAAGGCTAAAAAATAAGTTTTTCATAATTGTTTAATTTTAGTGCAAAATTAAACTAAAAAATCTATTGTTATTATTGCTATCCCTCAAAACCATCATCACCATAATCGTCACCACCTGCACCATTTCTATCATTTTTCTTTTTCTGATTAAAACGATATAAGAAGCTGATGTTTATTTGACGTTCTCTCCATTGAAATTCACTTGAAGATATAAAATTAGGTGTCACTACTGTGCTTTGTCGGCGGCGGCTATTAAATACATCGCTTATATTTAGGGAAATTGTTCCATTTTCTCCAAAAATCTCTTTACTAGCGGCAATATTCATAGTAAAAATTCCATCATTGGTTCCTTGTGCATTTGCCGATGCTCCTCTATAGTTTGAGGTAAGTTGCACATCTATACCAGATGGGACGTTAAATTTTTGATTCAATCGGGCAAAATAAGTAGTGTTTACAAAATCAAAATTTTGATCATTAAAATCTCCATCAGTCTCTACCCTAAATAGATTGAAATCAGAATTTATAGTCCACCATTTAAATGGTCGGTAGGTAAGGGTTAGTTCATACCCTATACGTTCTTGCAAAGAAAGGTTTACCGGTGTGCGTCTAATTATTGGGTCGCCATTATCTGTTATCCCTCCTGTATCTTCTTGAATAAACTCCCAGTTGTCGTCACTGCGGTTGTAATAAATAGAGGTGCTTAAAGTAACCTTTTTCCATCTTCTTAGGTAACCTAAATCTACAGCATTTGTAAAAGTAGGGTCTAGGTCTACATTACCTTGAAAAATATTTGATTCACTAGACCTGCTGGGAAATGGGTTCAAAAATCTTCCTCTAGGTCTTCTCACCCGTCTATTAAAACCTAAGGTTATATTTTCTCCTTCTTGAAGTTCATAACCTAGATTAAGAGTAGGAAAAAGGTTGCCGTAATCCTTAGTGTCTTCACTATTAGTGGTTGCTTGTCTTATTTTAACACTTGTATGTTCATATCTTAAACCAGCAAGAAAAGAAAAGTTTCCAATTTCTTTACCAAATTGTCCATAAAAGGCATTGACCAACTCTTCATATTGAAATGTATTATTCAACCCTTCATCTGGTACTAAAGGACCTGAAGGAAAATCCAATCTTTCTTCTAAAAAAAAGGTATTATTTATATCTCTATAATTACCTCTATAACCTGCTTCATATTGCGTGTTTTCTCCCACTGGCAGCACATAGTCTAGTTGAACGTTTACATTTTGTTCATCTTCTTTGCGCTCAGTTCTTTCTACATCATTAACAATGTTGTTCACGGTTTCAGTTTCTAGGATATCAGCATTTTGATCTTCTATAGAGGTAGAATATTGTATGCTGGCATTTAATTTTTGACCATTATCGTCTAAATCGTTTCTATAATCTAGGGAATACTGTATTCTGGTATCATTCTCGGCTTCATCTTCTATACGAGAAGTCCCCTCGTTTAAATTGCGATTTACGTCAAATCGATTGATGATATTGCTGTTACGGTCATTATCATTTCCTAGCCGGTATACGATATTGCCTACAATACTCGATTTTTCATTAATATAATATTCTACACCTAGGCTAGTAAAAAAATTCCTTCCTAATCTATCAAATGTTCTACGCTCGTCCACAAAACGATTTTGTGCTGTTGGTGAAAAAAACTCTGAACTACTCGAGGCATTTCCTGGTTGTTCTCTATATCTAAAACCAGTATTTGTAAAAAAGTTCCATTTTTCTTTGCGCACATTACCGTTAAATGCAATACCTAGTTGGGGATTATAACCTGCATCAAGTTGTAAAGAACCGTTAAACCCTACTAGTTTATTTTTTCTTAGAATAATATTTAAGATTCCTGCGGTTCCCTCGGCATCATATCTGGCACTTGGGGAGGTAATAACTTCTATTTTTTCAATGGCATCTGCGGGTATTTGCCTCAGGGCTTCTGTACCATTAAAACCTACCAGTGCGCTGGGCCTGCCGTCTATTAAAATAGTTACGTTGTCATTACCTCTTAACGCAACATTACCCTCTACATCTACTGATACAGATGGTACATTATCTAGTACATCACTAGCACTACCGCCACGCACGGTAAGGTCTTTACCTATATTGTATATTTTTTTATCTAGTCTTATATCTACAGTAGTTTTCTCTGCAACAATAACTAGAGTGTCCAGCTTGGCAATGTCCATTTCTAGACTTAATGTGCCAAAGTCTTTATTTTCTGTGATAATCACGTTTTTTTTAACAATAGATTTAAAAGTGATATATTCCCATTTAACAGTATAGGTACCTGGTGTGATAGGAATATTATAATTACCATCTAGGTCGGTAACACCACCTTGTGGCGGCACATCAGGATTTGAACTTATAAAAGATACGGTTGCAAATTCTAGTGGTGCACCAGAATCTTTGTCTAATAATTTTCCTTTTACGTTAACGGGTGAAACATTTTGAGAATAGCCGATGGATGTTACTAAAGTTAATAACATCAGAAAAAATTTGTTCATTACTTGGGATTAAGTTTTCTTTTAAGACCTAAAAAGTGTCCAAAGGGTTAAGCGAGACTTACTAAACTTAAGTTAAAGCTGGTCACTAGGCGCCTCTTTACCATCCTCCATTAGAAAAGCTTTTAAAAATGCGTCTATATCGCCGTTTAAAACTGCCTCGGTATTTCCTGTTTCATGTCCGGTTCTCACATCTTTAATAAGTTTATAAGGGTGAAGTACGTAATTGCGTATTTGAGATCCCCATTCTATCTTCATTTTTCCTGCTTCTATTTCTTGTCTTGCAGCATTGCGTTTTTGTAATTCAATCTCAAAGAGCTGAGATTTTAACATTTGCATTGCTTTTTCACGATTTTCTAATTGTGATCTAGTTTCAGAATTATGAATAACGATACCAGATGGGTGGTGTGTAAGTATGGCTTTGGTTTCTACTTTGTTTACGTTTTGACCGCCTGCCCCGCTAGATCGTGCAAAATCCCATTTAATATCGGCTGGGTTGATGTCTATTTCTATAGAATCGTCTGCAAGTGGATAAACATAAACCGATGCAAAAGAAGTATGACGTTTTGCATTAGAATCAAAAGGAGAGATTCTTACTAGCCGGTGCACCCCGTTTTCACTTTTTAACCAGCCAAAACTATAATCCCCTTCAATTTCAAGTGTCACTGTTTTAATACCAGCAACATCACCCTCTTGAAAGTTGAGTTCTTTAACTTTATAGTTGTTTTTTTCTGCCCACATTATGTACATCCTCATCAGCATTTCTGCCCAGTCGCAAGATTCGGTACCACCCGCACCGGCTGTTATTTGTAATACAGCACTCATATCGTCACCTTCATTAGACAGCATGTTTTTGAATTCTAGTTTTTCAACTAGATCTGTTGCTGTGGTAAATTTGTTCATCACATCCTCCTCTGTAGCTTCTTGTTCTTTATAAAACTCAAAAAGCACCTCGAGATCTTCAACTAGGGTTACTGCAGTAGCATAATCAGTGGTCCATTGCTTTTTTGTACGCAATAGTTTCATAATCGCCTCGGCATCTTTTGGCTGGTTCCAAAAATCTGGTGAGTACGTCTTTTCTTCTAGGTTTGCGATTTCAACTTGTTTCGCATCTATTTGTAAATAATCTTTTAATTTTTCTACTCGATGTTGCAGTTCTTTTACCTGCTCGGCATTAATCATAGGGTCATTTTCATCTTCTGCAAAAATAGAATTAAAATATTTGTCATTATCTATGTAGTTATGCGGTTTAGCTATTATTTTTATCTCGCTTTCGCGAAAGCGAAATTATAAACATCATATTGCCATTAATAAGGAAGTTATAGTACAAGCAAACAAATGGAAACTAGAAAAGTAATAGATTTAAGAAGTGACACCATCACAAAACCATCTAAAGGAATGATGGAAGCCATGTTTACCGCACAAGTGGGAGATGATGTTTATAAAGAAGATCCCACGGTAAACGAACTAGAAAACCGTGTTGCTGCATTATTTGGTATGGACGAGGCGCTTTTTTTTCCTACGGGAACTATGGCAAATCAAGCTGCTATAAAAATGCACACGCAGCCTAGCGAACAGCTAATTTGTGATAAATATGCCCATGTTTATAATTATGAAGGTGGTGGCGTTTCTTTTAATAGCGGCGTTTCTTGTAAATTAATAGACGGGTCTAGAGGTATGATTACTGCGGCACAGGTTGCTGCGGCAATTAATCCGCCAGATTTTTATCACAGCCCGCTTACCTCTCTAGTATGTCTAGAAAATACCACCAATAAAGGGGGTGGCGCTTGCTATGATTTAAAAACTTTTAAAGAAATTAAAGAGGTTTGTAATAAGCATGGTCTAGGATTGCATCTAGATGGTGCAAGGTTGTGGAATGCCCTAGTGGCAACTGGTCAAAATCCAAAAGAATACGGACAAATATTTGACACCATTTCAGTTTGTTTTTCTAAAGGTATGGGTACACCACTAGGTACAGTACTTGCAGGAAATTCTCAAATTATGAAAAAAGCAATGCGGGTGCGCAAAGTGCTAGGTGGTGGTATGCGACAGATAGGTTTTATGGCAGCTGCAGCTTTATATGCACTAGACAATAATATAGAAAGACTGTCTGAAGATCACACACGGGCAAATGAGTTGGGTAATGTACTTGAATCACTAGACGATGTTATTCATGTAGCACCTGTTGAAACTAACATAGTTATCTTTGAAGTGAAAGATGAAAAAGCCATGACTGATTATTGTGCTGCACACCAGTTATTGATCAGCAATATGGGACAAGGTAAATTGAGACTGGTTACACATCTAGATTATACCCAAAATGACCATGAAAAAGTTATGCAACTGTTTAAAAATTTTAATCAATTACCTTTTGTTAATAAGGCCATAGTATAGGTAATAACTATTGCAATTTACTATTCATAACGCAACGCTTCTATAGGATCTAGTTTTGCAGCTTTAATTGCCGGTATCACACCAGAAAATAATGCGATAACTATTGAAGTTATGGTTGCTGCTATTATGGCGCCCCAGGGGATTTCAAACGGTATTTCAAAACCTCGAGAAACGGCATAACCTATCAACATACCTAGTAAAATACCTATAATACTACCGTATTGACTGATCAAAAAGGTTTCTATAAAAAATTGCCAAGAGATTGTGCTGCGTTTTGCGCCTAGTGCTTTTCTAACACCTATTTCCCTAGTACGCTCTGTGACCGATACCAGCATGATGTTCATCAATGCGATTGAAGATCCAAAAATGGTAATTAAACTTATGATAATGGCTGCAACATTTAAAGATGAACTTACAGCGGTAAGGTTATTTAGTAATTGATCGCTTTGTACAATTCCAAAATTATTTTCTTCAACGGGGTTAAGTCCTCTTATGTTACGCATTAAAACTGCAGCTTCATCCTTTGATGATTCAATAAAGTTTTTGTCAAATACCTTAACGCTCAGGTCATAATTTATATTAGCACGGGTATAAATGCCACGAGCAGCCTCTATGGGTATCAATACTCTTAAATCTACATTGTTACCAAAGGTTGAACCTTTCTCTTCTAGTATTCCTATTACCGTAAATTTATTACCACGTATACTTAATGTTTTTCCCAATGGATTACGCCCTGCAAAAAGCTCTTCTTCCATATCGCTACCTATTATACACACTCTAGTGCTGTTTTTTATATCTAGAGCACTAAACATGCGCCCAGATCCTAATTGAAGCCCGGCATTTTCTGCATAAAACTCGTTAACTCCTGCGACTATTATTTTTGGTTTTGTTTTACGGTCGTCGGTTTTTACCTGGGCAGTGCTTGTTGCTTGAAAGGTGATTCCTACTTGGGTTAAAGGGGTTTGATACTTTTCTTCAAACTCTTTTACCTGTCTGTAAGAGATAATGGGGTTAACTTTTGTACGTTCATTACCACCGCGACGTTGAAAATTAAGTTCATATTGCTGTATGTAAAAGGTATTGGTACCTATGCCAGAGAATCCATTATTTAATGTAGAAGAAAGCGCATTTACAGCACTTAAAATACCTACTAATGCAGTGATACCTATTGCAATAATAATAATGGTAAGTATGGTGCGCAACAACTGTCCTTTAATGCTTTGTTGTGCTATATTTATGTTTTGACGTAGTAAACCTATCATAATGGGTAAGACCTTAAAAGCTGTAAAAAGTTACAATTTATTAATGTATTTTCTATTTTAAATAAATTTAATGTGATTTGAACTTTTACTTTTAAGTAATAATGGGCTGTCGTTTGTTTACCTAATTTTTTTTTAAGTTTCAAAATTGAGTTGAGAAAGAAAAAAAATCCTTATACTAATGCGATAACGTCATTTTTAACAAATCAAAAAGTTTAAATCACTGTGTTACTTTAATTACATCAACAAGTGAACTGTTTATATTTGCAAACTTAACCATAATTATGTCATTTAAACCCACGATTCCTAAAGGTACAAGAGATTTTAATCCGCTAGAAGTGCAGCGCAGGCAGTACATTATGAATGTAATGCGATATCATTTTGAACTGTACGGTTTCATGCCTATAGAAACACCTAGTTTTGAAAATGCAGATACCTTAATGGGTAAATATGGTGAAGAAGGAGATCGTTTGATATTCAAAATTTTAAATAGCGGTGAGTATCTTAAAAAAGTAAATACCGATTTTTTAGAAACTGGAAAAGAAATACAATTAACTCCACAAATTTCTGAAAAAGCGTTGCGGTATGATCTTACGGTACCCTTTGCGAGATATGTTGTGCAACATCAAAACGATATTACCTTTCCTTTTAAAAGGTATCAAATGCAAAATGTATATAGAGCAGACCGACCGCAAAAGGGGCGTTTCAGAGAGTTTACACAATGCGATGCAGATGTTGTTGGTAGCAATTCCTTACTGCAAGAAGTAGAATTAATACAGTTATACGATGCGATTTTTACCCAGTTAAAGTTAGAAGCCTGTACCATTAAAATTAATAACCGCAAGATTCTCGCTGGTATCGCACAAGTTATAGGTGCCGAGGATAAGCTTATTGATTTTACAGTAACGCTAGATAAACTTGATAAAATAGGTATAGAAAAAGTAAAGGAAGAAATGTTTGAAAAAGGTATTGAACAGCAGGCCATTACTTTATTAATGCCTGTTTTTTCACTTTCAGGGTCTTATGCTCAAAAGATTGATATCATGCGAGAGTTGCTCAAAAATTCTGAAATAGGTTTAAAAGGAATAGAAGAGCTAGAAACGATCAACCATTTTATTCAAAAACAGCCCTTAAAAAGTGCCGTACTAGACCTAGACATCACCCTTGCTCGTGGTCTTAATTATTATACGGGTTGTATTTTTGAAGTTGCAGCACCAGCAGGTGTTCACATGGGCAGTATAGGTGGTGGTGGTCGTTATGACGATTTAACAGGAATCTTTGGACTTAATGATGTGAGTGGTGTAGGTATTAGTTTTGGATTAGATAGAATTTATCTAGTTATGGAACAGTTAAACCTTTTTCCACAAACGGTAAGAGCAGGGGTAGAGGTGTTGTTTGTTAATTTTGGCAGTATAGAAGCGCAATATGTTGCTGGATGGGTGTCTCGCTTTCGCGAAAGCGGAATTAAAACAGAGCTATATCCAGACGATGCAAAAATGAAAAAACAAATGACTTATGCAGATCGTAATGCCATACCTTATGTGATTCTTGTGGGAGAAAATGAAATAGAAAGTGGTCTATGGAATTTTAAAAACATGATCAATGGAGAGCAGTCGAATCTGACTCCTGAAGAGATCATTTCTATACTTACAGCAAAGTAACCTAGGTGATAAGCAAATGATATTTAAACCAGTACATACTTAAGAAGTGTTTTTAAGTCTCTAGTTTTTATTAATTATGGAGTTATTAAATATTGTAATAGCAAGAAAAAACTATAAATATTTTGAAATAAAAAAACCCCTACTTGATAAGTAAGGGCTTGTAGCGTGGGGCGGGCACGATCCGCCGACCTCAGCATTATGAGTGCTGCGCTCTAACCAGCTGAGCTACCACGCCATAAAAACTATAAATATTCGTTTTTTATAGCGGGTGCAAATATACAGTTATTTATTTTTTTAATCCTAGCCTCGTGGGTTAATAATTTTGATTATTTCTTACCGTAAATTTATGAATCTACTGCATGATAAGATGTATAACTGATTTTTACTTTATTATTAAAAATATTTAAAGGCATCTACTAAGTATTAATTGTGGTATTGACATATTTCAAATATGTTTTTAAGCACGATTTGCAGATCAACGCACTAGAGTATTTCATAAAAATAAATGAATCAATATGTTTCTTTTATAAATTAAGTTTTTTATCGCTATAATATCATTCTGGTTTTAAAGGCAAAATAGCACTTCAGTTTTTAATTTGATTAATTTTATTTTTACATAAAACAAATTATGTTCTATATTGCCGCAAAGTAAATTAAATGCAAGATTATATAAAATTTGACCTTGAATTTCCCATTCAGGCATCTCCCACCTTATTATACCAACACATTGCGACACCGTCGGGCATGTCTGAATGGTTTGCAGATAATGTAAATAGTCGTGGCGAGTATTTTAGGTTTATCTGGGATGGACAGGAAGAAAAAGCTAAAATAGTCAAACGTGTCGCGGGTGAAAGAGCCCGTTTTCAATGGGATTATGATGCAGATACAAAGAAATATTTTGAACTTAGGATACAGGTAGATGAAATTACCAAAGATGTTTCTTTAATTATTTCAGATTTTGGAGATGATGAAGATGAGGTAGAGGAGCAAAAAATGTTTTGGGAAAATCAAATAAGTGAGTTAAAAAAAGTAGTAGGGTCAGTATAATCCCTTAATTAATAATTAATTTTGAGCCCTGAAATAACAGGGCTTTTTTTATGGTAATTATTGATCAAGAATTTCTAGAAGAACAAACAGCATTAATTCCTTTTGATAATAGAGGTACTTTTTATGGCGATGCAGTATTTGATACTTTAAGGTGTTATAAAGGCAAGGTATTGTTGTTTGAAGAACACTATTTTAGGTTAATGTCCAGCATGCGTATTTTGCGTATGGAGATTCCACCATTTTTCACACCAGAGTTATTTTCTTCAAGCATTGAAGAATTAATAGAAAAAAACGGGTTAAATTCAAAACATGCTAGGGTGCGTATAACCGTATGGAGAAAGTCAGGTGGCCTATACACCCCGACAAATTTATCGGTTCATTATTCTATTTCTTGTAGTAGTCTAGATGGTAGTTTTAAGAATAACCCTAAAAAGGAGCTAGAGCTTTTTAAAGATCATCTAGTAAATGTTTCTTTATTAAATACTTTAAAAACAACTAATAAAGTAATAAATATTCTTGCAGGTATTTATGCTAGTGAAAATGATTATGACGATTTATTGTTATTAAATCAAAACAAAATGGTCATAGAAGCAATTTCTGGAAATGTATTTTTAAGAAATGGTGATGTAATTAAAACACCACCTTTAGAAGACGGCTGTCTAAATGGTATTATGAGAGCACATGTAATAAAACAATTCAAAAAGATGCTTAATTATAAAATAGTAGAAGAAACCATTACGCCTTTTGAATTACAACGTGCAGATGAAATTTTTGTAACTAATATGGTTAAAGGGGTGCAAAGTGTTTTAAAATACCGTAAAAAAGAATTTGAAACTACTACTGCCGATGAGTTAGTAGAAATATTGAACGACACTTTTTTTGATTAATTGTAAGAGGGGTTTTCTGGTGCGTTAGACCATAATTCATAAGTACCACCTAGATTTTTCATCTTCTTTTTCCAGATATCATGCATATTATCTGAAAGTAAGTTTTTACTATCTGTATTTTTTACAACCACCCAATTATTAGATTTTAATTCATTTTCCAGCTGTTTTTTTCTCCATCCAGAATAGCCCAAAAAGAATTTGATTCTATCGCCAGTGATGACACCCGTATTTATCAATTCACTTACTCTATCAAAGTCACCGCCCCAGTAGATATCGTCTTCTATAAAAATAGAATTAGGTATTAAATCTGGAATGGTGTGCAAAAAATAAAGATTGTCAGTCTCGACGGGGCCCCCTTGATATACCTCTAATTGTGAAGAAATTTCAGGAATTAATTGATCTAGGGTAAAGTTAAACGGTTTGTTAAGAATAAAACCTACCACCTCTTCATTATTATACTCAGTGAGTAATATAACAGATCTAGAGAATGCGTCGTCACCTATTATAGATGGTTCAGACACGAGCAGGGTACCTCGATCTGGCGTTTCATTTTTCATAAATTGAACTTTGTCACATCTAATTTAACAAAAAAAATAATATCAAGACTATAATTAGAGAAAAAACATAAATTAACTGCATAAATATGAAGTTAATAAATCAACTCATTCAAACTGTTTCTTTTTGCTAAAAAATATTTTCACCTTTCTTTTTCATTTAATTTTTTCTTTAATCAATCTAAGAAAAACAAAAAAGCATTTAAATAAACAAAAGAGCACTAATTTTTACTAAAATGATAAAATTCTAAATCACTTCAAATAAAAAGTTCCATACTTAAATAAATCAAGTAGGAACTTTTGGGTAACTAGAAACTAGAGTTTTTTTAGTTAACAGCTTTTTGTAAATCACTTCCTGCTTTGAATTTTACAACTTTTTTTGCAGCGATTTTGATGGTTTTACCAGTTTGTGGATTTCTTCCTTCTCTTGCAGCTCTTTTAGATACAGAGAAAGATCCAAAACCTACTAACGATACACGGTCTCCTTTTTTAAGTGAACCTTCTACATTTCCTAAGAAAGATTCTAGTGCCTTTTTTGCTGCTGCTTTTGAGATGCCAGCATCTTCTGCCATTGCTTCGATTAAATCTGTTTTGTTCATAATTGAATGTTAAAAATTGTTGGTGAATTTAAAATGTTAAACAAATTTATACGGATTATCATTCTATACAAGGATTCTATACTAAAACTAGGTAATTTGTTCATAAAACCGTTATATTGTTAATAACTATATAGCATAATCAGTAATATCTTCCTAGCCCACGTCAAATCTAGCATCTGCATGAAATGTAAAGCCATTTAAAAGATCTTTAGTTTGCATGCGTTTTTTATTAGGCAGTTGCAACTCTTTTATAATAATCAGGTCGCTGCCACAAGCCACATATAAGTTACCGTTTTCAATAATTAAACTTCCCGGCGTCATCTTGTGTTTTTTTATCAATACTTCGGTTTCATAAATTTTTATAGTCATTAACTCTTTATTAATTAAGGTAGCTTTTGCAACTGGATATGGGTACAATCCCCTTACTAGCGCGTCTACTTGTGTAGCAGTTTGTTTAAAATTAATAAGTGTATTATTTGCATTTAATTTAGGAGCCTCTTTCAGGTCTGTGCTAGATTTTTGATGCATCGTTTTAACATTGCCAGTGGCAATTTGATTTACCGTTTTAAGGCTCAAAGTTGCCCCGATATTCCTAAGTTTTTCATATAAACTACCTGCAGTTTCATGCGGTGCAATAAGTATTTCTTTATTTGCTATAATGGCACCAGTATCTATTTTTTCATCTATAAAAAATGTGGTAACACCTGTACTGCTTTCTTGATTGATTATTGCCCAATTAATAGGGGCAGCACCTCTGTATTGCGGTAGTAAACTCGCATGAAGGTTGAAAGTTCCTAAAGCGGGCATTTCCCAAACTACTTTAGGTAACATTCTAAAAGCAACAATAACCTGCAAATCGGCTTTATATGCTGCAAGTTCTTTTATAAAGTCTGTAGATTTTAAATTTTGCGGTTGTAAAACAGGAATATCGTAATCCATTGCATATTTTTTAACCTCACTCTCGTTAATTTTTCTACCCCTTCCTGCTGGTTTATCTGGTGCTGTTACTACTGCAACAATTTCATGTGTAGATTTATGTAACTCTTTTAAAACACCTACAGCAAATTCTGGCGTACCAAAAAACACTATTCTTAAATTCTTATTCATTGATTTTGTATTTGTTATTAGCTGTTATGATAAGTTTCTTGCGTTCTAACAGCAATTTTAAATTTATGGCGATGGTTTCTTTAGATTCTTTTATTTTACTAATTATTTGCGCACTGTCTAGGGATTCTTTTTTTAAAAGTTGTATGATCTGTTCCATTGTATCAGCCGTCGTTTTTAATTTTTTACAATTGCTACAATTACCACAATCTGAATGTGATACCTCGCCAAAATAATGAAGCAACTGTTTGTTAATACAATCGTCTTTATTTGTTACTAGCGCAACCATCGCCTTAAGTTTTTCTAACCGCAACTTATTTTGTCTTTCTAATTCTCTTGAAAAGCGATTAATGGTGCGGTCGTCATCTCTATTTAAAAGGTAGGTAATTTGTAAATCAGTATTTTTAAGTGTCGCCTCTATCAATTCTTTATCATGCAGCAGTTGTAGTGTCTCGTTAACAATATCTTCACTGGTATTACTTCTTGTTGCGATCAATGCGGTGTTTATTTGCAACTCTTGGCTTTTGCTGCTGCCATATGTTCTTAATATCGCTAGTACAATAGTATGTGCAACAGGCCTGTTTTGGGTAAAATTCATGATCATAGTTCCGCTTTCGCGAAAGCGAATACTACAACGTAAATGAAAGCCCTGAGAAAGACTGATCACACTAAATCTGTCTAAAGCATTAAGCGCACTGAATGCTTGCATACCATTTAACTCGTAGGTGTGGCAAAATTTTGAGAATGAAAGCGCATGTTTTTGTTCTTCACCCTCACCTAGAGGGATTCTTAAATAATTAGATAATTTACGGTAAATTAATTTAAGATATTCTGGCGTGGGTTGTGATTTTATAAACTGGTTATAAGCATGCTCTACATCATTAAGATTAAAGATAAATCTGGCGATACTATTATGACCATCGCGACCTGCTCTACCAGTTTCTTGATAATAACTTTCTATACTATCTGGCATTTGCATATGTACAACACTGCGCACATTTGGTTTATCTATACCCATGCCAAATGCATTGGTCGCAACCATAACTTGTAGGTTATCTTTCATCCATGACAGGGCGGTACTTGTGCGTATTTTATTAGGTAAACCACCGTGATAGAACCCAGCGGTAATTTGATGCTGTTGCAGTAACATGGTAAAGTCAACTGCGTTTTTTCTACTTCTTACATAGGTAATACTACTGCCGGGATGCGTGGTGTAAAAATCACATAAAGCTAGTCTTTTATCGCCTGCATCTTCTATTTGATAATGTATATTACTGCGTTCATAACTCGCTTTAAAAATCTGTGTGTTTTGTAGGTCTAGCACAGCAATAATATCGCGTTGCACCACTTGCGTGGCGGTTGCTGTTACTGCAATCACTGGTACAAGTGGGTGCAATTCTCTCAAAGTAATGATTTGTCTATAGGCTGGCCTGAAATCGTGCCCCCATTCACTGATACAGTGCGCCTCGTCTATTGCGATAAGGTTAACATTCATTTTAAGAATACGTTCTTGTACTAGAGATTGTTGCAATCGTTCTGGACTTAAATATAAAAAATCATAATTGCCATAAATACAGTTATCTAGCGCATCGTCAAGATCTTGATATGAAATACCCCCGGTAATAGCTACTGCTTTTATATTTCTTTTTTTAAGTTGGTCTACTTGATCCTTAATTAGCGCTACTAGTGGTGAGATAACTATACATATACCTGGTAATTGTATACCAGGTATTTGATAACAAATAGACTTACCACCGCCAGTAGGGAGCAGTGCTAGCGCATCTTTTCCTGCTAGCACCGCATTGATGATTTCTTGCTGCAGCGGTCTAAAGTTATCATAGCCGTAAACTTTTTTTAGTATGTCAATGGATTTTTGTGCCACTATTTCAAATAATCGTTTATAAAATTAAATCGTTGCACTGTCTTTAGTTTAGGTACAGATATAAGCTTGTAACCCATATCTATATAAAAATCCTTAAGAATATTTCCTATTTTAACCGACTGATGATAGTTTTCATATCGCTCGTTGTCACTTGTATAAATTTGCTGCCAGGGCGGAAAAAAAAACACGGTGTCATAAATATATTCTCTGCTCGCTTTTATAAAGCAATCAGGGATTTCATCACCTGTAAAGATATGGTATGCAGGCACATCTGGTATTCCTCTATCATAAAAGTTAATGCCTTTTTGTGCATTATTAAATTGTTCTATTCTACCAGATAGTAAATGATTGCTAAATGCAAATGGATCTGTTAGAAAGAGTTGTTCAATTCCTTTGTTTTTAGCGGCGGCGGTTACTTCTCTAGAGATTTCATGATGCACATAAAACCCATTTTTTTCTATAACTTTTAAAACGCTGGTTTTACCCGTTCCTGGACCTCCTATTAATAAAACCCTTTTAACTTTATTCATGAAATTCATTTTTACTAATTATCAAATGTATAAAATGAAATCGATGATTTTTTATTAATTGACTTTATGATGTGGTTTTAACTTTTCTATTTGCTAAAAAATTGCTCTTTTTTGTTTCATTTTTTTATTAGTAAAAATACAACATGCTTATTTTTATAAAAAGCATTAATTTTTTTGTGAGTATTAAGGTAGTTAAGTATTTCGACCCGATCTTATCTTAACTTGGCTAAGTTCTAGGACAGATGTGTTATATTTACACTAATAAATTAGTTTTATG
>CAZQGX010000030.1:0-42101 GCA_964593255.1 uncultured Flavobacteriaceae bacterium | reverse complement strand
TAAAACTAATTTATTAGTGTAAATATAACACATCTGTCCTAGAACTTAGCCTTTAATTTTAATCCTTTACGTAGCGTTTTTAATATTTCAATGACAAGTCTAGATGTCTTATCTGGAAGTCATAACTACTTTCTCCCATCCCTTAACCTTTCGCTGCTGTGGAAAGGGAACTTGCTCTCGATTTTTAAGTAACACTGAAATCTTAACTAATTTTCTCCATATTACCACTTTCATATTCTAAACTCGCAACTAGAACAAACTCTGAACTCCTAACTAATTTTCATAAGTCTGAAGTCATAACTTTTTTCACAACAAACTATGAACTCTGGAGTCATAACCAAGTGTCCTAATATTCTATGTTCCAAAAGTGAAGCGGTCTATTTTCTTTGACGCACACGACTGATGTCAAATGTAAGAACATAAAAGGCACGCGAGTTATCACTTTGCCATGGTTAACGTTTCTTGAATAATAAGGTAGGAAATAAAATACTGTCTTCAATATGGTAGAAAAACAAAAAAGCCACTGATTATCAGTGGCTTTTGTCGGGGTGGCAGGATTCGAACCTGCGACCTCCTCGTCCCAAACGAGGCGCGATGACCGGGCTACGCTACACCCCGATTTTTATTATATACCAGTATCGGTAACTGACTTGATCACACTATAAAAAATGTTTTCAATTTTGATTTTTATTGCGGAGAGACAGGGACTCGAACCCTGGCGACAGTTACCCGTCGACAGATTAGCAATCTGCTCCATTACCACTCTGGCACCTCTCCCTACTCTTCTTGCTTATATTATTCTCTAAGCGGTTGCAAATTTAGACTAACTTTATAATTTAACAAGCATAATTATAAGTTTTTTTAATAAATTATTCAGGATATTCAATACGTAAATGGTACATGCTAGCTAACTTCTTTTTAATCAAAGCCTTGATAATTTCTATCTGTTTAAATGTAATATTTGCATTAAGAAATTGACCACTATCCACATGCCCATCAATTATTTTATTCACTAAAGCGTCTAGTTTAACCGAGGTTGGGTTTTTTACACTTTTTGACGCAGCCTCTACACTATCTGCAATCATTAAAATAGCTGTTTCTTGACTAAATGGCTTAGGTCCAGAATAAGTAAAAAGCTCTTTTGAAATATTAGGATTATTTTCTTTTGCTTTTGAATAAAAATAATAAACCAGACTATCCCCATGATGGGTTCTTATAAAATCAATGATACGATCTGGAAGATTATATTTACGAGCGATCTCAATGCCGTTTATTGTATGATCGATAATTATTCTAGCACTATCCTCTGGATAAAGATCATTATGAGGGTTGATACCGCTACCTTGATTTTCAATAAAGTAAGTAGGGTTCACCATTTTACCAACGTCATGATACAATGCTCCCACTCGCACAAGCATTGCATTAGCACCTATTTCATTTGCAATAGTTTCAGCAATATTTGCTACATTTAAGGAATGATGAAATGTGCCTGGAGCCTTGTTTGACAACTCCTTTAATAATTTTGAATTGGTATCACTTAACTCTAAAAGAGAAACATCGCTTACTAATCCAAAAATCTTTTCATAAATGTAAATAAGCGGCCATACAAAAAGGTTTGCAAGACCACAAAGAACAAAATATCCCATTCTACTCCACTCCCACCCGGTAACCCCTCCCTGATTGATGGCATAAAAAGCAAAATAGGATAAAAAATAGATGCCGATTATTTGAGCCACTGTAAGAAATAAATTAGCGCGTTTGTAAATTTGATTGTTGGATAAAATAGTAACAATTCCTGCCATCATTTGTAAAAATAAATACTCCTCGCTTGATGGAACTATAAAGCTAAGGATGAAAATCGCAATGACATGACTAAATAGTCCTAACCTAGCATCAAAAAATGCTTTTAAAATTAACGGAAGAATACACACAGGAACGATGTAAATATATCTTACTCCTATATTTAAGGTCGTTGTTGTTAACATGACTACAACCAGAATATTAAAGTATATAAAAAACAGTTTTCTGAAATTTTCAAAAATAGACTTTCTATATCTCCATAAGAATAAAAGAAACATAGTATATGCCATACCGACCAATATTATGTAACCAGAGAGTTTCCAAATATATTGAGAATCTGACCATGTTTTGGATTTGTAGGTATTATTTAAAGTATTGAGTATTTGCAGTTTTTCTCCTTCAACAATTTCTCCTTGAGCAATTATTCTAGCGCCTTTGAACATTACTCCTCTAGTGGTAAGAACTTTTTCTAATTCTTCGGCTATTATTAGATCTGTTAACCCTTTATCAAAGGTAACATTGGGTTCAATAAACTCAAGCACGTCTGCGACCAGCGTTGCATTTTTGTCTCCTATCGTATCTAAATAGACAATATGGTTTTTTATAAGTTCTCCTAAATCCTCTGGTTGATACAAATCACCATAAAAAAAAGATTTCACCTCTTTATCTCTTTCTAACAATATAGGTTGGTTGTCTTTACGCCCATCTACAGGCGACTCTATATAACCTACCTTATAAACGGTTGATATAATCGAAAGAACTTCTTTTTGAAATGTTTCTAATTGACTCTCGTTAAGAGTATCATTTTGAATATTAGAATAATAAGCCTGCCACTCTTTAAAAACATTTTCTTCAATAGTAGGATCTAGTTTGAAATATAAAGGTGAATTATCTTTGATACTTTGTCGCTCCTTTTGAAGCGTTGTTTTATCCTTTTCAATAGCAAAATCAAATGGTGCATAAAGTGTTTCATAGCTCCACGGTTCACCTTGTTTAAAATCGTATACAAATCTATTGATATTAGGAAATACATAAACCGTTAAAGCGGTGCAAAAACACAACAGTAAAACTCTGATAATAATATTTTGATAATTATATAATCGATTCATTATTATATATGTAAGAGATTTAGTTTTTTAGGCATTTGTAAAAAATATAACTTTAAATAAATAAATTAAAAGAGTTTTTTTTTGTTAAAAAGCACTCATTTTCATCCTTTTTTATCTTTTACAGACTACAGTTATGAAACTGGTATGAGAACTCAAATTAGAAAAAAATAACTAATGATCTATTTAATGTTAAAAGTCTAAATGACCTTAATTATAAAACATTTTATATTTACAAAACAAAGTAACAACTATACTTTTAATAATTAATGATCCTAGGTATATAAAATCAATAATGCCTTAGGTTAAGCCTATGAAATGGCTATTAAAATCATTAATTTTGTAGGATAAATGTAAATTATGAAAAAAGTAGTTATAGTATCATATGCAAGAACGCCTATAGGAAGTTTTATGGGCAAATTATCTGCCGTCCCAGCAACTCAACTAGGGGCAATCGCTATTAAAGGTGCACTTGATAAAATATCATTAGATCCCAATTTAATTGATGAAGTTTTAATGGGTAATGTAGTACAAGCAGGAACTGGGCAAGCACCAGCAAGACAGGCTGCAATTGCAGCAGGAATAAGTGACCTGACACCAGCAACTACCATTAATAAAGTTTGTTCTAGCGGTATGAAAACTATTATGATGGCAGCACAATCTATTGCAATTGGTGACAACCACATAGTGGTGGCAGGTGGTATGGAAAATATGAGTTTAATACCTCACTATGTGTACATGAGAAGTGGGCAAAAATTTGGTTCCTCGACATTAACAGACGGTATGCAAAAAGACGGACTTGTAGATGCTTACAGTAACGAGGCAATGGGAACTTGCGCAGACTTGTGCGCACAAGAAAATAACTTCTCTCGTGAAGATCAAGACGCCTATGCTATTCAATCTTACAATCGTGCGCAGATAGCTTGGGAAACTGGTAAATTCAATGATGAAGTTGTTCCTGTAGCTGTACCGCAAAGAAGAGGTGAAGACATAATTGTTTCTGTAGATGAAGAGTTTACAAATGTAAAAATGGATAAAATAGCAAGCTTAAGACCAGCATTTTCTAAAGATGGGACGGTTACTGCCGCAAATGCCTCTACTATAAATGATGGTGCAGCAGCATTGATATTAATGAGTGAAGAAAAAGCCCTTGAATTAGGTTTAACGCCTCTTGCAACCATACTGGGATATGCCGATGCTGCCCACGAACCAAAGTATTTTACCACAGCGCCCTCAAAAGCTTTACCAAAGGCATTAGAAAAAGCTGGTGTTAAAATAGAAGATGTTGATTTTTTTGAGTTTAATGAAGCATTTGCTGTCGTAGGACTAGCAAATATGAAAATATTAGGTTTAGTTGATAATAATGTAAATGTTTATGGTGGTGCGGTATCACTAGGACATCCATTAGGCTGCAGCGGTGCAAGGATTGTAGCAACCTTGTTAAGCATTTTGAAACAAGAAAATGGTACTATAGGGGCAGCAGCAATCTGT
Source organism: uncultured Flavobacteriaceae bacterium (assembly GCA_964593255.1). GTDB lineage: Bacteria > Bacteroidota > Bacteroidia > Flavobacteriales > Flavobacteriaceae > Nonlabens. Next base: position 37,704 of record CAZQGX010000030.1, on the reverse strand, counting down.
AATGGTGGCGGTGGCGCTAGTGCTATTGTGTTACAATCTTAATTATACACAATGAGATACGGTATTTGTCCTATTTCTATCGCACCTATACGTCTAGAATCAAGTAATGCCAGTGAAATGGTATCACAAGTTCTTTATGGAGAAACCTTTAAAATTATAGAAACTAAAAAACAATGGTCAAAAATAAGACTTACTCATGATAATTATGAAGGATGGATTGACCATAAACAATACATAGAAATTAAAGATCAAGAATACAAATCTCTTATTAACAAAAAACATCATTATTCAAAAGATTTAATATCATTTTTAACGCATAACGACAAAACTTTAAGCACAATAACTATAGGCGCACAAATAAGCTCTTGTCACTTTTTGCAAGATGTTTTTGAAACAACAATTAAAAAATCGAAAATCAAAAAATCTCACTTAGTAGAAAATGCTTTATTATTTTTAAATGCTCCATACCTTTGGGGCGGTAGGACACCATTAGGAATAGATTGCAGCGGCTTTACTCAAATGGTGTACCGTTTAAATAATTATTACCTTCCTAGAGATGCGAGTCAACAAGCTACACAAGGAGAAACACTTAGTTTTATAGAAGAATCTGAACCAGGGGATCTCGCTTTTTTTGACGACCAAGATGGAAAAATCATCCATGTAGGCATTATCATGTACGACAATTATATTATTCATGCTCACGGTAAAGTGCGTCTAGATCGATTAGATCATAGTGGTATTTATAACGCCCATAAAAGAATCCACACTCATAAATTGAGGTTGATTAAGAAAATTATGTAAATATAATTGAGGTAAAAAAAAAACTCTTCGAAATTTATCAAAGAGCTTTTTAATGTCTCGCTTTCGCGAAAGCGCAATAACAACTAGTTACATCTTTGCCTTCATAGCAGCAGACTTATCCTTCATATCTAAAAAATCGTATAAGCTTACTAAAGTACTTATAATTCCCTTTTCCGCTGGTTTAACTTCATGTGCTTTTTCAAGATAGATTACCGCCTGTGAATACATTTCTTTCTGTTTTTCAGCAGTAATGTCTTTAAGGTTTCCCGATTCTAAATAAGAATTTGATATGTTAACTAAAGCCACATAACCTTTTGGTTCCAATTCAAGGCTTGCATTAAAATAACGAATCGCACTTTCATAATTTTTTGTTTCAAATGCAGTGGTACCAAGATTATCAAATACCTTATGATCAGTAATTTCTGACCCCATATTCTCAACAGCATCTTGATATTCTTCCATCATATCTAGCGCCAAGAATATATCTGCTTTTGCAAGTTTTAAAGAAGTATCATTTGGATGATTTTTAAGAGCTCTTTCATAAATTGTCTTAGCTTTTTGTTTGTCGTCCTTCTTATTCACGTATAACCACACAGTTTTCAAAACAATATCGCCCAAATTAGAGGCTGTTTTTTCATCAACAGGGTTGGTATGGCTTTTTGTTTTAATCGCTACATCTCTAACTGTTTTACCTGGGAAATTTTCTACAACTCCTTCTTTGCTTGTAGCTAGATAGTTTGTCTTTTCACCTGTATATTTTTTATCCAGTAACAAATCATATTTTTCTATCGCTTTATCATACATGTTATTATTATAAGCAAGGTTTCCTGCACTGTATAACATGTCTAGATTTGTCGGGTCACTTTGATAAAGTTCTTCTACTAGCTGCATGGCCACTTCTGGCTCACCAGCCTTAACTTTTTCATTTGCAATGGCAAATTTAGCTTTCTGTATTAGGTTTTCTATCATTGGTTGCCATTTAACATCAGTAAATTGCAATTCCCTTGCTTTTTCTAGCGCAGTTTCTGCAACGTGCACGTCTTCTAGACTAAGCACTCCTTTCCTATCGGTGTCAAACATGATTTTATAAGCTTTATAAAACTGATATTGACCAGCATATTTATCCTCTACAGTATTGGGATCAATACTATTAAAAGCTGCTAATGCTCCAGCTACATCACGGTTTTCAATGGCTCTTTCCATTTTTCTAATTTCTTTTTTTTGTGCAAAAGCTATCGAAGTCGATGCCAAAAAAAATAAGATATACTTAAATTTCATACTTTATATTTTAAATTTATTATTCCTCACTATCATCGACAAAGGTTGTACCATTTTCTTCTAAAGGCTCTATAGTATCTTGATCTATTGCGATGTTATCTTTATCCTCATCTTCATCATTTACTACTTTTGCCACAGCTGCAATAGAATCATTTCCTTTTAAATTGATAAGTTTAACGCCCTGTGTGGCGCGTCCCATTACCCTTAAGTCAGAAATATTCATACGTATTGCTACACCAGATTTATTGATGATCATTAAACCATCGTCGTCATTTACGTTTTTAAGTGCCACTAGACCACCTGTTTTTTCAGTAACAGATATTGTTTTAACACCTTTGCCACCACGATTGGTCTCTCTATAATCGTCAAGACTTGACTGTTTACCATATCCTTTTTCTGAAACTACAAGAATATTAGAATCCATATCGTTAACCGCAACCATTCCTATAACCTCGTCTTGATCACTTGCAAGTGTAATTCCTTTAACACCACTTGCATTACGTCCCATAGGTCTTGTTTTTGATTCGTCAAAACGTATGGCTTTACCGCTTTTTAACCCAATCATTACTTGACTATCGCCAGTGGTTAGTTTTGCTTCTATAAGCGTGTCTCCATCTCTTACTGTAATCGCATTGATACCGTTTGAACGAGGTCTTGAGTACTGCTCTAGACTAGTTTTTTTAACGATTCCTTTTTTAGTACACATGATTACATAATGGTTATTAATGTAATCTTCGTCCTTAATATCCTGTGTGCAAATTACCGCTTTTACATTATCGTCTTGTTCTATGTTGATCAAGTTTTGAATAGCACGCCCTTTAGAAGTTTTACTTCCTTCTGGAATCTCGTAAACTCTCATCCAGAAACACTTTCCTTTTTCTGTAAAAAATAACATGTACTGGTGATTAGTCCCTACAAAAAGATCTACAAGAAAGTCTTCATCTCTAGTAGTGCTTGCTTTTTGCCCTACTCCACCACGATTTTGTGTTTTATATTCTGTAAGACTTGTTCTTTTAATATATCCCGCATGAGAAATAGTAATAACGACCTGCTCATCTGGAATCATGTCTTCTATACTTAGATCGCCACCAGCATACTCAATTACTGAACGACGCTCATCGCCAAATTTTTCTTTTATCTCGCCTAGTTCGTCTTTTATGATTTGCATACGACGTTCTTTCTTTTCGAGAATTTCCTTTAAATCTGCAATAGTTGCTAATAGGTCACTATACTCTGTGCGCAATTTATCTTGTTCTAGACCAGTAAGTTGTCTTAAACGCATTTCTACAATAGCTCTTGCTTGTATTTCAGACAGGGCAAAGCGTTCAATCAACTTTTCTCTAGCTTCTTCACCATTTTTACTTGATCTTATTAAAGCGATAACTTCGTCTATATTATCACTTGCAATAATAAGCCCTTCAAGAATATGTGCTCGTTCCTCGGCCTTGCGCAATTCATAAGTAGTTCTTCTTACCACCACTTCATGCCTGTGCTCTACAAAGTAATGAATCATCTCTTTTATATTGAGTAATTGTGGACGACCATTAACAAGTGCGATGTTATTTACACTAAAACTTGATTGAAGCGCAGTGTGTTTAAATAACTTATTTACAACTATATTAGGCACTGCATCGCGTTTAAGAACATAAACAATACGCATACCTTTTCTATCAGACTCGTCTCTTATAGAGGCGATACCTTCTAGTTTTTTGTCATTAATAAGGTCGGCAGTTTTTTTAATCATTTCTGCCTTATTTACCTGATATGGCAACTCGTCTACAATGATACATTCTCTACCTTTTACCTCTTCTATACGCACGCGACCACGTATTTTTATACGTCCACGACCTGTATGAAAAGCGTCTTTTACACCATCATAACCATAAATGATACCACCAGTTGGAAAATCTGGAGCTTTTATATAAGTAATTAACTCATCGATCTCAATATCGTTATTTTCAATGTATGCAATAGTACCGTCAACTACCTCGGTTAAATTGTGTGGTGGCATGTTTGTCGCCATTCCTACTGCAATACCACTGGCACCGTTAACTAATAGAGTGGGTATTTTAGTAGGTAAAACAGTTGGTTCTGATAGGGTATCGTCAAAATTAAGTTGTGTATCTACCGTTTCTTTATCAATATCTGCAAGCATTTCTTCAGATATTTTACGCATTTTGGCCTCTGTATATCGCATTGCAGCTGGTGGATCACCATCTACACTACCAAAGTTACCTTGCCCATCGACCATCATATACCGCAATGACCATTCTTGGGCCATACGCACCATAGCGTCATAAACAGATGTATCTCCATGCGGGTGATACTTACCTAGTACTTCACCTACTATTCTAGCACTTTTTTTGTAACCTCTATTAGAAAGTACACCTAATTCATACATTCCATATAGAACCCTTCTATGAACAGGTTTTAGTCCATCTCGCACATCTGGCAGTGCGCGTGACACAATGACTGACATCGAGTAATCGATGTATGCTGACTTCATTTCGTCCTCGATGTTTATCGGGATTAACTTTTCTCCATCTGCCATGTAAATCAGATTATTTTTAATTAGTTAATATATAATTCAGCAATTTAGCAAAAAACCTAGTAGTAACAAGGCATTAGGCCATTCTGTGAATGGTTTTTATCAACATAATTTTAGATGGTATGTGGATAAGTTTTACAACTCTACTTTTTTCATAAAATGCTGTAAATGTTTCGCTTTCGCGAAAGCGAACTAATAATTAACCCTTTTTTATAATAAGGAATGCTTTTTGAAACCTATTATTACATACTTTTATAAAAAAGAAGCAACATGGATGATAATTTTTCACCGAGAGTAAAGGACGTAATTGCTTATAGTAAGGAAGAAGCTTTAAGATTAGGTCATGATTTTATAGGAACAGAACATTTAATGCTAGGATTGTTGCGCGATGGGGATGGAAAAGCTATAGAGATTTTGACTAATCTATCTGTAGATCTTGATGTATTGCGTAGAAAGGTAGAAATATTGAGTCCAGCAAACCCAAATCTATCTGGTACTATTAACGAGAAAAAAAACCTGCATCTAACTAGACAGGCAGAACGTGCCTTAAAAACCACATTTTTAGAGGCAAAACTTTTTCAAAGCACTTCCATAAATACCGCACACCTATTACTTTGCATTTTACGCAATGAAAATGATCCTACTACAAAGCTTTTAAATAAGCTAAACGTAGATTATGACAATGTAAAGGAAGAGTTTAAACTCATATTATCCCAGCAAGATGGATTTACTGAGGATACCAATGCTCCCTCGTTTACTAATGAAAATGCAGACGATTTACAAGATAACAGCAAGGAAAACCTATTCTCGCCAGGCAATGATAAAAAAGTAAATAAAAAGTCTAAAACACCTGTTCTAGATAATTTTGGGCGCGATCTAACAAAAATGGCCGAAGATGATAAACTAGACCCGGTTGTAGGTCGTGAGGATGAAATACAACGTGTGTCACAAATATTGAGTCGTCGTAAAAAAAATAACCCTTTATTAATAGGAGAACCTGGTGTGGGTAAAAGTGCCATTGCAGAGGGGCTTGCCTTGCGAATTATTCAAAAAAAGGTTTCTCGTATTCTTTTTGATAAACGAGTAATTACCCTAGACCTTGCTAGCCTGGTTGCTGGCACAAAATATAGAGGGCAGTTTGAAGAACGCATGAAGGCTGTAATGAATGAACTAGAAAAAAATCAAGATGTCATATTATTTATAGACGAGATTCATACCATTGTAGGTGCTGGTGGCGCTGCTGGCTCTCTAGACGCATCAAACATGTTTAAACCTGCGCTAGCGCGTGGCGAGATACAATGTATAGGTGCAACCACTTTAGACGAATATAGAAATAGTATTGAAAAAGACGGGGCTCTAGAAAGACGTTTTCAAAAAGTTATGGTAGAACCTACATCTGTAGAAGAAACGATTACCATTCTCAATAATATTAAAGGTAAATATGAAGATCACCATAATGTGTCTTATACTCAAGAGGCTGTAATTGCTTGTGTAAAACTTACCAGTCGTTATATGACTGATAGATTTTTACCAGACAAAGCTATAGATGCACTGGACGAAGCTGGTTCTCGCATACATATTACTAAAATTGAAGTGCCTGTGCAAATTCTAGAGATAGAAAAACAACTAGAAGAGGTAAAAGAAGAGAAAAATAATGTAGTAAAAAAACAAAAGTACGAGCAGGCTGCAAAATTAAGAGATGACGAGAAAAAACTGGAACATAGACTTGCTGAGGCCCAGGAAGCATGGGAAGAGGCCTCTAAATTACACAAGGATATTGTGACTGAAGACAACGTTGCCGAGGTTGTAAGTATGATGACTGGTATACCAGTAAATCGTATTGCAACCAAAGAGATGAAAAAGTTAAGTATTCTTAACGAGTCCATAGGTGATCTAGTAATAGGTCAAGAAACTGCTGTTAAACAAGTAGTTAAAGCAATACAGCGTAATAGAGCTGGATTAAAAGACCCTAATAAACCTATAGGTTCATTTATTTTTCTAGGTCAAACAGGTGTAGGAAAAACGCAACTTGCCAAAGTACTCGCTAGTGAATTATTTGATTCAGAAAGTGCTCTTATAAGAGTTGACATGAGTGAGTACATGGAGAAATTTGCCATATCTAGATTAATAGGTGCACCTCCTGGATATGTAGGATATGAAGAAGGCGGGCAACTTACTGAAAAAGTGAGACGTAAACCATATGCCGTAATCTTACTAGACGAAATAGAAAAAGCACATCCAGACGTGTTTAATATGCTATTGCAAGTTCTAGATGATGGTTTTCTTACCGATAGTCTAGGTAGAAAAATTGACTTTAGAAACACGATTATTATAATGACGTCTAATGTGGGTGCAAGAAAACTAAAAGATTTTGGCGCATCGGGTGTTGGTTTTGGAACTGCTGCCCGCAAGATTGCAGAGGATGATAATGCCCGTGGCGTGATACAAGCTGCCTTAAAGAAAACATTTGCACCAGAGTTTTTAAATAGAATAGATGATGTAATTATTTTCAACGCTCTAGAAAGAAATGATATTCATAAAATCATTGATATCGAGCTTGCTAAATTATTTGAACGTATCAAAGACCTAGGCTATCAACTTACTTTAAGTGATGAAGCTAAAGATTATATAGTTGATAAAGGATTTGATAAAGAATACGGCGCAAGACCATTAAAGAGAGCTATTCAAAAATATATAGAAGACACCCTTGCCGAGGAGATTGTAACTAGCCAGGTGCAAGATGGGGATATCATCTTTATGGATTTTGATAAAGAAAATGATAAGCTAGCTGTAAAAATCCAAAAGCCTGGAGAAGAACAGTCAGCTGAATAATAGTAATATTAAATTATTGCATTAAAAAACGAGTCTTAAAACCTAGGTTTTAAGACTCGTTTCTATTTAAAAAGGGAATTTTAATTTAAAAAAAATAGATCCCACTATCCTAGTATGATTTTGTAAATCCCTAAATTATTTAAGGACTTCACTTAGATCATAACCACCAAACTTTTTTATGTAAGTTCTAACTGAACTTCCATAGGCATCTTTAATACTCTTATTTCCGTTTGATTTAAGAAATTTTTTAACACCACCTGGACCAGAAAGATGTGCTGCCGCAAGTAAACCACTTTGTGTAATAGTCACACCAGCAACGGTTTTACCCTCGTATTGATCTATGTAACGAGATAGAATTTGATTATTGTATCTCAGGTTTTTAATAAACACGCGCTCTTGCATGCGTACTGAGTTTAAAAAGGCTGTGGTATCTGTAATACCAAATTGTTCTAAAGTTGTAACACCAAATTGATATTTACCCAAATATCCTAAAGTATTAACTCTCCAATGCTGCCCTCTTGATTCTTTAAAGGCTAGTGCTTCTTTAAAAGATATAAAACTATCTGCACTGGATGTTGCAAGAGAATAGTCTCGCAAACTTGAATCGGTCGTAGGAGCCTTAAAAGGACCTACTTTTTTTCTTACTTTGGTTACAACCTCTGTCGACGTGTTGTTTGAGTAAGAATCGGTTTTAGATAAATTTAAAGCCGAAAAGCCCATCAGCAATGCCGCTGGATAAGCAAGAAAACCCACATAATGTGATCTCATATATTTTTATTTCGAAAGCTTCTGTCACTTCTTTCTATAGCGGCGCAAATTTACGACCTTATTCTAGATAACATATACATAACTGTTAAAGAATCATATATGCAATATTTACACGTTTAACAGTAAAAATTTATAGATGATCAACACGATAATTTAAAAATTATGGTAGATAGCCTGTTTAACAGGTAGAAAAGTAAACAAATGGTAAACATTGATTAGACAGAATCCATTGATTTACAGCTTTATGTTAACAATAAATAACGTTTATTCATCAAAAAGACCTTTACAAAAGAGTAATGCAAGTGTTATATACTTCTTTGTAATCAATTTGTTCAAATCCTACCTTCATAAAAACATACAATCCCATGTTTGCAAATTTTAGAGTTAAATAACAAGGTATGATTTACTTATTATTATTTAAAATCCAGCGTCGATATGCCGCTGCATTGCTATTGTGTTGTGCTAGAGTTTTTGCAAACTTGTGATATCCATAGTTTTGCACATCTGCCACAAAAAATAGGTAATCGTGCTTTTCAGGTTTAAGCACGGCATTTATAGCAGTAAGATCTGGTGTTACAATAGGGCCAGGTGGCAAGTTGCTATATTTATAAGTATTATATGGATGATCAATTTCTAGATGAACAAAAAGGACCTGTTTAATTTGCTGGTCAAAATTGTTTTCATATTTCTTTTTGGCATAAATAACGGTAGGATCTGCATCTAGTTTCATTCCTCTCGAAAGCCTGTTAAGATAAACTCCTGCGACCTTGGGCATTTCATCTACTTTGGCAGTTTCTTTTTGAACTATAGAAGCAAGTGTATAAACTTGTACGGGTGTTAAATTTTGCTCTGCTGCCTGTGCAAGACGATCTGCGTTCCAAAATTGTTTGTGGTAGGCTAACATTTTATTTCTAAAATTTTCTGCTGTGGTATTCCAATATGTCTCGTAAGAATTAGGTAAATAAATGCTGAGTGCTGTATTTTCATCTAGACCTATTTCATTTAAAAATTCTTTGTCTAGCATGGCATTTAAAAGACTTAGACTATCTGGTTCTATTTGCTGGGCGATTCTACCGGCAAGATTTTCTATTCTTTCTTGATTGTTAAAAGTCACTTTTACAGGCATGTTTTGTGCACGCACGGTATTGATTATATCATTGTTACTAGAACCTTTTTTAATCAAAAATCGACCAGCTTTTACATTTTGATGGTATTTCTTTTTTACAGCAGTTGTATGCAAATGATCTCTATTTTCTACAGCTGCGGCAATAATCATAAATGCCGCATTATAATCTGCATCTGATGGTATAAAAACTTCATAGGTTTCTGTTTCAAAATTTGTATTGGGCGCAAGCAGGACATTATAAACTTTAAAAGAAAAAACTCCCATGATAATGAGACCTATAAATAAGCCCACTATAATTATTTTTTTGTAATTACTTTTCATTGATCAATTGATAAAAATGTTCGTTTTTAAAGGACTTTTCGGTGGCGATCCAGTCTTTTTTTATTCCGCTTTCGCGAAAGCGGAACTTTTCAAACAACCTGCGACTGGCAAGGTTATCTTCACTAATACCTGCATAAAGCTGGTGCAATCTTAAGTGTTTAAAGGCATAATCAATCATAAGTTCTAATGCGGCGGTGGCTAGTCCTTTTGCTCTATCAGACTCTTGTGAAATAACGATACCTATTCCAGATTTTTTGTGATATGGATCAAAATCATACAAATCTATTACTCCTTTTATTTCATTTTTTTTATCACAAATGGCAAGGCGCAATTGCTTTACTTCAAAAATATCACGGTGTGCATTTTCTAGATATTCCCTGATAGTAAATTTTGAAAAGGGTGTAATGGTGTGACCAAATTCCCATAAATTAGGGTTGTTTTCTAGGTTATAGATATAATCAAGATCTTCTGGATCTACTGCCCTTAAACTGCATACATCATTTTGTAACATCATAAATAAATCTCGCCTTTAAAAACCTGCACCGCGGGTCCTGTGAGCCATATATCTTTATAACCTTGTGCTGCAGGCTGGTATGTTACTTTTAATTCACCAGCCCTGGTTAAAAGTCGTATTTCATGATCTTGAGTTTGCATGGTATGATGCATGGCAAGTGCAACAGCTGTAACACCGGTACCACAGCTTAAAGTCTCTGCCTCTACCCCACGTTCATATGTACGCACTTTAAAAACATTCCCTCCTTGCGGCTCTACAAAATTTATATTGGCACCGGTTTTACCATATAAATGATTGCGAAGGTGCTTGCCTTGTACTGCTACATCTACATGATCAACACTATCGGTTAATTGTACATGGTGTGGTGAACCAGTGTCTGTAAAGATATGACCATCAAATACTTGTAATACATCTACATCAACCATTTGTAAACTTACATCTTGATTATCAAACAATCTGGCATGGTGCACACCATCAACGGCTTCAAAAACCGCCTGATCCTTAATAATGCCTAAAAATTGAGCAAATTTAACAAGACAACGACCACCATTACCACACATGCTACTTTTACGACCATCTGCATTGTAATATACCATAGCAAAATCGTATTGATCGCTGTGTTGTAGCAGCATGAGACCATCTGCACCTATCCCGAACCTGCGATCACAAAGGAAAGCTATATTTTTAAAATCCTCTTTGTTGAAAATATTTGAACGGTTGTCAATGATCACAAAATCATTTCCAGTTCCTTGATATTTATAAAAAACCATGCTATTGTTTGATACAAAAATACACTAAAGTGATTGAAAATAGTTAACGTTAAACAACGTTAAAGACTTTTTTTAATTACAATTACTTAAGTAATTTTATGTTATAAATAATAAGATAAATTAAACTTTTCCAGTTAGTGAAAAATTGCTCTTTTTAGTTTCCTTTTCATCTTTTTTCTTCCTTAGCTAGGTTAGGGAATGCCTAAAAGTGTTTAAAACAAACAGAAAATAGCAAATTAAAGCAAGAATGTTAAAAGTCTAAATCACTTTAATTAAAACAATAAAACTATGAAATCATTTATTAGAACATTAGGAATCGCCATACTAAGTGGCGCTGTTGTTTTAGGATCTTACAAGTATTTTTTTGAAAAAGAATCCTTGCAACTTTCAAAAAGTGAACAATTAAATTTACAGGAATCAATTCCTGTATCACCAGTAAATTATGTAACTACCTCTACCATAGGAGGGGTTGATTTTACTGATGCGGCAGAGAAAACTGTGCATGCAGTTGTGCATGTAAAGAACAAAACAATTACAAGGGCGCCACAGTCATGGGCAGATATAAGAAGAGGGCGTGTACCTTATAGAGAAGCGGTAGGTACGGGAAGTGGTGTCATTATTACAGAAGATGGATACATAGTAACCAATAACCATGTAATCGAAAATGCCCGAGAAATAGAGGTTACTTTAAACAACAATACAACCTACATAGCAGAACTTATAGGTAACGAGCCTAATAGCGATATTGCGTTATTAAAAATTGATGCGACAGAGCCTTTACCATACGTTGTTTTTGGAGATTCTGATCAGGCGAGAATAGGTGAATGGGTACTAGCAGTAGGGAACCCCTTTAACCTTACTAGTACAGTTACTGCCGGTATTGTAAGTGCAAAAGGTCGTGATCTAGATCTAACTGATGCTGCAGTACAAAGTTTTATTCAAACCGATGCGGCTGTTAACCCTGGAAATTCTGGCGGGGCACTAGTGAATATCAACGGCGAGTTAATAGGTATCAATACCGCTATCGCCTCTAAAACAGGATCGTATGTAGGCTATTCATTTGCGGTACCATCAAATAATGCACGTAAAATCATTAACGATATTATGGAATATGGTTTTGTGCAAAAAGGTATGCTAGGAATACGCGGCGGTGATTTAAATGGAAAAATTGCAAGCGAGTTAGGTGTCAACCAAAGTGAAGGAATAGTTGTAGCTGGTGTTGTTGCAAATAGCGGTGCTGCAAATGCTGGACTTAAAGAAGGAGATGTGATTACCACTATTGACAATATCAAATTGAAAAAATTTGCCGACCTTACTGGTTATATAGGCAGTAAAAATCCAGGTGATAAAGTAGTAGCACAAGTATTAAGGGATAATAAAATACTTAATTTAACTATTGAACTTACTAAAAATAATACGATAAGCGTTCCATCTTTAGACATGGATTTACGCAACATGACCACCGAAGATCAAAAAATATTTAAAGAAGTAAAAGGTGTAAAAGTGGTAAGAACAACAGGAAAACTTGCGAGATATGACATGAGTGATTATATTATTACAAAAATTAATGACGAGCAAGTTCAAAATATTGACGATATGCAAAGAGTTCTTAAGTCTTTACCTCCTTATGCAACAATATTAATACAAATGAAGAACTCTAAAGGTGAGGTAGAACGATTTAGGTACACTATGAATTAATCGTTTATTAGATAGTATCTTTTAAAAAAACCTAAAGTAATAGAGCATCGACAACTCTTTACTTTAGGTTTTTTTCAATAGTGACTGTTTTAATTTTAAATCCCACATTAATTTTTAATATTACAAAGGCTTTTAAAGATAATTATCAGCTTGCCATTTACTTATAAATGAGTTCATTTACTAAGTTAAGGAGTCGACTTTTATGTTAACTTTTAATTGGTTTTCAATAAGTTGGGTTAAAGTATATCTTACATATTCCAAAAGCAAGGCGGTCAATTTTCATTTGTAAGTCGCGACATATTTTTATTTTAAGATCTAAGCTTTTAATTGAAATTAAAAGTTATCGTTTAAACGTTGCTTTTCTAGAATTTCTTCTAACTTACGTTTTTCCCATTCTTTTCCTGTAAATGGATTGGAACCAAAGGTATTTAAAGCATGTGCCACAACGCCTATCCCCCAGCCTGCAAATGGAAATAAAAACCATAAAAAACGCCACTCATTTTGATAATAATTTAAAGATGCGAGCCCTATGTTTACAATAGCAAAAACAAAAAGATGCTGGTAAAATGCTCTTATTTCGTTTACTTTGATTGACGCTTGCGCATATCGTTCTTTAAAATTTTCTTCTGTTTTTATACCATAATCAAGATTATTCATAAATTCTTTAATCTTGCGATTTTCCCAGTCGACGCCTAAAAATATATTTTTATCATAAGTGCGTAAATACTTAAATAGTAATCCTATACCCATTCCTACTGCTGGAAAAATTACCCAAGGAAAACCTGATGTAAAAAAATTAATGGCACCTAAAAAGAGGATTATAGCTAGGGTTTTTAAACAATCATCATAAAAATCTTTTATGGCTTTTACACGTTCTTTTGCTTGAATAAATTGTAAATCGTCTACTGTTTTCATATGTGTATTATTAAGGGTTAATATTTCATTGTTTGAAGTAATTATTGGAATTTGTACTTTAAAATGAGTCTTATTTTCAATAATGCTCATTTTACGATCGGTAAGCAATTTATATCTAGCAGCTATGTTTTGTAGACCAACACCGCAACCCTGCGTTGCAACGTCTCTTTTTTGTAAATTATTTTCTACAACTAGCTGATTGTTATTTTCATAAATACGCAGTTGTAGCGGTTTGCTATCACTCACGACATTATGTTTTACAGCATTTTCTAGTAACAACTGTAATGATAATGGGACTACTCTAGCATCTTGTATTGCACTTTTAACTGGAATATCTATTTGTATACTTTGCTCAAACCTTGTTTTTAATAAACCAACATAGGCTCTAGCAAAATTTAATTCTTCATCTACTGAAACTAATTCTTTATGACGTTGTTCAAGTACATATCTGTAAACTTTAGAAAGAGATGTAGTGAATTTTGTAGCAGCTTTGGGATTTTCTTCTATCAGGGAAACCAAAACATTTAAACTATTAAATAAAAAATGCGGGTCTAGCTGGTTTTTTAAAGCATCAAATTGTGCTGTTGCACTGCGCGCTATTACTTTTTGATCGTTTACTTTTTTAGTTTGTAATTCCTTATAAAAATAAAAAGCATGAAAAACAACAGATATAAACATGGTAAATGTAAAACCAAATAAATACCAATCTAGCCGCTGTTGTTTAAAGAAATCATCTACAGATTGTCCAAAATAAAAAACGCTCAATGCAAACAAAACCGTAAAAAGTGTCATCATTGTAAAAACCACACTGCCTATCGCACCATAAATCAAACGCTTTAATCCATTTTCAGTCCAACTATAATAATGGCCTAGAACTTTAAAGTATCCAAAATTTACTGCAGTAACGCAAATGCTGAATACAAAGTTGATGACGTAAACCCCTACTTCTTCAGGAAAACTGTTAACCTTGCCTGTGGTAATAATATTAATGACATTGATCAATAAAGCTATTATTGCCGAAATCCAAATAAGTTTAAAAATCTTTTTAAAAAGCATAACGTCCCATTATTAGTCCTAAATGTAATTTTTTCCAATTAGAACACAACAAAAATGCATATAGAATATATTTTAAAAAAAACATGTTTACCCAATTGTTGATATTAGTTACTGAACCGCAAAACTTATGTGTCTTAAATAATGGAGGTTGTCTAAAACACTTGTCTTTTTGAATATTTTACGAACTAATGACTTATTTTATTATAACAGTAATACGATGAGAAATAAATGAAAAATTACTTTAAGTAAATGCTGTTTTGTTTCCGCTTTCGCGAAAGCGGAACATTTATAATTTCAATAAAATAAAAAGGACTTTTTTATTGTCTTACAAAACTTTGCAACCCTAGATTTGTTATTATCTTGCTTTAAAGAAGTAAATAAAAAAACTTTATCTAAGTTTATAAATAACAAAATTAAAGACAATAATAACAGTTTTTTTAACTTGATAAATGCTGCATGATGCGACATGTAACTTATTTTCGTAAAAAAACTCACAATGATTAAAACTACCATACTTATACTTACGCTTTTTATTTCATTCACTTCATATGCAGATGATTGGGGTCAAACAGGGCATAGAACCACCGCAGCCGTAGCCGATCAATATCTTAATAGAAAAGCCAGAAAAACTATAGAAAAACTGCTAGATGGGCAATCTCTAGCATTTGTATCAACCTATGCCGATGAAATTAAAAGTGATCCTAGATACAGAGAATACAGTCCACAGCATTATGTAAATATTCCTTTTGACAGTGATTATGACAGTCATCCAAAAAATGAAAAGGGAGATATCATACAAGGTATAGATAATTGCATTGCAATTTTAAAATCAGATACTGCAAGCAAAGAAGAAAAAGCTTTTCAATTGCGCATGTTGATACATTTTATAGGAGACCTGCACCAGCCGCTGCACACAGGAATAAGTGATGATAAAGGTGGTAACGATTTTCAAGTACAATGGTTTGGAAAAGGAACTAATATTCACAGGTTATGGGATACACAAATGATTGAAAGTTATGGAATGTCTTATATGGAATTAGCAGATAATATGCCCGATTTAACAAGAAGTGAGCGCATAGATATGGCTAGCGGTACCCACAGGGACTGGCTGGAAGATAGTCGTGTACTAGTAAAAGATATCTATGCAAATACTGAAACTGGTGAAAAGTTAAGTTACAAATACATGTATCAATATTTTAATACTTTGCGGGTACAGTTGCAAAAAGGCGGTGTGCGACTCGCAGCCTTGCTTAATGATATTTTAGGATAATTGTTTCAACTTTATGTTGTCTTAATCATCCATAATTCTTTGATTATAGTTGATCGTGATATAAAAGCAACTAACTTTTTTATGTCTTATTTAGGTTTGATTAAGTTATATGGTAAAAATTAACTTTTGGATTTTACTTGTTTATATCTCAACTATATTTTTAATTATTTTCAACACAATTCACGTGTTTGATAATTATTTTTGTTAAAACTCTTGATCATGAAATATCTAATCGTTTTTCTAAGCTTTATCGCTTTAAATCAATGTAATAAAGAAACCAAAGAAGACAAAGTGACCCATTTAATTGATGGTGAGGCACCTGGTGTTTTTAATGGTTTGCGAGTTTACCTTAATGATCTAGATGCAAATGGTCGTCCCATAGTTGTCGATACTGCAATTGTTATGGAAGGTAAATTTAACTTTGATAAAAAAGAAGATTTAACTAGTGAAGAAATTAGGTTTTTAACTCTAGACGGTAGCGATGGAAATTTTGTTCTTTTGCTTAAAAACGATCCTTTAAAAGTAATACTTAAAAAAGATTCGCTATTTAATAGCAATGTTGTGGGCAGTAAGTCTAATGAAAGCCTTAAACTATTTAAGGAGCGACAAGCAACTTATGCAATAAACTCTAGAGCCTTTAATGAAGAAAGAATAACTGCTTTAAGAAATGCAGATAATGCTACTGCGGCACAAGTTATGACTAAATGGTCCACAGCCGAAAATGAATTTAAAGATTATGCAAAAGAGTTGATCTCTAATAATAACAATAGCGTGATTGCACCTATGATATTAGGCGAATTGTTAAAAAGTAAATTACTTAATGAAAAAGACTCTAGAGATCTTTTTAATAGTTTAAATGACGAGATTAAAAAAGGTACAATTGCGCAGCGAATAGATACTTTCCTGAAAAAATCAGAATCAGTCGCCATAGGAACTAAAGCCCCAGAATTTGAAGGTACTGACCCCGACGGGAATCTTATTAAACTTACTGATGTTTTAGGCAAAGTAACATTAATTGATTTTTGGGCATCATGGTGTGGACCTTGTCGCAAGGAAAACCCCAATGTTGTAAGCGCTTATAATAAATATCATGATAAAGGATTTAATATAATAAGCGTATCTCTAGACCGCAAAGGCGGTAAAGAAGCCTGGAAAAGAGCTATCATAAAAGATAAAATGAACTGGAACCATGTTTCTCGTTTAGAATACTTTGGGCCACTGGCAAAACTTTATAATGTAAGTGCAATACCAGCAACTTTTCTATTAGATGAAAACGGAATCATCATAGCCACAAATTTAAGAGGTCAACAACTGCATGATAAATTAGAGGAATTACTAGGCAAGCCATAGTATAGTGTCATTCTATTATTTTAATATTTTCATCAAAATAAAAATCACCACAATGGTTGCAAATAAGGATGCCACTGTTATGGTATTGGTATAAATAAGGTTAACATTATATGATAATGTAATCAATATTCCTGCTACTGCACCGCCTAAATGTGCATCGTGACCTATGTTGTCATTTAATTTTTTCATTCCATAAAAAGAATACACTAGATAACCTATTCCAAAAACCCATCCTGGTATCCCAAAATAAATACGCATACTTGGATCTAGTAAAATAGCACTATAAATAATTCCAGAAACTGCACCACTTGCCCCTAGTGCGCTGTACTGATATTCATTTTTATGGATCAAATAACTTAAAAAATTGGCCGCTAAAAGACTAGAAATGTATATAATTAAAAAACTGACCCTTCCTAGACTATAAACTACTGTATGCGCAAAAAAGAAAAGAGTGAGCATATTAAACAACAAATGTTGCTGGTCGGCATGTAAAAAACCACTTGTAAAAAAACGGTACTGCTCACCTCTTTGAATACCACCTATATTAAACAGATATTTTAATTTAAAAACTTCATCATTAAAACCCTTAAAACTGATCAAGAGGTTTATAACTATAATTACAATGGTAACGATGTCTATCTGGTACATATAGGTATTTATAAAGTACAAGATAGTATATTTGTTTAAAAATAGTACATGCAATCCATTGCTTTTTACCTTTTATACCCTTTACTCTGGTTGGTATCTAGACTTCCTTTTTCTATAATCTATCTAGTAAGTGACTTTTTTTATTTCATTACTTATTATGTAATAGGCTATCGTAAAGAGGTGATAAAAAACAACTTAAAAATTGCTTTCCCAGATAAAACCCAGAAAGAAATCAACCTTTTAGTTAAAAAAAACCTTAGGCATTTTTGCGATATTTTTCTAGAAATGATCAAGTCAATGGGCATGAGTAAAGCATCTATGAAAAAAAGATTTACTTGTAAAAATCCTGAAATGGTTAACGCTTTCGCAAAAGCGAGACAACCACTAATTATTATGTTTGGACATCAGGCTAGTTATGAATGGACAATGGTGCTGGATGACATACTAGATTACAAGGTATATGCTATTTACAAACCATTAAGGCACAAAGAATTTAATCAGTTAATCATTAATATTAGAAAAAAATTCAATTCTACATTGATTCCTATGAAAAAAGCAACCGAGGTAATGAACACCTCGGTTAAAAGTGAGGTAGCTTTATTTGGACTAGTGGCAGACCAATCTCCCAAAGCGGCAAATGCGTATTATTTTACTAATTTCTTTAATAAACCTAGTGCAGTATTTAAGGGTGCCGAGCGTATATCAAAACAAAATGATACAGCGGTAGTATTTTTAAAAGTAACCAAAATAAAAAGAGGGTATTATGATTCTGAATTTGTTACCATTGCAAATAATGGGGCCCAGACTAAAGATTGGGAAATTACAGATACATTTTTTAATCTATTAGAAAAACAAATCTGCACACAACCAGAATATTATTTGTGGTCACATAAACGATGGAAAACCACATTAGAAAATGTTAAGCATGCAGTTGAGCTATCACCTCTAGTTCGGCAATAAAACGATCGGCTAGATCATCTGCTTTTTGTTGTGTAGGCGACTCGGTATAAACACGTATAATAGGTTCTGTATTTGATTTTCTCATGTGTACCCATTGGTCTGCAAAATCTATTTTTACACCGTCTATACTTGTTACCTCTTCATTTTTATATTTTTCATGAATTGCATCTAGTATGGCATCTACAGGCATACCTTCAGTTAACTGCACTTTTTTCTTGCCCATAAAATAAGGTGGGTAACTGGCTCTTAACTCGCTTACCTTCAATTTCTTTTCGGTTAATAAAGATAAAAACATCGCCACACCTACTAGTGCGTCCCTACCATAATGAGACTCTGGATAAATAATCCCCCCGTTACCTTCACCACCTATTACAGCATCTACTTCTTTCATTTTTTGCACCACGTTAACCTCACCTACAGCGGCAGCATAATATGTGCAGCCGTGACTTTCTGTAACATCTCTTAATGCCCTTGAAGAAGAAAGATTAGAAACAGTAGCACCTTTTTTATGGCCTAAAATATAGTCGGCACAAGCTACAAGAGTATACTCTTCTCCAAACATCTCTCCGTTTTCATCTACAAAAGCGAGACGATCTACATCTGGATCTACCGTGATGCCTAGATGTGCTTTATGTTGTTTAACAGCTTTACACAAATCACTTAAATGTTCTTTAAGTGGCTCTGGATTATGAGGGAAATGTCCTGTAGGATCACAATACAATTCTACCACCTCTACCCCTAGCGCTTTGCAAAGCCTTGGTATGGCAATGCCGCCAGTACTATTTACACCGTCGATAACTACTTTAAAGCCAGCTGCTTTTATAGCATCTATATTTGTTACCGGCATGTCTAGTACCATTTGTATGTGTTGGTCTATATAATTATCCATTTCATGAACAGTACCTAGATCATCTACTTGTACATATTCAAATACCTCTAGTGCTGCACTATCTAGAATTTTTTGCCCTTCTATACAGTCTAGAAACTCTCCTTTATTGTTTAATAATTTTAAGGCATTCCACTCTTTTGGATTATGGCTGGCAGTGAGTATAATGCCGCCATCTGCCTGCTCGTTTGTCACTGCCAGTTCTACAGTAGGTGTGGTACTCAACCCTAAATCTACTATATCACATCCCATGCCTATAAGCGTGTTTTGTACTAAAGATTGAATCATTGCGCCACTTATTCTCGCATCACGTCCTATTACTACTTTGGGTGCAGCTTTATTTGTATTATCCTTTAACCATGTGGCATAGGCACTGGCAAATTTTACCGCATCTAGCGGTGTTAAATTATTGCCTGGCACGCCACCGATAGTACCACGTATTCCAGAAATGGATTTTATAAGTGTCATTATGATATCTTTACAATTTGAAACAAATGTAAGGTTTCTTAAAAATATTTACCTATCTACTTATGAATTATCTCGCTCACATTTATCTTTCTTATGAAGACAAAGATTTAAGAATAGGCAATTTTATTGCAGATTCTGTTAAAGGAAGCGATTTTAGCGATTTTCCAGAAAAAGTTACCAAAGGAATAATACTGCATAGACTTATAGACACTTTTACAGATACTCATGAAATAGTTAAACAAAGTAAAGATTTAATAAGAGTTGAATACGGTCACTGGAGTGGTGTTATTGTAGATATTTACTATGATCACTTTCTTGCAGCAAATTGGGCAGATTTTCATAACACTCCTTTAAAATTATTTGTTCAAGAATTTTATGATGATTTAAAACAGCATCATGACATACTTCCTGGTAGAGTACAACGATTTTTACCCTATATGATCAACCAAAACTGGCTGTATAATTATGCTAGTGTAGAGGGTATTTCGGGTATTTTTGAACAGATGAATCATAGAACCAAAGGAAAGAGCAATATGGATTTTGCACCTTTTGACCTAATAAAATATTATGACCAACTGGAGCAGCATTTTAGGTTATTTTTTACAGATTTAAAAATTTACGTAGATCAATGTATGAATGAATTGTAAATGCAAAAAAATATATCCATCCATGACATATTATCTCCTAAAGTTTGAATAATTTTATGTTTTCTCTATTTGCCGTGTAATAAAAAAGAAGCCATAAAAATGGCTTTTAAGATAATAATCGTAGATTATAGTTGCAAAATTGAAAATACGAGGTGTTAAAGTAATCATTTTTTTAGTAAATCTGTTTTCGGACAGCTTATATCATTAATAGATGATTTTTTGTTAAGAAAAGTGAGGTTTTATGACCGCACAAACAAACGAAAATTTGAATTTTTAAGGGATTTGTTAGACTTATGCGCCGATATGATTGCTGCGATTTATAAATTAAGATGGCAAATAGAATTATTGTACAAGCAGCTAAAACAGAATTTTCCATTAAAATATTTTCTTGGGGACAATGAAAACGCATATAAAATACAGATTTATTGTGTTTTGATAGTTAACCTGCTGTTATCAGTAGTCAAAAAATAGCTACAGCTTAGTTGGGCATTTTTAAATTTGGTTAGCTTTTGTAGGATTCATCTGTTCAACTATATAAACTTGATGAGATTTTTAGAAAATCCAGAAAAAGATTGGATAATAGACAAGGCTGAAAAAGAACAACTATTATTTAATTGGTAGCCTGTTTTTCAAAAAACATAAAAATAAAAAATTAAACGTCTTAAAAACAGTTAGATAGAAAATGAAATCAAGTAGATTTATTTTTTATCGGACATTAATGATTTTAAATAATTAAATAAAAAAGTGAATCTGTAAAAAAATAACTCAAAATTTAAAAAAGTCAAGGTAATTGTGATTTAAACTAAAATAAGGAGTTATTAGAGATGCCCTTAAGTGAGTACTAAAATTACCCCCTTTAAAATCAAGGTTTTCTAATAGCTAAAAATTAAAATGACAAGAAGCCCTGATCTATTCCACGACATTCTAAAACTAAGGCATTGTAAAAAATAAAAGCGACCCGTTTGAGCCGCTTTGAATGTTTTCACAACGGAATAATCCTTATTGTGAATTGCTTTCAGATTACAAATGTACAAAGTTTTTAAAAAACTATTACTATTTTTTTAATTGGAAACTGTACATTTTAAAATTATCTTTAAACCGTTAATTATAAATTAAGGATAATGAAAAAAATATTGGGATTAGATTTAGGAACAACAAGCATAGGATGGGCACTTGTGAACGAGGCTGAAAACGAAGCAGAAAAATCTTCTATTATAAAATTAGGGGTTAGAGTAAACCCACTAAGTGTAGATGAAAAAATAAATTTTGAAGGCGGTAAACCGATTTCTACAAATGCTGATAGAACGCTGGCAAGGGGCGCTAGAAGAAATTTAGATCGCTATCAAATGAGGAGAGATCAATTAATTAAGATTTTAAAAAGGCATCAATTAATAACTAATGAAAGTCCTTTAACAGAAACGGGAAAAAACACTACACATCAAACCCTTTTTTTAAGAGCAAAAGCTGCAAGAGAAAGAATAGAATTAGATGATCTTTCAAAAGTCCTACTCGCTATAAATAAAAAACGTGGTTATAAAAGCAGCCGTAAAACAAAAGAAGAGGGCGATGGCGTTGCTATAGATGGTATGGCAGTGGCAAAAATACTATATGAAAATAATCTTACACCTGGAACCTACGTATTTGATTTGCTAAAAAATGATAAGAAAAATCTTCCAGACTTCTATCCATCAGATCTTAAAGCAGAATTTTTGAAAATTTGGAAAAATCAAAAACGATTCTATTCTGAGTTATTGACCGATGACCTTTTTAAAGAATTACAAGGTAAAAATAGAGGGCAAACTTGGACGATTTGCGCAAAGCATTTTGATATACAAGGAAAATATTTAAAAGGGACAGCGACAGAACAACGCTTATTAAAATATCAATTTAGAGTAGAAGGTTTGACACAGCAGTTAGACCTAGAACAACTTGCTATAGCTTTACAAGAAATAAATAACGATATTAACGGTACTAGCGGTTATTTAGGAAACATAAGTGATCGCAGTAAAATTTTGTTTACAGATAATTTAACTGTAGGAGAGTTTCTATACCGACAACTTGAAAAAAACTCTCATACATCACTTAAAAATCAGGTGTTTTATCGACAGGATTATTTGGACGAATTTGAAAAAATTTGGAATACACAAGCTACTGTACATAAACAGCTTACCGATGATTTAAAAAGCAAAATAAGAGATGTAGTTATATTTTATCAAAGACCACTTAAATCTCAAAAAGGTCTTTTAAGTCATTGTATTTTTGAGAGTTGGGAAGAAACCTATTATGACAAAGTAAAAAGAAAGGAAAGGAAACGTAAGGTGGGACAGCGTGTTATACCTAAGTCATCCCCATTGTTTCAACAATTTAAAATTTGGCAAAATATCAACGATCTTGAATTTAAATACATCGGTAAAAATCGTGAAGAGTTAAATAATGAAGATATTAACATCGATAAGAAACTAGTAACTTATAAGATTGACTTAGAAGATAAAGAATTATTATTTAAAGAAGCAAACTCAAAAGCAAACTCAAAAGGTAAAATAAGCGCTACAGATGTATTAAAACTTCTCGGACTTTCTTCAAAAGAATGGAAATGTAATTTTAATGATGGCATTAATGCAAATACAACAAATCAAAAATTACTTGATGTTTTTCAAGCAATTGCACTGCAAGAGGGGTACGGTCACGACTGGAACAAAAAAAGTTCTTTAGAAATTTGGGAAGAGTTGCATGCAGTTTTTAAAGACATAGGTATTGACGATGCGATACTTGATTTTAACCCATTATTAGAAGGTAATACATATGGTAAGCAAAAAAGTCTAGAATTTTGGCATCTTTTATATGCGGCAAATGATGGCGGTAAAGTGGCTGAAGAAGATAAATTATTATATGGCAATCAAGATGTGGCGTTAAGAAAGAAACTTCATCTTAAATATGGATTTAAACCAGAATATGCAAAAATGTTAAGTAACATTTCATTTCCCAATGATTATGGAGGTCTTTCATCTAGAGCGATAAAGAAAATAATGCCACACCTTATGGAAGGACATGATTATTATGAATCTTGTGCTATCGCTGGTTACAATCATTCTAATATCACAACTGGAAAAGAGAACGACGATAGAATATTAGCAAATCGTCTTGACCTTGTAGAGAAGAATAGCTTGCGCAACCCTGTTGTAGAAAAAATCTTAAACCAGGTAGTCAACCTTGTTAATCAGGTAATTGAGACTTATGGGAAACCAGATGAGGTAAGAATTGAACTCGCTAGAGAGTTAAAAAAGTCTAGTGAAGAACGCAAACAAATGACGCAGTATATCAATACAGCAACTAAAATCAATCAAGATATCGCTAGAACAATTCAAAAAGAATTTGGATTTACACCTACTAAAAATGATGTCGTTAAATATAAGCTATGGCTAGAGCTTGCTAGCAGGGGGTACAAGTCTATTTTTTCAAATAAATGTATTCACAAGGAAGATTTGTTTAGTAACAAGATTGAAATAGAACATATAATTCCTAAAGCATTGGTATACGACGATTCTTTTTCAAATAAAACACTGGCTTATCACGAGGTAAATTTGAAAAAATCAAATCGTACCGCAATGGACTTTATAACCGCAGATTACAGCCATGAGGTTAACGATTATAAAGAACGAGTAGAAGAATTATATAACAAGGGCAAGGGTGCTATAACTAAAGCAAAAAGAGATAAATTATTAAAGGTAGGAACAGATATTAATAAAGGATTTATTGAACGTGATTTGAGAAACAGCCAGTACATCGCAAAAAAATCCAGATCAATATTAGAAAAGGTTTTTAAAACGGTTACCCCTACTACAGGTATGATTACCGATAAATTACGGGAAGAATGGGGAATTATCAACGTACTCAAAGAGCTAAATCTAGAAAAGTATAGAGCGCTGGGACTGGTAGAAATAGAGCATCGCAAACATGGTAAAGAGGTAGAAAAAATTAAAGATTGGACTAAAAGAAACGACCACCGCCACCATGCCATGGATGCACTTGCTGTGGCATTCACAACTATTAGTCATATACAATACATTAACAATTTAAATGCTAGAAAAAACGTACTTCATGAAAAGCACCAGTCTATTTTAGGAATAGAAAATAAAATTACAAAACTAATCACAAATGATAATGGCAAGAAGAAAAGGGTGTACATAAAACCTTTTCCTAATTTTAGAAAACACGCAAAAACACATTTAGAAAGCATTTTAATATCGTTTAAAGCAAAAAATAAGGTAACTACAAAAAATATTAATACTACAAAAAATAAAACAGGATATAATAGAACAGAAACCCTAACGCCTAGAGGGCAACTGCACAAAGAAACTATTTATGGTAAATCATTAATGCCAGACCTAAAAGCTGCAAAGTTGAATAAAAAGTTTGCTTTTGCAAAAGCAAATCATATCATAAACCAAAAGCAAAGAATTATTGTACTTGAATATTTAAAGAAATATGAAAACAATCCTGAAATTGCTTTTGACACAAAAACACAAAAAGCCGATCCTCTTTTATGGCAAGACCAGCCTCTTAAAGAAGTAATGTGTTACAAAGAAGTATTTACCATAAGAAAAGACGTAGCACCAGATTTAAAAATAGATAAAGTTATTGATCAAAAAACCAAAGAAATACTGCAAAAGAGATTAAAAGAGTATGGAAATAATGCAAAAGAAGCTTTTTCTAATCTCGATAAAAATCCAATATGGCAAAATCAAGAAAAGGGAATTGCAATTAAAAAAGTAACAATAACAGGTGTTACAAATGCCGAACCACTGCATACTGCTAGGGATCACCATGGCAACCCTATACTAGATGAAAATCAAAATGATATCCCTGTAGATTATGTAAGTCTAGGCAATAACCATCATGTAGCGATTTATAGAGATAAAGATGGCAAATTACAAGAAAATGTGGTATCACTATATGAGGCTGTAATTAGGGTTACACAAAAGTTACCTATCATTGACACAACATATAGACAGGAAGAAGGTTGGGAATTTTTATTTACTATGAAACAAAATGAAATGTTTATTTTTCCCAGTGAAGGATTTAACCCAGATAAAATTGATTTAATGGATGTCAATAATTATACATTGATCAGTCCACATTTATTTAGGGTGCAAAAAATTACATTTAAAGATTATATGTTTCGCCATCATTTGGAAACTACCATAGATAAAAATTTAGATTTTACATATAAACATTTAAGGTCACCAGGGCATCTTAAAGATTTAATAAAAGTAAGAACAAACCATATAGGTCAAATTGTTCATGTGGGTGAATATTAATTTAACACAATGGGTTTAATGTAGTCTTTAAATTAAAACTCTAGAATTCGTCAAGTTTTGTACATGCGATGCAAATGCAAAAAGTTTGGATGATTTTATATGAATAGATAGATCAATCAATGAACGATATAAAATATTTAAATTAAAAAGGTTATTATTTTATTGAAAGATTACGATTTTAAAGAATGATGGTAAAGATTGCTGTTTAATAGCTTTTAAAGATGGTAAAAACAATAATATGAATCAATAAAACGATCCGTTTTTTAAAAAACAATTACAAAATTATCGCATGAATTCACCTATTATACAAAAATAGAAAACGATTTTTAACTATTACAATAGGCTGTCAAGGGACAAATTAAATTTTGAATAGCAAGCACGATATAATTATAAGGTGATTAGAAATATAGCATGAAACCAAAACATATCTAAGTACAATATAGATAATCCCAATAATTGGGATACAGATGGATTTTTTAAACCACAATTATGATCAAACGCACCCTTTTCTTTGGTAATCCAGCCTATTTAAGCACCAAAAACGAACAATTAATTGTTAATTTTCCTAATCAGGATCGTGAGGAAAAACGCATCCCTATTGAAGATCTAGGCTACATTGTTTTAGAACATCCACAAATAACCATCACAACAGGATTGATTAGAAAACTAGTAGACAATAAAACCGCTGTAATTACCTGTAATGCACAACGCCTACCTACTGGTTTTTTACAACCATTACAAGGGCATAGCGAGCAAACAGAACGGTACCGTTATCAATTAAATGCAAGTATACCACTGAAAAAGAATTTGTGGCAACAAACGGTAATTGCAAAAATTGAAAACCAAGCAAAACATTTTAAAAAACTGGGTAAAAACTCACTGCGTCTAGAAAGATATGCCAAAGAAGTAAAAACAGCCGATCATGATAATCAAGAAGCACTAGCCGCGGCTTTTTATTTTCAGCATTTGTTTGATTTACCAGATTTTAGTCGCAATCAAAAAGGGGTCGCGCCTAATGGGTTATTAAATTATGGATATGCGATATTAAGAGCGGTAACAGCAAGGGCATTAATATCTAGCGGGTTGTTGCCCAGTATAGGTATTTTTCATTCTAATAAATATAACGCATTTACCCTAGCCGACGATATTATGGAACCCTACCGCCCATTTGTAGATCATCTGGTTTGGGAAATGGTAGAAAAGGGTGAGCATATAGAAGATGTTACTACCGATTTAAAAGCACAGTTATTACTAATTCCTGCAATAGATGTATTTATAGACGGTAAAAATAGTCCGTTAATGAATGCTATGAGTCGCACCACAAACTCTTTGTGGGAATGTTTTTATGGCAGTAGTCGCAAAATAAAATATCCAGAATTTCAAGGTAATTTTTTAAAAAACTAAAATATGAGCCATCATGCAGCATTTAGAAACTTTAAATCAATACAGGTCTATGTGGATACTCGTACTTTTTGATCTTCCTACAGAAACAAGGCTAGAACGCAAAGCGGCCAGCGGTTTTAGAAAAAAGCTGCTAGACGATGGCTTTACTATGTTTCAGTTTTCTATTTACCTGCGTTTTTGCCCCAGTCGTGAAAATACCGAGGTACATATAAAACGTACCAAAAACAATCTACCCAAAAAAGGCAAAGTATGTATTTTGCACATTACCGATAAACAATTTGGATTAATGGAATTATTTCATGGTAGAAAAGAAGTAGAGAAAGAAACTGGTAACCAGCAATTAGAACTGTTTTGATCATTACCCTAGCATTTATAAAACAGAAGCATACCGTAAATATATTAGTTAAACATCTCTTTTTTAACATTTCTAAACCCTTGTATAAAACACAGATACCCAGCAAAATATGCCGGGTATACTGCGAATTATCCTGTAAAGATAAAGCCTGAAAGCAATTCACAACGGCACAATAGATCATTTAAAAGCAATGGCTACTGCGAATTATCCTGTAAAGATAAAGCCTGAAAGCAATTCACAACACACTTTAATAAGCAGATTCAAAAGTTATTACTGCGAATTATCCTGTAAAGATAAAGCCTGAAAGCAATTCACAACCTAACTGTTTATATTTTGCACTGCCAAAGTACTGCGAATTATCCTGTAAAGATAAAGCCTGAAAGCAATTCACAACAGCACTGCTAATACTGAATATCACGCGAGAACTGCGAATTATCCTGTAAAGATAAAGCCTGAAAGCAATTCACAACGCGAAATCATTTTTTGATATTGCAGGCATACTGCGAATTATCCTGTAAAGATAAAGCCTGAAAGCAATTCACAACATCCCGATGCTTTAAAAAGAAATGCCGACTACTGCGAATTATCCTGTAAAGATAAAGCCTGAAAGCAATTCACAACATATCCGTTACCTTTTAAGCCCCCCCCTCAACTGCGAATTATCCTGTAAAGATAAAGCCTGAAAGCAATTCACAACTTTCTGCTTCTTGAATATCTATTACTACAACTGCGAATTATCCTGTAAAGATAAAGCCTGAAAGCAATTCACAACGCAAGTCATTCAGAAGGTGCATTTGCAACAACTGCGAATTATCCTGTAAAGATAAAGCCTGAAAGCAATTCACAACATTAGGATCTGATATTGCCACTAGACCGCCACTGC
Source organism: uncultured Flavobacteriaceae bacterium (assembly GCA_964593255.1). GTDB lineage: Bacteria > Bacteroidota > Bacteroidia > Flavobacteriales > Flavobacteriaceae > Nonlabens. The sequence continues at coordinate 8,888 of CAZQGX010000030.1, read as the reverse complement.
GAATTATCCTGTAAAGATAAAGCCTGAAAGCAATTCACAACCAGGTATATTTAGTTGCGGACTTAAAGGCACTGCGAATTATCCTGTAAAGATAAAGCCTGAAAGCAATTCACAACGATAACTATGTTTATTTTAGAGATAATAAACTGCGAATTATCCTGTAAAGATAAAGCCTGAAAGCAATTCACAACTAAAAAGTCGGCATTTCTTTTTAAAGCATCACTGCGAATTATCCTGTAAAGATAAAGCCTGAAAGCAATTCACAACGAATAGATAATTAAAGTTTCACACCATTTTACTGCGAATTATCCTGTAAAGATAAAGCCTGAAAGCAATTCACAACTATAAGAAAGCTACAATGTCGCTATCCTGACTGCGAATTATCCTGTAAAGATAAAGCCTGAAAGCAATTCACAACACCTGCGACATCGTCTGTATATGCTAGTGCACTGCGAATTATCCTGTAAAGATAAAGCCTGAAAGCAATTCACAACTAATTTCATTTTATCTTAATTTAAAGTTTTACTGCGAATTATCCTGTAAAGATAAAGCCTGAAAGCAATTCACAACAAATAATGGCATTTTTATTCACTAGCGATACTGCGAATTATCCTGTAAAGATAAAGCCTGAAAGCAATTCACAACAGAAGTTAACTTCCTGCACGTCTATATACGACTGCGAATTATCCTGTAAAGATAAAGCCTGAAAGCAATTCACAACGGTGTTTTCAAGTCACCATTTAATGGATAGACTGCGAATTATCCTGTAAAGATAAAGCCTGAAAGCAATTCACAACTAATTCTTGAACGTTGTCTTTGTTGTAAGGACTGCGAATTATCCTGTAAAGATAAAGCCTGAAAGCAATTCACAACCGTTATTTATGCGCTTAATTAATGAAGGTAACTGCGAATTATCCTGTAAAGATAAAGCCTGAAAGCAATTCACAACGCGAAAAGCAAGGGTAGAAGATTTAATAGACTGCGAATTATCCTGTAAAGATAAAGCCTGAAAGCAATTCACAACAAAGTGGTTCAATCAATAAAACGATTTATCACTGCGAATTATCCTGTAAAGATAAAGCCTGAAAGCAATTCACAACAGCATCAAAATTATGCACTGAAAGTATTTGACTGCGAATTATCCTGTAAAGATAAAGCCTGAAAGCAATTCACAACTGTTTCAGGTTTAAAAAAATATTCATTTCCACTGCGAATTATCCTGTAAAGATAAAGCCTGAAAGCAATTCACAACGTCATTCTAGGCGGTAAAAATCCACCAGTAACTGCGAATTATCCTGTAAAGATAAAGCCTGAAAGCAATTCACAACCTGATTCTAATTCTTTGCTTTCTAAATTCTACTGCGAATTATCCTGTAAAGATAAAGCCTGAAAGCAATTCACAACTGCAAACATTTTTGGGAGCGTCAAGTCTATACTGCGAATTATCCTGTAAAGATAAAGCCTGAAAGCAATTCACAACCTTTTTGGAAATCATTATAATCTAAAAACACTGCGAATTATCCTGTAAAGATAAAGCCTGAAAGCAATTCACAACATTTCACACCAAGTTTTAATTTCTGGGTCAACTGCGAATTATCCTGTAAAGATAAAGCCTGAAAGCAATTCACAACGCAAACGTTAAGCAAATATTAGCTGTTAAAACTGCGAATTATCCTGTAAAGATAAAGCCTGAAAGCAATTCACAACAGGGTCTAAGAAATCTAATACAAATTGATTACTGCGAATTATCCTGTAAAGATAAAGCCTGAAAGCAATTCACAACAATTACGATTCTGAAAAAATATCAAATGTAACTGCGAATTATCCTGTAAAGATAAAGCCTGAAAGCAATTCACAACGCATAACTGTTCGCCTTGCCTCACAACATTACTGCGAATTATCCTGTAAAGATAAAGCCTGAAAGCAATTCACAACATGTGGAGGTTCAGGTCGTTGACCAACTAGACTGCGAATTATCCTGTAAAGATAAAGCCTGAAAGCAATTCACAACTGCAGCGCCAGCTTTACACTAAAAAATAAAACTGCGAATTATCCTGTAAAGATAAAGCCTGAAAGCAATTCACAACCCTCCACGTGTAAAAGCCTCCACGCTTTAAACTGCGAATTATCCTGTAAAGATAAAGCCTGAAAGCAATTCACAACAAAAGCTCTTTCACAAATGCGAAAACTGGTACTGCGAATTATCCTGTAAAGATAAAGCCTGAAAGCAATTCACAACCTGTATGCTAAGCACGTAAAATATCATAAAACTGCGAATTATCCTGTAAAGATAAAGCCTGAAAGCAATTCACAACTATATTTTCGTATAGCAAAACTTGTACAAAACTGCGAATTATCCTGTAAAGATAAAGCCTGAAAGCAATTCACAACTATCACAAAAACAAAAAACAAAGGATTTCAACTGCGAATTATCCTGTAAAGATAAAGCCTGAAAGCAATTCACAACTAATTTTAATTGCATTTGATTATTAATTTGACTGCGAATTATCCTGTAAAGATAAAGCCTGAAAGCAATTCACAACCAACGGCTACGTGTATGATGCGTGGCGTAAACTGCGAATTATCCTGTAAAGATAAAGCCTGAAAGCAATTCACAACTAATTTTAATTGCATTTGATTATTAATTTGACTGCGAATTATCCTGTAAAGATAAAGCCTGAAAGCAATTCACAACCAACGGCTACGTGTATGATGCGTGGCGTAAACTGCGAATTATCCTGTAAAGATAAAGCCTGAAAGCAATTCACAACAGAAAATGAGCATGTAAAAAGAAATTTATCACTGCGAATTATCCTGTAAAGATAAAGCCTGAAAGCAATTCACAACAGGTGAATTACCAGCGCAAGGTTCTAATTGACTGCGAATTATCCTGTAAAGATAAAGCCTGAAAGCAATTCACAACTTCACCCTTGGAAATTGAACCGATATTTTTACTGCGAATTATCCTGTAAAGATAAAGCCTGAAAGCAATTCACAACTATTTGATTGACACTTTAGAAACAAATTTAACTGCGAATTATCCTGTAAAGATAAAGCCTGAAAGCAATTCACAACAAGATATGGACGAGACCTTAATGGACGGTAACTGCGAATTATCCTGTAAAGATAAAGCCTGAAAGCAATTCACAACTGCTGAACAAATGGAAGCGGCTTGGACTGAACTGCGAATTATCCTGTAAAGATAAAGCCTGAAAGCAATTCACAACTAAGTCTATCAATGAATTTATCAGCTTCTTACTGCGAATTATCCTGTAAAGATAAAGCCTGAAAGCAATTCACAACCCAAAGCTATATCAATAGCTTGTTTAATCCACTGCGAATTATCCTGTAAAGATAAAGCCTGAAAGCAATTCACAACAATAGCTAAGGGCAAATATGACCTACCTAACTGCGAATTATCCTGTAAAGATAAAGCCTGAAAGCAATTCACAACTTCAACAAAGCGTTGAAGACATTAGAAATCACTGCGAATTATCCTGTAAAGATAAAGCCTGAAAGCAATTCACAACTAAACCCCATTGCATAGACAATGACAAACAACTGCGAATTATCCTGTAAAGATAAAGCCTGAAAGCAATTCACAACTTATTATAGAAGCCTATTGTCGGAGGCTAAACTGCGAATTATCCTGTAAAGATAAAGCCTGAAAGCAATTCACAACTAAACCCCATTGCATAGACAATGACAAACAACTGCGAATTATCCTGTAAAGATAAAGCCTGAAAGCAATTCACAACGCTCCAAAGGAATAGGGATAATAACCTCGGACTGCGAATTATCCTGTAAAGATAAAGCCTGAAAGCAATTCACAACTTGTGAGGCGCATCATATTTCCCACTAATAACTGCGAATTATCCTGTAAAGATAAAGCCTGAAAGCAATTCACAACAGGGAAGTGGCTATAACAAATAACAAAAAAACTGCGAATTATCCTGTAAAGATAAAGCCTGAAAGCAATTCACAACACAGTCAACTCGTCTTTAGAAGTGAATTTGACTGCGAATTATCCTGTAAAGATAAAGCCTGAAAGCAATTCACAACTTGGATAGCCGTTGTCCAGAACCACATTAGACTGCGAATTATCCTGTAAAGATAAAGCCTGAAAGCAATTCACAACGGAACAAATACACGCATACCATTAGAGCGACTGCGAATTATCCTGTAAAGATAAAGCCTGAAAGCAATTCACAACGGAACTAATACAAGGATACCGTTAGAGCGACTGCGAATTATCCTGTAAAGATAAAGCCTGAAAGCAATTCACAACATAATCTGTCTTCAATAAGATCAAGGTCTTACTGCGAATTATCCTGTAAAGATAAAGCCTGAAAGCAATTCACAACACGACGTAGATGACCCCACAGCATTACGTGACTGCGAATTATCCTGTAAAGATAAAGCCTGAAAGCACCATTATTTTAGATCATCTATATGTGATCGCAATTCACATCTAGAAAATCACAAAAAAATTAAACCTTCTTTTTAACACCCAATTTTGAGTCTAGTAAATCATCAAAAGCGTTGTTATTAGGAAATACAAATGCGGCATCGTCTATAGTGCCATCTGGTGCAATTAATATAAATCTAGGGATGCTGTTTATATTGTATAAATTAGAATAAGCATTGATGTTTTGTGGCCTTAATTGCAAGATTTCTTTATTCATCTCATTGAGGTCTTCTAGCCAATTGTATTCTTTTTCATCAATATTCATACTAATGAAAACAATATTTTCTTTTCTGTATTTGATCATTTTCTTTACATAATAAGGCTCTTGAAACTTACATGGTCCACACCAGCTGGCCCACGTGTCTATCATTACATAACTACCTTTAAAACCGTCTAGATCATAACTTTTACCGTCTTTATCTTTTGATTTAAAGTTTGTTGCCAGCACTCCCCTACTCAATTTGTTTAATGACTTGCGCTGGTAGTTCAGTAACTTTTTGTAATTGTTGTTAGAAATTTTTTGTGCATAATTTGCATAGATGGAGTCACGTTGTGCAATGTTATTTTGGTCTTCTAGCTGTTGAATCATTTCTGTAAATAACATTTTATCTTTAAAGCTACCTGGCTCTAGTTGGGCAATTAGTTCTAGATTTGTAGCACCTTTTTCTATAGCATCTTTGTGGGTTGCAACAAGGTGATTTGTAATAAAATCAAAATACAAACCATCACTTAACAGGGCTGTATCGGTATAATTTACACTATCTAATAATTCTTGCATTTGTGGGGTAAGAACAACAGGGATTTCTGGATGGTACAATTCTTTTTTCTTTAAATAACTGTTCCATTTATTGATGTGTTTTACAGCAATTAGCTTTTTTGATCGGTTTACAAAATCTTCTCTAGCAACTACATGATCTATAGAAATCTTACTTTTTAAATCACCTAAATCCTCTTCATATTCTTCATAAATATCCTCCATAAACTTGTCCACCTTTTCTAAATCTGTATTGTTTTCTATTTTAAAATTAACGTAACTAAAACTAGTAGAACCATAATATATCTTTTCTTGATTTTCTAAAATACGTGTTCCTGTTATACCCACATTTGTCTTTGTACCAAATAGCGTGTGTTTGATTTGGATACTGTCATTGGTACTCATAAAAACATTTGCAGCATTATATTTATCAAATTGAAGTAGGTAAAATTGTGGTGTCAATTCTTGCTCAAACACATGTCTAAAGCTATTATTCACAACTGGCATTACCGCTATGGTATCTTGCGTAAGAATGTCTTTGAGATAAACATTTTTTATGGTTTTATCAGATGCGATGGTTCCTTTTACGACTGTTTTATCAAAAGGTTGTAATGTTTTGGGAGTGATCAAATAATAAGACCCACCGGCACAAATTGCTAGTATAATTAGGGTGGTGATGGTTCTAGGTATCGCTTTCGCGAAAGCGAAATAAAAACCCTTAAATTTATACCAATAATATCCTACAAAAAGAAAGAAAACCGTATAAATCATACTGAGCCACTCGGCAGGAAGGAAAAACGAACCTAGCATACTGCCCGTGGGATTGCCGCCAGAAACAAACAAAAAATTATATGGGAACCACCTTAAATCTACCTGTAAACCAGACAAAAATAACTGTGCGAGCAACATCGCAAAACCGATAACCAATGGCCAAATAAATCCAGAAATAATAACTGAAATCGCATATTGTAATGACAATATTGCCAAAGCAGCTACAAAAAACCTAAAACAAGAATAAAAAACATCACCTAGCGACAAGCTCATATCATAAGACTCGTGCACTGTAGAAAAAACGTTATACAACCATGCAAACACCAGACTAGCAACGGTATATAAAAGAATAGTAAAAAACAAGTTAAGACACAGTATCAAAAATTTTGAAAAATAAATGGACTGTTTACTTATGGGCTGCATTTCCATAAGTTGCCAGCCTTTATTTTTATGGTCTATTTGTGCGATTTTACTGGCAGTAATGATCATTAATAAGGGCAAGAAAAAACTCGTAAATCCTTCTAAAGGTTTACTGTAAAAGTCAACATAAAAATTAGTGTCATAAACGCTATTTTCATAAAAATCACCGTTAAAAAGATTGATAAAAAAATATAGCGAGGGCATGATCAACGCCAGAATAATACCAAGTGTAAAAATTCCTGAGCGTTTGATTTTAATACGCTCTGTTTGTAAAGCAATTTTAAAATGTTGTAACATAGTACTTTATTTTGTAAGTGAAAGAAACCAATTTTCTAATCCGTCTTCTGCTTTGATTTGAAACATTGGGACGCCACGATCAACTGCATATTTGATAAATAATGGTGTTTCTTCTTTGTTTGATAGGGTGACTTGTAATTGATTTTCATTTATTAATTTTGCTTGCGGGTATTGGTCGGTAATGATAGACAGTTGTTGTGAAGCATTTGAAGTATGCACAGTAAGCATGTGTTTACTAGATCGCTGTTCTAATTCGCTCATGGTGCCTTCAAACTTTAACTCACCTAGATGGATAATCCCCACATGGGTGCACATTTTCTCAATCTCGCTTAATAAATGACTAGAAATAAATATGGTAATACCCAGTTCTTTATTTAATTGAACTAGCAGTTCCCGCACCTCAGTAATACCTGAGGGATCTAGACCATTAACTGGCTCGTCTAATAATAGCAGCTGTGGATCACCTAGTAAAGAAATCGCTATTGCAAGGCGTTGTTTCATCCCTAGAGAATACTTTCTTACCTTTAAATCACCCTTACCCTGTAGCCCTACAAGTTTTAAAACCTTGGGAATACGTTTGCTATCAATTTTTTTTAAAATAGTAATACATTTTAGATTTTCATAACCAGTAAGGTGCAAATACAGTGCTGGCGATTCTACTAATGCGCCTATTTTTGAAAATATTTGCGGGGTTTGATCTTTTAAAGGTTTGCCAAATATATTGATATCGCCCTCGTGATCGTTTAAAACGGCAGTAAGCAACTGCATGGTGGTTGATTTACCAGCACCATTAGGCCCTAAAAAACCATAAATACTACCCTGTGGAACGTTGATATTAATATTCTTGAGAATGGGTTGTTTTCTTGTGTAAGAGAATGAAAGGTTTTTAAGCTGTATTGTAGTATTTGTCATATATTTTATTCTATACCTGTTAAACATCTTTCAATTATTATTTTACAAAAGTCGAAAGGTACAAATCCTCTACTTTTTTTCTAGCCCAGTCGGTTTTTCTCAAAAACTTTAAACTAGATTTTATACCAGGATTTGAATTAAAAGAGTTGATTCTTATGCGGTCACCTAATTCATCCCAGCCATAATGGTCTACTAATTTTTCTAGCATGTAAGAAAGTTTTATGCCGTGCAACGGATTGTTAACCTGCTTTTTAATTTCTTTTTCTTTTATTTCGACCAGTATGGTTTCTGTTAACAATAGGGCTGTATCTTCAGTAGGATAAATTATTTGTGTAGTTGTCCCCTTTAAAAACGAATTGCTTATTGCGATATGTTGTGTGGTATCAGCAAGCAAGGCAGTGAGCAAATTCATTTTTTGATGGTTTAAAAACTCTATAACTGCCCCTGCATTTTGATTTTGTATTGATGTTGTGCTAGTAAAGGAGGTGTTAAAATCTCCTATATAACACAATGCCCCTTCTATTCTTATAAGATCTTCTTTTTGTTCAACAAAATCTGATTCAAAAAGTTCCATGCGTGTGCCTATAATGGTGCCGTAAAAATTCAAATTCCCTAAGGGGGTTTCTATCATTTGACAAACACTTGTGTAACGATCGTAAGTTTTGACTTTGTTTTTTAAAGGATACTTGGTGTAAATACTTACACTATTTTGTCCAGCTTTATAAACAATACCATCGTGTTTTAATGGCATCACGGTAGTAGCAACCTTTTTAAAAGCATTGCCTAAATCAAATTGTAAATAGGTGTTTGTTAGCACAACAATATCCACATCATGATCTAGAATTAACTGTTGCAGCTGTGTGTGTGAGCCATGGCTTGCATTATCGCTTATTTGTTTAAAGTTGCAAGTAAGTATTTTCATTTAATGTTTTTATTATTTTCTTGTAAGATTCACTCTAAAAAACTATTCTTATTTTGAACTTTATCAAAGCTTTTAACGATAAAGCTAGTCATGTAATTTATTATTGAAAAGTTTTATTTATAGAATATAAAAGACTGCTATTATTTTAATTATCAATAAATTTTAAGGTGATTAATGTTAATAAAATTCCCTGATTAAAGTTGACCGCTATTATTATTTAAATTTAACCATTTAGGTAGAGTTTTCAATATCTCGATTACTTTTAGCTCTTAACTCTAAACTAATTTTATTTTTTTGAATATCCGTTTTCACACCTAATTTGAATTTATTGCCGCAACTATCAG